>CAVYAH010000064.1:0-9882 GCA_963766415.1 uncultured Alphaproteobacteria bacterium | reverse complement strand
CCGGTGCCCAGTCGCTCCAGCCCGCATCGAAGACGACCGTTGGTGAGCCCTTGCCGAGGCAGGTGAAATTTAGGCGGACGCCGCCGTCACCTGACGGCGCCATCAGGCCCGGCCGCGTGTAAATCTGGTCGCCGGGGGCGGCATTGGCAGGCGGGGAGCAGAAGGTGGCCGCAGCTGCCAGGGCGGACAATGCTGCACTGCTAATGGGTCGCACGGTTTCACTCCCCCCAGTTTCAGCGATGTCAGTTCGCGCCTGCGCCCGGCAGTTCAATCGCTTTGCGACCGACGGTCGGTTCGCTTGGATGAAGGACGAAACAGCTATCTCAAATCAGAGGCTGGGCGACCGCACGAAATGCTGCAGTGCGAGCGCCGACAGATGAAAAGCGATCATGGGCTGAGGGCGGTGTTTGCCTCGATCGCCTCAGCGAGTAGGGCAACGAAATGCCCACGATCGCCCTGCTGCTCATCTCCAACATCTTTATGACGTTGGCCTGGTATGGCCATTTGAAGTTTCCGCACTTGCCGATGCTAACCGCTGTGCTGATCGGCTGGGGTATTGCCCTGATCGAATATTCTTTCGCGGTTCCAGCAAATCGCATCGGCTACGCCCACGGCTTCACAGGTGGGCAGCTGAAGATCATCCAAGAAATTATCACGCTCACGGTGTTCGCCGTGTTTGCAGCTGTCGTTCTCAAGGAACCGATTGGCTGGCGTTATCTAGGCGCATTTGCATGTATTGCCGGTGCTGCGGCGTTCATGTTTGTTGGGCGGGCTTGGGGCTAGCGTCTGGAATGGATCGGTTATGGCCGGAGCGGGCGGAAAGGACATGAGCACTATCTTGGTCAGCCGGACACTCGCTTGATTGTAGCTTCAGCTGCTGCGGTCCCCGTTGCACGGTGAGCGTGCCGTTGCTCGGAAGCCCATCCAGAGCGCGGCTAAGCTCCGACGCGCTGGAGACGGGGACGTCATCGATGGCAATCACGATGTCGCCTGCTTTGAGGCCGGACCGAGCGGCGGCGGACTTGGGCTGCACGAGCGCGATCCCCGCGCCTGATCGCACATTGCCGAGGCGAGCGGAAAAAGGCGCAGCATAATCGACAACCCTGAAGCCGAAGCTCGTCGAAGGAGAGAGGCTGCTGCGGATGAGCTCGTCGAGGATCACGCTAGCGATCGGCGCTGGAATGACGGCGCCCGCGGGATCGCCGGTTCCGATCCCGAGCACGCGGCCATCCGTGCTCAGCAGCGGCATGCCGGCTGTCCAGCCGTCCGGCGGGGGCCGAAGGCGCACGTAGCCGGTTAGCCCCCCACCATCGGCGAGGAAATCGCTGCCGATCATGGACGCCGCCGCGCTGCAGCCTGTGCCCGCGGGTGAGGTCAGCGCGAAGCCGAACTGGCCGACACGCGGAAAAGCCTGATCGCTGAACAGAAGAGGCGGAACCGCCGCCCCGGCGGCCCTCACGATCGCGAGGCCCGAGACGGGATCGGTCCTGACGTCGCTCAGCTCCGCCCTGTGGCCGTCGCCGAACACGGCATCGAGCTGCCCTTGCGGCAGGTCCGCGGCGGACGTGACCAGCCAGCCGTCCGACGAATATTCGGACGCGGGCACTGCCGGCGTGCCGGCGGCGTCCGGCGGGACATCCGAACCGTGGGGGACGATGATCGCGACGGACGGGCAAAGCCGATCGATGAGATCGGCGAGGTCGGGCAGGCCGGGCTGCTGCCTCACGATCTGCACTATCGGGCGCGTCTCAGAGTGTTTGGAAGGCTGTTGCGAGGGCGACAGGAGACGTACGACGAACGCGCCGCCCAGAGCCGCGATCAGCAGCCCGCCGCCGAGGACCACTGCGCTGAAGGTGCGCGGGGACCCGCGCTCCTCGCTATTCACCGAACATCTCGCGCTGGGCCTTTTCCACTTCGTCGGCATAGCGCCGATGCACGAAGCGTTCCGACAAGGTTCCGAGAACGGCCTGGCTGTCATCGACGACGGCCAGGTAATCGGCTTCGCTCAGGTCGAAGGTCATGATCGCCGAGCGAACGTCTTGCGCCGGCTCGAGCGCAACGCTCTGCAGCGTGGCCAGGCTGCCGATCTCATCCGTACCATCGATGGTCGGGTCGAAGGCTTTGGCTGTTTCGACGATGCCCGCGTAGCGGCCTGTCGAGTCCACGAGCACGACCTTGCTGGTTGAGCCCAGCGGAAAGCGGTTCCGAAACTCCGCAACCGAACTGGCGGCGGGCGTGGTCTCGGCCCCGCGCTGCATCATTTTGCCGACCGTGAGCGCACGCACCCACCCGACGTCGCGCGCACTGCGGATGCTCTCGCCGCGGGTGTGCAGTCGCCATGTCGAGAATGAGAAGCCGAAGGTCTCGCGTACGAACGTGCTCGCGCAGAGCGCCGCCGTGATCGCGACACTGGTCAGCGCGAAGTCGTGGGTGACCTCAAGCACAAGCATCGACATCGTCAAGGGTCCACCGACGATCGCCACCGCCATTGCGGCCATCCCGATTAGCGCCGCGTCGGACGGGTCCACGGCAGGGAAGGCCGGAACCCAAGCTAGTGCGCCGGCGAACAGCTGCCCGACGAGTGATCCGATGAACAGCGAGGCGAAGAACAGTCCGCCGCGAAACCCGAAGCCGAGCGAAATAGTCGAAGCCGCGATCTTCAAGATGAGCACCAGAAGGATGAAGCTGAGCCCCACCTCAGCTCCCAGGTCGATGTGCAGCGCGCCGTGGCCTGCCGACAGGACCTGCGGGGTGATCATGGCCAGAGGAATGAGCAGCAGGCCGCCGATCGCCGGCCGCCATGCCTCGGGAATGAAGGAACCGCGAATGTGAGATTCGAGGAACGTGACGCTGCGCATGACCGCGATGCCGATGAAGGCACAAATGAGACCAAGCGCGGCGTAGAGCAGGTAATCGACGGTCGTGATGGCCCTCGCCCCCGGCAGGGCAACGACATAGGCTTCGATGCCCACCATGCGGACGAGCAGCACCGCGGAGAGGCAGGCTGCTGCAACCGGCGCGATCGCCGCGGGCGTATAGGCGCCAATCACGATTTCGAAGGCGTAAAAGGCGCCCGTGAGTGGGGCGCTGAAGGCCGCGCCGATCGCTGCGCCCGCACCTGCGCCGACGAGGATCCGCATGTCCGCGCGCCTCAGGCGGAGCCATCGGCCAAGCACTGATGCAAAGCCGCCACCCGCTTGGGCATAGGCTGCTTCCAGGCCGACGGAAGCTCCCGCGCCATTGGAGACGATCGTCTGGGCGCAGACGATGAGCGAATCCCGCAGCGGAATCGCGCCGCCATGGAGCGCATTCGCCTCAACAACGTCGACCGGCGTGCGCCAGCGCCGGAGCGCGGCTCTGGAGACCAGGCCCAAAAGGACACCGACGACCGGAAGGGCGAAAAGACGGACCGTTTCGATTGACGGAGCGGCGCTGAGGCTTGATCCGCTTAACCCGTAGATGAGCGCTTGCATGCCATGGGCTATGCCATGCTGAGCGATCATCAACAGTCCGGCGGCCAGGCCGACGACCACCGCCAGCAGGATGAGTGCCGCTTCGCTTGAGCGAAAGATCCGCCGGAATGACGCAACCCCCCGATTGTAAGCGGGAGCGGCAGCCTCCGGAATTGAATGGAGCAGGCTCACTGTTTGGTTTGGAAGGTCTTCAAAAAGAGGAACAGCATGACAATGATACTGCCAGCTATCATGAGCAGTCCCAAGGCACTGACGGTCAGCATGAAGGCACCCAGGAACATGACCAGGATTGCACCGCCTGCGATCAAGTCGAGCTTAGATTGATTATTCATCGGACCTCCGGCCGTCTCGCTCGAGGCCATAGGGATGCAGGACCAGCTAGCCAATCGGTTCTCCGAATGTCTGTTTGGGGCGAAAGCCGCCGTCTGGGTTTGATGGAAGGCGGCAATTGGAGACCACAGGGCTAAACCAGGCGGGGATTGCGTCTTTTATACACCCATGAATTGGTGACTAAATCCAGATCAAGGACAAATTGGTTCTGCCGGCCATATTCTTGGGAGCTGCAAAATATGAGTCGGGGCGTCTTATGTCTGACAGCATCGAGTATTTCACGATGCGTGCACAGGATGAGCGGCTGCGTAGCCAAAACGCGACCGATGCTCGTGCAGCCGCCGCCCATGCTGACATGGCGGTACGTTATGAAGAGATCGCCGAGCAGTTCGAGATTAATCGCGGCAAGTTGGAGATCGTATCCTAGATTAAAAGCTGCACCCTTAGGTCATCCCAACGGGTGCTAATTGAGCGGCCCGCTACCCCCTGCGGGCCGCTTTTTTCTTATTCGGGCTTCGCCGGCTCAGCCTGGTCCACCTTCCTTGGTCGCTCTTCCCAACGGCCTTCGTGTTCGCCCGCATCAAGCTTGTGAGCGTTCCGCCCACTCGCGCTTGTGTGCCGTTGTCTCAAGCTGCCCCGGTTATCCCGCCGCTAATTTCGACGTTTGAACGCCGTTTTGCGCGGGTTCGGCTACTCGACGTCATTGATTTTACTAAGACCGATTTTTTGGAATTTGCGTCGGAGGCGGCCGGCGGAGCTATTTCCCGAGTTTTTCAACACTATCGGCGGGAATCGGACATTAGCCCGCTAGCGCAAAGAACCGCTTCACTGCCTCTTGTGGAAAACGGCTTCGGCGACGGAACTCGTGGTTCAGGTCAACCGCGATGGGCATGCGCCTTGTGGTGATGAGCTGAGCCATGATGATGCGCCGAGCCGTGATGATGCGCGTGATTATGACGATGCTCGGCCGTTTCGAGGTCTTGCTTCATCATCGTCTGGCAGTTCCTGTGCCGCATGATCTGCTTGTAGGTCATGCCGTGGCACTGGCGGATTGTCCGCTTTGAAAAGTGCTCATGAGCGGCGTGGTGATGCGTCTTACTTTGATGATGCGCTCTCGCCTGGTGATGCGTCTTACCTTGGCGATGGGTTTCGCCGTGCCGATGCGTGTGCGTGGGCCCATGGTAATTCGGGTCGTGCTCCCTCGCCGCCCTCGCAGGGTAGTGCGGGAATGGAGGCGGCAGCTCGGTTGACGTCCGCGGTGTCGGTGGAGGAAGGTCAGAGCGCCGGCGGGGGCGGCGGCGATTGCTTTGCCGCAGCCGGCTCATCCGGCGTGGTCTGCTGAGCGGCTAACGGTGAAGCCGTCACAGCCATCGCCAGGGCTATGCACACGAGCCTCGCACGACGCATGATCTTCTCCCCCTGTCGGCCACCCTTCGGCTCCGGAATCGGCCTCGGCTTCGGAATCGGACTGTCACAGGATAGCGCCGGTCGAGGGCGTGAGCACGGGCGCCGCCCGCGAGTTCAGCCGAGCAGATGCACGTCCTGTCCCGTCAGCGAGCGACTTACCGGTCAATGTCTGCCTGGGGTGGGGGCTGTCTAAAAACTCACTTCGCATACACGTTCGAAGGCGAACTTGGTGTATTGACAGTATAATACACCAACCCTAGCCCCGCCGACGTGGAAGCGGGGCAGTGAATGGTGATGATCGAATCGGCGGGCGTGCTGGCGCCGGGGAGATGGCGTCCACTGCGGGCGTTCTTGCTGGCTTGCAATATTGTGCGTCGTAATCGTCGCTGTATTCAACACGATCGCGAGAGCGACGCTGTGGTTCATGGCCTGGGTCGGCGGCATCCAGCTGACGTCGACGAGCGCCGCGCCCGCGTCATACAAGCTCGCGGCCGGGGTCGCCGGCTCAATCGCCCTCCTTGCGACCTACTGGATCGCGGTCCGGTTCGGCGAAAGGAGGAAGGTTCCGGAACTGGACATACGACATGCGCCGTCGGATTTGCTGCTGGGATTGGGCGTTGGTGGCGCGCTAATGGCGGCGATTGTCGGCTCGCTTTGGATTTTCGGCTGGGTGGTCATCGAACCCAGGATCGCGGACAAGATAGCCTTGGCCCTGCGCGATTCAATTCGGTCGGGCGTGCTTGAAGAACTTGTACTTCGGCTGGTGATCTTCCGGATCCTCTGGCGCGCGGTCGGAATCTGGCCCGCGCTTGCCGGCGCTGCCTTGCTGTTCGGCGTGCTGCACCTCGCCAATCCGGTTTCCAGCGCGTTTGCGGCGGCCTGCCTGATCGCCGGTGAGGGCGTTGGCATCGGCCTTTACCTGTTGACCGGGCGCATTTGGGCGCCAATCGGCATGCACTCCGCCTGGAACTTTACTCAAGGCTGGATCTTCGGCGCCGTGGTATCGGGAACGACTGAAATTGGAGGAGGGCCTTTGACTTTGCATCCGATCAGAGGAGTTTCGGACGCGCTTAGTGGCGGTGGCTTTGGCCCCGAAGCATCATTGGCGGCGCTAAGTGTGTCTCTTCTGGCGAGCACGGTATTTCTGCTCGGGGCGTGGAGGCTCGGCCGCTTTGTCGCAACGGATGAGTGAGGCTTCGTCGAAAGCGCACGTCACGACGCATCGCTGATTGGCGAAAAATTGGCACGCGATCCGGCGTCCATTAGCGCGCTGGCGGCAGGAATAGGTGATGGGCGGACGCCAGTTGGCGCTAGCGCTTCGCCGAACCTGAAGAGAGGAAGCGGATGATCGTCTTCATTATTCGTTCGGACTGATCGGTCTGAAATAGAAACTGCGCGTGTGCCGACCCATCCAACACGATAAGCTTTTTGGGTTGCGGGACATTGTGGAACCAGGCGCGGATGCGAGGGAGCCTTGGTCCATCGTCGTTTGCATCATCGCGCGCGACAATCTCCAGCAGCGGAGCTTTGATTTCCCCCGCCGAACCGTTTCCCTGAGCGGCGAGCAAAACCAATCGGTTGATCTCACCGGCTTGAGACGTGATCGAAGCGTCCGCAGCCGCGCTGCCACCAAAACTGCCGCCCACTACTGCCACGCTCTTTGCGCCGTTCCTTCTTAGCTGGCGAACAGCTGCAAGCACGTCGAGCTGCACGGGGGCAGTGAAGATGTCTGAATCGCCGGGACCATGTGACTGGCCGAAGCCGCGGAAATCAAATGCGAGAACATGAAACCCCGCCCGGGCTAATTGTTGTGCCTGAAGCTTCCAGCTTTCCTTTGTGAGTAGCCCGCCGTGGGCAAGGACTACGCCGCGATCGCCTGTTCCATAGACATCGGCGTAGATGACGGCTCCATCTTCGGTGGAGAAAGAGACGTGATCAACGCCCGATTCCGATTTGCTGAGCGAAGCTGGTGGAGAAACCGCTGAGGCATCCGCCGCTGCTTCCTTAGTCAGCGGGATCAATAAAAGCGTCAGAAGCCTGAACATCGAGCGCAGCTTCATTCCGCGGGTGTTGCCTCGCCGAGTTAGTATTCGCAATGGGTTGCCGTTTCAGTCGCTCGTCGCGGCAACTTCGGGATGGGAAAGCCGGTATCACGGTCGTTGGCGGGGAGCTTCCTGTTTCCAAACTTCAGATGTGATACTCTCACGTAACGGTGGCCGGGGGGGCCCGAGCGTTTGCAACGTCAGGATCTCCCTGATCGCACGCGACCCGAACCGGTCGAAGGGGGATGTCATGCGGAAACGTTTGCTGGTCGGCACGGCCGTCGCCATTGCCTTACCACAAGTCGCCTGGGCCGAGCGCCCATCCGACCGTGCCTGGTTAGACGTCGGGGCCTTTGCCGCCCACATCGACTCCGACTTGCGTCTCGACAATGAAACCTTGGGTATCGAGGGCACTCGCGTCGATTTCGAACGCGACCTCGGACTCGACTCGAACAGGCTGATGCCGAAGGCCAGCGTGGGCATTCGGCTTGGCAAGGCGTTCCGGCTGGAAGGCGACTATTTTCAATTGAGGCGCGAGGGTGACATCACCCTCTCCAAAAATCTAAATATCGCTGACACGGTCTTTCCTTTGAACGCGGACATCCACACGCAATTCCGAACGAATATCTATCGTGTCGCGGCCGGCTATTCGTTCATCCGTCGGGACGACAGGGAATTTGGGATCTCGGCCGGCGCTCATGTCACTAGCGCCGACTTCCGGATCGAGGCGACGGGTCCCCTGGGCCTCGGCCTCGAGCAGCAACGGTCCAAGTCCGCGCCGCTTCCCAATGTTGGACTGTACGGCAGCATCAAACTGTTCGGTCCGGTTGCCCTCCAGGGCAATGTCGATGCGTTCAAGCTGAAGGTCGGCAATTACAAGGGAAAGCTCTTGGACGGCCAGCTGGGGCTGGACTATCGGTTCGCGAAGAACTTCGGAGCCGGGATCGGCTATCGATACGCTTACTACAAGATCACCGGGGATACGCACAATTGGCACGGCGTGCTCTCGTACGACTATCTCGGGCCGGTGGCCTATCTGGAGTTGGCCCTTTAGGTTGCTCGTGCGGCGATATTTGTCCGCGCTTTGGTCATGAGCGAGCTGAGATCCGCTCACCAGGCGGGAAGCTGACTGAGCGTTTCCGCTCAGTGCCCCACCCACGGCCGACGAACTAAGGCGCTCAGACCGGTCTTGGCGGCCGCACGCGGCGGTACTCGCGTTGGAGCTGGACGACCATCACCGCAACGGTCGCGATATTGCCGAGCACGATCGAGATCGCCGCGCCAACGACGCCGAGCTGCCAGCAAAGCGGTGCAATGCTCAGGAAGAAGACGACGCTCCCGATCAACCGCGCAGTGACGGGTGCATCGGGCCGATCGAGAGCAAGAAGCATCGGCGGGAGCGGGAAGCTGAAGACGCTGATGAACGGAACGACCATCAGGATGAGAAGCGCGTCATAGGCGCCGAGGAACTCCTTCCCGAATAGGAAGGACAAGATGGACTTGCCGCCGACGAGCAGGATGAGGATGGCGATAAAGGCAAGGCCGCTCGCTACGGCAGTACCGCGGAGCATCAGCTTCCAGGGTTTCTTCGACCTCAGGTCCATGCGGACCACTTCTGGATAGAAGGCCTTGGCGAGCAGGTCGGCGGGCTTTCCCGCGCTGTCCGAGAGGACCGAGGCGACCCTGAATAGCGCTGCGCCCGCTGCGCCCAGGAGGCCGCCGACAACAAGCCGGGCGATCGGTCCCCAGACAGCCTGGACGCTGGCATTCAAGTTCACGTGGATTGCAAACCGCCACGCGCCCGGCAGGCTTTCCGGACGCAGCGTCGGCCGGATGCCTTTGAGGAGCCCCCGGCGCTTGAGCTCTCGCCAGCCGATGAACCAGCCGTAGAGATCGCCGCCGAGGTCAGTGACGTACCAGATGGCCACGTAAGCCGAGAACGTAGCGTTCGCGAAGTAGGCAATCGTGACGAGGATAACCCGCGCGATCGGTGTCGCCGTGCTCTGCCAGCTGATGAGGTCGAACCGGTCGAGCGCACGGAGCACGCCGGTTGGAGTCGCTGCGGCCATCGTCGGGAGGAGCGTGCAGTACAGCATTGCCAGCCATAGCTGATCAGAGGGAATTCCGACCCAGGTGGCGATGAAGGGAAGGATCGCCACTGCGGCCAGCATCCCGCCGACCCCGCTGACCGCGTCGAGCGCGAAGGCGAATCCGGTCGAGGTCTTGAAGTCCTCATGCTCATCCTGGAGCACGCGTCCGCCGTACCGAACGATGAGCTGCCAGGACTGAAACTTGGCGATGCCGCTCACTGCCCTCGCGTAACTGGTGATGAGGATCAGCGCGCCGAACAGCAGCAGGCCCATTGCATGCGCTGCGAACGACACGGTCGCGAGCGATGCGAACGCGGCGACGATGCGCGACGCCGCGAGATAGCTGCTGTTCTTCAGCAGTGACCGGAAATGCTGGTCCTTGAACCAGTGCCTCATAGCCGCCTCGCCTAGACGAGGCAGTTGGCCGTGTCAGTCAAATTGCCGTTGTTAGGCCGGCTCGGGTACCCGCTGCTGAATCACCTTGTCGGCGAGCGGGCCGTTGAGCTCGGCGAGATGGTCGAACTCCGCTTCGTAGGTCGC
>CAVYAH010000063.1:0-39287 GCA_963766415.1 uncultured Alphaproteobacteria bacterium | reverse complement strand
GGCGGCCACGGCGAGCTCTTCGTCCAGCAATTTGACGCCAGGACATCAGAGCCGACGGGCGAGCTGCGCAATCTCATCCCAGCGCGAGCGGCACAATTCGCGACTGCCCACCTCGTTGTCGGCTCCGGCGCCGCGCAGCTTGTCGAAGCACGCGGCTGGGGCGAGGCGCGCGAAGCATGGCCCTCAGCCGCCGATGCGCTGAAGCTCCCCGGTAACTTGCGCAATTTGCCGGCGAAGCCCCTCTATGCTCGGGCTCCCGATGCGCGGACCAAGAAGGCGGCGTGATGGCGACGCCAGCGCTCGCCGACGAGGTCCGCATCACGCAAGGCACCTCGGATGAAATCGGTCCAGTGATGAAGGTCATGGACGCGGCCTTCGGCGACAAGTTCGGGGAGGCCTGGACCCGTTCGCAACTCAGCGGAATTCTGCCGATGAGCGGTGTGTTCCTGACGCTGGCAATCGACTGCGCGCGCGAGGCCGTCGTCGGTTTTTCGCTTGTCCGGACGGTTGCAGGATGAATCTGAGCTTCTTCTAATCGCTGTGCTTCCGAGCGAGCAGGGGCGGGGAATTGGGGGTCTTCTTCTCGATCACTTCCTGGACCGAGGCCGCGAAGAAGGCGTGTACCGAGTCCATCTCGAGGTGCGCGACGATAACCCTGCAATCGGTATGTACCGCGCCGCAGGTTTTTCTCCCGTCGGCCGACGCCGCAACTATTATCATGCAATGGACGGCAAGAGGTACGATGCAATCACCCTCGCCTGTGAACTTTAGTTAATTAACTCGACTTGCCTATTTCTTTCGCAGCACTTGCGCCCAACTATCCACGTGACTAGTGCGCAAGTCTCGTGCGCGCATGCGCACGGGACCTCTGCTCACGTAATTCAGGATTTTTGCAATGGCCGATGTTGAAGCTGCCGAAGACGCGCTACTGATTCTTACCGCCGACATCGTCGCCGCGCATGTCAGCAACAATAGCGTCGCCGTAAATGACCTCCCCAACCTCATCCAGAATGTCCACGGGGCACTGAGCGGTATTTCGCGGACCGCCGCGGCACCGGAGGCGAAGCCCGAGCCGAAGGTCTCGATCCGCTCATCCGTGAAGCCGGACTACATCGTCTGCCTTGAAGACGGGAAAAAGCTCAAGATGCTGAAAAGGCATCTAATGACCGACTACAACATGACGCCGGATCAATATCGTCAGAAGTGGGGACTTTCGCCAGACTATCCGATGGTCGCGCCAAATTATGCCGAACAGAGACGCAATCTCGCCAAGTCGATCGGCCTCGGCACGAAGCGCCGTCGTACCCGCAAATAACGCGCTTCCGCTGGACGATGGCGGGCGTGAGACTTACGTTGCTCGAATGACGCGTACCATCGACATCGAGGCACTGTGCGCCGACAAGGGTCTGCGCATCACCGAGCAGCGCAAGGTGATCGCCCGCGTGCTCGGCGACAGCGAGGACCATCCTGACGTCGAAACGCTCCACGCGCGCGCGGCGGCGATCGATTCGAATATCTCGATCGCCACCGTTTACCGGACGGTCCGCCTGTTCGAGGAAGCGGGGATTCTCGAACGGCATCGAGTTTGGCGACGGACGCTCGCGATACGAAGCCGCGTCGGAAACCCACCACGACCATCTGATCGACGTCGAGACGGGCAATGTCATAGAGTTCGTCGACGACGAGCTGGAACAGCTGCAGAAACGCATCGCGGAGAAGCTAGGCTTCCGCCTCGTCGACCATCGCATGGAGCTCTACGGAGTCGCGCTCAATCGCGGCCGCTGATCAAGGCACGACGCTGAACGCCCGGGCGCTCCTGCGGATTGCGGGGGTGTTCTTCTTGTTCCTGGTCGTCGCCCCCATCCATATCGCGAGAAAAGCGCTTCTCGGGCGCTCACCATGGCCGAGCCGCTTCCTCACCGGCGCAGCGTGGATCATCGGCGCGCGCGTTCGTGTGTCCGGCCATCGCCCTGGCCGCCGCGCGCTGCTGGTCGCCAACCACACCAGCTGGCTCGACATTCTGATCCTGGGCGGCACGCTCGAATGCGCTTTCGTGTCGAAGGATGAACTGGGCCATCCCTTGATCCACTGGCTCGCCGACCAGAACGACACGGTCTATGTGAAGCGCACGCACCGCAAGGGCGCGAAAGACCAGGCAATCGCGGTCGCAAAAGCGCTCGAAGGCGCAAAGCCGGTCACTGTCTTTCCCGAAGGAACTACCGGCCCGGGAACGTACCTGCTTCCTTTCCGCTCGACCTTGCTCGAAGCGGTGAATTTCGCGTCTGGCGCCGTGCGCGTACGGCCCGTTGCGGTGGATTATGGCGCTGCGCGGGGAGAGGTCGGCTGGTTCGGGGAGCGCGGCGCACTCAACGTCAAGCGGATCCTTAATCGGCGCGGGACCTTGCCGGTGACGGTTCGCGTTCTTGCGCCGCTCGATCCTGGGACCAATCGCAAACAACTCGCCCACGAAGCACGCGAAGCGATCGTCGAAACGCTCGGCTTCAAGTCCCAAGCCCACTCGCCTATACGCGGGGCAAGATGAATCCCAAGACCTTCAAAATCAAAAGCTTCGGTTGCCAGATGAACGTCTATGACGGCGAACGCATGGCCGAACTTCTTGGCTCGCACGGAATGACTGCGGCGGCCGATACCGAGGATGCTGACCTCGTCGTCCTGAACACCTGCCACATCCGCGAGAAAGCTGCCGACAAGGCCTATTCGGACGTCGGACGATTGAAGCGCGAGGACGGATCGAAACCGCTGATCGCCCTCGCCGGCTGCGTTGCGCAGGCGGAAGGCGCGGAAGCGAAGCGCCGATCGCAGATGATCGACATCGTCGTCGGTCCGCAGGCCTACCACCGCTTGCCCGAGATGGTGGCGGCGGCAGCGCGCGGCGCCCGTCCGGTCGACACGGACATGCCGGCGATCAGCAAGTTCGAGGCTTTCCCGGCGCGGCGCCGCGCGAATCCGAGTTCGTTCCTGACCGTGCAGGAAGGCTGCGACAAATTCTGTACCTACTGCGTCGTGCCCTACACCCGCGGCGCCGAGATCTCGCGGCCGTGGCAGGACATCGTCGATGAAGCTCATGCCTTGGTCGGGGCCGGCGCGCGCGAGATCGTGCTGCTCGGTCAGAATGTGAACGCCTGGGCGCACGAGCGCCGCGGTCTTGCCGACCTCATCCGGTCCCTTGCCGACATCGATGGCCTGGAGCGGATCCGCTATACGACGAGCCACCCCGCGGACATGAACGATGACCTCATCGAGGCCCACGGCGAGATCGACAAGCTCATGCCCTATCTCCACCTTCCGGTGCAGTCGGGGAGCAACCAAATCCTAAAGGCAATGAACCGCAGTCACACCGCCGAAACATATCTGGCGATACTCGAGAAGATGCGCGCGGCTCGGCCGGATATCGCCTTGTCGGGAGACTTCATCGTCGGCTTCCCCGGCGAGACGGAGGAAGATTTCGAGGCCACGCTGCAGATCGTGGATGCAGTGCGTTACGCTTCGGCTTATTCGTTCAAGTACAGCGCTCGTCCGGGCACCCCGGCAGCGACGATGGAGGACCAGATTTCGCGCGAGATCATGGATGATCGACTCCAGCGGCTGCAGGCGCGGATCAATGCGCACCAGCTGGCCTTCAACCGCTCGAAAGTGGGCGTCGAGACGCAAGTCCTCATCGAACGCAGCGGCAAGCACGGCGGCCAGATGATCGGCCGCTCCCCGTGGCTGCAGTCAGTGCATGTCGAAAGCGACCGCCAGCCCGGCGACGTTGTCGATGTGATGCTGGTTGCCGCGGGCCCGAACAGCATGACCGGCGCCATGAAGCAGAAGGTCGCCGCCTGATGACCAGACGCGAATTGCAGGCCGTACCGGACCGCGCACGCCTCGAAATCGAGTTCGACCAGCCGTACCTCCTGGGTCCGCTGTTCGGCGATTACGACCGGCACCTGCTCACCATCGAGCAGCGGCTCGGCGTCCACATCGCGGCGCGCGGCAATCGCGTGCAGATCGAGGGCGACCCCGACGCGGCGTCGCGCGCGCGCGACGTTCTCACCGGCCTCTATAATCGCCTCGACCAGGGCCACGATGTCGATGCCGAAGCGGTTGAAGCCGTGCTCGGCATGGCCGCGCAGCCCAATCTGGACGGGATCATAAAGGACGAGGTCGTCTCCGCGCCGCGGGTGATGATCCGCACGCGCAAGAAGACGATCGTTCCCCGCTCCACGGTCCAGACCACCTACATGGAGTCGCTGGGGCGCGACGATATGATCTTCGCGCTGGGACCAGCCGGCACCGGCAAGACCTATCTCGCGGTGGCGCAGGCCGTCTCGCAGCTGATTACGGGCAGCGTCGACCGGCTCATCCTCTCCCGTCCGGCGGTCGAGGCGGGCGAACAACTCGGCTTCCTCCCGGGAGACATGAAGGAGAAGGTCGATCCGTATCTCCGTCCGCTGTACGACGCGCTTTACGACATGCTGCCAACCGAGCAGGTCGAGCGACGCATTGCATCGGGCGAGATCGAGATTGCTCCCCTCGCCTTCATGCGCGGCCGGACTCTCAACGACGCCTTCATCATCCTCGACGAGGCGCAAAATACGACGCCGCTGCAGATGAAGATGTTCCTCACCCGCTTCGGCATGCGCAGCCGGATGGTGATCTGCGGCGACCCTCACCAGGTCGATCTTCCGGATCCGACCAAGTCCGGGCTCGCTGACGCGGTCGGCCGGCTCGAGCGAGTGAAGGGGATCGCCGTCGTGCGCTTCACCTCGGCAGACGTCGTCCGTCACCCGCTGGTCGGCCGGATCGTCGATGCCTATGAAGGGCCGAACGCTGTTCGGGACGTGGGCGCATGATGCTCGAAATCGCGCTCGACACGGACGAGGAATGGGACAGTAGCGGCGGAAAGCCGTTCGACTGGAACCCGCTCGCGCGCAGGGCCGCCGAAGCGGCGATTGTCGAAAGCGCCTATCCCGATTTGGCAGCGTCCGATCGGCCCGTCGAAATCTCTGTCACCCTCACCGGCGATGAACAGGTGCGCGCCCTGAACTCGAAGTGGCGCGGCAAGGACAAAGTGACCAACGTTCTCTCGTTCCCGATGGCCGATGAACGGGATTTGGGCCGCGCAAATGTTGCCGGAAGCGAATTGTTGCTTGGAGACATCATTCTTGCTCATGGCGTCTGCGAGGCAGAGGCTGCGCAAAAAGGCGTGAGCGTCGAGACCCATGCGGCCCACCTCCTGGTCCATGGCACCTTGCACCTGCTCGGCTATGATCACCACGACGATCGCGAAGCGGCTGACATGGAGGCGCGCGAGGTCCGCGCGCTCGCGCGGCTCGGTATCGCAAACCCCTATGAAGGGTCCAGCTGATGGCGACGCGCGGCGGCGACGAGGGCGGCTCGCGTCTATGGCGCGGCATTCAGCACCTGATCTTCGGCGACGAAACGGAGCCGACGCTCCGCGCGGAAATCGAGGAAGCGATCGATGAGGCCGAGGAGACCGACGGCGAGCGGCCCGTCCCCGGCGACCTCAGTCCCGTCGAGCGCCAGATGCTGCGCAACCTGCTCCATTTCGGTGAGCAGACAGCCGGCGAGATCTGCGTGACCCGGGGCGACATTGTCGCAGTGCCAAGCGACATAAGTTTCGAAAGTCTCGTCAGCGCGTTCGCGGACGCGGGACACAGCCGGCTACCGGTCTACCGCGAGAGCCTCGATGAGGTCATCGGCATGGTCCACATCAAGGACGTGTTCGTGGCGAATGTCGATCGGGCTCGGGACCGTTCGATGGACGCGATCATGCGCGAGCCGCTGTTCGTCCCTGAGTCCATGGGGGCGATCGAGCTCCTCGCCCGGATGCGCACCGAACGCGTCCATCTCGCCATCGTCGTCGACGAATTCGGTGGTACCGAGGGCCTGCTGACGATCGAAGACGTCGTCGAGGAGATCGTCGGCGACATCGAGGATGAGCATGACGATGCCGAGGCGGCCATGCTGACCCTGCTTGATGACGGTGTCTGGGAAGCCGACGCACGGATCGAGCTCGAAGAGTTGGCAGAAGCGGTCGATGCCCGGCTTTCCTCTGATGACGACGAAGTGGACACGCTAGGCGGTCTTGTCTTCCTCCTCGCAGGTCACATTCCCGCTACGGGCGAATGCGTAACCCATTCGTCCGGCTGGAAGCTCGAAGTCGTCGATTCCGATCCACGCCGGATCATTCGCGTGCGGCTCCACGCGCCTCAACCCGCGGACGACTAACTCTTCGCGAACAATTTCGCAGGATCAGCCATCGCCTTGAACTCGAGCGCATTGCCCGAGGGATCGAGAAAGAACATCGTCGCCTGCTCGCCGGGCTGTCCTTCGAAGCGGACCCCCGGCGCGATCACGAAATTCACGCCCGCCCTTTCGAGCTTCGCCGCGAGGATCTTCCAATCTTGCATCTCAAGCACGATTCCGAAGTGCGGTACCGGCACATCGTCTCCGTCTACCGGATTGGTCGCCCGCGCCCTCGCCGCATTGGGCGCCAGATGGGCAACGATCTGGTGACCGTAGAGGTCGAAGTCGACCCATTCCTGCGCGCTGCGCCCTTCCGCACAGCCCAGCAGCGCGCCGTAAAACCGGCGCGCTTCGGCGAGGTCATCAACGGGAAATGCAAGGTGAAAAGGCGGAAGAGACATGCCTGGGGCTGTTAGAACGGGTTCGCCGCTCTTAGCAACTAAACGCTCGAGCTCCTTGGGGGCCGGCACGCTTGCCGCTCGAGGCGGGCATAAGTGAGCGCAGCGGCTGGCAAGGACTTTGTTAGAAGGCTTTCGTTGAAGCCGCGTTGCGGCTAGCCATCGGGGCAATGAGGTATGTCCTTTACGCCTTCTTGGCCGGCGCGATGTCGGCCTTTGCTTTCGAGCCGGTCGGCTGGTGGCCGCTCCTGCTCATCGCGATCGCGGCATTGTGCGAGCTACTCGACCGCAACAAATCGTTCTGGCGCAGTCTCGCTCTTGGCTGGGCATTTGGCTTCGGCCAGTTCGCGGTCAGCCTCAACTGGATCGCGACGTCGTTCACCTACCAGTCGAATATGCCGGCGTGGCTAGGCTGGGTCGCGGTCGTGCTTCTCTCGATTTACCTCGCGATCTTCCCGATGATCGCGACAGGCGCGGCCTGGTGGTTCGGGCGCGACGACCGCGTCGTCATGGTAATAGTGCTCGGCGGCGCCTGGGCGATCACCGAGTGGCTCCGGAGCGTCGTCTTCACCGGTTTTCCGTGGAATCCGCTGGCGGCGGCGCTGGCCCCTACCCCGCTCGTCACCATCACGGCGCTGATCGGCACCTATGGACTTTCAGGCCTTGTCATTCTGCTGAGCGGCGCAGTCTGGCTCGAATATTATCGCAAATGGCTGCCGCTCGTCCTCATTCTCGGCGCGACCACCCTCTTGTGGCTCCTCCCGTCCTCTGCAGTTCCGCCTGATCCCCTGACCATCCGCAACGTTCGCATCGTCCAGCCGAACATCGGGCAGGAAGACAAATGGCGGCCGGGGTTCGACGAGGAGGCTGCGCGGCGCCTCGCGACGCTCTCCGGCACACCCACCGGCGAGCCCCGCCTTCTGCTCTGGCCGGAAGCAGCCATCACCGATCCGGTCGAAGACCAGAGGAAGGACATGCAGGGTGTAGCGGCGTTCCAGCGAACGCGTGCCGGATCGCTGCTCGGCCCCAACGATGTGCTCCTCACCGGCGGCCTCGCCGTCGAGTCGCGCGACGGCATGCACATCGACAAAGCAACCAACAGCATTTTCGCGATCGCTCCGGGCGGCCGGGTAATCGGCCGCTACGACAAGGCGCACCTCGTTCCTTATGGCGAGTACCTGCCGATGCGGCCATTACTCTCGTACGTCGGCCTCTCGCGCCTTGCTCCGGGTGACCTCGACTTCACGCCGGGTCCGGGGCCGCGCACCCTCGATATCGGCGGCGAGTGGGGCAAGGTCGGGTTCGATCTTTGCTACGAAATCATCTTCTCGGGCCACGTTGTCGACGCTCGGGACCGCCCCTCGTTCATCTTCAACCCGTCGAACGACGCCTGGTTCGGCTCCTGGGGACCGCCGCAGCACCTTGCGCAGGCGAGGCTTCGCGCAGCCGAGGAGGGCCTGCCGGTGCTCCGCGCAACGCCGACGGGCATCAGCGCTGTCATCGACGCCCGCGGCAACGTCGTCAAAGAAATCGCGTGGGGGAAAGCCGGCGTCATTGATGCGGTGCTCCCAGCGTCCGCCAATGCCCCGCCGCTCTTCGCGCGGTTCGGCAATTCGATCCCGCTGCTGCTCGGCGTTCTGCTCATTGCGGGCGGCATTGTGCTGAGCCGCCGCCGCCGCTAGAGGCGCCATATAAAGACTTCCTTATATCCCAGAATTCGAGGTCGCCTTCAGCTCATGCGAAGCAATTTTCTTTTCACGTCCGAATCCGTGTTCCGAAGGTCACCCCGACAAGGTCGCGGACCAGATCTCCGATGCGATTGTCGACTTGTTCCTCTCGAAGGACCCGGAGGCACGCGTCGCCTGCGAGACGATGACCACGACCAATCGCGTGGTCCTGGCCGGCGAGATCCGCGGCGAAGGGATCATGGATCAGGACGGCAATTGGGCGCCGGGCATTCGCGAAGAGATCGAGCAGGCCGTTCGCGATGTGGTGAAGCGCATCGGCTACGAGCAGGAAGGCTTCCACTGGGACCGCTTCGACTTCGCCAATCACCTTCACCCGCAGTCGGCGCACATCGCTCAGGGCGTCGATGCCGGTGAGAACAAGGACGAGGGCGCCGGCGATCAGGGCATCATGTTCGGATTCGCTTGCGACGAGACGCCGGACCTCATGCCGGCGACGCTCGACTACAGCCACAAGATCCTCGCCGAGATGGCGAAGGACCGCCACTCGGGCGCGGCGCCGTTCCTGGAGCCAGACGCCAAGAGCCAGGTCACCCTTCGCTTCGAAGACGGCAAGCCCGCCAAGGCGACCGCGATCGTCGTATCGACCCAGCACAAGCCGGGCTACGACAAGGGCGAGAAGCAGGCGCAGCTTCATGCCTACGTAAAGGATGTGGTCGCGCGGGTGATGCCGCAGCAGCTGCTCGGCAACGAGACCGTCTACCACATCAACCCCACCGGCAGTTTCGAGATCGGCGGCCCTGACGGCGACGCCGGTGTCACCGGCCGCAAGATCATAGTCGACACTTATGGCGGCGCAGCTCCGCACGGTGGTGGCGCCTTCTCGGCAAGGACCCCACCAAGGTCGACCGGTCGGCAGCCTATGCCGCGCGTTATCTCGCCAAGAACATCGTTGCGGCCGGGCTGGCGCGCCGTTGCACGATCCAGCTTGCCTATGCGATCGGCGTCTCGAAACCGCTTTCGCTCTATGTCGACACGCATGGCACCGGGACGGTCGGCGACGACCGCATCGAGGCGGCGATCGGCCGGATCGACAAGCTCGGCGGCCTGACCCCGCGCGGGATCCGCACGCACCTTGATCTCAACAAGCCCATTTATGAGCCGACCGCTGCCTACGGCCACTTCGGACGTAAAGCCGAGGGCGACTTCTTCCCGTGGGAACGCGTCGACCTGATCGATGAACTCAAGGCAGCTGTCGCCCCGTAGGCCCGCGCATGAAGCCGTGGTAAACGGCTGCGATGTTCATGCTCGCGGCCCTGATCGCGGCAGCGGTGCCACCGGCTGACGAAGCGGCGATTTTCGGCGCGGCGGGCTTTACCCGGCGCGGCGGCAAGTGGCGTACCGATTGCGACGACCCTGGCTCGTCGGGATACGAACCTGGCGCAATCGACACCTACAAGGACTTGAATGGCGACGGGCGCCCGGAGGCGATCGTCACCGAAGGCAGCAGCTTCTGTTACGGAAATACGGGGGCGGGCTTCTGGTTCCTGTCAAAGCAGGCCGGTGGCCGCTGGGCGATCCTCTACCAATCGCAAGGCATGGCCGAACTCCTCGCGACGAGCGGGGTCGGCAGGATGCCGGACATTTCCGTAGGCGGACCGGGCTTTTGCTTCCCGATCGTACGCTGGGACGGCAAAGCCTATTTGCGAAAACCGCTTCGAATATGAAGGGAAGGCCTGCCGTCCCGAGCAGTAGCTACGTCAGCTGTCGCTGACTCCGATGCCATGCCGGAAAACGAGGTCACCGCCTTTCCAGCCGCTATAAACCAGAATCAACACAACGATCGCCGAGAGATAGATGCCGGCGCTTCGGATCGCGGCATCGCTATTGAGGCGCACGAAGAAATTCACGATCTCGAGGACGACGGCAGTGACGTTTGCGAGCATATGCTTGATCGCGTCCGATCCCTGGATGCGCTTGTCGCCAAAGAAGTCGGTCAATCCAGCGACTGCAGCCAGCGCTGCCATGACGATGCCGACACCCAGCAGGTATCGCGACGCGATAGCCCACATGACGTTCCCGTTGCTCAAGAAGACGATGTCGGTGACGAGGGTCCCGATGAAGCAGACGATCGGGAACGGGATCAGCATCGGGTGGATCGGGTGCCCGCCGATCTTGGCGGTACTTTGAGGATGGCCGTGCGGCCCTTCATGGATGGTTGCCATGTCGATTCTCCTCCTCGAGCGAGCTTTGACGCCCTAATCGCTGTCAGGTTCCCTTGAAGGCTTCGAGCCTCAGGGACTAGGCGGAGCAGACGATGACGCGCCTTCAAGTCCGGCGACCCGCTCACGCTCAACCGCCTTTATGGCCGTTCGAGCGGACATAAGCTTCGTAAAAGCCAGCAGGAGCTCGTCGAGAAGCTTCTCCCTGAGGTCGACGTGCCCGAAGGCGGCGAAATCAGCCGCTCGGCGGCTGTTCGGCGAGGATTGTCCGCTTCATTTCGAGATCGGCTTCGGCTCGGGCGAGCATCTCGCCGACCGGGCCGACATGCTCCCGGACCATGGCTTCATCGGCGCCGAGCCGTTCCTTAACGGTGTCGCGGCCGCGCTCGCCCACATCCGCGACAAGCATTTGCGGAACGTCCGTTTGTGGCGCGGCGACGCGCTCGAGGTGCTCCAACGCATTCCCGACGGCGCCTTGAGCTTTCTCTATTTGCTCCATCCCGATCCGTGGCCCAAGGCGCGCCATGCCAAGCGGAGGATGGTCAACGAGCGCCCGATCGACCTCTTCGCATCGAAGCTGAGGGCGGGCGGCGAGTTCCGCCTGGCGACCGACGATCCGACCTATCTCAATTGGTCGTTGATGATCATGCAGCGCCACACCGACCAGTTCGAATGGCTGGCTCAAAGTCCAAGGGATTTTCTCGAGCCTTCGGGCGGGTGGATGGAAACGCGCTATGGAGCCAAGTCGCGTCGCGAGGGGCGCCGGCCCTATTACCTGCGTTATCGCCGCATCTGATTTGGCGTGAGCTTGAGCATCCGCGCGCCTTCGCCGTCCTCGAGCAGATAGATCGCGCCGTCAGGCCCTTCGCCGACGAAGCGGATGCGATGGCCCATGTCCCACTGCTCCACCTTGGTTGCCTGGTCGCCGCGGATGCGGACATGGATGAGCGCATTTCCGGACAAGGCTCCGATGAGGCCATCGCCCTTCCACTGCGGGAAGATCTTGCCCGAGTAGATCAACAGGCTGGTCGGCGAAATCGGATGGTACCCAGTAGAGCTTCGGCCGTTCGATATCAGGACGAGTGGAATGTTTGGGGATCGCGACGCCGTCGTAGTTCCTGCCTTCTGAAACCAGCGGCCACCCGTAATTCTTCCCCGCCAGGATCAGGTTGAGCTCGTCGCCTCCTCGCGGTCCCATTTCCGTCTCCCACAGCCGGCCGTCGGCTGCGAACGCGAGCCCGTACGGATTGCGGTGACCGAGCGTCCATGTCTCGGCGGGCGTGAGATTCGGGCCAGGCCATTTGACCGTGCGGCCCGCCGCGCCCCTGGCCGTTTCGGTGTCCTTCGGCGGATCCGTAATTGTCACCGTCGCCGCACCCGTCTTCCCAGCTCGCGGATTGCCCGGCGCCGGTTTCCCGTCGAGCGTCAGATGCAGGATCTTGCCAATCGGCTGGCTCGGGTCCTGCGCCGGCGTGAAGCGCTGCCGCTCGCCCGATGTCAGGAAAAGCGATCGGCCGTCCGGCGCAAAAACGACGATCGCGCCGAACTGGCCGCCCTCGCCGCCGGCTGGATCGTGCCAAAGCACCTCCAGGCCATCGAGGCGCGCTCCGCTCGCATCGCGGACCAGCTTCGCCCGGGCGAGCGCGAGGCCGCTGCCGCCGTTTTTCGACGGCTCGGAATAAGTCAGGTAAACCAATTGATTGTTTGCGAACTCGGGCGCGACGACAATGTCGAGTGAACCCGCCCTGCCCGGAATAGACGACCTGCGGCGCGCCGCTGACTTGCTGCTTCTGGCCACGTGCAGCGTCGACCAGCCAGATCGCTCCGCTCTTTTCGGTGACGATGGCAATATTCGTACCGGGCAGGAATGCCATCGCCCACGGATTGTCGAACGCCGCCACCGCGGCAGTCGTAAACGGCGGGTCCGACGCCGGCAGGTTGGCGGCCCCGCTCTCAACGGAATCCCGCGCATTTGTCCGCGCCGACGAGCCGCACGCAGCGAGAACCAGCAGTATGACGGATTGCAATAAGCGCAACTTCATGCTGCCTCGGGCTGACTGAATATTTGAACCAAAGAACGGTTCCCCTGCTCTATACTCATATGATGCAACCCTGCAGCCTCCTGTCGCTTGCGACTGCCGTACCGCCCCATGTCGTTGAACAGAGCGAAGCGAAGATCCGTGCGCGCGAGGCATTCGGCGGCAACAAGGCGCTTTTCGATCGCCTGTCCGGCGTCTTCGACAACACCGGCATTTCCCGGCGACACATCGTCGCTACCCCGGATTGGTACATGCATCCTCACGGCTGGAATGACCGCAACGCCCTCTACCTGGAAGCGGCCGAGAGCCTGTTCATCGACGCAGCGAGCGCCGCGATCGAAAAATCCGGCCTGATGCCCGACCAGATCGACGGCGTCGTGACTGTCTCCACCACCGGAATCGCGACGCCGAGCCTGGAAGCGCGCGCGGGCGGCAAGGTCGGTCTGCGCGATGACGTCCGCCGAGTTCCAATATTCGGTCTTGGCTGTGCGGGAGGGGTCAATGGCCTCTCGGTCGCGTCGCGCCTCGCGGCGGCCGAGCCCGGCACGAACTGGCTGTTTGTTACAGTCGAAACCTGCTCCATCTCGATCCGGATCGACAGCGATGATCCTGCCGCAGTGGTCGCGACCGCATTATTCGGAGACGGAGCAGCGGGCGCGGTCGTGACTGCGGGCGAGCATAGCCTCGCTCGCATCACTGCCTCGGCCGAGAAAATGTGGCCCGATACGCTGAGGATCATGGGCTGGGACATCGAGGACCCGGGCTTCAAGGTCGTGTTCGACCGCGCCATCCCGCCGTTCGTCGAGGAGCAGCTCGCCCAGGCCGTCGACGAAATGTGCGCCAAGATGGGTGTCGAGCGAGGCGATATCAGTCGCCTGTGCTGCCATCCGGGCGGCGTCAAGGTGATCGACGCGATCGAAAGCGCGCTCCAACTCAACCAGGGCGAGCTCAATCTCGAGCGAGAAGTCCTCAACGACTATGGGAACATGAGCGCGCCGACGGTGATGTTCGTGCTCGAACGTCTCCTTCAGCAGGGCCTTCCCGATCGAGTCCTGATGACCGCTTTTGGACCCGGCTTCACTTGCGCCGGACTGATGCTCGAAGCCGTTTGATCCTCAATCTGACCATCCTTGCGCTTGTAACGCTGCAGCGCGCCGGCGAGCTGTGGTTGTCGAGCCGCAATACGCGCCGGCTGCTCGACCAGGGAGCGCGAGAGCATGCGCCGGAACATTATCCGCTGATCGTTGCGGTGCACGTGCTCTGGCTTGCTGCCCTTTGGTGGTTGGCGCCGTCACGTCCTCTCGATGGCTTCTGGTTGGCCATCTTCGTGCTGATCGAGCTCGCCCGCCTGTGGGTATTGATCACGCTCGGCCCGCGCTGGACGACGCGCATCATTGTCCTTCCCGATGCTCCTCTCGTCGGACGCGGCCCGTATCGTTTCATCAATCACCCCAATTATTGGGTCGTGATCGGCGAAATCGCAGTTCTTCCCATGGTCTTCGGCCTGTGGCAGGTGGCCCTCGTCGCGACACTGCTCAATGCTCTGGTGCTGACCATTCGCATCCGTGCAGAGAACGGGGCGCTCGGCCGCTAAGCATCGCTTGCGGACGGGTTGCTACCCGCCTATATCGCAGCTCTCTCCTCGACATCGTTAGATGCCTGAGGCTGGGGCCCTACGGCTCCGGTCCGAGAGATTTTGGAGTTTTGGTACTGGAGCATGCGTGGCGAATATCGCCGGCCTTGAAAGACTGATCGAGCCTGAGGTGAAACGCCTCGGTTACGAGCTGGTGCGCGTCATGATGATCGGCGGCGTATCGGACCCGACGCTGCAGGTCATGGCCGAGCGGCCGGACACCCGTCAGCTCGGTATCGTCGATTGCGAAAGGATTTCGCGCCATCTCTCGGAAATGCTCGACCTCGCCGACCCGATCGAGGGTAGCTATCGCCTCGAAGTCAGCTCGCCGGGCATCGACCGTCCGCTCACGCGTCCGAAAGACTATGCCGATTGGTCGGGCCACGAGGCGCGCATCACGCTCGCGGCGCCCCGCGACGGCCGCAAGCAATTCAACGGCGACCTCCTCGGGATCGACGGAGAGATCGTAAGGCTGCGCGCCAAGGATGGACAGGACTATGCCCTGCCGTTCGCCGACATCTTCTCGGCCAAGCTCGTCTTGACCGACAAGCTCATTCAAGCCACCGCGCCCCTCAGCACCGAGGGCGCCGACACCATCGAGACTGTAGAGGAATAACTTTCATGGCCACCGCACCCGCTGCCGTCAGCGCCAACAAAGCAGAACTGCTCGCGATCGCCGACGCAGTCGCGCGCGAGAAGCTGATCGACAAGGGCATCGTCATCGAGGCGATGGAGGACGCGATCCAGCGAGCCGCCCGCGCCCGCTACGGCGCCGAGAACGATATCCGCGCCAAGCTCGACCCGATCACTGGGGACCTCCGGCTGTGGCGTGTTCTCGAAGTGGTCGAAGAGGTCGAAGACTATTTCAAGCAGATTGACGAAAAGAGCGCGCAGAAGCTCCAGAAGGGCGCGAGCGTCGGCGATCTCATCGTCGATCCATTGCCCCCGATCGAGTTCGGCCGCATCGCCGCACAGGCCGCCGAGCAAGTGATCTTCCAGAAGGTTCGGGACGCCGAGCGCGAGCGTCAGTTCGAGGAATTCAAGGACCGCGCGAATGAGATCATCACCGGTGTCGTCAAGCGTGTCGAGTTCGGCCACGTCGTCGTCGACCTGGGCCGGGCTGAGGGCGTCATCCGACGCGACCAGCAGATCCCGCGTGAAATGGTACGCGTCGGCGACCGCATCCGCTCGCTGATCATGGCCGTCCGCCGCGAGGCTCGCGGCCCGCAAATCTTCCTCTCCCGAGCGCACCCGGAGTTCATGAAGAAGCTGTTCGCGCAGGAAGTGCCCGAGATCTACGACGCCATCATCGAGATCAAGGCCGCCGCCCGCGACCCGGGCAGCCGCGCCAAGATCGGGGTCATCAGCCACGACAGCTCGATCGACCCGGTCGGGGCCTGCGTCGGGATGAAGGGCAGCCGCGTCCAGGCAGTCGTCCAGGAGCTTCAGGGCGAGAAGATCGACATCATTCCCTGGTCTCAGGACCTCGCGACTTTCGTCGTGAACGCGCTTCAGCCAGCGACGGTCAGCCGCGTCGTCATCGACGAGGAAGAGAGCCGGATCGAGGTGGTTGTTCCCGACGACCAGCTGAGCCTCGCCATCGGCCGCCGCGGCCAGAATGTGCGCCTGGCATCGCAGCTCACCACCTCGCAGATCGACATTTTGACTGAGGCCGACGCCAGCGAGAAGCGCCAGCGCGAGTTCGTTGAGCGCTCGTCTCTGTTCCAAAATGAGCTCGACGTGGACGAAACGCTATCGCAGCTGCTCGTCGCCGAAGGCTTCACCAGCCTTGAAGAGGTGGCCTATGTGCCGGTCGAGGAAATCGCGTCCATTGAAGGCCTCGACGAGGACATCGCGACCGAGCTTCAGAGCCGCGCCACCGAGGCGCTCGAGCGGCGCGAGGCCGCGGGCACGCGAAGAGCGGCGCAAGCTTGGAGTTGAACACGCGCTATCCGAATTGCCGCATCTCACCGAGCAGATGCTCGTAACCCTCGGCAAGGCGAACATTCGCACGCTCGACGACCTCGCTCGATCTCGCGACGACGAGCTCATTCAGAAGAAGCGCATCGAACCGCGCCGCCGTGAACCGAGCAACCGGCCGGAGGACAAGGGCGGAATCCTTGCCGAATACGGCCTTAGCGAAGAGCAGGGGAACGAGATCGTCATGGCTGCTCGCGCCCACTGGTTCGAGGACGAGCCGGCAGCCCCGATAGCCGAGGAGGACGCGGTTCGGGCGAGGAGCAATGATCAGCTAGAGGCGCACGTCCCGGAGCGCACCTGCGTCCTCTCGCGGCGGACTGCGCCGCGAGAGGAGCTGATCCGGCTCGCGCTCTCCCCCGACGGTGAAGTCGCTCCAGATGTCCGCGCCCGAGCTCCGGGTCGCGGCGCCTGGATTGGGGTTTCGCGCGCTGAACTCGAGGCCGCGGCGAGCAAGGGCAAGCTCAAGGCCGCCCTGCAGCGCACGTTCAAGACCAACGAAATCACCGTTCCCGCCGATCTTGGCGAGCGGACCGAGGCCGCGCTGCGCCGGGCCGCGCTCGACCGGCTCGGAATGGAGGCGCGTGCCGGCAACCTCATCAACGGCTCCGAGCGGGTCGAGACCGCTGCACGCTCGGGCCGGCCGCCACCTCCTCATCCACGCTGCCGATGCCGGCGAGGATGGCAACAAGCGCCTCGACCAGGCGTGGAGAGTGGGCGGAGGCGGTCCTCACGGGATGATATTCCCCGAGGTACGCACTATCTCGTCCATGGCACTCGGCCGCGAGAATGTGGTACACGTCGCCCTGACCGATCCCGCCGCCGTTCGCGTGTGCGTCACGCGCTTGCTCGGTGGCTGGCTTTCACTGGCCCGGAACGTGGTCTGGAAGACGGAGATCCGCCTCGAGGACCGGCTCGGCTGAAGAATTTGACGAAGGATAGATGGCAGACCAGACCGAAAACCGAAGCTCGGAACCCGCGCCGCTGGGGATCAAGCGCACGGTCGAGACCGGCAAGGTCAAACAGAGCTTCAGCCACGGCCGCTCCAACACGGTTGCTCGTCGACGCAGCAGCGCCACATCTTCGCCAAGCCGGAGAAGCACCGCCCGCCGACACTTCCAAGCCGGAGCCCGTTGCCGAAGCGCCTAGCGGGCGCCAAAGCCTGCTCCAGGGCAGCCGGCAGCGCGCAGAGCCTCCCGCAGGACGACATCACCGCCCGCAAGGAGATGCAGACTCGCCTTCTCCGCGAAGCCGAGGAACGTGCGTCTCGCGTCCTTGAGGAAGCGCGCCGCCGCGAGGAGCGCGCACGCACCGAACAGAGCGAGGATGAGCGCCGCCGCGCCGACGAGAACCGCAAGGCCGAGGAAGCCGCCGAGGAAGCCCGACTTGAGGCCGAAGTGGAATCGAAGCGCGCCGCCGAGGCTCCGCCGGAGCCGGAAGTCGCCGCTCCCGTCGTCGAGCAGGAGCCGAAGAGGAACGCACCGCGCGCCGTCCTGGCGGACATGCTCCTGCGCCGCGCCGGCCTGAGCCTGCTCGCCCAAGCCGTGGCCGCGGCGACGCGGAGCGTCATCGCGGCGAGCTCACGGTCAGTCGCGCTCTTAGCGGCGAGGATGATAGCCGCGCGCGCTCGCTCGCCGCGCTTCGTCGTGCCCGCGAGAAGGAAAAGCGCCACCACATGGAGGTCGGACCGTCGGCCAAGCAGGTGCGCGACGTCGTCGTTCCCGAAGCGATTACCGTCCAGGATCTGGCCAACCGTATGGCCGAACGTGGTGCCGACCTCGTCAAAGCCCTCTTCAAGATGGGCATGCCGGTCACGCTCACACAGACGATCGACCAGGACACGGCCGAGCTACTCGTCACCGAGTTCGGACATCGAATCAAGCGCGTCAGCGAGGCAGACGTCGACATCGACACGTCGACCGACGTCGATTCGCCCGAGACTTTGAAGTCGCGGCCGCCGGTCGTCACGATCATGGGCCACGTCGATCACGGCAAGACGTCGCTGCTGGACGCAATTCGCGGTGCGGATGTGGTCGCGCACGAAGCTGGCGGAATTACTCAGCATATCGGCGCCTACCAGGTCAGCCTTCCCGACAAGGCGAAGATCACCTTCCTCGATACGCCGGGCCACGAGGCTTTCTCGGAGATGCGTGCACGCGGAGCGAACGTCACCGACATCGTCGTGCTCGTGGTCGCTGCCGACGACGGCCTGCATGCCGCAGACGATCGAGGCGATCAATCATACCAAGGCGGCCGGCGTTCCGATGATCGTCGCGATCAACAAGATCGATCAACCGGACGCCAAGCCGCAGAAGGTCCGCGAGGAGCTTCTCCAGCATGAGGTCATCGTCGAGGACATGGGCGGAGACGTCCAGGACGTCGAAGTTTCGGCGACCAAGAAGACCAATCTCGAAAAGCTTTTGGAAGCGATCCAGCTCCAGGCCGAAATCCTCGAGCTCAAGTCGAACCCCGACCGCCCCGCCGAAGGCACGGTGATCGAAGCCAAGCTCGACAAGGGCCGCGGCCCGCTCGCGACCGTGCTGGTCGAGCGCGGCACGCTTCGCGTTGGCGATGTCTTCGTCGCCGGTGGCATCGAGCGGCAAGGTTCGAGCAATGATCGACGACCACGGCGCGCCAGGTGAAGGAGGCCGGCCCGTCGGTCCCGGTTGAGGTGCTCGGGCTCTCCGTCGTTCCGGCAGCCGGCGATCCGTTCACGGTTGTCGAGAACGAAGCGCGCGCCCGCGAGGTCGCGAGCTATCGCCAGGGCGTGCTGGACAAGAAGCGCACGACTTCCACGCCGATGAGCCTCGAGCAACATGTTCGCGACGCATGCCTCGACGACGAAAGAGCTGCCGCTGGTCATCAAGGCCGACGTGCAAGGCTCGGTCGAGGCGATCGTTCATGCGCTCAACCGGCTCTCGACCGACGAGATCAGGGTACGAGTCCTGCACTCGGGCGTCGGGGCAATCACCGAGAGCGACGTGACCCTCGCATCGGCGAGCGGCGCGCCGATCATCGGCTTCAACGTTCGCCCGAACGCCAAGGCGCGCGAGGTCGCGGCAGCGCGACAAGGTCGAGTTCCGCTACTATGACGTCATCTACCATCTCACCGACTGGGTGAAGGGTGCGATGGCCGGCGAGCTCGGACCGGAGATCATCGAAACGGTCGTCGGACGCGCCGAAGTCAAAGAAGTCTTCCCGGCCGGCAAGAAGGACAAGGCTGCCGCGCCTCCTGGTCCTGGAAGGCGTCATCAGGAAGGGCCTCAACGCCCGCCTTACGCGGGAGGATGTCATCGTCTCCAAGACGACGATCAGCTCGCTGCGGCGCTTCAAGGACGACGTCGCGGAAGTTCGCGCCGGTCTCGAGTGCGGCGTCCTTTTGGCCGACACCAACGACATCAAGCCGGGCGACAGTCTCGAAGTATTCGAGATCGAGGAACGCGCGCGAACGCTTTAAATGCGCCGTCAGGAAACTGCCGAAGGCCGTTCAGTCCGACTGCTCCGCGTCGGTGAGCAGGTTCGTCACGTGCTGAGCGAATTGCTACAGCGCGGTGATGTGCATGACGACGTCCTCCAATCGCACCTCGTGAGCATCACGGAGGTCCGCATGTCGCCTGACCTTCGCCATGCGACCGTGTTCGTGAAGCCGCTGCTCGGCCAGGACGAGGAGGCGGTAATCAAGGCGTTGCGCCAGAACACAGCCTTCCTCCAGCGCGAGGTCGCCCACCGCGTCCGCATGAAATATGCGGCGAAGCTGAAGTTCGTCTCCGACGAAAGCTTCGACGAGGGAACGCACATCGATCGCCTGCTGCGCTCGGACAAAGTCGCACCGGACCTCGACAGCGAATGATCGACCTGGAGCGGCTCGCCGAGCCGATGAGCGGCGAGGGTTCCGCGCCGAGCTCTTTTCTGAAGGGCACCGAAAAACACTGAAGGCCGCCTGCGCCGAGGACGGCGAGGTCTGGGAGATCTACGCCAACAATTTCGGGCCCGACGGCTTCGATGAGAGCATTCGCGCCTACACCTCGAACCCGCGGAACCGCACGTTCGTCCTGTTCGAAGGCAGCGAGCTCGCGGGCATGTCGAGCTACCTTGGAATCGACCTGGCCGGCAAGTGCTCGAGATCGGCGGACCTGTTATCGCTCGCACCTGCGCGGCACCGGTTTCAACCGCCGCGTCAAGGACATGATGCTCCGCCGAGCCTTCGACTGCGCAATCCGCCGTGTCGAGTTCCGTGTCGACGCCCGCAACGGCCGCAGCCAAGCCGCGATGAAGAAACTCGGCGCCGTCCGCGAAGGCTTGCTCCGCGCCGACCGAATCACCTGGACCGGCCACGTCCGCGATACGGTCCTGTTCGCCATCCTGAAGAACGAGTGGCCTCTCTAACCGGCACTGGACCGCCCGCTCTGCCGGGGTACAAGAACAGCAATGGCCAAGCTCTATTTCTATTATGCGGCGATGAATGCGGGAAAGTCGACCACGCTGCTCCAGGCCGACTTCAACTATCGCGAGCGCGGCATGCAGACGATGCTGTGGACCGCCGCGCACGACGACCGCGCGGGCATCGGCACTGTTGGTTCGCGCATCGCCCTTTCCGCCCCCGCCCACACCTACGACGAGAGTGTCGACCTGTTCCGCGAGATCGGCGAGGAGCTCAAGAAGCGCGAGGTCGACTGCATCCTCGTTGACGAGGCGCAGTTCCTTTCGCAGCGCCATGTTCTCGAACTGTGCGAGGTCGCCGACCGCCTCGGAATTCCCGTGCTCTGCTATGGCCTCCGCACCGACTTCCAGGGCAAGCTCTTCCCCGGCTCCGCCGCGCTGCTGGCGCTCGCGGAACTCGATGATCGAATTGAAGGCCGTATGCGAATGCGGCCGCAAGGCGACGATGAACCTCCGCGTCGATGAGGGAGGCCAGGCCGTCACCGCTGGCGCCCAGACCGAGATCGGCGGGAACGACCGCTACATCGCGCTCTGCCGACGTCACTTCTTTGAGCGCCTGCGCGAGGGTGAAGCACGCCAGCTGAGCCTGCGCCTGTCGCGCAGCCGGGCTTGAGGAGACCCCCGTGAAAGGCAACATCATATACGAGATCGCCGTCTGGCTGGTACCGCTCGTGATCGCGATCGTCTTTCACGAGGTCGCGCATGGCCTGGTTGCAAGGCGGCTGGGGGACCCCACGGCGGAGGAAGCGCGAAGGCTGAGCTTCAATCCGATCCGTCACATCGATCCATTCGGCACAATCATCCTTCCTCTGCTTCTCGCGGTAACCCACGCGGGCGCGATCTTCGGCTGGGCCAAGCCGGTTCCAGTAAACTATCGCCGCTTGCGTAATCCGCGCCGCGACATGGTCCTGGTCGCGCTCGCCGGGCCCGGGATGAACCTGCTCCTCGCGCTCGTAGGAAGCGCCATTCTGGCTGCGACCATCGCGCTCTCCGGAGGGGCAAGGGGAGGCGCTTCCGCCCTCGTTGCGGCGAACGCGCTCAACTTCCTCTTGATCAACATCTTCCTTGCCGTGTTCAACCTCCTCCCGGTTCCGCCGTTCGACGGCGGCCATGTGGTCGAGGGCTTGCTTCCGCAGGCGGCCGCCCAGCGTTTTGCACGGATCGGCCGCTATTCACTGCTGGTGATGGTCGTCCTCCTCCTGATCCTGCCGCAATTTGGAGTCGATATCGTCGGCCGCCTGATCTCGCCGATCGTCGATGCCGTCACTCGCCTTTTCCTCGGCATCTTCGGCCTACGGGCGTAAGCACCTCAAGGATCAGCGCCGCGGTTGACTTCCTCGGACGGAGGGGCAAATCCTTTGCCACTTGGGGGGGGTTGCGTATGCGCTGCATTTTGCCCGCAATGCTTGCGACGAGCATCGGCGCCGCATTCACCTCGCCCGCATTTGCCGCTCAGCAGGCGCCCGTCTTGCCGGCCGTCCCAGAGGGACTACCCGAACCCAAGACGTTCGTCGCACAGGTTCCGTCGCGCGACGGCTTCGTCCACATTCGCCTCAGCCCCGACATCGGCGACGCTTTGCCGGGATTGAAGGCGCAGCTCGAAGCGATGCCGAACGTCCGCCTCGGCGACCCCGCCGACTACGAGCTGACGACCATCAAGGACTTTCCACAGGCACTGGTTGCGATCGACCAGCATCAGGCCGAGCGGGACTGGAACCTCGATTTCGCCGCTCCGCCGCCGTACGCATTTCCGCGCACGGTCCTGCTCGGCAACCTCCTCCTGGGTGACTATCGTCAGCCCCTTCAGGACCTCGTTGCGAGCGCTGCCGTCGCCAAGCTGCTGCTGAGCCTCGGCGTTCAGGGAAAGCAGGGCGAGATCGAAACGTGCGTGACTCCGTCGTTCCGACCCGGCCCTCACTGCCATGTCGGCAGTTATCGGATGGCTGAGTCGGACAAGGAGTCTCCGGACGACGCCGATTATAGCGGCTCGTCCGTCATGGTACGCAACTACGCTGACGGTCGACGCTATGTCGCGGCTTATTTCATCGATCCGGCGTTTGGGACTCACGGCCTCGCCTTTAACCAGCTCGGAAAAGTCGCAGACTTGGCACCGGGGGCATCGGCGGAAGCCAAAGTGAGCTTCGGCGAATCGATTATCATGCCGCCGTCCGGCCGTTATCAGATCGTAACCGTCTGGTCCGACCAACCGTTCGATCCCAATGCCCTCCCGTCGATTCTGAAATCGCCCGCCTTTTCGGCATCTTTCGCTGAATTCCGGCAGCAGCGCCCGAACATCGCCGGTGTGGGAGGCGGCGCAAACGCGCTGCCCGGAATGGCCGCGTTTATCGCTCAATTCTATTCGACGATGCTCTACTCGGCGAAGGATCGACGGCAGGACGTCGACAAGGTGAACGAGCGGGGCGAAGTCGCGGCCGCCCATCGTTGCGGTGCATCGCTCATCGCGCCCGACCTGGTCGTGACTGCAGCGCACTGCGTCGCGAAGGGTAAATATCTTGGATCCGGACTGTCGCAAGTCCTCTCGCAGCGCCGTATCCGGACGGGCAGTTTCGAACTCGGCACCGACGGCGACACTTACAAGATTGTCGGAGTGGCGGTGCCGGCCGAATATGATCCGGAGACGGACGCAAACGACATCGCACTTTTGCTGCTTCAGGTGGATCGCGGCACAGGCCACCTGCCGGCGCACACGGTATCGGTCGCCCGTCAAACTCCGCCGCCAGGCACGCCACTGCGTATTTTCGGCTGGGGGTTCACCCGAGCAGAGGGGCTTAGCGACAACACCGATCACGATATCAACGGCGCGCTCCAGTTTAGCGCGACCAATCTTCAGTACGGGGAGGTGGCGGCGCTCGACAGGAAAACCTGCAGCGACCGCATGCAGCGCAAGCTCGATCAAGGGACGATCTGCACAGTCCCGCGCAAAGATGCCCGGCACAACGTATTCACCTGCGTTGGCGACAGCGGCGGCCCGCTCGTGCGCGTCGTCGGAAAACGCGAAGAGCTGGTCGGAATCACCTCGTGGTCAAAGGGCTGCGGCTACAAGAACTATCCTGACGTCTACACCGACGTGACCCACTACCGCGCATGGATCGAGGTCGCCCGTCAGCAGCTCAAGCCGAACGCCGCAATCCGTGTTCATTTGCCGCAAGCGGCGAGCGAGGCCGCCCGCCGCTAAGCCCGTCAGTGGTCGGTCGAACCGTGGTCCGTCGAGCCGTGGTCGGTGCTGTTGTTCGACTCGGCGTTCATGTTGGTCGCGTTCATGTTCGCGGCGTTGAGATCCGTCGCGTTCATATCAGCGGCGTTCATGCCGGTCGCGTTCATATCTGTCGCCGGCTCGTTGACGGCGGCATTCTCGGCCTCATTATTGTTGGCAGGCTTCGGGCAGCCCTCGAGCGACAAGGCGAGTCCAATCATAATCACACCGACGAATATCTTGCGCATCGACGTCCCCCTTACAGTGCGCCCGTTGGCTTAGACGAAATGCAGGCGGCGTAACAGCAATTTGAATCGAGGCTGGTTCTTCAGCGGCTCGAGGAATGGGTCGCTGAGCAGGTAAACCAGCCCGGAATCCAGCTCCTCGACGCACTTGTCGAGCACGTCGAGCGCCTGGTTGATCTTGTTCCATTGCGCGAGGATCTGCGCCTGCTGGTAAAGGCCATTATCTCCCTGCGATTGGACGAGGTCGCCGAAAGCGCGCTGCGCCTCGGCGGCATTCCCCTCCCGCAGCGCGACGAATGCGCGGCCGGGGATCGCGAGCAGCTGAACCTTTTCCTTCGCGAATTCGGCGGCCGCTTCCTGTGTCTTTCCAAGCAGCACAAGCGCATTGCCGATATCGCCATGCGCAGCGCCGATGTCAGGATTTAAGTCGAGCGCGCGACGCGCCGCAGCGATCGCCCCATCATAATCACCCGCTGCGAAGCTGATCCGCCCACGGTTCTTGAACACCGTCGGATTAACGGGATCGAGCGTCTCGGCGCGGGCGATTGCCGCCCCCGCCTGGTCGAACTGTCGCCGCCGCGCCCGGTAGATGGCGTAAAGCCCCAGAACGTCTGCGCTTCCGTTGCCGAACTGACGCGCTTTTTCGTAAGGGCCGTCGGCGGCGATGATGTCGAGCTTGCCATAGAAGAGGGCATAGCCAAGCGCCGCATAAGCGTCGGCGAACTGAGGCGCCGCTGCCACTGCTCGCCGCGCTTCATCGACTGCCTGCTGGTACAAGGGCCGACGATCCGCCGCCTGCGCATATTCATTGGCGATCACGGCAAGAGCGCGCGAGCGCGCGGCGCGGGCCGCAGCGTAATTCGGATCGAGCCCAACCGCTTCTGTAAACGCCGCCAGCGAGCCCCTGTCGCTTGATTCGTCGCGCTGGGAATCGAACAGGTCCTTGCCGCGCAGATAGGCATCGAAGGCAGCGACGTTCTTGGTTCCGCCACTGCGCACCTGTGGCTCGCGTCCCGTGCCCGAAAGGCGCGCTGACAGCGCAGCGTCGACTGCGGCGGCGACATCGTCCTGCAGTGTCAGGATATTCTCCAGGGGCCGTTCGAACTTCTCCGACCACCGGCTGAAGCCAGTCCTTCCCTCGACCAGCTCGACGGCAATGCGGATCCTGTTCCCTGCAACAAGGACATTGCCATCGAGCAGGCTGGCCACGTCCAGCTCCCTCGCAATTCCGGGACTGTCGTCGTTCGAGTTTCGAAACTTGTTCGACGAAGCCTGGCCGACCACCCTCAACAAAGGGTTGCGGGCCAACGTCGCGCGAAGCTCCGCTGCAAGACCATCGGAAAGATATTGCTTCGATGCGTCGCCGCTTAGGTTCTGGAAGGGAAGCACCGCGAGGCTGTTCGCCGCGGAGGCCGAGCCCAAGTAGCGCCAAGCGCCAAAGCCGACGGCTGCAACCGCGGCCAGGCTGCCGCCAATGAGAGCGGTCCTGCGGTCGACGAGCGGCGCTCTTGGAAACTCCGGATGCGGTTGGTCCAGCATCTCGGCGATCGAACGAAGCGCCCGCTGCATCTCGGGGTTCGCCGTGCGCAAGCCACCCTTCGACAGGTTCACGCATTGTAGCTGCCGAAAGCCGAGCGGCGGATCGCTGCCGTCGATCAAGATCGGAACCAGTCGATGATGGTCGCGGCCCCACCCTGCCTCGTCCTGCACCCAAACGGAGTCGATCGAGTGCACGGACCAGAGGACGACGATCGCGCGCGCTCCTTCCAGCGCTTCGGCGATCCTGGCGCTGAACCGGTCGCCGCTTGGGATCAGCGCGTCCCACCAGACGCGAAATCCAGCGCGATCGATGCACTTGATGATTGTTTTCGCCTGCCTCTCGTCGGCACGGGCATAGCTGACGAACACATAGGGCTCGTCCGTCGCCGGAACCTCGCTGGCACCTGAAATCTGGTCCATATGCACGGTCCCCGGCACCGCGGCATCGGCGTTACGGTCATCGTAAGCCCGGCTCTTGAACTTGTCATCAGCAGCCGATGCGCTGATGGCGGTGCCCATGTCGCTCAACGGCTGGATCATCATTGATAAACCCGTCGGTCTCGGCTCGACGACAATTGTGAGCGCGGTCAAGCGCATCCTTCGCGAGGCTGAAGAGCCCAAAACGAAGGTCGGCCACGGAGGCACGCTCGATCCGCTCGCAAGCGGCGTGCTTCCGATCGCGCTTGGCGAAGCGACCAAGCTTTGCGGCCGAATGCTCGGCGCAACCAAGGGTTATGACTTCACCATTCGCTTCGGCGAAGAGACCGATACGCTCGATGCTGAAGGCGAGGTCATCGCGACAAGCGATGTTCGTCCTATGCTCGATGAGGTTGAGGCCGTGCTCCCGCGCTTCACTGGCGAGATCGAGCAGACCCCTCCGGCCTATTCTGCACTGAAGATCGACGGCAAGGCTTCATATGCAAGAGCGCGTGCCGGAGAGGATGTCGAACCAAAGCCCCGCCGCGTCACGATCGAGGAGCTGCGGCTGCTCTCAAGTAGTGCGAACGAGGCAACCCTCTCGGCCACCGTCTCAAAAGGGACCTACATCCGCTCGCTCGCCCGCGACATCGCCTACGCCATTGGAACCGTTGGCCATGTTTCTTATTTAAGGCGCGGCCGCGCCGGACCCTTCTCCCTCGATTCCGCCATTTCGCTGGACTTTCTGGAAGAAGCCGCTAAGGCCCGCGCACTGACGAGGGCGGTATTGCCGCTAACCGCGGCGCTGGACGACATCCCGGCCCTCCCCGTCACCCCCGACCAGGCCCGTCTGCTCCGCTACGGACAGATGCTGTTCGGGTACCCCGCAAAGCCGGGGCTTCAGCTGGCGACATCGGAGGGAACTCCGGTCGCGCTGGTCGAAGCTTCGGCCGACGGCCTCAAGGTCGTCCGGGGGTTCAACCTTTAGAGAAGAACAGGAGTGTCTCGATGTCGATTACTGCGGAGCGCAAGACGGCGCTGATCAAGGAGCACGCCCAGGGTAAGGGCGACACGGGTTCGCCCGAGGTTCAGGTCGCGATCCTCACCGAACGCATCAATAACCTCACCCAGCACTTCAAGTCACACGCCAAGGACAACCATTCACGCCGCGGCCTGCTGATGCTGGTCAACCAGCGTCGCTCGCTCTTGGATTATCTCCGCCGCAAGGACGAGCATCGTTACACCGATCTCATCGCGAAGCTGGGTCTGCGTAAGTGACAAAGGCGCCTTCGGGCGCCTTTTCGCCATCCCGGGCCGAATCCGGGATCCAGTCTGAAACGAGCGCGGCAGCGCTCCTGGGCCCCGGCCTTTCGGCGGGGAACAGCAAAGCAAAGTCCCGCAATTCGGCGGGGCGCAATGGGGCCAAGGAAGCGCCCCGACCGTTGCGAGCCGGACAGCTCGCAGATGTCCCCGGTCGCAATAGGGCACCGGGTGAAGGGACGATATATGTTCGATACGAAAACAGTTGAAATCGAGTGGGGTGGAAAAACCCTCAAGCTCGAAACGGGCCGCGTTGCCCGCCAGGCCGATGGCGCGGTTCTCGCGACCCTCGGAGAAACCGTGGTGCTGTGCGCAGTCACCGCCGCCAAGTCGGTCAAGCAGGGGCAGGATTTCTTCCCGCTGACCGTTCATTACCAGGAGAAGTTCGCGGCCGCGGGGCGCATCCCCGGTGGCTTTTTCAAGCGCGAGCGCGGCGCGACCGAAAAGGAAACGCTGACTAGCCGCCTGATCGACCGGCCGGTTCGGCCGCTCTTTCCGGAGGGCTTTTACAACGAGATCCTGGTGATCGCCCAGGTCATGAGCTACGACGGCGAGAACGAGCCCGATGTCCTCGCGATGATCGCGGCCTCCGCCGCCCTCACGCTTTCCGGCGTTCCGTTCATGGGCCCGATCGGCGCAGCTCGAGTGAGCTTCAGCAACGAAGGCGAGTATATCCTTAACCCGACCCAGGCGCAGATCGCCGAAGGCCGCCTCGACCTCGTCGTCGCCGGCACTCGCGAAGCGGTGATGATGGTCGAATCCGAGGCCCAGGAGCTCTCCGAGGAAGAGATGCTCGGCGCCGTCATGTTCGCCCACAAGTCGATGCAGCCGGTGATCGAGGCGATCATCAAGCTCGCCGAGAAGGCCGCCAAGGAGCCGTGGGAGCTTGCCTCGACTGCCGACAAGGCTGCGATCAAGAAGCGGCTCAAGAGCCTCATCGGCGCCGACATCGAGGCTGCCTACAAGCTCACCAGCAAGTCGGAGCGTTCGAAAGCGATCAACGAGGCGCGCGCCAAGGCCGCCGAGGCCTTCGCCGAAGCCGATCCGCAGGAGCAACTGGTCGCCGCCAAGCTCGTGAAGAGCCTCGAGGCCGACGTCGTCCGCGGGGCGATCCTCAACGAAGGCCGCCGCATCGACGGCCGCGACACCAAGACCGTCCGTCCGATCGAGATCGCGGTCGGTTTCCTTCCGCGCACTCACGGCTCGGCGCTGTTCACCCGCGGCGAGACGCAGGCGATCGTCACCACGACGCTCGGTACCAAGGAAGCGGAGCAGATGATCGATGGACTGGAGGGCCTCTCCTACCAGCGTTTCATGCTGCACTATAACTTCCCGCCCTACTCGGTCGGCGAAGTTGGCCGCTTCGGCGCGCCCGGTCGTCGCGAAGTCGGTCACGGAAAGCTCGCCTGGCGCGCGATCCGTCCGATGCTGCCGAGCGCGGAGGAGTTTCCTTATACGATCCGCGTTCTGTCCGACATCACCGAGTCCAACGGCTCGAGCTCGATGGCGACGGTGTGCGGCGGTTCGCTCGCCCTCATGGACGCGGGCGTTCCCTTGAAGCGTCCGGTTGCTGGCATTGCGATGGGCCTGATCCTCGAAGGCAAGAATTTTGCGGTGATCAGCGACATCCTCGGTGACGAGGACCATCTCGGCGACATGGACTTCAAGGTTGCCGGCACCAGCGGGGGCGTGACCTCACTGCAGATGGACATCAAAGTTGCCGGAATCACCGAGGAAATCATGAAAACCGCCCTCGCCCAGGCGAAGGACGGCCGTGCCCATATCCTCGGCGAGATGGCGAAGGCCCTCGGCGAAAGCCGCCGAGAGCTGTCGGCGCATGCGCCGCGCATCGAAACGATGACCATTCCCAAGGACAAGATCCGCGAGGTCATCGGCACCGGCGGCAAGGTGATCCGCGAGATCGTGGCGGAGACCGGCGCCAAGGTCGACATCGACGACGACGGCACGATCAAGATCGCGTCCTCGGACCTCAGCCAGATCGAGGCTGCGCGCAACTGGATCAAGGGCATCGTCGCCGAGCCCGAACCCGGCACCATCTATACCGGCAAGGTGGCGAGCATTGTCGATTTCGGCGCCTTCGTGACCTTCATGCCCGGCAAGGACGGACTAGTTCACGTGTCCGAGATCAAGAACGAGCGCGTCGAGAACGTCCGCGACGTCCTCAGCGAAGGCCAGGAAGTCAAGGTCAAGCTGCTCGAGGTCGACCAGCGCGGCAAGGTCCGCCTGTCGATGCGTCTCGTCGACCAGGAGACCGGCGAAGAGATCCCCGACACGCGCCCGCCGCGCGAGCCGCGTGAGGACCGTGGTCCCCGCGGCGATCGAGGCGACCGCGGCCGTCATGGCCGCGACCGCGACCGTGGCCCGCGCCGCGATCGCGGCGGCGACCGTGATCGTGGCCCGCGCGGTGACCGCGGTGACAGCGGCCCCCGCCGCGAACGCGAGCCTCGTGAAGGCGGTGACGAGGGCGGCCGCGAGCCGGAATTCTCGCCCGCGTTCCTCACCGGAGACGCCAAGGACTGAGCCGGTCCCCGGCCAAGGCCGGGGCCCAGGTCCACAAACAAGGGAGGCCTCGCGGGCGACCGCGGGGCCTCTTTTCAATCCCTCGCGGCGAGATACCAAGTGATGACCCCGCTTGGTCTCCCTCGAACTGGGGGCCCGGGGTTCCGACCAGGGCCAGGCTGAGCGAGAGAGATCCTTCGCACCTCTTCGCTAGCGTGAATCCAAATATCGCGCGGCCCAATCACGCGCCTCGCCATTCGATTGTTTTTCGATCTTCGGCACGGCCACCGACGCAGTCTTTTCGATTCCCACGCCGAGATAATCGGCGACGGCCTTGGCGGCCGCTGGTCCGTCAGCGAGCACATCCTCGTGCCACAACCGCAATGGCTCGATGCGAAGGTCGTTGAACATCCGCTCCCAGACGCCCTCCTGGAAGGCGACGCCGCGCGCTGCCGCCTCGATAGCTTCCTTAGAATATTCCACCAGCGGCGCGTTGCCGCGCTCCTGCTCCTTGCGCCAGATGCCGGACAGGGTCGCGCGTGCGTAAGAGACCGTCTGCGCGACGCGGTCCCGGCGACGAAGATAGACGATACGCCGTTGGCGATCGCGCGGGAGCATTATTGCGAGCACCTCTTCGATGAGGACGGGATTCCTTTGCTGAAGCTGCTCGAGCTGTTGCGGGAAGGCCTTGAGCCCGAACACGCCGTTGGGCGAGCAGCGGCGCCTCAACACCGATTGCCAGAGCTGGAGCTGCGAGACGGGCGAGGCGGCCGCGAAGCCGTAAGGGCCGGCCGGCTCGAAGTTCAGATATTCGAGCGGCGCACCGAGGCAGCCGGTGCCCCACAGCAGATGACTGAAATAGGTACTTCCCGCCCGGGGCACCGATGCGAGCAAATAGGTTAGCGCAGGCCCCTCCGGGCGCTGGGCGAAGTCGAACTTGCCCTCGTAGCCGGTATCGATCTGATTGAGCATGCCTGGCGTCTCTTAGCACATGCTCCTTGGCGCTCGTCCCGGAGAGATGGCGCACTGATGGGCCGCCGCCTCACATTGGAAAGCGGAGCCCCGTAAAGAGATCTCTGCGACATTGCCATGCGGAGGAAAAGTCGATGAAATACCGGGCCTGCTTCCTGCCCAGGAATTAGCCTGGCGAGGAGCTGAGTAGCTCGAGAATGTCCTCCACCGTTCCCGTCTCTCCCAGCTTGGGGAAGATCTTGCGGATGCTGTTTTCGTGCGCGCCTTCGTCCATGTCGGTCATGGCGTCGGTTGCGATCGTCACGTTGAAGCCGAGGGCATAGGCTTCGCGCGCGGTGGATTCGACGCCGATGCTGGTGGCGATTCCGGTGAGCACGACCTGGGTTGCGCCGGCGTCCCTCAGCCGCCGCTCCAGGTCGGTGCGCGGGAATGCGCCCCAGCTGCGCTTGGTGACCAGGATATCGCCCTCCTGCGCGCCGAGTTCGGGGACGAGATCGGCCCATTCGGCCGGAGGGTGCTCGGTCGGGCGCGCCTGCTCTGTCCGGCCGGGCGATCGGCCCGCGACGTTGACCAGCACGACCGGGAGACCGCGGGCCCGAAAAGCATCGACGAGCCGGCGCGACTTGTCCACGATCTTGGAAACCGGATGGATCGTGGGATAGGACATCAGGCCTTTTTGCAGGTCGATGACGACGAGGGCAGTGCTCGGATCGAGCGCGGTAACAGCCATTCAACGGGACCTTTCTCTCATAAACGCCAGGATGAGAAATCTGTCGGACGACTGACGTTCCGATTCCTCGGCGGTTCACGACGCGAGCGCCATCTTCAAGCACAAGCGGGAATCAAGACCGCGGCATCCACCTTCCCGCGCCGCGGCATTTTCAAGGAGTATGAGGATGCGTAAATTCGTCCTGTTGGCAGCAATGGCCGCAGTAGCCATGCCGGGCGTCGCGACGGCGCAACACCACCATGATCGTGACCACGACGGCGATCGCCATGGGTCGAGCCACGATCGGCACGACCGACATCACCGGCAGGACCGGCAGGACCGCGACGAACGCGGCGGCGATCGCGATCGGCGCGGCGATCGGCATCACCGCCACGCGTCCTACGCCGCGCCCCACCACAACTGGCGCTATCGGCCGGTGGGCGTTGGCTACCGGCTCGACCGAGTCTATTATTCGCCGCGCTATTACATCAGCGATTACGGCCATTATCACCTGCGCACCCCCCGTCCCTGGGAGCGCTGGATCCGCTACGGCGACGACCTGCTGCTAGTGAACCTACGCACCGGCCGCGTGCTCGACGTGATCCACGACAATTATTGGTAACGGATAGCACCAATCCCTCTCGCGCTTGCGCGAGGGGCATTAGGGATAGCTCATCGATTAGCGGCGATTGACCCAAACGAAATTGGCGGCTTCTTCAGCAGTCACGCGGACGCTTCCGCAAAAAAGGTGCGGAAATTCCGGACCGACATGGCTCGCCAATGCTCTTTCAGGCCGCGGTCCATCCCCCGTCGGCCGCGATCGCCTGTCCGGTCACGAAGCTCGCCGCCGGGCTGCACAACCACACGACCGTCTCGGCGATCTCCTCCGGCCGGCCAAGGCGGCCGATGGGCTGTGTGTGGACGATCGTCTCGCGCGGCACGCCGCCCGCCATCAGGCGGTCGAGCATCGGCGTTTCGATTGCGCCGGGGCAGACAGCGTTAACGCGGATATTCACCTTGGCATATTCGAGCGCCGCGTTGCGGGTCAGGCCAACGACGCCGTGCTTCGAAGCGGTGTAGGCCGGGATGCCTGGGAAGCCGACCAGCCCCGCGATCGACGAGCAGTTGACGATCGCGCCGCCACTTTCCTGCTTCGTCATCTGGCGAAGCTCCTCACGGAGGCACAGGAACAGGCCGCGCAGGTTCACTGCGATGATGCGGTCGAAATTCTCGGTCGAGCAATTGCCGGTGGGGCCCAGCTCGCCCTCGATGCCCGCATTGTTGAACGCCGCGTCCAGTCGACCGAAGCGCGAAACCACCTCGGCAATAAGTCCTTGGACGCTCGCTTCGTCCGATACGTCGCAGCGGATGAAGCGGCAGGGTGCCCCTTCGCACTCGCATTCCGCTGCGGCGGCGCGGCCCTCGTCCTCGTGGAGGTCCGCGAGGATGGTCGTGCAGCCTTCGCGGGCGAAAGCCCGCGCGGTTGCCCTGCCGATACCGGAGCTTGCGCCGGTGACGAGCACGACGCGTTCTCGCAATCCTGCCATGAGGTGGAGGATACGCCGCGAAGTGCCGCGAAGCACTAGGGGATGTTACTGGATACCCTAGTCAGGGCTTGCCCCTGACGAGCCAAGAGGGGATCCTTCCAATCCTGGTTCTCTTCAATCAGATAGCGTTCGCCGGCCTCAGCCGCTTGACGGACTCGGACTGCTCTGCGTCAATCCAGCCATGTCGCTCGACGGCACCCGGCAGCACCTAGTCGAAGCGCAGCGCGCGAGGGAGGCGGGCTTTCCCGACAAGGCGCGCCGCCATTTCGAAGCGGTGCTCGCAATTGACAACGAGGAGCCCACAGCCCGCAATTGGCTCGGGGCCGACGCCCTGGCGCGGACAGATGCTCGCACGGCAGCCACGCATTTCGAAATCGCGTGCAAACGCGAGCCCGGCGAAAGGTCGCACTGGATCAATCTCGCGACCGCCCATCGGATGCTCGGCGATGCCGAGCTTGAGCGGACGGCGCTCCAAAAAGCGCTCGCCATCGATCAAACGGACCTTCTGGTCCTGATCCGCATTGCGGAGCTTCACCAACGGTTGGGGGAAGAGGCGGCGGCTGCTGACCGCTGGAATGCTGTCCTTGCGCTCTCGAGGGGCATCAATGACCCCTCGCCCGAGTTCGCCGAGATCCTCGGTCACGCAAAGCAATATGTCTCAATGCAGCAACAGAAGCTCGTGGAGGCGATTGACGGGGCGTTGGCCGACGGATTGACCAGGGCAAGTGCGCGCGACCGGCGGCGAATGCAGACCGCTGCCGATGTCTGGCTCGGGCGGCGGCCGATCTACGCGAACCATTGCGAAGGATTGCATTATCCTTTTCTGCCCGCCGACGAATTCTTCGAAAGCGAACAATTTCCATGGCTCCATGAGCTGGAAGCCGCCACCGGGACAATCACGGCCGAGATGGAGGCTATCCTCGCCGACCCGGGATCGGAATTGACGCCTTATATTTCGCTGCCGCCGGGAGTGCCGCCGAGCAAATGGTCGAAGCTGGACAAATCTCTGGATTGGGGCGCCTTCCACCTGTGGAAGGAGGGCGAACGCTTCGACGAGGCCTGTGCTCGCGCGCCGCGCACAGCAGCCTTGGTGGAATCGCTTCCGATCTGCCAAATCAAAGGCCGTGCGCCGAACATCTTCTTCTCAATCTTGAAGGCGGGTCGCCATATCCCGGCGCACACCGGGGTGACCAATGTGCGTAGTGTCGTCCACCTGCCATTGATCGTTCCCGACGGGTGCGAGTTTCGTGTGGGGGGTGAGACGCGCAGCTGGGTAGAAGGCCGAGCATTCGCCTTCGACGACACGATTGAGCATGAGGCATGGAACCGTAGCGAACGTGATCGCTCGGTTCTGATCATCGATGTGTGGAACCCATATCTCAGCGACGATGAGCGAGCGATGATCTGTCGCCTCTACGGAGCGGCCGACGAGCAGCGCAATTAGACCCATTCGCCAACATTCTCCTCGCGCTTCATCGCAAGCGGGCGGGCGGCCTTTCGTGGAATGCAGGACTAAGGTCAGGTCGGCGCATGGTTTAAAGAACGCTATGTTCTTCACCCACTCGCGCACGTCGGCCCCGCTTCCTGCTGCGAGCTCGAGCAGCGGTCCTTGACCATGGTGACGAGCTGGCGCTCGTTGTTGCTCGTGGATGCGTCGAAATAGGTGGAAGAGCCAGCGCGCACGAGCTTCGGCCAAATAATACCTCTTTACGGCGATGGTCTCTATGCGATCCTTACCAGTTAATCAAAACGTCGCTCATCTCCTGCTCAAATAATCCAATAATAGTTGATAAGTATAAACTATCTTTTTTCTATAAAATCACCACAGTTTATATTTTCAAGTGATCACAGGAATTGTCTTTTAATTTTGCATATAGGTTGCGTTATTGTCAGGAAAAGCCTATCTGGATCTGCTACCAGTCGCAATCGACGGTCTTTGGCGCTACGTCGCTCCTCCGCCCATCTTTCACGTCTCCTAGCCGGCGCACGCCATTTCGGCGCGGGCCAATGAAGGAACGCACACCATGAAGTATTTTGGAACAGTCAAGACATTCGACACGATCAAGGGCCATGGCGAAATCAAGCAGGAAGCCGGCGGCAACGATCTTCCCTTTGAAAAGGGCGCGATTGCCTGGGACAAGAATGTTGCTCCCACGGTCGGGCCAGCGCCTCAGCTACGACCTAGGGACCAACACGGACCGGCAGGCCTGCGCGCTGAACCTTCAGACCATTTGACCGAGCGGGCGGGAGCCCGTTGCTTCCGCCTGGTCCTGTAAAGCGTTGGGGGCCGATCCCGGGCGGCGGATGAGCGATCTTGCTCCTCGCTGTCCGGGTGAGCCCCCACAAAGCCGAACAGCCCAGCCCGTCGAAGAAGCAAGGCGATGGATAATAACTTTAGAAGCTTCATCTCCTCCTGAGACTTGTCCGGCGTTCGCTGGTAATCCGGCGCGCAGTCACCATATTGGGAGCATCGCTGGCTTCGCACCTGTAGGCGCCAGCGGCCGAGAGACGCAGGCGCTCCCGCTTACAAGCATCGGAGCATCATCCATGGATCTCAATTCTCTGCTTCCCCGGCACCCGCGTCCGCTTCTGGTTGCCGACCGATGCCTGACGCCGCGCGAGAAGCGCGCAAGTGATCAGTTTGCCCGGGAATATGCCGATCAGATCCCCCGCACGCGCGCCGCGCTCGGCGCGGGCCCTGCACTTCCGGGAGCGGTCACGTGAGTTCGTCCGAGGTGGCCGACGAGCCCGCTGCCGATCCACACAGCCGCAGGACCATGACGTTTCGCAAACGCAGCTACGTTCCAAAGCCCACCCCCGAACAAGCGAGGCGGCAGAACCACGTCCTGCAATCGGCGTGGCGCCACTTCCGTGAGGCGGAGCCCGTGATCGCTTTCCTCAACACTCGCCACGACTTGCTTGATGCCCAGCCGCTCCATCTGGCCATCCAGAGCGATGACGGGCTCGAGCGGGTCGAAAGGCTGCTGGAGCAACTTACCCTCAAAGGCTAGGTCGGAGACCCATGCGAAAGAAGCGCGACCTGGAGAATGATGAGGATAGGAGCGAGCGCCTGAAGAAGCACGCTTCGGAGAGGACCGAGCGTGCCTTTGCAGAAGACAGGGCGCTCGATGCAGCCGTCAGGGAAAGCATAAAGCGCCACGGTCCCTGATCGGGCCAAGCTCAGTATGTCCAGGAGACAGGTCATGCGAAAATTCCCGGGACGCGAAAGGCAGGAACTTCACCGTGTTTCGTTCGGCTGCCGAGGAGGCCGAGACGACGCGCGAGAGTACTGAGACGAAGACGAAAAGTGAGAGTGCCGAGATGCAGCGTGAAGAGCAGAAGTGGGACGATGAAGGCGGGCACATGAGCTCAACTTCAGGGCATGTCACGCACGTCTCAGGGGCCGAGCTGCGGTACGTCGTCGTCCTCACGCACCACGAGAGCGAAGCGACCGAGCATTCCTTCGCGACGATGCGAGAGGCCGAAGCCTTCATCAAACGTAACACGCCGGTGCGCGGGGCGAGCCTTTCGGCGTTGTATGATCGGCCTGCGTCCGACTCATGAGCATCCCAGGGCTGATCGCACGGAGAGCGCCATGACTGACGAAGACATACTTGCAAGGCTCAAGGTCATCGACGAGCGATTGCGTCTAATCTCAACTGAAGATGCCGCCTCGGTATTGGCAGGTGGGCTGGCTAGCGCTGGCATTCATGAGCAAGAACGGCTGCGGCTCATTGCCGAGACGGAGCGCATTCTCGATGAGCTCGATGGGACGAACCTTAGCTGATTGATCCTCAGTTTCAGCAGACTTGCCGCCTCTTGATGGACTGACGGCCGGGCGGCCGGAAGTTGGGATTGCCAAACGGCAACCAACTCTCTGATCCGGAGCTCCAGAGTGCCGAATGGACCTTTGCGATCGCTAACCCGCGGATCAGTCGGTGACGGCCGCAAACCGCACCGGCCTCATACCCAGCGTCGCCAGAGGGCGAACGCTACGATGCCCGCCGCCGAAGCAACCATCAGGCCGGTGATGATCAGGAAGCCTTCCAGGCCCGAGTGGGCGATCGGTGTGTCGAAATTCATCCCAAAGATGCCAGCCACGGCGCCGATGATCCCGGTAATCACGGTGGCGATGGTGAGAACCTTGATCAGCTGATTGGTATCCTGCGCGACGCGGCTCGCATAAAGTTCAAAGCTCCCGATCACCGTCTCTCGCGCTCGGCCGACATCGTCTTCCAACCGCTCGAACAGCCGGTTGCTCTCGACCAAGAAGTCCCGGTCGGAAGGAGCAACATGCGATAGGAAGTCGGGCCCAATCAGGCCACGGATGACGCCGCGATGATCCTTGAGCACGACACGAAGCCGCGAGAGCCGGCGGCGAAGCGCGGCCAAAGTCAGCAGCAGCGACTTCTTTTCACGGCTGCGGAGAATCGTCTCGTCGAGATGGTCGATCGCGACGTCGACCTCGGTGATCTGCTCGCGGAACACATCGAAGTGGCGCATCAGCAGAGATGCGGCGAAGGCGGTTGCGGTCATTCGCCCCTTCAGGGTCTCGCCCTGATCGGCGTCGATCAATTCGTCGAAGAAGGCCGGTCGCCGCTCGCTCATGGTCACCACCCATGATTTTCCGACAACAAATTGCAGATGCGAATCCACCGGCTCGAGCAAGGGCACGGAGAAGCGGTAAAAATCGTCGAACAGCTCCAGACGGCCGACATCGTCAACCTGCCCAACGCTCTGCCGGAGCGGTTCAGGCACGAACGAGGTATCAGCGACCTTCGTCCCGCTAAGATCGACCCAGAGAAGCTGATCCTTTCCGAGCTCGCCGAGGTCGATTTTCGCAAGATCGCATTCGCGGTCGCGGCCGGCGGCGTCGTACAGAATTGCGCGCGGGTGTGCCGCCGCCAGCTCCTCAGGTCTCAGATTACCCGATGGCAAGCGTCAGGCCACCTTCTCTTCGACCACGCGCTGATTGGCCGAAAAGCGTTCGAGCGCCTCGTCCGCGTTAGCCGCCTCAACGGTCTCCCAACCAGCATCGAAGATCATCTCTACCGCCCCCCATCGGATCGGAGTTTCGTGCTCGACGACGAGGATCAGTGAAATGCCCTGAGCGGCCATTGGTTTCAGGCGCGAGACATTCCAGGCCGAGGGTATCAACGACTGTTCAACGTCACGGTGATCAGCCTTGAGCAACGCCGCCGCGTCCTGCCTTTCCATTGCCACGCGATAAACTCCTGAATCTCAAAGGAGAACACTGAACTTCCGTTCCGCTCTGCTCTGTGTGTGAACCTGAACAGCACACATACCCGCTCGTGAGATCCGTTGTTCCTCGGGAGTTGTTGCTCATAGAAAATGACTATTATGACGGAGTATCCGTCATGAACGTTGAAGCAGTCGGAACGCACGCCTGGACGGTAGCGCAAGCCAAGGCCAAGCTTAGCGAGGTCATCGACAAGGCGCCCCATCATGGGCCTCAACTGGTCACGCGGAATGGTAAGGCCGCAGTTGTCGTCGTCCACGCAGCCAATGGGAGCGGATACAAAAGCGTGAGAAGCGGGGTAGCTTTGCCGACTTTCTGCTGGCTTCACCGTTGCCGGGCTCAGGCCTAGAAATGACCCGGCTTACTGGCGGCGTCCGCAAGATTGATCTGTGAGTTTTCTGCTCGACACGAATGTCATTTCAGAGGGTGCGAAGCCGCAGCCGAACCCCGATGTGATGGATTGGCTCGCGTCAGTGGACGAAGATCAATTCTTTCTCAGCATCATTTCGCTCGCGGAGCTGCGTCACGGCATCGAACGGCTTAAAGCCGGCGGCGCAAGTCGGTGGCGCGGGCTCAGGCCGCCGGTCGGCCGATCGGCGCGATGGACGCTTTCGTTGCCGCTGCCGCCGAACAACACCAGCTGACGCTGGTCACCCGTAACGTCTCGGGATTTCGATCCCATCGGAGTTCGCCTCTTCAATCGGTGGGACCGGCGAGGATGATCAAGTTTCGGCTGGTGGAGCTGAGGGGAGTAGAAGAAGTTCGACTTTCCAACAGTTAGGCACGGCCAACTGCGCCAAAGCTGCGGCTGAATTCCTTGGAGAAATTTCATGAACTGGCGAACCCTCCAGCTCGATTGCTGCTCAGGAGTCTGGAT
>CAVYAH010000062.1:0-15288 GCA_963766415.1 uncultured Alphaproteobacteria bacterium | reverse complement strand
ACGTCATTACAGCAAAATTGACGCGGGCTCGAAAAGTGAATTTCAAAATCCCACAGGGCGGCAAGGCTGGTGTCACTTTAAAAAGCGCGTCGTGGCGCTGTCCGAGGAGATTGAATTGGCCGTTTACCTGCATTAAAGAAGACGGCCCTGTAGACGTGAGATTTGCTGACGGGCCGATCGCAATCGACACGGAAGCCGACGGCCTGGCGCCCGGTCGTGACTGCCTTTGCCTGGTGCAATTGTCGGACGGGGAAGCGACGAGCATCTCGTCCGCTTTCAAGGTGCGGCAGTGAGTATTCCGCGCCCGAATCTGAAGGCGCTGCGTCGTCGATTTGAACAGGCTGAAAAACTCTACCATTTCGCCCATTTTCATGTCGGAACACCTATGAGGCCACGGCCGGCCCGCTCTACTGCACACCGGGGACGGGTTGCGCCTGTGTGGATGTACACGGACTGACGGCTGAAGGATCTGGTCAAGGAGTCGCCGAACATCGATCTTTGAAACAGCAGCAGACAAGCGACTGGGGTGCCGACCAGCTTAGCGAGGCGAGCGCGAATATGCCGCAAGTGATTCGCTATCTCCACGCACTCAAGGAGAAGCTCGATGACGAACGCGCGAGGCATCGGGCAGCACTGGCGCGGCGTGCTTCGATTTCCTCCCGGCGTGCGGCGCCCCATATTGCTGGCTAGGACTTGTAGCACACGATGGCTAAAGCCTGCTTGAAGTCGATTTGACGCGTAAGCAAGCAGCGTGGCCAGAGCCCCGAAGCTGCCACGACTGGGGCTTGTTAGATGGACCAAGGTAATCCTGCCAAGCGCTGTCGGCGTTCTGATCGCCGTCCTGGCGCTCGCGCCGCTCGGCAAGAAAAGTGACGTCAGCTTCATTCTCGACAAGAAGAAAGTCCAGAACGCGCCCGAAGCGCATGCGCGCGGAGCAGGCCCGCTACGTCGGGACCGACGACAGGCGAGCACGCGCAACCCCAGTGAGCCTCCGAAGTCCCTGATCGTCGTATCGCGCAATCGCAACGCTCGACACTGTACTTTAGGGGTCCGCTGCACATCGCGGCGAACCAGGGTGGCTACAATTTCTACTCCCAAGAAGGTGATGTATCTTGATGGAACTGGGGTGAAAGGTAGCGGGCAAGGGAGTGACGAAAGCGGCCACGAGACATTTTTTTTTTTTTTTTTTTTTTTTTTTTTTTTTTTTTTTTTTTTTTTTTTTTTTTTTTTTTTTTTTTTTTTCCCTTTTTTTTTTTTTTTTTTTTTTTTTTTTTTTTTTAAAAAAAAAAAAAAAAAAAAAAAAAAAAAAAAAACCCCCCCCCCCCCCGCCCCGCCCCTCCCCGCCCGCCCGCCCCCCCCCCCCCTCCCTCCCTCCCTCCCTCCCTCCCCCTCCCTCCCCCCCGCCCCCCCTCCCCTCCCTGCAGCAGTGTGTGGGCACCCACCCTCCCTCTGCCCTGCAGCAGGCTCTGCCTCCCAGGAGCAGCCAGCCTCCCTGGCCTGGCTGTGTGTGTGTGGGGGCTGTGTGTGAGGGCTCAGCCCCTCCCTCCCTCCCTGCCCCTCCTGCTGGCCTCTGCCTCCTCTGTCTGCCTCAGTCTTCCTCTTTTTTTTTGAGATGTTAGCATGTCTCTCTCTGTCAGATGCTGCCTCTCTCTCTCTCTCTCTCTCTCTCTCTCTCTCTCTCTCTCTCTCTCTCTCTCTCTCTCTCTCTCTCTCTCTCTCTCATGGCAGCGCGATCGAGCGGACCTCGAGCCCGCCGTTTCCCTGCTGCGCCTCGTTGGAGGGCCGCGCGAAGGCGAACGCCTCGTTCACGGCCCGCCTATTGCTGCTTCTGCTGCTGGCGTTGCGGGACGGCGAAGTGGCCGCTGACCCGACCACCGCTCGAATTCACGCCGGGCGGGCCCCCGTCGATCACCGCGCGGCCCGAATTGAGGTCGATTACCAGGCGCGCTCCGTTTACCTGGTTGTTTTCGCGGTTCAGCTGGACGTTGCCGATGAGCGTGATGAGCTTCCGGTCGAGGTCGTAGACAGCGAAATCGCCTTTGGCCGTTTCGGACGGACTGTGGACGACCACGCCTCCGGCCGCATCGAGCCGCTTGATCTGCACGTTCCCGCTCCCGCCCGCATAAGCGACGGTGAGCCGAGGCGTGTCGAGCGTCAGCTCGGCCTGCGTGACGTGGACGTTTCCAGTGAAGACCGCCCTGTCCGCTCTGTCCTGGACTTCAATCCGATCCGCCGAAACGTCCACCGGCGCATTGCTGTTGTGGCCCTTCAGCGCCGAGACCGGCTGCTCCTGCTGGACCTGGGCGACAGCAGCCGGTGCTGCGAGGGCAGCAAGTGCAAGGATGATGCCAGAAAGCCGCACGCCCATCATCTGATCGTCCCCTGGCACGATTTTCAAGCGAGCCCCGTGATCCAGCACGACGGTCCGGTCGCCAAGATTGGCGTGAAGCTGCCCCGCCTGGAACTGTCCCAGACGCATCGCGCCCGCGACCGGGCCCGAACTTGCCAGCTGCTTCTGCTTCAAATCGACAGTGACGTCGCGCGTGGCGAGCTTGCAACCGTCGCTGCCGGCTACCTTCACCGGTCCGTCGATCATCACCTTCTGGGAGTTGAGATTGTAGCGCCCCTGGTTCGCCGCGATGTGCAGCGGACCCTGATGACGTTGAGCGTCGCGAACGTGCCGCGAATATCGACGATCGGGACTTCGGAACTTGGCTGGATCGCGCGATTGGCATCATCGTGATCGCCTGGCCCTTGTCGTCGGTCCCGACGTAGCGGGCCTGCTCCACGCGCATGCGCTCGGGCGCGTTCTGGACTTTCTTCTTGTCGAGAATGAAGCTGACGTCACTTTTCTTGCCGAGCGGCGCGAGCGCCAGGACGGCGATCAGAACGCCGACAGCGCTTGGCAGGATTACCTTGGTCCATCTGACGAGCCAGTCGTGCCAGCTTCCGGGCTCGGCCCAGCGCTGCTTGCTTACGCGTCGATTCGGGGCGGCTTTAGCCATCGTGCGCAAAAATATCCTGCTCGGGCCAGCCGGCGATATCGAGCAGAGCGCGCGCCGGGAGGAAATCGAAGCACGCCTGCGCCAGTGCTACCCGATCCTCGCGCGCGAGCCGCTCATCGAGCTTCTCCTTGAGTGCGTGGAGATAGCGGACGTCGCTCGCGGCATATTCGCGCTGCGCCTCGCTAAGCTCGTCGGCGCCCCAGTCGCTTGTCTGCTGCTGTTTAGAAAGATCGATGTTCAGCAACTCCTTGACCAGATCCTTCAGCCCGTGCCGGTCCGTGTACGTCCGCACCAGGCGCGACGCCGTCCGGGTGCAGTAGAGCGGGCCGGCCGTGATCCCGAGATAGGCCTTCATGATGCCGACATCGAATTGGGCAAAATGGTAGAGCTTCAGCCTGTTCGAATCAGACAGCAGCGCCTTCAGATTGGGCGCGGAATACTCGCTGCCGCGCCTGAAGCGGACGAGATGCTCGTCGCCTTTCCCGTCCGACAATTGCACCAGGCAAAGGCGGTCACGACCGGGCACCAGGCCCATCGCTTCCGTGTCGATTGCGATCGGCCCGTCAGCGAATCTCACGTCTGCGGGCAGGTCTTCTTCATGCAGGTAAACGGCCAATTCGATCTCCTCGGAGCAGCGCCACAACGCGCTTTAATCCGCCGGACGCCAGCCTTGCCAGCCCTGTCGGATTTCGAATCACTAGAGCCGGCGTCAATTTTGCTGTAATGACGTGAACGGTGCGTGAGTGAATTACGCGCCATGACCGGTTGCGCCTTTTTGCCCGAGCGCGTTGGTCTCAGGGGTTAACGGGCACATTTAAGTTCGGACGGTTATGGGTTTCGATAGAGGGCGCAAGGGAGACCGCGGTGGACGCGGTCGCGACAAGCGCGAAAGTTTCGGCGAAGAAAACATCCAAGAATTTAGCGGTTACCAGGAGCGCGGCGGCTTTGGCGGCCGCGGCGGCTTCGGTGGCGGCGGCGGTGGCTTTGGCGACCGTGGCGGCTTCGGTGGCGGCGGTGGCTACGGCGGCGGCGGTGGCGGTGGCGGTGGCTATCGCGGCGGCGGCGGCGGCAGTGGCGGCGGCGGCGGCGGTTTCCGCGGCGGCGGAGGTGGCGGAATGCCCCCGCAAGTCGTCGGCGAAGGCAAGGGCATCGTGAAGTTCTTCAATCCGCAGAAGGGCTTTGGCTTCATCGTCCGCGATGACGGCGGCGAAGACGTTTTCGTCCACATCTCGGCGGTCGAGCAGGCCGGTCTCACGGACCTGGCCGACGGCCAGCCGCTCGAGTTCACGCTCGTGGATAGGGGCGGCCGAATCTCGGCGACGAACCTTAGGATCGAAGGCGAGCCGATGGCGGTGGAACGCGCCGAGCGTGGGCCGCAGCGCCAGCTCACCGGCGAGAAGGCCCAAGGGACGGTCAAGTTCTTCAACGCAATGAAGGGCTTCGGCTTCATCCAGCGCGATGACGGGCAGCCCGATGCGTTCGTCCACATCTCGGCTGTCGAGCGGGCGGGAATCGCGACGCTAAACGAAGGCGACCGTCTCGAGTTCGAGCTCGAGGTCGATCGCCGCGGGAAGACCGCCGCGGTAAACCTTCAACCGATCAGCTGATGGGCGCACTGGCGCTGCCGTTTTTGGCAGCCGCCGCAGCTGCGGGCGCTGATCCGGTGACTTTCGACGTCCAGTGCGTGATCGTCACGCAAACGGCGATGGAAGATCAGTCGATCAAGCCTGAGCTGAAGGCGATGCTGATGAGCGCCGTGACTTACTTTAGCGGTCGTGTGGATGCGGAGACCTCTGCGGCCGATCTCGAAAATCGGCTCGTGGCTGCGGCCAAAGCGCTAGAGGGCCGGCCTGTAGGTCCGCTTCTGAAGGAATGCGGCGACTTCATGAGCGCCCGCGGCAAGGCCTGGACTGATATTGGCGGGCGAATCGAAGCGAGGGAGAAGTCCTCCCACACCTCGTAAGGCCGGCTATTCGTTCGGGGGCGAGGGGGCCGGCAGAGTTCGCTCTGTCGGCCCCTTTCTCATTCTACATCGCGCCCGCGTAAAAGGCGGCGAGGTCCGCCTTCAGTTGGCTCGCCGAGGTCGGGTCGATGTACATCATGTGACCCGCCGGATAGTAAGTGTAGCGGATGTTCGACTGAAGCTGCGGCTCCAGTGCCATATGCTTGAACTCATATTCGGCGCCGTGGAACGGCGTCGCGAGGTCGTAATAGCCGTTCACCGACAGGATCTTCATCCGCGGGTTCTGCCGAATTGCATTGGCGAGGTCGGAGCTGGTGTCGGCGATCTGCTGCTTGCCGTCCGGCGCCTTGTGGGTGAATTCCCACTCATTTTCACCGCCGTACACCGCCCCGTAATTGTTGGGCCGGTAGGTCAGCGGAGTCTTGTAGCCGAGGTCTCGGAACAGATAGTCGTTCAGGGCGCCGACGAACGCGCCGGTAATCGCGCTTCCTTGCGGATCATAATCTGCACCCTCACCGACGTTGTCGGGTTCGGTCCCGACATAACGTGAGTCGATCCGGCCGATGACCTGGTGACGGTCGCGGAGAAGCTCGCGCTGGAAACGGTTCGGCTGGATCCTGAGATTGGAGCGGAGGATGTAGTCGCTGGAAAGGCCGGTCAGCTGCGACATGCGCTGCGCGATCGACAGCTTCTCCTCGTCGGTTAGCATGTTCCCGCGCTGCAGCGCCGCAGCATAAGGCCCGCTCGCAAAGTCGCGGGCCTGCTGAAGGAAGTCCTCGAGCGGCGGCTTGTCCGCGATCTTGCCATGGTACCAGGCGACCGCCGCATAGGTCGGCAGGAAGTTGATCAGCGACTGGTCGCCCTGGAAATCGGCAAAGTTGAACACGGTCGAGACGAACGTGATCCCGTTGAGCTGGACGCCAGCGTCCAGCAGCGAGTTTGACAATCCCGCCGCGCGCGTCGTTCCATAGCTCTCGCCGATGATGAACTTGGGCTGTTCCAGCGCTGGTACTTCGTCAGGTAACGCTGGATCGTGCGGGTGAAGGCGTCGAGGTCCTTGTCGACGCCGAAGAAGTCCTTCGGCTCGGCCTTGCCGATCTCTCGCGACAGGCCGGTGGTTGGCGCATCGATGAACACGAGGTCTGAGACGTCGAGCAGCGTGTCGGGGTTCGGCCCGTAGCGGAACGGCGGCCCCGGGATGGTCTCGGGATTAGAGGCGTCGACCTTCATCGGTCCGAATGAACCCATGTGCAGCCACATGGTCGAGGAGCCGGGTCCGCCGTTGAACAGGAACGTGACCGGCCGCGGCTGCGAACTCGGGATAGTATAGGCGACGTAGAACATGCTCCCCGTCGGCTCGCCCTTGTCGTTGCGGATCGTCAGGTGACCCGGCGTCACCGTGTAGGACAATGTGTGGCCATGGAACGGGATCGACCGCTTCACCGGCTGTGCGTCTTCTTCGACGCTCGCCTTCACGGTGTCCGCATCGGCCTTTTTGTCGTCCGCTTTTACGTCCTTTGGCGGAACGTCGCCGGCAGGTTGGTCGGCCGCGTAAGCCGCGCTCGACAGCAGCAGCGACAGGGCAAGCAGGGTGGAGCGCATCATTGTCCTTTCATCGGAATGGGATTGCCTTCGACCATGACATAATCGACGCGCTGAACCGCCGTTGGATCGACGAGCGGGTCTCCATCGACTGCAATGAGGTCAGCGGATTTGCCGGGGTCGAGCGTGCCGGTTTCGTTCGACAAGCCCATGAGATCGGGGCCGCCCTTGGTGGCCGCGATCAGCGCGTCACGCGGGCTCATTCCGCCCTTCGTGACCATCAGCGCAAGTTCGCGGTTGGCCTGACTGTGGGGCGCAACCGCGCTGTCTGTGCCAAGGGCGATGTGTACGCCGTTGCGATAGGCGAGGTTGAGGCCCTTGCCCCAGACGCCCCCAGTTCTGGCGCGTCTTGGCCTCGCTAGCGGGGGTCATCAGCCCCTTGCCAAGCGCGGCTTCGACGCCGCTGAACGCCATCAGGGTCGCGACAAAATAGGTGCCGCGCGCCTTCATGTCCTTGACGCCCTGTTCGTCGATGAAGGTGCCGTGCTCGATTGAATCGACGCCCGCACGAACGGCGGCGTCGATCCCTTTCGCGCCATGCGCATGGGCCGCGACTTTGAGTCCGTTGAAATGGGCCATGTCGCAGATGGCCTTCATCTCCTCGTCGGTGAAATGTTGCTCCAGCCCGCGCGTGCCGGGGTCGAGTACGCCGCCCGTCGCCATGATCTTGATGACGTCGACGCCGGCCGCAGCGAGGCCGCGGACCACCTTCTGGCATTCCTCCGGGCCGGTGCAGACCGACGGGTTGAGATGCGCTTCGTTGACGGCGTCGGCAAGCTCGGGCGGCAGACCGGTCGCTTCATCGGCGTGCCCGCCGATGATCGATAGCGGTGCGCCGGCGACCTTGATCCGCGGACCCGGGAAGCGGCCCTCGGTGACAGCGTCGCGAACCGCGATCACCGCGCTGGTGTCGCCGCCGAGGTCGCGAACGGTGGTGAAGCCGCCGCGCGCCATCTCCAGCGCGTGCGTCAAGCCGACGGTTGCGGCGTAGGGGACCGACTTCTTTTTGGTGAAGCCGGCGTACCAGGGTTGCCCGGACGTATCGGTGAGGTGCACGTGGACGTCCGTCATGCCGGGCATGACGGTGTGGCTACGCTCGTCGACGACGTTTGCGCCCTCTGGCGTGGTGAAGCCATTGTCGATGCGAGTGATCCGCCCGCTTTCGACGATCACTGTCGACGCGCCGCGTTCGGGTTGCGTTGCGTCGACAATCAGGTGACCGGCCTGGACCGCATAGGTCGCGGCGTGGCCTGCGCCGGCCATCGCCAGCGCCGCCGCGCCGGCGAGCAGTTGGTTGATCATATATCCCCTCTCCCCGGAACAGGGGGTCCGCTTAGCGTGCGTTTGCGCGCCGCTTCAAGTTACCATTGACTGGAGGTTCGGCAGTCGGTCGGCCTCAGCCGCCGGTTTGTCGATGCGGATGCGGCTGATGCGCGGGAAACGCATGGCGAGGCCGGACTTGTGGCGCGTGCTCTTATGGATCGAATCGAAAGCGATCTCGAGCACCAAGCTTTTCTCGACCTCACGCACCGGCCCGAAGCGCTGCACCGTATGGCCGCGGATCCAGCGGTCGAGCCATTTCAATTCCTCGTCGGTGAATCCGAAATACGCCTTGCCGACCGGAAGTAGCTCGCCCTCCTCGCTCCAGGCGCCGAACGTATAGTCGCTGTAATAGCTGGAGCGTTTGCCCGAGCCCCTTGCGGCGTACATCAGCACGCAATCGGCGGTCAGCGGGTCGCGCTTCCATTTGTACCAGAGTCCAGTTCGGCGCCCCGCGACGTAGGCGCTGTCGCGGCGCTTGAGCATGATCCCTTCGATGCTCGCATCGCGTGCGTTGAGACGCAGATCCTCAGCTCCTCGAAGCTTCGGGCTTCGACGAGCCGAGAGATCGAACCGCTTCGGGTCGAACATCCCTGCAACTCGCTCGAGGCGTTTGCGGCGTTCGCTCCACGGCAGCTCGCGAAGGTCGACATCTCCCTCGAAGAGGATGTCGTAGAGCCGGACGAACGCAGGATAGGAGGCGATCGTCTTTAAGCTGACGTTCTTGCGACCGAGCCGCTGCTGAAGCGCGTTGAAGCTCGCGGCTGCGCCGCCTTGAACGTCGGCAACGCCCTGGCCGGACCCGCGCACGAGCAGCTCGCCGTCGAGGACGCCCACCGTTCGGAATGCCTCGGCGACGTCCGGGAAACTGTGGGAGATATCATCGCCGGCGCGGCTGTAGAGCCGTGTCTGGCCGCCGGCATGGACGAGTTGGACACGGATTCCGTCCCACTTCCATTCGGCCGCATAATCGTCGAGCGACAGCTTCCCAGCCTCGAGCGGGTGGGCGAGCATGAACGGCCGGAAGATTGGCACGTCGCGTGCAGTCGGCTGCGCCGCGCGGCCTTCGGCCCAGTCGAACAGTTCGGCGAATGGGGGATCGATGCCGCGCCAGACCTCTTCCACCGCTTCGACTTCGAGGGCGAACGCGTCGGCGAAAGCCTGTTCGCAAGTCGGGCATCGATCCCGACGCGCAGCCCGCCGGTGGCAAGCTTGAGCAGCGCAAATCGGCCCGATGCGTCGAGATGGTCGAGCATGGTCGCGAGGACGCGCGGACCATCGAGGCGCGATGCGGATCCAAGACGCTCGACGGCATCTGAAATGCGGATGGTCGCGATCATCGACTTCAGGGACACCGGTCGCGGAGGTCGTGCCAGAGCAGCGCGACCGTCTCGGCCATGTCGCCAACATAGTCGCGGCTCATGTAGAGGAACACCGGATCGACCCGCTCCTCGGCGATCGCGTGAACTGCTGCATGTTCGACCGCGGGGACGCTGAGCGTGCCAGTGAGGGCGGCAAGGCCATAGCCGCGGTCGGGGTCAGGCCTTTCCTTGAGATAATCGCCAATCAGTTCGAGCTTGGTGTCGCGCGAGCGCGTGTAGACGATCGTCGAGGAGCTGCGAGAAGGCGCGCATCGCGCCTTTAATGCATGAACTTGCGCTATCGTGTCAGTGGAGGCGGACTGCGAGGGCTGCGAGGATCGTGCTGCAGTCGGTCTCCGACCGGCTGTCGATCGTGGCATCGACATGCTCGATACAAGATCGAACGGCGATTCGGTGACCTGGCAGAAGCGCGAGCTGCGCAGAACAGCGCGCCAGTCCTTCGAGGGCAGCGAGGCCGTTCGCGACCGCGAGCTGCCGGATGGCGTCCATCTTCGAGTAAAGCTCGAGAGGAGAGACGCGGGGGCCCGCATCGCGGATCTCGGCGATGCGAAGGCTGACCTGCGCCCTAACGTTCGCCAATGGATCGGCAGCCATAAACTCCCTCCTGTCAAACGAAGGGTCTCTCAGATTGGTTAAGCTGACGTTACGAACCAGCGGTGGGTCAGTTTGAAAATAAGGGCCGACAGTCGAAAGCGCCTCTCCGTCTGTTATCTCTAGCGCAAAGCATGGCGATGGCATGAACCGAAGGCTTAGGACCCTTACACTGGCGATGCTCGCGTTCGCGGTCACGATGCTCGTCAGTCACAGTCTGACCGCGGCGCTCGGCGCCATGTTTGCGGTCGGCGCAGTCTTTTTTCTGATCCGGAGATTCCAAGGTGCCTAAAGGTCCACGCGGAGAGAAGCACCCGCGCGATCGGAACCAGCTCTCCTTTTCAAACTGACCCGCCACCTACGAACCTCAGTTGGTTGACAGAATCGGCCCGGTTCGCCATGGAGCGCGCCGAGCGGGCGGCGTTGAGGCCGCTCTACTTTTTTCAAGCATTTGGGACTGTCCGATGGCCAAACCGGCAACCGTCAAGATCAAGCTCGTCAGCACCGCGGACACGGGCTTCTTCTACGTAACGAAGAAGAATCCGCGCACCCAGACCGAGAAGCTGAGCTTCAAGAAGTATGACCCGCGCGTGCGCAAGCACGTCGAGTTCAAGGAATCCAAGATCAAATAATTGCGCGGGGCGCGAGATGGCGCCTCATCGCGTGACCGCGTGACCCTAGCGACGTTCAGCGGCCGCTAGCCCTCTTCGCCCCCCGCCTCGCCAGGGCCGGGGCGATCCTTCGATTCGTTCGCCAGCGCTGCGAGTTCCTCGACCTTTTCGGCCCGTTTCTCCTGGAGCAGCTCATCGACGGTTCGGGCAAATTTCGCGACCGAGATCGGTTTCGACACATAAGCCTGCGCGCCCGCGGCGCGGATCCGTTCTTCATCGCCGTGCGCGGAATAAGCCGTGACCGCCATGATCGGCACCTCGGCCAGCTTTTCGTCCCCCCGGATCATTCGGATCAGCTCCAGGCCGCTGACGTGCGGCAGCTGGATGTCGGTGATGACCAGGTCGGGTGAGAAGTCGCGCGCGGCATCGAGAGCGTTGCGGCTGTCGGTCACCGCCTCGGGTTCATGCCCATGGGCAGCGAGGAGGTCGCAGAACAGCTTGATGTTCAGCGCGTTGTCCTCGACGATCAAAATCTTGGCCAATTCGGACCCCCACTAGCTCGCGGCGGATCGTAAGGAATTGCCAGGGAATATGCCAATCGATGTACAGGTTATCGCCCTCGCCGCTTTGGCGGCAACGCTTGGTGACGCGCGACGGGCTCAACGGTTCATCGACCTGACCGGAATCGGGACAGACGAGCTTCGGCGGAGAGCCGGCGACCCATCGCTTCTCGCAGCGCTGGTCCGCTTTCTCGAGGCGTACGAGCCGGACCTCGTGGCCGTCGCCGAGGAGCTTGGCGTTTCGCCTGAAGTGCTCGTAGAGGCGCGGCGCGAGCTCGAACGCGAAGGGAAATGATGAAGACGATCCTGATCACCGGCGCGACAGCAGGTTTTGGCGAGGCCGCGGCGCGGAAATTCGCATCCGAAGGCTGGAACGTCGTCGGCACCGGCCGTCGAGGCGATCGCCTCCGCAGGCTTCAGGAAGAGCTGGGCGATGCCTTCCTGCCGCTCGAGGTCGATATGCGGGACTTCAGCGCTCTTGAAAGCCTCGCCCAGCTCGCGCAGCCGTGGAGCGAAATCGATCTGCTGCTCAACAATGCCGGGCTCGCACCGCCGACCGATCCGCTGCCGGAAACTGACTGGGAACGGATCGAGACTGTCATCGACACCAATGTGACAGGGCTCGTAGCGCTGACCCGATTGCTCCTGCCCAAGCTGATCGAGCGCAAGGGCCACATCATCAATCTGTCCTCGGTCGCTGCCACCTACCCGTACAGGGGCGGCGCCGTTTACGCCGGCACAAAAGCCTTCGTTCGCCAATTCTCGCTCGACCTTCGATGCGACCTCGCCGGAACAGGGGCTCGAGTGACCTCCGTCGAGCCAGGCATGGCGGAAACGGAGTTCACGATCGTCCGCAGCGGCGGCGACCAGGAAGCGTCCGAAACGCTCTACGCCGGGATGGATCCGATGACGTCGCAGGACCTTGCCGACCTCTTCTGGTGGCTGGCGAACCTCCCCCCGCACCTCAATATCAACACCATCGAGTTGATGCCGGTCAGTCAGAGCTTCGCCGGGTTCACCGTTAACCGCGAGGGTTGATTCGGCGGCGCACGAGTGCTTGGGCAAGCGCATGAGCATCGACAATCGCCTCGCCGAACTCGGGATCGTTCTTCCGCAAGCCGCAGCCCCCGTCGCTTCCTACGTCCCCGCTGTCGAAAGCAGCGGCCTCCTTCACATATCGGGCCAGATCAGCTTCGGCGAGGACGGAAGCCTCATCCTTGGCCGTCTCGGCGACGACATGACATTGGAGCGCGGCGCGGAAGCCGCCCGTCGCTGCGGGATCATGCTCCTGGCGCAGATGAAGGCCGCGCTCGGCTCGCTCGACCGCGTCGAGCGGATCGTCAAGCTTGGCGTTTTCGTGAACAGCGCGCCGTCCTTCACCGACCAGCCAAAAGTCGCCAACGGCGCGTCCGAGTTGATGCAGGAGGTGTTCGGCGAAGCCGGCCGCCACGCACGCAGCGCCGTCGGTGTCGCAGTGCTTCCGCTGGGCGTCGCAGTCGAAGTCGATGCGATCGTCGCGGTTCGCGCCTGACCCACTCGATCCCGGTCCCGCCGGGTTCGCCCATCGCGGCCTCCACTACGGCCCGGGCTTTCCCGAGAACAGCTTGATCGCCTTCGCCGCGGCGCTCGAGATGGGCGCCGGAATCGAGTGCGACCTAAGGCTCACAACTGACAATCGGATCGTCGTCTTCCATGACGCCGACGCCTGGCGCCTCTGCGCCAGTCCGCTCAGGATCGGGCAGTCGACGCTCGAAGATCTTTCCCGCCTGCGCGTTGGCGAACATCCGATACCGACACTCAAAAGCCTCTTTTCACTCGTCGCGGGGCGGGTGCCGCTGCTGCTCGAAGTGAAGGTCGATCGCGATCTCTGGCGGTGGATGCCGGCGCTCAAACGGGACCTTGCCGGCTATGATGGGCCATTTGCGGTGATGAGCTTCGATCCCCGTATTCCGCGGCTTCTCAAGACCAACATGCCCGAGGTACGCCGTGGATACCTCATCAGTGCGGCTCTCCCGCAATTTCGGCGACGGCTCTATCGCGGGCTTGCGGATCCGCATTTCCTGGCGCTCGAACGCCCGCTGCTTGCGCAACCCTGGGTTCCGAACGCGAGGCGGCGAATGCCGATTTACGCTTGGACTATCCGCCTTGCAGCCGAGCGCATGCAAGCCGAGGTTCATGCCGACGCGCTAATCTGGGAAGCGGATGGCCGACCGCGAAACTGAAATCGTCGCGAAGATCGCTTCTGGCGTCTCGGGGCTCAACGCGCGTGCCTGGGACCGCCTGGGACCCGGAGACCCATTCCTCAGTCATGCTTTTCTCTCCTCATTGGAAGATTCGCAGAGCGTCGGACCGGGCACCGGATGGACTCCAGCGCCGATCCTCGTCGAGGATGATGCCTCGCGCCTGATCGCCGCCGCACCCGCCTATCTCAAGAATCACAGCCAGGGCGAATATGTGTTCGACCAAGGCTGGGCTGACGCCTGGGAGCGTGCGGGCGGACAATATTATCCAAAGCTGCAGGTCTCGGTGCCCTTCACGCCGGTACCCGGACTGCGGCTCCTCGGGACCCGTCCGCAGCAATTGCTTGCCGCCATCGAGGCAGTGACGGTGCAAAATGAACTCTCCTCGGCCCACGTCACTTTCATCGACAATGCCGGAGCGGCAGAGGCGGAACGGCGCGGCTGGCTGACCCGTCACGGCATCCAATATCATTGGTTGAATCGCGGCTACGGTTCGTTCGACGAGTTCCTGGGGACCTTGAGCAGCCGTCGGCGCAAGACGCTGCGCAAGGAGCGAGCGACAGCTCGCGACGGGCTCGACATCCGCGTCGTCCGCGGTGCCGAGATCGGCCAGGCCGAGTGGGACGCGATGTGGGCCTTCTACCAAGAGACCGGCTCGCGAAAGTGGGGCCGGCCGTACCTCACCCGCGAGTTCTTCGACCTCGTCGGCGAACGGATGGCCGACCAAGTCCTTCTATTCCTTGCGTGCGTCGCGGGCCTGCCGATTGCCGGTGCGCTCAACTTCGTGGGGGCGGACACGCTTTACGGCCGATACTGGGGAACGATCGACGAGGTGCCGTTCCTTCATTTCGAGCTCTGCTACTATCAGGCGATCGAATGGGCCATCGAGCACCGGCTCGGATCGGTTCAGGCTGGAGCGCAAGGCGAGCACAAAGTGGCGCGCGGCTATGAACCGGTGGTCACGAAAAGCGTGCATTTCATTCCGAATGCGAGTTTCAAGAACGCTGTGGCCGAATTCCTCGAAAGCGAGCGTGCCGGAGTCGCGAGTGAAGCGGCGTGGCTCCGCCGCGATCTTCCCTATCGCTCCTCTTCCTCCGAATAGAGTGCGACGGTGCGGCCGGTCGCATCGGCCATGCCGCGGTACATCGAGGGCGTGGTGAAACCCCACGCCGCGTTCCCATCGGGCGCAACCGCAATCAACCCGCCCATTCCGCCAAGGCTCGCAATATCCGCGAGGACGGTGTCGAGAGCTTCCTGCAGCGATTGCCCACCGAGATGCACTCGCTCGGCCAGCTGGTGGGCTGCGACGGCGCGGATACAAATCTTCGCCCGAGCCGGTCGCTGAAACGGCAGCCGATCTGTCGTCGGCATACGTTCCCGCCGATCAAGGGCGAATCCCCAACCCGGCCCCAGCGCTTGGCGGTGAGGCCTCCTGTAGAGGTCGCGACCGCGACATGGCCGTCGACATCGACGGCAACCGCGCCCACGGTGCCGTACTTGATCTCATCGTCGAAGCCGCCTTCGGCAAGCAGCTCCTCAAGCTGGCGGCGGCGCTCAGGGATTTCGAACCAGCTGTTGGGGACTTGCTCTAACCCATGGTCGCGCGCGAACTCGTCGGCGCCCTTGCCGGACAGGAAGACGTGCGGCCCCTCCTCGAGCAGCCTGCGCGCGAGGCTCATCGGTGCGCGGGTGGTCCTTAGTCCCGCAACCGCACCCGCCGCGCGCGTGCTTCCGTCCATGATCGCCGCATCAAGCTCGATGCAGCCCGTCATCGTCAGGACGCTGCCGCGGCCTGCATTGTAACAAGGGTCTTCTTCGAGCACGCGTACGGCAGCCTCGACCGCATCGAGTGCGCGTTCGCGCTTTTCGAGGATTGCAGCGCCTGCGGAGAGCGCCGCCTCGAGACCGGCGCGCGGAGGCCTGCTCTTGGTCGGCACTTAGCCGACCCATTCGGACGGATCCCCGCTCCCCCGTGAATCACCAAACGCCAGCGTGTCTCGATCATGACGGGCGC
>CAVYAH010000061.1:0-5608 GCA_963766415.1 uncultured Alphaproteobacteria bacterium | reverse complement strand
AACGCATCGGCTCGCGCTCACAGCGCGTTCGTCGACGCAGCGACACGCTGGCTCACGGGCAGCGAGCCGTTCACGGCAAAGCTCAACCCCGCTTACGCTCCCTACGGCGACTTCGATCAGCTGATGCGGCTCGAAGAATGGTACGGCCGCAAATGAGCCAGCTACTTGCGCGGCTTCTTCTTGACCTTCGATGCGTAGAGCAGCGCAGCGACGATTGCCGCCGAGCCGATGCCGACGGCGACACCGGCCTTCACCAGCTTGCTCCGGCGTTCTTCACTGGCTTTGTCGGGTTCGTTGTTGTTGTCGCTCATGGCGCAATCTCTATGGCCTTCGACGCCGGTTTGGAAGCCGCATGAACGCGCGGTTCACTCTTCTGCCCCAACTGGAAGGGCAGCAGGCGCTGGCCGCCGATCCGAGTGCCCATGCTGCGCTGTCCGCGTCGGCTGGAACGGGAAAGACGCAGGTTCTGACCGCACGCGTTCTGCGGCTCCTGCTGCAAGGGGCTCAGCCGGAATCAATTCTCTGCCTGACGTTCACCAAAGCAGCGGCGGCCGAGATGGCGAACCGGATCGGCGCGCGGCTCGCCGCCTGGGTCCGATTGCCTGACAAGCTCCTGAGGAAAGACCTGTTCGCGCTTGGCGAGCGCGACGACCAGAGGTCCCGCGAGCGCGCGCGCCAGCTGTTCGCGCGCGTGCTCGACTGCTCCGGTGGCCTCAAGATCCAGACGATCCATGCCTTCGCCCAGTCGCTCCTCGCCGCATTTCCGGCCGAGGCGGACATCACGCCCGGTTTCCAGCCGATCGAGGGCAGGGAAGAGCAAGAGCTGGTTCGGCGCACGCTCGCCGATTTGATGGCGGACGCCGAGGCTCGCGCCGACGATCAACTCACGCGCGACGTTCAACGTCTTAGCCGCCGGCTCGGGGAAGGGGGGCGGTCGATTATCTGCAGGCGTGCGCTCGCAAGCCGGAAGCGATGAGTGACCTTGGACTGCCGCTCACGATCGAACCCCGGATCCGGTCGCTCATGAACCTGCCCGAGGAATTGGTCGAAGATCATATCGCTCATCATTGCGGCGACGACCGGCTCGATTACGACCTCCTTCAGGCCGTCGCCGCGCGCGAACCGGAAATGGGGTGCACAAACAGGTCTTGGCCATGCCGAGGTCATCGAGAAATGGCTCGCGCTTACTCCGATCGAGCGTGCGACGCGGCTTGATGAGCTTCGCAAGGTCGTACTGACCGAGAAGGACACGCTTCGGGTCAGTGCCGGCCAAGCAAAGGCTGACCCGCATTACGAGGCGCATGCCGGGCGTCTTGCGGTGCTGATCGGTGAGCTGCTGCGCATCCAGAACGGTGCCCGCCTTGCGGCTGATATCGCAGCCGGGCTTCGCGCGGGGCAGGCCTTCGCCGCGGCTTACACTCGTGCCAAGCGCGCCGCCGGTGTCGCGGACTTCAACGACCTCATCGACTGGACGAGGAGGCTGCTCTCGACGCCGGGCATGGGCGAGTGGGTCCGCTACAAGCTCGATCGCCAGGTCGACCATGTGCTGGTCGACGAGGCGCAGGACACCAATGCCGCGCAATGGGAGATAATCGAGCGACTGGTCGAGGAATATTTCAGCGGGTCGAGCGAGAGCGATGAGCGGCACCGCACGCTCTTCATGGTCGGCGATTTGAAGCAGGCAATTTACGGCTTTCAGGGCACGGACCCCAAGCGATTCGAGGAAGTCCGGCGAGAATTCCGTCGCCGGGCGGACGAGCTGAGGGACACGGACGACACGCTCGACCTTTTCAGGCGCCGGGCACGCGAGTTTCGCGATCTCTCGATCGCGGCAAGCTTTCGATCCTCTCAGCCGGTTCTCGATGTCGTTGACGCCGCCATCGCTAAGCTTGGCCATGGCGCTTTGGCACTCAGCGAAGCGCCGCCGCCGCACGTCGCGCACCATCACGAGCGGCCAGGACAGGTGGAGCTGTGGCAGCCGTTTGCGCCGGAATTTGACGAAGAGGACGACGAAGGCGAGGAGAAATGGGTCTCCTTGCGGGCACGGCAATATGCGGACGCGCTCGCGGAGCGCATTCGCGGTCTTGTCGACGAGGCGCCTTACCTCGCCTCGACGAAGCGGTCGCTAACCCCCGGCGATATACTGGTGCTGGTCCGAAGCCGGGGTGAGCTGGCGTCGCTGATCGTGGCGCGGTTGTTCTTGGCGGGCGTGCCGGTGGCCGGGGTCGACCGGCTGCACCTGCACGAGCCGCTAGCGGTGCAGGACTTGCTGGCTGCGATAAGGTTCGCGGTCCAGCCGAACGACGATCTCAGCCTCGCCTGCCTTCTCGTCTCGCCGCTGATCGGCTGGGATCAAGACCAGCTGCGCGAGCTCGCATTTGGACGGACATCCAGTCTTTGGCGCGAACTGCGCCGCCGAGCAGCGGAGACGGACGCATTCCGAAAAGCACATGACCCACTCGCCGAGCTGCTGAGGATCGCCGACTTCACGACACCCTCGGTGTTTCTCGAGACCATCCTTCTCCGGCGCAATGCAGGGCCGCAAAAAGCTCTACGCGCGCCTCGGTATGGCAGCACGCGATCCGATCGACGAAGTGATGAACAGTGCACTCGAGTTCGAGCGCAGCGAAACCGCCTCTCTCGACCGCTTCTTGTCCTGGTTCTCGCGCGGCACCGTCTACGTTCAGCGCGACCCCGGCCGCTCGGGCAACGAGGTACGGGTGATGACCGTCCACGGCGCGAAGGGGCTCGAGGCGCCGGTCGTGATCCTCGCAGATGCAACCGCGGACCCGGCACGGCTTGGGCGCGCGCCGATCACCGTGGATTTCGAGATCGGCTCGGCAGGCCCGTCACCTTTGCTTCGACCGAAGAAGGAGGAACGCAGTTCGCCATTTGAGGAACTGATCGCTGCGGAGGAAAAGCGCGACCTCGAAGAACATTGGCGCCTCCTCTACGTTGCGCTGACCAGGGCTGCTGACCGCCTGATCGTCGGCGGCGTCGCTCCAAGGCCCAAAAAGGACGGCACGGAAGCGCGGCCGGCGAATTGCTGGCACCTCATTGTGGAGCGCGCGATGAGCGCGCTCGAGGCAGCGCCTGAGCATGGAAAATGGGGCACGGGCCTCATCTACGGTATATCCGCGGACGGAAGCCCGAAGAGGAAGGCGGAAAAGCCGCCGAATGGGCTCGGGGCAATTCCGGAATGGGCTCGGACAGTCGCCCCGCCCGAAAGCCGTCCTCCGCGTCCACTCGCGCCTTCCTCGATTGCGACCGACGACGAGAGAGCTGCGGCCCCGAGCGAGGCGGCGCGGCGGCTGCGCTGCGCGGCATCTCGATTCATCAACTGCTCGAGCGCCTGCCTGCGGTTGATCCACCCGGCCGCCAGGGCGCTGCCGACCGCTGGCTCGAGCGATCCGCCGGTGTTGCCGATGCGAGCCTTCGGGCAGAGATCATTCAGCAAGTCCGCGGAATTCTTGCCGACAGCCGCTTCTCGGCCTTGTTCGGCGAGGGATCGCTCGGCGAGGCGCCCCTGGCAGCCACTCTGGCCGACGGCCGAGTGATCGCGGGAACCGTTGATCGGCTGCTCGTCGAGGAGCAGCGCATCTTGGTGATTGACTTCAAGACCGGACGGGTGCCGGCCAGAGAGGCAGACATTCCGAACGCACATCGCGCCCAGATGAATGCCTATACCGACGCGCTCCGGGTCATCTTCCCAGGCCGGGAAGTCCGCGCTGCCTTGCTCTACACGCTCGGTCCAAAACTGATTGAAGTCATGGCTTGAGAGCCGGCAGGCGAGCGCCCATATGTTTGTTAACGTTTGATCCCCCTGCCAGGAGAATTGTCCGCCATGGCCACCAAGACCGTCACCGATCAGAGCTTCGCCAACGACGTCCTCGGCGCCGACGGGCCCGTGCTCGTCGACTTCTGGGCGGAATGGTGCGGCCCGTGCCGGATGATCGCGCCGGCGCTCGAAGAAATCGCGAATGACCTCGGCGACAAGGTCACGGTGGCAAAGCTCAACATCGATGAGAATCCGGATACGCCAGGCCGCTATGGCGTGCGCGGAATCCCGACGATGCTTCTGTTCAGGGGCGGCCAGCCAGTGGCGCAGAAGGTCGGCGCCGCTCCGCGCAGCCAGATCCAGCAGTGGCTGGAGAGCAACCTGGACGTCTCGTCGCAGTCGAGCGCAGGCTAACTCCGCCCCACCTTATTCGGGCGGTTCGGTTCCTTCGAGCCCTTTGGTGTCAGGCCTGAACCTCTCGTGCCGGGGAAGGGCGTCCTTCGGCTCGAACCAGGCGATCCTGCTTCCCCAAAAAATGTGAAAACCCGGAGCGACGGCTTCCGGGCTATCGAGCGTCGCGACGCTGAAATCGACCGTCTGGGGCTGATGCTCAACTTTCATCAGGAAGGGCGTTCCGCATTCGCCGCAAAATTCGCGATGACCAAAGCTCGACGAGCGCACCGAACGCACCCGGTCCGCTCCTTTGGTCCACAGAAGATCGCCGTTAGCGACGCTCGCGAACACCATCGCGGGCGCACCGCTACTCAGCTGGCACGTACGGCAGTGGCAATAGCCGCAATCGAAGGGCTCGCTCTTGAGCTCGTAACGAACCGCTCCGCACATGCAGCCGCCCGCAAGTCCTGTCATTTGTTCACGGTCCCTTTAATTGACTACGGCTAGGGCGCTCCTTACATCGCCGGGCGCAGTTTCCCAGAGCGACACCGAGAGGTTTTCGCCCTTTCCTAAGCGCCCGGGTTTTTAAGGGAATTCCATGTTCGCCGCAGTGGCAAAGAGCATCTTCGGATCGGCCAACGACCGCTATGTCCGTGGTCTTGGTAAATATGTCGACGCGATCAACGCGTTCGAGCCCAATATTCAGGCGCTATCGGACGCGGAGCTACGCGGCCAGACCGAGGTGTTTCGGCAGCGGCTCGCCAATGGCGAGAAGCTCGACAACCTTATTCCTGAAGCTTTCGCGACGGTTCGCGAGGCGGCGATCCGGACACTCGGCCAGCGTCACTATGACGTCCAGCTGATCGGCGGCATCGCCGCTCCACCGCGGCGAGATCGCGGAGATGAAAACCGGCGAAGGCAAGACGCTCGTCGCGACGCTGGCGGTCTATCTCAACGCGCTCGAGCGCAAGGGCGTCCACGTCGTCACAGTGAACGATTATCTCGCCCGCCGCGACGCTGACTGGATGGGGCAGATTTACCGCTTCCTCGGCATCGAGCGTTGGCGTGATCGTTCCGAACCTGACGGACGAGGAGCGGCGCGCTGCCTACAATTGCGACATCACCTACGCGACGAACAACGAGCTCGGCTTCGATTATCTGCGCGACAATATGAAGTTCACGCGCGACCAGATGGTCCAGCGACCGTTCAATTTCGCGAATCGTCGACGAGGTGGACTTGATCCTGATCGACGAGGCGCGGACCCCTTTGATCATTTCCGGTCCGACGGACGACAAGTCCGACCTTTACATCAATGTCGACCGCGTCGTGAAAACGCTCGTCCCGGACGACTACGACCTCGACGAGAAGCAGAAGAGCGTCGTCCTTACCGAGGATGGCACCGAGAAGGTCGAGCGGATGCTCGAGGACGATGCGTA
>CAVYAH010000060.1:0-92123 GCA_963766415.1 uncultured Alphaproteobacteria bacterium | reverse complement strand
AACTTCCTGTCGGGCGACCGCACGATCAAGCGCAAGGCGCAGGAAGTGATCATCGCCTTCTGGCTCGAGGCGTGGCTCAGCAAGCAGGAAATCCTCTCGCGTTACCTGTCGAGCGTCTATTTCGGAGACGGTGTCTACGGACTGCGGGCCGCCGCCCACCATTATTTCAACCGCGACCCCGAGAACCTCAGCCTCGCCCAATCAGCGATGCTCGCGGGCATGGTGCAGGCGCCCTCCCGGCTCGCGCCCACCCACAATCTTGATGGCGCACAAAAGCGCAGCAGGCTGGTGCTTCAGGCGATGGCGGATACGCATGTCATTAGCCATTCGCGTGCCGCAACCGTTCGGCCGGCGCGGCCGGTTGTGGGGTCGTCGAGCGTGCCCACCGGCTCCTATTTCGCCGATTGGGTGACGCCATACGTCCAGCAGGCGCAAGAGCCTGACTTCGGCGAAGTGAAGGTACGCACCACCCTCGACTGGACGCTCCAGCGGATCGCGCAGCGCGCTGTGAGCCATGCGCCGGCTGGGGCTCAGGCGGCGCTCGTTGCCATGCGTCCCGACGGCCGCGTTGTCGCGATGGTGGGGGGCAGGAGGCTACGCGATTCACCTTTCAACCGCGTCACTCAGGCTCGGCGGCAACCAGGCTCGGCGTTTAAGCTGTTTGTCTACCTCGCAGCATTCCGGGCCGGATGGACGCCGGACAGCCTCATCGAAGACAAACCGATCACGATCGGCGGCTGGACGCCCGGCAACAGCGACGGCGTCTATCGCGGGCAAATAACCCTGCGCGAAGCGTTTGCGCGGTCGAGCAACGCGGCGACGGTTCGCCTTTCGCAGGAGGTCGGTCGCAATAATGTGATCCGCGCAGCCCGCGACTTCGGAATTTCGACGCCGCTTCCGGACAAGCCGAGCCTCGCGCTCGGTACCGCGGGGGTCAGCCTCCTCGAGCTGACGTCTGCCTACGCTGCGGTTGCGGCAGGTCATTACCCGGTTGTGGCAAGGGGCTTGCCCGTTATTGCCGCGCCGGAAGGGATTTCAGCTTTCTTCCACTCCGGCGGCCCGCTCGATGCCCGGCGCGACCGCGCTCCGATGCTCGACCTCCTTTATGCCGCCGCGAACAACGGCACGGGGCGCCGCGCTGCACTCGCTGTCCCGACTTTCGGCAAGACCGGCACCACCCAGGACAACCGCGACGCCCTCTTCGTCGGCTTTGCCCGCGATCTCGTCGTCGGTGTGTGGGTGGGCCGCGACGACAATGGCTCACTTGGAAGGGTAAGTGGAGGTACCGTTCCTGCAGAGATTTGGCGCAACTTCATGGTCTCGGCGTTGTCGGTCGATCACGAACGCGGCCCGCGAATTGCCGGTCGCGTTCGGCGAGCAGCAACAGCACCGCCTCAAGAGTCCGCTTCCGCCCGAATGGAGCAATTCTACCAAGCCGCTTCGCGACATTGCTGAGCGTCTGCACGAGCTATTCGGAAACGCAAAAAGATAGTTACCGGACATTCACCTTAAAACGTCCGAATTTAATCCTTCTTCAACCACTTGGGCCCAAAAAGCGGCTCACCCCAGAGACTGTTTTGCGTGGATGGGGTGTTTTTACTTGATGAGCCATGTGGGAGACCAGAGATGGCGAAGTTTATTAAGCCTCTGAAGAATACCAAGGGCGCGACCGCCATCGAATATGGCCTCATCGCTGCTCTTATCGCTGTTGCTGCTATCGCTGCGATGCAGGGCATCGGCAACAAGCTGAACACGACGTTCAATAACGTCTCGAATCACCTGAACTAATCTTTAGTCGAGGTGGGAGGAGCGGCGGTGCCCTCGGGCGCCGCCGCTTTTTTGTGCTCCAGGAAAGCGGCTACCGGTTCTCCGGTTGGCGCTGCGGTTGTTCAGGTACGATCGGGATCGTCGTCGTCGTCGTTGGAGCATAGACCGCTGCGTTCGACGGGACGACATCCGTACGGGTGCCGACCCGGTGCACGATGTGCGGGGTCACGATGATGTAGAGCTCGGTTTTCGACCGGGTTGTGCGCTCGTTGCGAAAGGCCTCTCCCACAATCGGAATGTCGCCGAGCAGTGGAACCTTTGACTTGCGTGCTGATCGTCTCGTCCTGCGTCAGACCACCGATGACGAACGAATCGCCGTCGCGAACGGTCGCCGAAGTCTCTGCTTCACGCTGACTGATCGTCGGATAGCCCTGGCTCGTCCCGGTTACGCTCGAGACGACTGCGAACACGTGGCTCGACACCCATCCGTCGACCGCTCACTCGCGGCGCGATCTGCAGCGTCACGCCGACGTTCACATACTAACCTGCTGCGACACGCCGTTGACCCCCGACAGTGCGATCGACGTGAGGATCGGCAGTGCATCGCCGGTGATGATCTTGGCGGTCGAGCCGCTTTGCGCGGAAATGCGCGGCCGCGATACGATCCGTCCGTTGCCCTTCTGGATCTGCGCGTAGAGCGCGGCCTGGAACTGCGCGCTCGACAGGTGGGCCCCGCCGGGACGCCGGGGGAATGAACTGTCCGGACTGCAACGTGACGACGCCGATCTGGCCGTTGGCGTTGTTGAAGTCGATCCCGATCGCCTTCAGGCCCTGTTCGGTGAGCTCCACGAACTGAGTTTCGAGGACGACGCTGTCGACTGGTATGTCGATCGCCGTGATCATCGCCTTCATTTGCGCGATCTGTTCCGGCGAGCCCTTCAGCCAGACGGCATTGAGACGACGATCCACGCCGATCGATGCGTCGACCGACTGCCCGAGCGGCTCGTCGCTCGTGCCCGGCGCCTGGCTCACCGTCGGCGGGGTATAACTGCTGCCAGTAAGGCTATTCGAGCCGAACTGCGGCTCGCTTGGGATGAAGACGTCGTTCGACTTGACCGTCAGGCCGTCGGTCAGGAGTTCCACCACCTCCGACACATCCGCATATTTCAGCATCACCATCTCGAAATTCTCGGGCGGTGCGTAGGCGGGGGGCAATCCTCCGGTCGGCGACTCGACGACTTCGTTGGCAAGCTTGGGCGCTCTTCCAGAGCTGATCGTGACCTCGATGGTCCGGTCGCCGGTCTGCACTGCGGAAAGTGCCGCCGGCCGACCCGTGGCGAAGCGCATGATGAGCAAGGTGTCGACGGATTCGAAGCTGAGGCTGCGGACCAGGCCGTTGAGGTTCGAGGGCTGTACTGCACGCGGCCCGCGATTGGTGAGCGCGAAGCCCAACGAGGGCTGCGTCGGCTGCTGACTGGCCATCGGCGCGAATGTGGGTGCCTTCGGATCGAAGCTGATCTCGAACCGAGATTTGTCGGCGTTTTCACTCATCAGCCGGATGTTGGTGAGAACGGCGGGGACAGGTTGGGGACGAAGCTGAGCCGCGGCTGCTGCAGCGCTAGCTGCGCAGCCGAGCGAGGCAGCGAGCAGCAGTGCGCATAGCGCGTGCGCCAACCCGCGCACGATCAGCAGCACAGCTTTCAACGAATCTCCCCACCCATGAAGCTACGGACTTTACAGGAAAAACACGTGACCCAAAGATGAATGTGCGGACGCCCAGCGGACGCCCGCACACATCATTTACCTAGAGCAACCTTCAGAATGCGGCGGTGCCGTTGGGGGTACCAAGGCCGGTCGGACCGTCGTAGCCGGCCGCGCCGTTGCAGAGGTATGAACCGCCGCAGCTGCCGTTGCTGCCGCTCGTTACGTCGAACAGCGCACCGCTATTATTGTATGGGTCCTGGCCGAAGTTGGCCGCACCACCATTCGCGCCATAAACGCCGGCAACCAGCGGAGCTGCGACACTCGTTCCGCCGAACACCATCCAACCGGAACGGCGAGCACTCACCGGACCATAGACCGCAACGCCGGTGTTCGGATCAGCGATCGCCGAGACGTCAGCAACGGTGCGACGTGCGCAATTGCCGTCGTTCTGCCAGGTCGGCTTTGCATACACGCCGCTGCATCCGCTGCCGGCGCCGTTCCACACGGTTTCGTTCCAGCCGCGGCTGTTGGAAGCGTGGGTGAGGCTGGTGCCGCCAACCGCCGTTACGTGCGGCGAGGAAGCCGGGAATTGCACGCCATAGCCGCTATCGCCAGAGCTGACGGTGACTGCGGTCCCGGCGTGATTCCAGGAGCTTTCATAGCTCGCCGTGCCGGATTCGCCTCCGCCGTAGCTGTTGGAGACGGCGTTCGCCCCCATCGCGACGGCGGTATTGACGGCCTTGCCAAGGTTCGCGAGCGAGCTGGTCGAAGCCTGGACGAGAACGATCTTGCAATTCGGGCACATCGCGCTCGCCATCTCGAGGTCAAGCGCCTGCTCCTGATCCCAGCCGGTGTCCGTGCGGGGATAGCTGCCCTGCACGCCGTTCTGATTGATTTTCTTGAAGCACCCGTTCGCGGTTGTGCAGGCCGGAAGCCCATATTGAGCGCGATAGATCGCAAGGTCCGTTTCGGCATTCGGGTAGCCGTAGGCGTCCACGATCGCGATCGTGTAATTTGAGCTGCCACTGCTCGTAACTTTATAGGCGCTGCGAAGGTCCGACGGGCCGTAGCCAGATGGAGTTGCGTTCCTGGCGGCCCGTTGGCCGGCCAACCACTCACGGATATTGCCGCGAGCGTCGGTGACGACCTTGGCGAAGCAGTGCGCGTCGCCCGGCGCCGAGAATTTGCCGCAAACCGACATCGCGTAAACGTTACCGAAGCGCTCGAGCTGCTGCGTCGTTGCTGACGCAGGCGACGTTGCTGAAACACCAAGGAGCGTCGCGAGCGCGAGCGCGCCCCATTTGAAAATTTTCATGAGTACCCCTCCAAAACTCCCCAGAAGCACGAGGATGCTGACCGTAAAGGGTAAAAAATCAAGCTACAACAGCAGCATAGGTTTGCTCAGTTAAGCCCCCTATCGCAGGATAAGGGCGTTTCGTCGTTAAGACAAGTAACTGGTACCAGCCTTATCGGATTGGTTTACCTCCATTTAGAATGAATCCGTAAGGTTGCTCTTCGCTAGCCCCGGTGTCAGTTTGAGCGGGTGAGGGGAAGGGCTGCATTGGCCGCGTTCGCGTTGATTTCTGTCGCGCCTGAAGCGGGCGCGACCGCGCCCATTTACGACCCGATGACACTCAACATCGGCATCAACTGCCAGTGGCAACCGCGCTGCCAGCGGCAGCAGACGAAAGCGATGAACGACGCTCGCAAGTTCGTTGCTGCCTACGACGTGCCGCTGTGGCGCATTCACGTCTGCAACAAGAATGCGCGCCGGGGGCCAGCGCGGCTCGACTGGGTCGGATTCAACTCCTGCATCCGAAATCCGCAGCTCGTCCCGCCACCCACGACAAGACGCCGCTGAGTGCGCGGCATAGGTCTCGGCTGCAACGGCACCCTGAGGTCTATCGAGCGGCAGGGCGACGTCAAAATTCGACCATCGCCAGAACCGCTTCGGGCAGGCCCAGGTCGGTTGGGAAGGTGCAATTGGGCGCTAGACGCCAAAGCCGCCGCCCGGTCTCCCGAGCGGCGGCTACTATTTCCTTATTGAGTCTTCATTCATGCGAGCTCGCGCTCAGCCTCAGCTTCCGGCACGTCGACCATCGTCTCCGGCAGACCCGCGTCGGCCTCGACTGACTTGGCGCTGCCGGCCGCGACCTCACGCTCGCGCTTGTCGAAGAAGGCGGCACGCTTCAATCGCGCCCTCAATGACACCGACGGGTTATTAGGCGACGGGCCGCGATAGGCACGCTCGATCCAGGTTTCGCCGGGAAGTCGGTCCGAACCATCATCATCCGACGACGGCTGAGCGGCCGGCTCTGCATTGCCCCAGGCGAAAGCCGAGGGAGCAACCATCGCCGACTGCTCCTCGGGCACGGCCGGATCGTCGCTCGCTATCGTCCCAGGCTCGGTCGCCCGCCGCCGCCGGCTCCTCGACCGGCTGGTAGAACTCTTCGGTCATTTCCTCCTCGCGCCGCCGGCGCCGCATCAGCGCATAGGCACCCCCGCCGAGGGCGAGAAGGGCAAGCGCCCCGCCGCCAATTTCGATCGCGGTCTCGTTCGGATTGCCGTCGGCCCGCTTCGGCTTGGTCTGGGCGGACGGTCCGTTGGGAGGCTTGTCCATAACGTTGACGATCGGCTTGACCGCCGGCTGGCCGGCCGCAGGGGCAACTGGCTCGGCCGGCGCAATGGGCGCCGCCGCTTTCGCCGCGGCTGACGCTACCGCCGCGTGGCTCGTGACGTGGCCGGCGACCGGGTGGGTTGCAACCTTTGCCGGTTTGCGAGCCGAAGCCGTGCGCTTCGTTGGGGGGTTAGCAATCGTCGAGGCGGGCGCTGGATCGGTCGCCGGCGTTGCCGTGTCGGTGGTCACCGGCGTGCTATCCGGTGCAAGCGTAGGTGCCGGCGTTGAGGTGATGGCCGGCGGCGGCTCCGGGGCCGATGGCACCTCCTGAGCGTGAAGCTGGATTGAAGAAAGCGCGAGGACCGCGGCAATCGCGGTGGCGCCGGCTCGTGCATATAGCGTGGGGGTTACCTTCATCATGCCGGAACAACCTTTGGGCTTGCTCTTCGGGGCATGATTATCGGCGGTCAGGACATTATCTGCGATGAAACGATTTACGTTTAAGCACTTGCTTATGCGGGATAAAATTAGCCTTCCCTAAGGGCGGCAGCAAAGACTTGACGTTCGCGCCGCCAGCAGCCAGCGCCCCCGAGTTCGCCCTCATCCTGTGGGTGCGGCTATGCGAAATGGCTGGCCGCGAAATCGCGCGCGTTATCCGCTCGGCCAATCGCTAGCCCCAGATGCGGTAAACCCCACCGGTTTGACCCGGCGGGGTTCCCCATACTTTGGATCCGAAGATTTAAAGTACGACCTCACCATAGCGCCGGTCCGCTGCGAGTTTAGAGGCCGAATCAACGATTTTTTGGGCGGCAAGAATACTCATCTAGAGAGGGTCGCCTTCGAGCCCCAACCAGACATTAGGATCAGAGAGGTAAGCGGTTGAGCCGCCTCAAGAATTCATTTCCAGGCTCCCGCCAATGCTCCGCGCAGGGCTGTCAATCGAACCGCGACGCGAAGCTCGTCAGGGCATGTTGGTGTTCAGGCATTTTTCGTCGCTTTGCGGTTCCAGACGGTTTCGTTTCGGGTAAGCGGCCGCGCCCAGAAGCTGATCGAAATGATGTAAGCAAGCTGCAACAGGATCAGGAACATCGCGTCGCGCAGGCCAATGTTGTCTCCCAGCCAGCCGATCGCCAAGGGCAGCAACGCTCCGCCCAAAATGCCTGTGCATAAAATGCCGGTGAAAGAGCCGTGGTGCTCCGCCACCGAGTTGAGGGCCAGCGAGAAGATGATCGACCACATTACCGAAAGCGCGAAACCGCAGAGCGGGAAAGCGATCAGCGCAACCGCGGTGGGGCCCAGCAGCGCAGCCAGTACGCAGCCCACCGCGCCTAGCCCGAACAGTCGCAAGATAAGCTGTGAATCGAGCAAGCGAAGCAGCACCAGGCCGAGCATGCAGCCGATCACCATCAACCCCCAGAACAGGCTGACCTCATAAGCCCCGGTGGTTTCGGCTGGGACGCCGTGATAGACCAACAGAAACTGGCCCATCCAATCGGCGAGCCCCTGCTCGGTGCCGACGTAGGCCACGATCCCAACGAAGAACAGCAACACATGTTTGTTGCCAAGCAATTCAAGATAGGTGCTGAGCGACCCCACTCGCTCATCCTGCGCGAGTTGCGCCTCGGGCAGCCGCATCTTGGCGGTCAGCGCGATGAAGCATGCAAAGACCAGACCGGCGCCGGCGTAAAAGGGCACCCAGGGCGGACCGAATGCGGCGAAGGCGTGCTGACTGGTTTGCAGCAGACTAAGCGCGAAAGGGCTCAGAAACGAAGCCACGCCGAAAACGAGCTGGCCCAGCACCGCGTAGAATGCGAAATGCTCTTCACCAACCGTCGATCGGGTGAGCGGATTTATGACCACCTGCAACATCGCCATGCCAAGCCCGATGACAAACAGACCGGCGATTACCGCTAGGTAGGAAGCAGAACTGGCTATCAGCAGGCAGCCCAGGGCATTCAGACTGAAAGCGCCCAGCATCGTTGCAGTCTGTCCGCACCTTTCAAGCAAAAATCCTGCAGGAATTGAAATGACGCCATAGGCTAAAAAGAAAGAGAACGGCAGGAATCCAGCCAACGCATAATTGATCGTGTACCATTTGATGATGATCGGAATCAGCGGACCAATGATATTGGTCACAAAAGAAATAAGAAACCAGATAGCCATGATATAAAGAATGATTTTGAAATTATTCTGCTTCATACATCTATTTCTCTTATAGAACGTCTGACCACCATGAAGTCTCTGCTGCTTGCGATATGCGCGCGTCGCACGCTTTTCAACGATACGTAATATATATAGGGATGTTGGCCCACTGGGTCCGCCCGCCTTTCAACCAGAGGCCTCCTTATATGGTTTCTCTTCGTGCTGAATTGGCCGGTGCCATGAAAACTACCATGTATCGGGAGGCTGCCGAAGCCCCGGATTGCGTTGAAAATCAACTGCAGCGCAACGCGGTTACGCTTGCAGCGCTCGTCGACCGGCTGCGCACGCATCCGCCCGCCGCAATGGTGACGATCGGGCGAGGCAGTTCCGATCATGCCGCGACCTACGCCCGCTATCTGGTAGAAACCCGGCTTGGCATCCTAACATCCTCGCTTTCGCCCTCGATATTCTCGGTTTTCAAAGCGCCGCTCTCGCTCGCGCAACATGCTCTGTCTGGCGATATCGCAGTCGGGTCGCAGCCCGGACTTGCTGGCGGCCGCCCGCGCCGCGCGCGATTCAGGAGCGATCGTGCGTCGCCTTGGTCAACGATCCGGACTCGCCGCTGGCTAAGATCGCCTCGATCACAGTGCCGCAAGGCGCCGGCCTCGAGAAGAGCGCCGCGGCGACCAAGAGTTTCATCACCTCGCTTTCGGCGATCGCGCAGATGGTGGCGCTGTGGTCTGGTGATGCGGCGATGCAGGCGGCGCTACCGCAACTCCCTTCGGCTTTGGCGCAAGCGTGGCAGGAAGATTGGTCGCCCTGCCGCGACAAGCTCCAGACCGCCGATCATCTCTATACGGTGGGGCGCGGGCTGCATTTGGCGAATCGCGCAGGAAGCCGCGCACAAGCTGAAGGAAACCTGCATGATTCATGCGGAAGCCTTTAGCAGTGCCGAAGTGTTGCACGGACCGAACGAACTAGCCGGTAAGGATTTTCCGGTGCTCCTCTTCCGCTCCGAGGACGCGAGCCGACGCGAGCGTGCAAGAAGCCGCGCGACGGCTCAGCGCGCAGGGCGCATCGGTGATGATGGCAGGTGGAACCGATCCGGGCACTTTGCATGTGGCACGCGCCCCGCACCCGGCGCTTGCCCCATCCTTCAGATTCAGGCCTTTTACCGCATGGCCAATGCACTGGCTTGCGACCGGGGACACAATCCCGATCAGCCGCGGCATGTGCAAAAAGTCACGCATACGGTCTGAATGATCACCGAGCTTGTCACGGCCGATATTGGCGGCACCCATGCCCGTTTCGCTCTCGCGCAAATTGAGGACGGCCGTGTGCTCCAGTTGGGTGAAGCGCTCACGCTCAAAACCGCCGATTATGCCGGTCTGGTCGAGGCGTGGCAGGCTTTTGCTCATCATCTGGGCCGTCCCTTGCCGAGCGCCGCTGCGCTGGCCTTTGCATATCCGGTTGAAAATGATCTGCCTGGGCTGACCAACACGCCTTGGACGATCGATCCGCGGACGCTCCCTGCGGCTTTGGGCCTCGCCCAACATCTGATCCTCAATGATTTTTGCGCCATCGGCCACGCAATTGCGACGCTTGATCCATCGCATTTTCTGCACATTGCCGGGCCGGATATTGCGCTTCCCGAAAGCGGAGTGATCAGCATCGTCGGCCCCGGAACTGGTCTTGGAGTGGGCTTGGTGATCCGCAGCGATGGTCAATACCAGGTGATCGCCAGCGAAGGCGGGAACATGGATTTTTCGCCGCACGACGATCTGGACGATCGCCTGATGGCGGCACTGCGCAGGCGATATTGCCACGTGTCGGCGGAGCGCCTGGTTTCCGGCCCGGCTTTGATGGATATTTATGCGGTGATCGCGGACGCGGAGGTGCCCTATGCCGACGATCGCGATCTGTGGCGGGCCGCGCTTGAAGGCAACGATCCCACCGCTGCAGCAGCGCTTGAACGTTTTTGCGTTTGCCTCGGCGCATTCGCGGGGAACATTGCGCTTGCGCATGGGGCTAACGCGCTGGTTCTAGCCGGCGGGCTGGGGCTGCGGCTTCGTGAGCATTTGCCGGCCTCGGGGTTTGCAGAAAGGCTGGCCGCCAAGGGCGAATACAGGTCAATCATGGAGCAATTGCCGGTAAAACTGATCGCCTATCCCGAGCCTGGTTTATATGGAGCCGCCGCCGCTTTTGTCGCCCGGTTTGCGGGCTCGAACGTGCTCGCTGAAATCTCTGGGCCCGGCAGTTAAGCTCCATCTCCTCGGCAGGGATAAGGTCTGCTGGAAACTGCAGGCGTGGATCTTGAGGGCTGCCCTTGCACGGGCTTGGTTCGCGTGGACTGACGGTTGAGTTTCGAGAGGGATCCGGTGGTCGGGAGCGCCGCCCTCGGCGGCGCTCCGTCTCGCGTCTAGTGCGACCAGACCATTTGCTGGAGTAACATATCCGACCCAAGGTGTCGGTACGTTGCGCGCTGCCCGCTGCTTGCGATTCCCTGCCGAGTGTTCTGCTGCAGGAAAGCATTAGCATCCTTCTCACGCTGAATGTCTTCGGCCGGCGTGGTGACATGGTCGAAAACCGTGATCAGGTAGAGGTCAGGCTCGCCCTGGCGCTTATTGGCGTTCGCAAGGATGTAATATCCCTTGATCCACCCCTTGGACTTCTGAAACTCCATATTCTTGCGATATTGGCCTGCGAGATAATCGGCATAGTCGCCGAAATGCCCGTCATCGATGCTGACCGCCCCGACGTCCCAGAAATCGCCGGTCTTGAGTGGTAGCTCCTGCGCCACGACGGGCGTAGTCAACAGCATTGTTCCCGCGCCGAGCGCGGCCAGAATGATCTTGCGCATGTGAATAGCCTCCGTTGTCACGAAACAGCTCAGCGCCTTCCGTGACTTGGGGATGTCGCGAGATCGGCAGGAGCGCCAGAAATTACGGCGTCGTCCCCGTGGTGGCTCTACGCCTGTTAATGCTCGAGATCCTAACACAAATTAAATTGCGTATCGAAGCCATCGCACCGGGGCAATGGACGAAACTTGCCCAGCGAACACCTATAGCTGTTCCTGACAAGGCTCCTGACGGATGGTGTAGCGCAAGGATCGATCCGCGACCCGAATGCGCGAAGAGGAAGCGGGCGTCGTTGCCAATCCTTAGGCGTCGAGGATCCCGTCTTTAGCCGACGGCCAGCCCTCGAACAGCGAGCCGCGCCGGTTCAGCGCAACGAGACGTTTCATTTCACTGGCGCAAGTATCCAAGTCGTCCTTCAGCATCTGGACGGCGGCGTCGATTTCGCCGTCTGCGCTGCAGTCACTCGTAAGCTGATGCGCGCGGGCAACCACCCGGGCACCGTGAATGCCGTGTTCGACTTGGAATTTACCAAGGACGCCGGTCACATCCGCCTCCATCATTCGGGGTATAGACAAACAACTTCATACACCATGCGCCATGAAATGACCGTTTTCCACTGTCGTTTCAGGCATTCGTTGCAACACATGCTTCAAAACGCTCGGCTGGCATTTTTTAGCCGGGCGTCTTGCGCGGTCGCTGACTAAGTACTGCCGCAGCCGGCCGTTGGTGTTCTCGTGCTGACCGTGCCGCTCACAGCTTGGGCGCTCGATCGGCGGGGGCCGCCCATTGCGTACACGGGAGCTCGGGCTAAACCCGGCGACCAACGTGCAATTGGCACGACCGCGGACGTCCACACAGGAGAGGCCGATGAATCCCTTTCCGAGCGACATTTTCACCGAGCCGACAAACGTCGACCCGAATACGCTCGCGAACCTTGGTCCATTAAGCAGGCTGGCGGGAACATGGGAGGCGCCGAAGGGGGCCGACATCAATCCCAAGGCAGCCGGACCGGAGCATCGGCAATATATCGAGCACATCGATCTGCAGCCCATCGATCCGCAGACAAACGGTCCCCAGCTTTTCTATGGATTGCGTTATCACATCCACATCAACACGGCCGAAGAAGACATCACTTTTCATGAGCAGGTTGGCTATTGGCTATGGGAGCCTGCGACCGGCCTCGTCATGCAGACACTCGCGATCCCCCGTGGCCAGGTTGCCCTGGCTTCTGGACATGCGGCCCCCGACGCTGACCATTTCGTCCTTACCGCCGAGCGGGGGCAGACAGAGTATGGAGTGTGCTCGACCGCGTTTCTTGAATATGCGTTCCGCACGGATCGCTATCAGATCGAGGTCACCTTCAATCAAGATGGCACGTGGAGCTACGTTCTGGAGACAACGCTAGTTGTCCGCGGCGAACCAACTCCATTCGTCCACCATGACCAGAACAGGTTGAAGAAGGTGGGGGAGGCGATGCCAAACCCGCTCTTCCGAATTATTGCGGCGAGGGCGAGCGTTTCGGCTCCGGCAATCGGTACCTAAGGTCCGCTGCCGCGTCGGAACATTTGGCTGGCATGAGACATTCCCCGCACTGGGAGTGGCCAATGATGACACGCCTCTCAATCGTCGGCGGTTTCGATCGAATCTCTGCAGCTTCGCTCAGTGTAGCCGGCGCCGGGCTCCTTCTCGCTGCCTGCGCTACGAGCCGGCAAGCGGGGCCCGTGATAGCCAAGGTCAATCCCGCGAGCATTGCAGCTTCGCCGGCGACTTGGGACGGGCGCGAAGTCGAAATCGTAGGATTGGTCGTCTGGGAGTTCGGCAGCTTCGGTCTCTATCAAGACTATGGAACATATTGCCGCGCGGCGGAGCACGCGGCGATCTATGCTCATTGGCCGGATTGGCCTGGTGTGTCGAATAAGGATAGCCGCCGACGTGTGATCGTGCGGGGCGTATTCCGCAACCGCCTCGGCGTCAGACAGCCGGATGGGAGCACGCCGATCTTGGCGGCAGCGCCTGGTCCGGGACCGCTAGAACCGGGAGCTATCGTCAGGTGGCTGTCGAAACCTCAGCGCCCGTGCCCCAATCGTTCGTAGCGGGCGTCCAAGTCCGACCCTGTTATGCCAATTATGGTTCAGCCCTCCTCAGACGAGAGAGACTCGCTCGCATCGCCAATCTCAAACAGCAATATGATGCCCGGCAGGGCTTCAAAGCTCGACGATAAGCGAACCGTTCAGCGCTACGGCGCCCCACCTCGCTGTTAAATCGTCAAGCCGTTCTCGAATGCGCTCAACGTCGGCGATCGACACAACCTCCGCCGAATGACCACGCGCGTCACAGGCAAGCACGTAGGTCGCGAGCAGGTCCTCCGCTGGGACACGGCCGCCCCACATCTCTGCCTGGAAGCATTCGACCAAGCGCTCGACAGACTTTTCGGCATCACCCCCCGCAGTGGCAAAACTCGCCGGTTTCCCGTCGGCGACAAGAGCGAGGAAGCCGCGGTGAGCGAGCGAACTCTCTACCGCATAGTGCACCATGTCGTGCGGGATAATGCCTTGCTTGGGGCAGCGGATAGTCTCCGGTGCTCCGACAACAGGTTCGATGAAGAGATCGTCGTACTTGCCCTGACGCTTAGTGAATGTGAGCCGCATCGAACCCCCCGAAGTGCCCAGTGAAGGATCATGGCGCGCATCCGGGTTCCAGCCGAATTGGTCAAGCCTCCAATAATCGTTGGCTGCCGACCAATATTGTTGAAGTCAGCTTCTGACAGAAGCCGACATTGGCCTTTCTCTGCGCGAGTGTTGTTCGCCTCTCGGCGTCGATCCTGTCGGCCGCAGCGTCAGATCGTCAATTATGTTGCTGATCGTTCTTCGGCTGTCTTCATCGCGGCCAACACCGTTCAAGCGAACAGACTATTTAGTCGCCGCGCTCGCGCCGGCGAGCGCGCGCGAACTCGCGTTCTTTGAAGAAATGCTCTTTGCGTTCGTCCTCACTCGAGCGATGGGCCTTTTCTGCGAACCAAAGCTCACGAAGCATCGCGAGCAAGAAGAGGAAGCCGGCCCCGCCCAGCAATGTTCCGAATGAAAGGTGCAACAAAAAGCGACCGAGAATCCCAAGGCACAGTAATGCTAGTAGCGCCGCAATTCGTTTCATGGTCAGCGGCATCTTGCGCCCTGACTGCGGCTTTGGGCAGGACGCATCGCGAAGATGTGAAAGCCGGCGCGCCCGCTACAAGAATCCAAGTCGGGGTTAAGACCAGCGGCCTTCGCACCCATTCGCTGCGCAGTGTTTGCCGCGGGGAGCCTGACCAGCTCAAGCTTCATCTGCGGGCCGATCATACAATGTCGAAAGAGCCCGGGCGGGGACGGGGGTATTTTGCCGAATGAACCTCTCTGCTTCTCGCATCGTTCGAAAAGACTGGTAGAGGCCGAACCCCCGGAGGGTTGTCAGGACGACGGTGTAAGGCAGATCAGTTCCAGCGACGTGCAGCACACGTCCAGAGATGGAGCTCATGTGACCGCCCACATGGTGAGGACACTCGGTGTCGGCATCCATCCTGGCCTCCTAGGTTCACGATCTTCGTAGCCGTCCACCTCCATCCTTGGAGGAGGCGCAGCCGCCTCCCGCTCGACCGCGCCGCTCGGTAAGAGCGATGAAGAATTGGAGGTCGGGGCCCGAATAGAGCGGGCCCCGGTCAATTTATTCGGCCGCGGAGCCGAGATCGTTCGCCGGCTCCGGGGCAGTCGCCTCGGCCTCGGCCGATTCCTGGACCTGGGTCGATTCCTGGGCTGGGGCCGATTCCTCGACGGACTTCAGGTTAACTGCCGCCATTTTGCCGCGGCGGTCCTCCTGTAGGTCGAAGCTGACGCGTTGCTCCTGTCGGAGCGTGTGCATCCCTGATTGCTCGACAGCGCTGATGTGGACGAAGGCGTCGTTTCCGCCGCCGTCCGGCGCGATGAAGCCATAGCCCTTCTGTTCGTTGAAGAATTTCACGGTTCCCGTGGTCATTTCATTTTCCTTATCGTGCGGGACCGAAGTGCCGGTCCGCTTCGTGCTAGGAGTGACAAGAGAAGGAAAAAGGAGCCGCAAAGCGCCAGGAACCGTCAATTTGCGACTGGTAGCACAAGATCTATACACGTTTCTGAAAGCAATTATAAGGCCCGTGCAAAATAAATACGCGGTAGGGGTTTTGCTTTTGCTATGTTAAGAGAAGCCAATCGCGTGAATTTTTCTTTCCGTAGGACCACGAGACTGAGAGACTGACGCGCTCCCGCTTGCGAGATTGGAGCATCACGTGGACCTCAACTATCTTTACAAGCGCCATCAGGTGTCGCTGTTCATGGCTGAACGCGCCGATTGCGCTCAAGCTCGCCGCGTCCACCGTGAGCTGGCGGATGCCTATGCCGCGCGTATCGCCGGCGCCAAGTGTCCGCGGCCACCGCTCCGGGTCGGCTGATGCAACAGCTTTCGCGTTTCGATGCGGCGGACCAACTCTGCGAGCAGGCCGCCGCCTGCCGGGAACTTTGCGCGACGGGGCGCACCCCGGGCGGCGCGGCCGCGCCTAACGTGGTCGCTGACCATTTCGGCGATGATGTGCGGCGGATCGATCTTTCCAGTTGGGCGCGGCTTGAGCCGCGAGAGGAGAAGCTATGGCCAAGAATTTAGGTGGCGATACCGATCAAGAGGAGCTTGAGCACTACGAGACCGAGCGCGTTCCGGCCGATGTCTTCCTTTGGGGAGGCTGCCGCTATTCCAACGACCGCGATGCGCTGGCCGCGGAGAAGTGCGGAGGCAAACGATGACCCGGGCGCTTTTCCTGTCCATTAGCGAGGGCGAAGCGGTTGCCCAGTGCCTCAAGGAAAAGGTCGGTGTGTCGACGATTGAGCGCCTCCCCGGCGGAGGAGTCCGCCTGGTCTGCTCGAGCAGCGAAGGCGCCAGGACTATGCGCATCGTGCTCAAATCGAAGCTCACCGATACCGTCGCCCGCGTCGGCTATCGACCAAGAAGCCCGCTGTGGTGAGCGAACAATTGCGCACGCCAATGCCCGCAAGGGTGACGAATGGTGCGACACCTGTCCGGACTTTGATCGATCGGTTGCGCCGACGAACACCCCGTACGCTCCGAGAAGACATACGCGACATTCTCGCGGCCCTCGGCGATCCTGTTTCCCAAGGGGAGACGGACGAGGGCTGGACAGTGCAACTTAAGATGAAGTGGTGCGGCTGGTTCGACGAGATGGACCGTCAGCTGGAACGGGGCGATCCGCCGGATCAGAAGCTTTCCGTCGTCCGAGCTATGGAGCTCGACGGGGTGGGCAGTACGACGATTTCGAGACTGGCGAGGGAAATATCGCTCCGGCTCGCCCGCGGGGAGCGCTACTAGGACTGCGCGCTATTTCGGAAGGCTGATCGAACAGCATCACTAAACGACGCTGGCTCGGCAGAAGCACAGACCTGCCGTCTGCCATCGACCCAGGGCTGACATTAGGCCTCACGAAACTTGCGACTAGGACCCCGGGAAATCAGTACGTTGTGGTTCAGGAGCCGTGAGCGTGCCGCACTATAGCAGCTTGGACTTGGCCGGCAGCGTGTCGGCAACTCGCATTGGCCGGTTGGTGGCCACGTTGAGCGAGCCGATTAACGCGTGATCACGATGTCCGATCGTTGAGCCTCGGCTTGAAGGGCCCGAAAACAGGCGACGTCAGCCGTCACTTTGACGGTGGACATGACTTTCAAGTCACTGGGATTGATCCGCGAACCGAACAGCATCATTGCACGCTCCTCGTCGAACGCGCGCGACGTCCAGAGCATGCCTTCGGGCTCCTCGGCGGAGTCATGGATGGGTTCGGACCAGGCGCGCGTCTTTCGATATTGCGACTTGGGCGTGTCGATGAGTTGCGTCCGGGTCAGCTTCCATTTCATGAGGTCGGGCGTGAAAAGCTTGGCGAGCTTAAGATCCCGCTCGAGCTCGACAACGGAATAGTCGAGGTGCGCGACCTTCGAAGAGCGGATGGACTTAAAAGCCCGCCTCGGATTCACGTCGTGAAAAATGGACTTCGAACAAGGCGCATTCCAGGCTCGTCGCTGCATAGGACGTAGGAACTGGAACACCGCCTGCCGTGAACGGCGCAAACCGAGATGCCCCGAACCCCGGGTTGAAGCTATTCCCATCGAATTGACGGTCGTGGATCCGGTGCAGGATTGTCCCTTTGGGAAGGACGGCAAGATTGCACCGAAGCGTTGCCGGCGGCGCAGGAATGCCGCGGCCGGAACTCTTTGCCGGGCTCATCCGACAACGTCTTCACTCTCGAGCCGAGCCGCTTCGACCACGCTGTCGGGTGTCTTCAGGCAATCAGCAGGCGCCTCATCATCAAGCCAGCCATTCGTGGACACGAACCAAAAGGCTGTCTCCCAGGCGGACATTTCGTCGGGCAAGTCGGAAAGCACGTCGGCGATGACAGCGAGCGGCCGCCCATCCTTGAACTGGAAGGCTGGAAATCTCTCCTTACCTTGGAACGGCACGGAAAAGATCTTGCGATCGGACTTCCACCGGCTGGCGGTTTGATGCTCGTTCCTGGCCTTGCTTCCGGCATTCCGATTGACCTCTTCGGCCGTAAGGGTCGGAATCGTCTCGATGAAATGATGCCTAGCCTTGGCGTTCGCTGCGTCGATCTCGCCATTGATCGACGCCAACGGATCCTGGGTCTCGACGAGGACGCCGACGAGCCGCTCGATATTCGTCTCCGACAGCCGACCGCGGGCAGCTGGCAAGGTCCGCCCGATAATCTCGGCGATTGGTGCTACAGCAGGATCGATCAAGGCATGGAGGCGCTCGATTTCCAGGATCGCCTCACCGACCGCTCGTTCGATCCTCTCGACAAGCGCGTCATTCGTGCTCGACAACGTCACGACGACATCCACATCGGACTTGGACCGCGCCACCTGGATGGCCCGGCCATATCCCGAACTTTCAACTTTGGCTTTGCCGATCCGCCCCGAGCGAGCCTTAGTTCTATCTTTCGCCCACCCACGGCAATGTCTTGAGCAATGGTGCCTGAGACTTCGGCACCATCGATCGCTTCCAAAACGCGCGAGACAACCGTGGCCCTCAGACGTTCGTCCTCGGCCGGGAGAGTGGCTTGAGCAGTGGTCATCGAAATCTCGTTAGCACAGAGATGATATGGCATCCATAACGTAATTCACGTTCTGCAGGTTGCAAGAGTGCGATAGACCGTATCCGCAAAAGCCGGGAGGTCGCGCCAGCTCGCTTGATCTCGCGCCGACCAAATCTCGCGACCAGTCCTTTGGGCACGACGACGCGCGAATAATAGGTTTGGCCGCGGATCTGCAGGCCCCTCAGTTTTGCCACATGCGGAAATCCTCAGCTTTTCAGGAGTTCCGCCAGATTTTTGGGGGTTGGTGGAGCCGAGGGGGATCGAACCCCTGACCTTCGCAATGCCATTGCGACGCTCTCCCAGCTGAGCTACGGCCCCGTCCCGGTCACGCGCCCTTAGGCGATGTTGGCTGTTGTGCAAATGGGAAAATCGCCGCCGCAGATCAAGTAGATGGTTCGCGAATGAATTTCCCTGCGCGCCGCGCTAGAGACCAGCGCTTTCAGGGAGGGGACCTCATGCGGCTGCCATTCGCGATCTCGGCGCTAATCCTCACGGCTGCTACTCCGCCGCCCCCCAACATTCCGATCGAAGTGCCGGTGCAGCTTGCGGTGCCGTCGCAAAGGCCGATGTCGGGACGGCTTATCGTCTTTGCCGAACCAGCAAAGCCAGGCGACAAGATGCCGGAACTCGGTCGATGCCAATCCATTTTCCGGAACGCCTACCGCTATCGCGGCTCGCGACCTCGCCGCCCTTTCCCCCGGACAAATTGCGACGGTTGATGGCGATGCGGACTCGGTGCCGGTGGCCTGGTCGAAGCTCGCCCCGGGCCGATATCATGTTCAGGCGGTCTTAGACGTCAACAACAACTATAATTACGGCGGCCGCGACGCAGGCGACGTGGTCTCAGACGTCGCCGACGTGACGCTGCCGGGCCCGATCGCGCCGCTGAGGCTTTCGAAGATCCTGCCTTCGACGGACGCCATGGTGCCGCAGAACGACCAGATGAAGTCTCTCGTGCCCTACCTTCCCAAGGTGGTGCCGATCGACTTTGTCAGTCCCAAGCTCAGCGCTTTCTGGGGGCGGCCGATCCATATGCAGGGCTCGATTGCACTCCCGCCCGACTATGTTGCCAGCGGATCGAAGACATGGCCCAGCGTGTATCAGACGCATGGGTTTGGCGGCAGCGCTATATCGGCGCGTTGGACCGCCGCCTCGCGGCTCAAGCTGATGAGTGAAGGCGCGATCCCGCCGATGATCTGGATTGCGCTCGACGAAAGTTCTCCCACCGGCACGCACGAGTTCGCGGATTCGGTCAACAACGGTCCTTGGGGCGAAGCTCTGACGACAGAGCTGATCCCGTGGCTCGAGAAGAATTATCGCATGGATGCGCGGCCCTCAGGACGCTTGCTGACAGGTCATTCCTCAGGTGGCTGGGCGACGCTTTGGCTGCAAACGCGCTATCCGGCTATTTTCGGCGGCACCTGGTCCACCTCGCCGGATCCCAGCGACTTCCATGATTTCACCGGTGCCGATCTCTATCGGGCCAACGCCAACGTCTATGTCGACTCCAGCGGCAATCCGATCCCGCTGGTCCGTATGAACGGCAAGGACGTCGCCAATTTCGAAGACTTCGCGAAGCTGGAGGCAGTACTGGGGCCGGTCGGCGGCCAGATGGCCTCGTTCGATTGGGTGTTCTCGCCCAAGGGGCCAGACGGCCGCCCGATGCAAATGTTCGACCGCCGCACTGGCGCGGTTGACCCTGCAGTCGCTGCTTATTGGCGCGACCATTACGACATTGCTTATCGGCTCGAGCGAAACTGGCCCACCCTCAGGGACGATCTCGACGGGAAGATCCACGTCATCGTCGGAACAGCCGACACCTTTCACCTCGATGGTGCGGCGCACAAGCTGCAGGCCGTGCTTGAGCGGCTCGGCGCAAAGGCGGAGGTGCGCTTTCTCCCCGAGAAGACCCATATGAACCTATACGAGGCGAACGGCGACCCGGATGCGCTCACAAAGGAGATTGCCAGGGAGATGTACGCGGTGGCGCGGCCCACCGCACAGGCTGCGGAACGCGGAAAGCGTTAGCCCTCGTCGTCCTCGCCGCCGGTCTCGACGCCGAGGTCGTCGTCACCCGTCTCGAGGTCGACTTCCTCGTCGGCGCTGACCTCCTCGTCCTCGTCGATCGCAAGATCGTCGGCGGCGAGATCGCCATCGGTCTTCTCGGGCTCCTTGACTACCGGCGCCGCCTCGAAAGCGAGTGGTTGCTTCGACTTCAGTACGGGTTCGGGAATCCAGTCCGTCCCGCAATTGATGCAGTGTACCGGGTCCTCGGTGCCAAGGTCATAGAAGCGGGTCGAGCACTTGGGGCAAGTGCGCTTGGTGCCCCATTCGGGCTTCACCATGTGGGTCTCAACTCCAGAAGAATTTCGTTTTTCGCCAGTGGGCCGGGCGCTCAGCGGCGCGCCTTGCCATAGGGATATGCCCCTGTCAAAGCACCGCGCGTGAGCGTCGAACGGGGACCGATCTGGTGCGCTGGCCGCAGTAGCGCAAGGGGCCTCGACCGCCGCGCCTTTCTCGCGACCTGCGGGGCATTGGCAGCGGCGTCAGCAACTCAGCCTTCGTGGGCGAGGGGCCCTGCGTCCTACCCGCCGCCGGATCGCGAGCTGATGGCGCCTGTGCCAGGCGGGCGCGTCTATGTCCGCATCAACGGCCGGCTCGACGGACCACGCCCGCCGATCGTGATGATCCACGGCGGACCGGGGGGCAATCACGCGCCCTTCCTCAATGCGCTAGTCCTCTCGGGCGAGCGGGCAGTAATTCTCTATGACCAGCTCGACAGCGGACTCTCAGAACGGCCGAACAATCCTGCGAACTGGACTGTCGAGCGCTTCACCGATGAGGTGGAGGCCGTCCGCGGCGCGGTCGGCGTGCCACGCTGGCACGTGCTCGGCGCTAGCTGGGGAGGAACGATCGCGCTGGAATATGGCGCGAGGCGGCCTGCCGCGCTGGCGGGACTAGTGCTCGCCAGCCCATTGATCTCGACGCGCAGCTGGCTTGCAGATGCCGCGGCGCTTCGCGCCCAGCTTCCGTCCGCCGTCCAGGCGACGCTTCGGCAGTGCGACCCGCCCTCGCCGATTACTCCGGCGTGCGAGCAGGCGACCGACGTTTTTTACGCGAACTTCCTCATGCGCAACCCGCGGTCGGACGGGTACCAAGCCTATGTTGCAGCGCACCCGACGCTTCGATCCCACACCAAGCTCTATGAGACGATGTGGGGGTCGAGCGAGTTCGTGGCGACCGGAACGCTCAAGAACTATGATGGCGAGCCGCTGCTGGCGAAGCTGAGCCCGCACACGCTCTTCATCGATGGCCAATATGACGAGGCGCGACCGGCTACGCTCGGCACCTTCGCGGCGCAGGTACCGGGAGCGCAATTCGCCGTCGTTCCCGGCGCTGGACACAGTTTCATTAGTGACCGTCCTGAAGAAGCTATCGGAATCTTGCGGCCATGGCTGGCCGAGCAGGATCGCGGCTGATGCCGATAATCGCAGTCGACGGTCCGGCAGCGAGCGGGAAGGGGACGATTGCTCGTGCTCTGGCGAAGCATTTCGGCCTGCCGCACATGGACACGGGCCTGCTCTACCGAGCCGTCGCCCTCAATCTTTGGCGCAGGGGCGGCGATCCGTCGAACGAATTTGCGGCGCTCCGCGCATGCGATGACCTCGGTTTCGACCCGGACGACCCCGAGCTCAGGAGCGAGACCGTCTCAAAGGTCGCCTCGGTTGTCTCGGCGTATCCGTCGGTCCGTGCGGCGCTCCTCGAACGGCAGCAGGATTTCGCCCGCCAGGATGGGGGCGCCGTGCTCGACGGCCGCGACATCGGGACGGTCATCGCGCCCGATGCCGACCTGAAGCTCTTCATCACCGCGTCGCTCGAGGTCCGGGCGCAACGCCGCCTCGAGGAGCTTGAGACGCGCGGCGTGCACGCCCATTTCGACGACGTCCTCGCGGACATCCGCGCTCGCGACGCCCGCGATTCCGGCCGCGACTTCTCGCCGCTGACGCCGGCGTTCGATGCGATCACCCTCGACACCAGCGCGCTCGGTGCCGCTGCATCGATTGCCGAAGCAATCCGGATCGCCGAGGAGCGTTTTCCCTTAACTTAAGTTGGTATGGGAAATTTTCATTCATTTCTGCGACACTTCTGCCGGACAAGAAGTGGACCAAAGTGTGAAGCGCGTCAGAAGCAAGGCAGTCCGCATAGCGAGCAGCCACGTCATCACGACTTGTGCGACGATCGCAGCCCTGCTGCTATTCGTCGTCATCGGCAGCAAGCTCGTTCCTGCGGCCATCGCGGGCATTCCGACCGTAGATGCGTCGGGCACGCTCCAGGTCGCCTTCCTCCTCAACATCGCGATCATTCTGTTCGGCTGGCGCCGTTCGAAGGACCTCAAGGACGCGCTCGACGCCTATGAGGCCTCCGAACAGATTGCCCAGCGCAATGCGAACACGGATCCGGGAACAGGCCTCGCAAACCGCCGCGAGCTGATGCGCTCGCTGGCGGAGATGCTGGAAGGGAAGACGCCGGGCGTCTTGCTCCTGCTCGACCTCGATCATTTCAAGCGGGTCAACGATCTTCACGGCCACGCTGCTGGCGACCGCCTGCTTCTTGCCGTTGCCGACGCTCTTCGGAAGAGCGGTCCCGATGGCGCCTGCTGCGCCCGCACCGGCGGAGACGAGTTCGGCATGCTGTTTCCAGCGATCCACGATTTCGGAAGCGGAGGACGTGGCCCGCAAGGTCCAGAAGCATCTCGCAGCGCCGGTATTCGTCGACGGCGCGCAGCTGCAGGCATCCGTGTCGATCGGTCTCGCGCGGCTCGAAACCCGCGACAATGAGGAGGGTGCGCTTCGGCGGAGCGATGTCGCGCTCTACGCCGCCAAGCGCGCCGGCCGTAACGCCTACGCCTGGTTCGACGAGCTGCTCGAACTCGAGCTTTCCGATCGGCTGAAGCTGGAGGAGGGCATCCGCCTCGGCATTCGCAAAGGCGATTTCGTCCCTTACTTTCAGCCGCTGATTGATCTCGCGTCGCAGGACATCGTCGGCTTCGAAGCGCTGGCACGCTGGCGCGGCGCGGACGGCAGCATGATGGACGCCGAGAATTTCATCGAGGCTGCCGAGCGGACGGGTCTCATCGGCCCGCTGACGTTCAGCATCATGGAGCAAGCGATGAAGGAGGCGCGCGACTGGCCAGCGCACCTCAAGCTCGCCGTCAATGTCTCGCCGATCCAGTTCCGGATCCGACGCTCGCCGAGCAAATCCTCAAGCTAGCTCTCGAGCACGGGTTTCCCAGCCAACCGGCTTGAGATCGAGATCACCGAGGCCTCGCTGCTCGAGGACCGCGAGCAGGTGCTGACGATCATCGAGAGTTCTGAAGAACGTCGGCGTGCGCATCTCGCTCGACGACTTCGGCACCGGCTATGCGAGCCTCGCGCAGGTCAACCGCCTTCCGCTCGACCGCATCAAGATCGACAAGAGTTTCATCACCACGATCGTGCGCAGTCAGCGCACTGCGGAAATCGTCAACACGATCGCCGCGCTCGGGCACACGCTGGACGTTCCGATCAGCGCGGAGGGCGTCGAGTCCGAACAGATCCGCGCAGCGCTTGAAAAGTTCGGCTGCTCGGAAGCCCAGGGCTGGCTATTCGGACGCGCTGTCTCCGGCGATGCTGTTCGCACCTTCCTCCGAATGAGCGAAGCAGGTATCGGGCCGGAGGAAGGTCAGGCCGGCGCCATCCCCTCGAAGGTCCGCCGTAGCGGCTGATTTTCGACCGTTCAGTTCGGAACGGCGCGCATCCTCGTCAGCACTTCGGCGAAACTCGGCCGCTGTCCCAGCGCGAATAGGCTAGCCCGGAGCTTCTCGATCTTGACTCTCGGCTATCTGACCCTTCCAGCGAGTTTCCTCGTCTCTGGGAGTTCATCCATTGCAGCTAGCACTGATTGGCCTTGGCCGGATGGGAGCGAATATTGCGCGGCGCCTTATTCGTGGCGGGCATCAAGTTGTAGGCTTCGACCGCGACCAGGCGGCTGTCCGCAACTTGGTTGAGGAGGGGGCGTCCGGCGCCGCCTCGCTCGAGGAAGTCTTTGCAAAGCTCGAAGCTCCGCGGATCTTCTGGGTGATGCTGCCGGCGGGAGCACCCACCGAAGAGACCGTTGCGGCGCTTAGGACCATCGCCCAGGCCGGCGACGTCATCATCGATGGTGGGAATACGTTCTTCAAGGACGACATCCGCCGCTCTCGCGAATGTGCCGAACGCGGCGTCCATTACGTCGACGTCGGGACATCGGGCGGCGTCTGGGGCCTTGAGCGCGGCTATTGCCTGATGATCGGCGGAGACAAGCAAGTCGTCGACATGCTCGATCCGATCTTCGACACTCTTGCCCCGGGGCTCGGAACGATACCGCGCACGTCGGGACGCGACGGCAGCGACGACCGGCCTGAACGCGGCTACATCCATGCCGGCCCGGCGGGCGCCGGCCATTTCGTGAAGATGGTCCACAATGGGATCGAGTACGGTTTGATGCAGGCCTACGCCGAGGGCTTCGACGTCTTGAAGGGCCGGGCTTCCGAAAGGCTTCCTGACGACCAGCGCTTCGAAATCAATCTGCCCGAAGTCGCCGAAGTATGGCGCCGCGGATCGGTCATCTCATCGTGGCTGCTCGACCTGTGCGCGCTCGAGCTTGCCCAGGACCATGGGCTCGAGAAGTTCTCGGGGCGGGTTGCAGACAGCGGCGAGGGCCAATGGACGGTTGATGCTGCGATGGAAGAGGCGGTGCCTGCCAACGTCCTCACCGCCGCGCTGTTCGCCCGCTATCGCAGCAGGACCGAAGACAGCTTTGCCGACAAGCTTCTATCGGCAATGCGCTTCGGCTTCGGTGGCCATGTCGAGATGCCGCAATGAGAAACGCGCGAGGAAATTTTCGCGTTAGCTTCTTGGTTCCTGCGGAGGGATGACCCTGACGCCTTCCTTGGCCCATTCCTTGTCGAGGTCGACCTCGAGCATCGCCCATTCTTCGCGGGTTTCACAAAGAATGGGCGCAATCCTGGTGCCGATAATAGGGTCGGTCCGGAGGCAATATCTGGCATCTGCAGGGCCGGGCGGAGCACCCTCGTTCGCGCTTGGCATCGCTGGCTCAAACTGTGACGCCGCCGCCGGCGATGCAATTGCGATCATGCTCAAAGCGGCCAATGCTTTCCTGTAAGCCATGTCGTGTCTCCTTGAAGGGCGCTGGCATGCCATTCTGGACTGGCAAGGATTAGCCTGTGCTTTGACGAGGAGCGAGGCCGTTTCGACAAACGCATCCGCAGCCGCGCTGATCTGTAGCTATCGACGGGCATTCGATTTTCCCCCGCCCGAGCGCTCGACAGAAGCGCCTGTCCTGATCTCTATTTTCTCATTGAAGCAGCGGTAGTCGCGGCCTCTTTTGCGCCGCCGGTCGTGCCATCCAGTCCGTACAGGTCTTTGCTAAAGGCGATGCTCGTCCCGTCCGGGCGCGCCGTCAGATAGCTGATATAGATGGGGACGCCCTTGGCGATCTGCACGTTCTGCTCGCTGTCGTCGCCAGGGACCTCTGGCTCGTGTCCCATCAGCCATTCGGCGAGGCGCTGCGGATGCTCGACGCGCACGCAGCCGAGGCTGAGATCGCGTTTGGAATTCGCAAACAGGTCCTTGTGCGGCGTATCGTGCAGGAAGATGCCGTAATCGTTGACGAAGCCGAACTTCATTTTGCCCATCATGTTGGCCGGGCCGGAAAGCTGGCGGATATGGACCTCGACATCGCCGGCTGCGACCGCCTTCCAGTCAACGCTAGTCGGATCGATCGGGAGCTCCTTGGTGCCGCCAAATGCAGCTACCGTCTGGTAACGAGCTGCCTTGAGGTATGAAACGCCGCGCTTCAGAACGACCGGCGCGACCTTCCGCTTCGCGACGTCCTGGGGGATGTGCCAATAGGGGTTGAAAGTCACGTACCAGATCGAGCCCGCGAGCAGGGGCGTCGGGAAATCGGGCTTGCCGACGATCACTTTCATCGTGTCGACGATTTTGCCGTCCTCGAGCATCATCAGTTCGAAGTTTGCGGCATCGACGAGGATCGCGCGGCCCTTTGGCGGGACCAGGCGAAGACGGTCGAGGGTGCTAAGGACGTGCGGGTCGGACTGCTGCCCGCTCGCGACCGCATCACCGCGAAGCATCGAATAGAAGGGGTTGACGTTAGCGACCGCGTCGATGTGAGCTGCAAGCGAGTAAGCATTTCGCGCGTCGGCAAGGACGTCGCGCGCGGACGGCTGGTGCAGCTGAAGCGCCGGGTCGCCATAACTAATGCCCTGGACCGGCCGCTTTAGCGCTTGGACGTAGCGCACCGATGCGGCCGAGATTATCTGGTCGTCCGCCGCCGTCCCATTCGCGAGCGCACGTCTGCAGCCGAAGAGGCGAGCGCCGGTCCCTCGGCGAGACCGTCGATCGGCGCATGCTCGAGGACTTCCGCGAGCTTCGCCGCCGCCGCCCGGCTGTCGGCATCCTTGAGCCACAGGAGAAGGCCTGGATGCGACGCATAATAAGGAGCGACATCGCTGTTCGCGACCGGAGTGGGAATAATCGCCGCCGCCGGCTTCGAACCGGAGGTCGGAGCGACATCCGCCTCCTGTGCATGCGCGGAAGCAGCCAGCCCCATCGCCGTTGCCGCGAGCAATAACCCCCACCGCTGCATCAAACGTTCCCTGTTGTATGCGAGGAATTCTGCGTCCCGATAGCCTAACAAGTCCTTGCACTGGAGCGCTTTTGTCAGTCAATCAGGGAAATTGATGAAGGTTACTTCGAAGGTGCCATTGCCGGCATCTTCCCTCGCTGCGAGAAGCATCGCGTGAGCTTAGACGTGATGGTGAGGCCTGCGCGGGCAGACGACGAAGAAGCAATGGGCCGCCTCGGCGCAATGCTTGTCGCGGAACATCATGAATTCGACCCGAAGCGTTTCATCGCGCCGTTTCCGCACCTGCCCGAGCGCTACGGCCAGTTCCTCGTCTCGCAGATCAGCCGGCCTGATATGGTGGTCCTCCTTGCCGAACGAGCCGGCGAGAGGATCGGCTACGCGTTCGGCGGTATGGAGGGGAATGATTATATGGCACTGCGCGGGCCTGCCGGCGTGCTCTACGACCTGGTTGTCGACCCGGCATACCGCCGCCAAGGCGTCGGATCCGCGTTGATGGAGGCGGCGCTCGATGCGCTCGGGAAGCTCGGCGCTCCGCGCGTCCTGCTCTTCACCGCGGACAAGAACGAGGCGGCGCAGGCGCTGTTCGCCAAGACAGGGTTTCGCCGAACCATGATCGAAATGACCCGCGAACTCGGGGGCTAACGCGTCACGGTTTTCGCCGCACCGACCAGACAAAGGCGGAAAGGCTGCTGATCAGCGCAGCCAGCGCAACCAGGAAAACGGGATCAAGGACGAGCATTTCACGCGACTCCTAGGAGCCCTTGTTCCCTATCTGTTCCTATATTGCAATAGGAAAATGCCTATCGGCGGCGTCCGACAGATGGTTGCGATCTGGTTGATTTTGCTTCCAAATCATTACTTTGCCCCAACCGCCTCACGCCGCATATCGACGAGCGCCCCGAGCACACGCCTTGCCGCGCGGACATCATCCTCGCCAACACGCGCCAGAAGCTCCTCATCGATCCTTTCGCGCGCCTGGCGCTGGACTTCCGCGGCCGCTCGGCCGCGTTCGGTCAGGGCGACGATCAGCTGCCGCCGATCGGTCTCGTCGGCGGCTCTCGAGAGATATCCGCGCATTACCAGGGCATCGACGAGCTGGCCGGCGCCCTGCTTGGTGATGCCGAGCTCCCCGACCAGCTGCCGTAGCGGCACGTGACGATCGCTGAGCGCCAGTCCGCCGATGACGTAGAGGCCGTTGCCCGGAATGTCGTCGTAGCCAGCTTCCTCGAGAGCTCCCCGCATCGCCTTGCCATATGTTGTCCGCGCGTGCCGGAGCAGGGCAGGGATCACCACGTCTTCGTACCAGGCTGCCTCTGTCATGCGGAACTGCTACCAGCCGCATCGGAGATAGTCAACTAAATTGACTATCTAGTTTATTTACCTATCGGCTTCTATGGGGTCTCGCAGCTTGCTGTTCGGGGCGCTCTCCGCTAAGGGGCGCGCCGTCCGGCGGGCGCTCGACTTAGCGCTCGCGGCAGCCCGTCCTTTTGGCGAGCGCGTACGGTCGACCGGTTAAACCCCGGGACCGGGACGCGCTTTTTGCCATAGGGCTGCGCCGGATGCCGAGGTCGGATGAGCCGATAGCGGCGGTGAATAGAACCAGGTCCGCATGCGGAAGCCTCGCCATGGTGGCGCGGCGCGGCAAGCGAATTTGAACTGCAGGAAACAACTTCATCATGGCGACCACCACATTCCCGACCCGCGACGATTTCGCGGCCCTCCTCAATGAAAGTCTCGGCGGCGAGAACGAAACCTTCGAGGGCAAGGTGGTGAAGGGCAAGGTCACGGGCATCGAGAATGACATGGCCGTCATCGACGTCGGCCTGAAGAGCGAAGGCCGGGTTCCGCTGCGCGAGTTCGCCGCGCCAGGCCAGAAGGCCGACCTCAACGTTGGCGACGAGGTCGAAGTCTATGTCGACCGCGTCGAAAATTCGGCCGGCGAAGCGATGCTGTCGCGCGACCGCGCGCGCCGCGAAGCCGCCTGGGACAAGCTCGAAAAGGAATTCGAAGCTGGCAACCGGGTCGAGGGCGTGATCTTCGGCCGCGTGAAGGGCGGCTTCACCGTCGACCTCGGCGGCGCCGTCGCCTTTCTTCCGGGTTCGCAGGTCGACATCCGTCCGGTCCGCGACGTCCAGCCGCTGATGGACCTTCCGCAGCCCTTCCAGATCCTCAAGATGGACCGTCGCCGCGGCAACATCGTCGTGTCGCGCCGCGCGATCCTCGAGGAGACCCGCGCCGAGCAGCGCAGCGGCCTCATCCAGTCGCTCCACGAGGGCCAGGTGATCGAGGGCGTGGTCAAGAACATCACCGACTATGGCGCCTTCGTCGATCTTGGTGGCATCGACGGCCTGCTCCACGTTACCGACATTTCCTACAAGCGCGTCAATCACCCGTCCGAGGTTCTGAACATCGGCGACACGGTGAAGGTGCAGATCATCCGCATCAACCGTGAGACGCAGCGCATCTCCCTCGGCATGAAGCAGCTCGAGAGCGATCCGTGGGAAGGCGCGGCCACCAAATACCCGGTCGGCGGCGTGTTCAGTGGCCGGGTGACCAACATCACCGAATATGGCGCGTTCGTCGAGCTCGAACCCGGCATCGAGGGCCTCGTTCACGTGTCGGAGATGAGCTGGACGAAGAAGAACGTTCACCCGGGCAAGATCGTCAGCACCTCGCAAGAGGTCGATGTGAAGGTACTCGAGGTCGACGAGGAGAAGCGGCGGATTTCTCTTGGCCTCAAGCAGGCCCAGGCCAATCCGTGGGAAGCCTTTGCGGAGGCGCACCCGGTCGGCTCCGTGGTTGAGGGCGAAGTCAAGAACGCGACTGAGTTCGGCCTGTTCGTCGGGCTCGAGGGCGACGTCGACGGCATGGTCCACATGTCGGACATCGCTTGGGGCGTGTCGGGCGAGGAGGCGCTTCAGCTTCACCGCAAGGGTGAGTTGGTGAAGGCCCAGGTGCTCGACGTCGATGTCGAAAAGGAGCGGATTTCGCTCGGCATGAAGCAGCTCGAAGGCGGCGGCAGCGGAACCGGCACCGCCACCGGCGGGACCTCCACGGCTGGCGGCGTAAAGAAGGGCGAGACCGTCACGGTCGTCGTTCGCGCTGTCCAGGATGCGGGTCTCGACGTCCAGGTCGGCGATGACGGCACGATCGGCTTCGTCAAGCGCGGCGACCTTGGCCGCGACCGCGACGAACAGCGTCCCGAGCGCTTCCAGGTCGGGCAGCATTTCGACGCGATGGTTATCGGCTTCGACCGCTCAAAGAAGCCGAATTTCTCCGTCAAGGCGCTCCAGATCGCCGAGGAAAAGCAGGCCGTCGCGCAATATGGCAGCTCCGACTCCGGCGCTTCGCTCGGTGACATTCTCGGCGCCGCGCTGAAGGAAGCCCAGGAATCCAAGGGCAAGAAGAAGAAGTAACCGCAAGTGGCTGTATGCGCGGCGTTCCTTCGAGGAGCGCCGCGCAAATCTCTCTTGCTTGTGACACTATTTCCTGACAGCTAATATGGAAAGCGGTCCCGGAGGGGCGGGGCTGTTCCAATCCGTAGCGGGGTGACGATGATCCGTTCCGAACTGGTGCAAAAGCTTTGCACCGATTTTCCTGATCTCACGCAGCGCGAAGTCGAAGGCGTGGTGAGCGCCATCTTTGACTCCATCACCGACCAGCTCGCGAAGGGCGGACGGGTCGAACTGCGCGGTTTCGGTGCCTTCTCGACGCGCCAGCGCGATGGCCGCGTCGGTCGCAATCCCCGGACCGGGGAGGCCGTGTCGGTCGACGCGAAGCGTGTGCCCTATTTCAAGCCGGGCAAGGAAATGCGCGAGCGCTTAAACCTCAAGGAACTCACCGCGGAATAGCCCCGGCTGGCTCTACCGTCGCCGTGGCCCAAGGAGCGGACGTGGCGGAACGGTAGACGCTGGGGACTTAAAATCCTCTTCCCGAAAAGGGAGTGCGGGTTCAAATCCCGCCGTCCGCACCATCTCGGCTGAGGCCGGTCCGCGAGAGGACTGGCAAGCATGGTGGTACGCATCGAGGGCTTCGCGCGGAGGAAATGCGCAAAGACGGGCTCGTTCCGACCCAATCCCAACCAAATTAGTCCATTTAGGACAGCAATTTATTAAGCGTTCACGCGTAGCAGGAACGAATGTCCAGCAGCGGACCGAAGCCCGGAAGTTCAGGGGTGCTGAGCGCGCGCCGCGATGCGATGGTGCTGGCTGTTCTGATTACCGCCGTGCTGATGCTGATCTGGAACGGCAGCACCTTTTTTAGCCATTTGAGGGGCGAAGGCGGCAATTTCGCTGGGGATGTGCGCGTAGCAAGCACTGCCCTGACACTTAACGTGGCGCTGATCCTGTTCGGTTGGCGGCGATACATCGACCTTCAACACGAAGCTGAGGTTCGGGCCGAGCAAGAGCGCCGCGCGGCATTGCTAGCGACGACCGATCCCGCGACCGGGCTCTACAACCGCAAGGGTTTTGCCGATTCAGCGGAGGGGCTTTGCGGGAGTGCTGGCGAGCGAGGCGACAACCTCGTGGTCATCTCGTTCCAGATTCACCGATTCAAGTCCGTCAACGACCAGCACGGATACGAGGCAGGGGAGTGGCTCCTGAAGTCCATCGCGGACGCCCTCCGCGCCGAGCTCGGCAAGAACGTGGTCATCGCCCGTTTGAGCGGCGATGAATTCGCAGCCGCACTAGCCCTCTCCGCGTCCGAGATGAACCACGCCGAGGAGCTCGCGGATACCGTTCTGCGCATCGTCTCGAGGCCGCTGCTCCTCAATGATCGGATCATCCAGGTGGGCGCTTTCGCGGGTATCGCCTCTGCGCCTGCCGCCGAGGTACGCATTCCCGCCATTCTGCGCCGCGCCGACATCGCCATGGATCGCGCCCGCAGCGGCCGCGTCGCTCGACCCGTGTGGTTCGACGCGGGGATGGAGCGCGCACTGATCGCGCACGGCGAGGTCGAACAGGGTATCCGCTTTGGCCTCGACCATGGACAGTTCCTTCCTTACTTCGAGCCGCAGGTCGACCTGGCCACCGGTGAGATCGTTGGGTTTGAGGTGCTGGCACGCTGGAAGCATCCGCTCTCCGGCATCATCGGCCCGGACGTTTTCATCCCTGTCGCGGAGGAGATCGGACTGATCGGCCGGCTTTCCGAGCAGGTGATCTCCGAAGCTCTTCGCGAGGCGGTAGACTGGGATCCGGCGCTTACGATCGCAGTCAACATCTCGCCGGTACAGCTAACGGACGGGTGGCTCGCCCAGCGCATTGTGCGCATCCTTTCGGAGACGGCCTTTCCGGCGGAGCGCCTGGTGATCGAAATTACTGAAAGCTCTCTCTTCGCCGACATGGACCAGGCGCGGGCAATCGTAACCAGCCTGAAAAACCAGGGCGTCCGGCTTGCGCTGGACGACTTTGGCACCGGTTTCTCCTCACTCGCCCATATTCGTTCTCTGCCTTTCGACATCATCAAGATCGATCGCAGCTTCGTGACAAATGTCAGTGCAAAGCGCGAAAGTGCTGCGATCATCCATGCCGTGACCACGCTCGCCGAGGCGCTGTCGGTGCCGGTTTGCGTCGAGGGCATCGAAAACGTCGATGCCTATGAAGCCGTCGTTCGGCTCGGGGGCACGATTGGGCAGGGATGGTATTTTGGAAAGGCGACGACCGCCGATCAAACCCGCGAGCTGCTTGCGCGGCGCCATCGCAATCAGCAGTCGCGGGCCGTCGTCAACGGCTAAACTTCCCAGGTAATTGCCGACGTTCTGTCCCACCCCGGGACGCGAGGAGCCGTGCGCGCACGAGATGAGTTCAAACATGGTAAAAGCCGCGTTAAGGATTTGCCATGCAGCTCGCACGACCGATGTTCGCCCTCGACCCAAGGCTCTTCGGAAGGGGAAGCGTGCGCGAGTTGCCGAGCGCTCCGCGAGCGAGGCCAATCTTCAGCGATGACCTCAAGCTGTTCGCGACGACCTTCGCCGCGGGATTTGTTTTCGTGTCGATCCTGATCAGCTGATCGACTGCGCGTGCGATCAATCGCAGGCGAGGTGCAATTTCCACCCCAGCCAGGCTGCAATCAGGCACATTGCAGCTACGAGAAGCAGCTGGCCGACTGGTCCGATCCCAAAACTCGAAAGCGCGAAGGCAAACAGCGCGCCGATCACCATCGCCCCTGAATTGACGATATTGTTGGCGGCGACCGTTCTTGCGGTCTCCGATTTGGGCACGGTCGTGGTCAGGAAAGCGTAGAGCGGCACCACGAACATCCCGCCGGTGATCGCAACCCCAAGCAGGCACAGGATCATTGGCCAGGCCATCGGGTTGAGAAGAAAGTTCTGAAGCGTCGTGAGATCGGGACCGATCTTGCTCCAGGTCAAGGCGACGAAATGCAAGATCAGGACGAACACGCCCATGGCGATCACTGAGGCAGGCGCAAATCGCGCCGAGACTTCGCTCTTGAGGAGGCGGTTGATCGCGACCGATCCGATGGCAATGCCGATGGAGAAGATCGCGATGAACAGGCTTGCCACCTGCTCGTTCGCACCCAGAACGTTCTTCACGAGCGGCGGGAAGATGATGATCAGCACCGCGCCAATCGTCCAGAAGAAGCTGATCGCGAGGATGGCAAGGAACAGCCGCCGGATGTGCATGGTCGCGCTGACCAGCTCGATCGATGCGTGCACTATGTGCCAGGTGATTGGCAGCCTTCCGGCTGCAGGCGGGGCAGGCGGTACCTGGCGGCCGGCCAGAAAGCCGAGGGCAGCAAAGCCCAAAACTGCAGCAGCGGCATATTGCGGACGCGATGCGAGGACGCCCGCAAGGATCGTACCAAACAGGATCGCAACGTAAGTACCTGCCTCGACAAGGCCCGTTCCGCCGAGGACCTCGTCGCGGCCAAGGTGCTGCGGTAGGATCGCGTACTTGATCGGCCCGAAGAAGGTTGAGTGGATACCCATCGCAAACACTGCGGTGAGCATGAGCGGAATATTGGCAAGCATGAGCCCCGCACCGCCCACGATCATGATCAGGATTTCCGCGAATTTGATGAGGCGGATCAGCCGAGCCTTGTCATGATCGTCGGCAAGCTGCCCGGAAAGAGCAGACAGGAGGAAGAACGGAAGGATGAACAGCGCCTGCGCAATTGAGCTGAATTGAAACTCTTTGGCCGGGTTCTGAAGCAACTGGTAGGTGACGAACAGAACGACCGCCTGTTTGAACAGGCTGTCGTTGAAGGCGCCCAGGAACTGGGTCGCAAACAGCGGGAGGAACCGCCGCGCTCGCAGCAGGTGGGATACGTTCTGGATCAAAGCCTGGGGGCACAGGGTTTCATGGAGTTGGGCGAGGCATAGCCAGCTTTGCCCAAGCCGCCAAACCTTATAACGCTCATCCCGGAATGATGCTGTCGCTGCCTAACCTCCTGACGCTTTCGAGGATCCTCGCCGTTCCGATCCTCGTATTCCTGCTGTGGCGGCCGCAGCCCGTCGACTATGCGATAACTTTCGTCCTCTACTGCATCGTTGGCATCACCGATTATTTCGACGGTTATCTCGCCCGCGCGTGGGGAAGCATTTCCAAGCTGGGGCAGTTCCTCGACCCCATCGCCGACAAGATCATGGTCGCCGCTGTGCTGGTGATGCTGATCTCGAGCCGCAAGGCAAATCCGGTCCCGGAGATTGCCGGCCTCAACCTCATTCCCGCGCTCGTGATCCTGCTGCGCGAGATCATCGTATCCGGCCTGCGAGAGTATCTCGCCGGGCTTCAAATCTCCGTTCCCGTCAGCGCGCTTGCCAAATGGAAGACAACCCTTCAGCTCATCGCATTGGGAGCGCTGATCCTCGGCGGGGCTTTGCCCCACCAGCCATGGGTTCACACGGTGGGCATCGTGTGCCTGTGGGCTGCCGCGGCGCTGACCCTCATCACCGGTTACGATTATATGCGCGTGGGCCTAAGGCACATGGAGGAATAATCGATTCTGCTGTTCTGACTGACCAAGGATTCTCGTTTCAGTCGATCAGTTCCTACCGCTAGGCGTCTCTTCGACAACCGACCTGGGAGGATTCAAATGGACGCGAAAACCGGTGACCCGCTGAACGGCTCTCCCATGGAAGAACGTGCGGCGCTGCGGACCTTGCTCGGACGAACCAATCGCGACTGGTGGCCGAACCAGCTGTCGCTCGAGATCCTGCCTCAGCAAGGGGAGACCGGCGACCCCCACGGCGACGATTTCGACTATCAGCAGGCATTCTTGGAGCTCGACTATAATGCGGTGAAGGCGGACCTCACGGCCTTGATGACGGACAGCCAGCCCTGGTGGCCGGCGGACTATGGTCATTACGGCCCATTCTTCATTCGCATGGCGTGGCATGCGGCGGGCACGTATCGCATCGGCGACGGCCGCGGCGGGGCCAGCTCGGGCCAGCAGCGCTTCGCCCCGCTCAACTCATGGCCGGACAACGCCAACCTCGACAAGGCGCGGCGCCTGCTTTGGCCGATCAAGCAGAAATACGGGCGGAACCTTAGCTGGGCGGACCTGCTGATTCTGGCCGGTAACGTCGCCATTGAATCGATGGGCGGACCGATCTTCGGCTTCGGCGGCGGCCGCAAAGACGTCTACGAGCCCGAGCACGACACTTACTGGGGCACGGAGGAAAACTGGGTCGGGCAGGGCGCCAAACCGCGAATCGGACGAGGACGCCGGCACCGCGATGGAGAACCCGCTGGCGGCGGTCCAGATGGGCCTCATCTACGTCAATCCGGAGGGGCCCGGCGGAAACCCCGATCCGCTGGCTTCGGCTCGTGAGATCCGCATGACTTTCTCTCGCATGGCGATGAACGACGAGGAGACGCTAGCGCTCACCGCCGGCGGGCACACATTCGGCAAGTGCCACGGCGCGGGTGATGCGTCGAAAGTCGGCGCCGAGCCGGAAGGCGCCGACATCGCCCAGCAGGGACTGGGCTGGCAGAGCGGCCATGAGAGCGGCATGGGCGACGACACCATCACCAGCGGCCTCGAGGGGCCGTGGACGCCGACGCCGATCAAGTGGAGCATGAACTACCTCCACATGCTGCTCGACTATGAGTACGAGCTGGTCGCCAGCCCGGCCGGCGCCAAGCAGTGGCGGCCGATCAATCAGAAGAACGAGGATCTGGCGCCGGCAGCGCACACGCCGGGAAAGAAGGTCCCGACGATGATGACCACCGCGGACATGGCGTTTCGAGAGGACCCGGAGTTTCGGAAGATCGCGGAACGGTTCCGCGCCAATCCGGACGCAGTTCGCCGACGCTTTCGCGCGCGCCTGGTTCAAGCTGACCCACCGCGACATGGGACCCAAGGCGCGGTACCTCGGACCGGAAGTGCCGTCGGAGGACCTGATCTGGCAGGATCCGGTTCCGGCAGGGGCGGCGCCGAGTGACGGCGAAATCGCCGAGCTAAAGCGAAAAATCCTGGATAGCGGACTGACCGTCAGCGAGCTGGTCAAGGCGGCGTGGGCGTCGGCCTCGACGTACCGCCACTCAGACCACCGCGGCGGCGCGAATGGCGCGCGCATCCGCCTTCGCGCCGCAGAAGGATTGGGAGGTCAACGATCCTGCCGAGCTGCAGAAGGTGCTCGTCGAAGCTCGAGAGTTGCGCGGGAGCACCTCGCTCGCCGATGCGATCGTGCTCGGCGGCAGCGCAGCGGTCGAGAAGGCGGCGAAGGACGCAGGCTACGACCATCAGCGTACCGTTCGCCGGTGGCCGCGCCGACGCCACCCAAGAGCAGACGGACGCCGAGAGCTTCGAGGCGCTCGAGCCGCGCGCCGATGGGTTCCGCAACTATCTTGCAGGTGCGCTTCAACGTCCCGACCGAGGAACTGCTGCGTCGATCGCTCCCAGCTGCTCGGCCTCACCGCGCCCGAGATGACGGTGCTTGTAGGCGGCCTTCGAGTACTCGGCGCCAACGCCGGCGGATCGAAGCACGGCGTCTTCACCGATCGGTCGGGCCAGCTGACCAACGACTTCTTCGTCAACCTGCTCGACATGGGCACGGCGTGGAAGCAGGTCGACGATAGCGGCGACGAGACCTTCGTCGGCACCGACCGCAGGACTGACCAGCAGAAGTGGACTGCGACGCGCACCGACCTGGTGTTCGGTTCCAACGCGCAGCTGCGGGCTCTATCGGAGGTCTATGCCTCGGCCGACGCCGGCGAGAAGTTCGTCAAGGACTTCGTGAAGGCGTGGACGAAGGTCATGAACGCCGATCGGTTCGATCTTCGAGTGCCTAAGGGGGCGAGCGCGGACCAAAGCACGCGAGCCCGAGATGGCGAAATAGGAATCGGTCAGGGCCGCGGCACTACTCCTCCCCAGTTCCCTGCCGCGGCCCACCCTCTCGTTAGGTGCACGCTTTTTCGAGCTCCGCTGGCTGCGGCGACGAACCGGCCGGCTCGAGTTTGGGAATGAGATCACGCGCGATCCTGCGGAGCGTCGCTGCGAGCATATGGAACTCGTTTTCACGCGGACTTGAGCGGCGCCAGATGAGGGCGACGCTGCGAAATCCATGACCGGACTTTAGGCGCTTCGCCACGACATTCGTGCCGCGGAGGATTCCAGTTTCGATCGCCATGCCGGGCACGAAAGTCAGTCCGAGGCCGTTGTCGACCATCTGGACGAGTGTATGGAGCGACGTCCCCATCATTGAAGCCTGCGCCCGGATTTCCGGGCGGTTGCACGCCGAGAGCGCATGATCCTTGAGGCAGTGGCCGTCCTCGAGCAGCAATAGCCGGTTCTCATCGATCGATGCTGCTTCTACGGAGGCCTCGCGCGGCGCTTCGCCCGGCGGGAAGGCGACGTAGAGCGGGTCGGTAAACAACAAGGCTGAATCGACTTCGCCGCAATTGTAGGGGAGTGCGAGCAGCACGCAGTCAAGCTGGCCGCGATGGAGCGCTTCGCAGGCGTCGTTGCTGGTTTCTTCCCTGAGATAAAGCTTGAGGTCGGGCCACTCGCTGCGGAGCCGCGGCAGCATCGCTGGCAGCAGGAACGGCGCGATCGTCGGTATGACGCCCATTCTGAGCTCGCCATGAAGCGGCTGGCCCTCGGCGCGCGCCATCTCGGCAAGTTCTTCCGCCTCTCGAAGAACACGGACCGCCTTTTCTGCGATCTTCTCGCCGAGCGCAGTAAAGCGCACCAGACGGCGCGTGCGCTCAACCAGGGTCACATCGAGCAGCGTCTCGAGCTCCCGCAGGCCCGCGGACAGTGTCGACTGGGTGACGAAGCAGGCTTCCGCGGCCTTGCCGAAATGCTCGTAGCGGCGAAGCGCCACCAGATATTGAAGCTGCTTCAGGGTCGGAAGGTGGACACTCATTGATCGACAAATCCAATCACAGACAGCGCTATAATGAACTTGAACGATTGATACCAGCCTCCTAGATGTGCTGCGTTGCCGCAAGAAATCGCTGCATTGCAACAAACCAGGAGGTTCACTGAATGCTTACCGTTGGGGACAAGCTTCCCGCTCTCAATCTGCCGGTCCAGCAGGGCACGTCCGTGCTGCCTGCCGGCGAGACGATCGATCTTGGCCAGACCAGCGGCAAGTGGAAGGTGCTATTCTACTGGCCGAAGGACTTCACCTTCGTCTGCCCGACCGAGATCGTCGGCTACGGCGAACTGAAGGCAGACTTCGCCGACCGCGACGCCGAGCTGATCGGCGCCTCGACCGACACCGCCCACGTCCACTTCGCCTGGCGCCGTTCGGACGAGCAGCTGGCGGGAGCTGACTTCCCGTGGATCGCAGACAATAAGAAGGAACTCGCCGAAGCTCTTGGCATCCTCGACAAGGACGAGGGCGTCGCGCTTCGTGCGACGTTCATCGTCGATCCAGACAACATCATCCAACATGTGACCGTGAACGGGCTGAACGTTGGCCGCAATCCCGCCGAGGCGCTCCGCGTCCTCGATGCGCTGCAGACCGACGAGCTTTGCCCGTGCAACTGGACGCCGGGCGAAGAGGTTCTGAAGCCCGCCGCGTAAGTTTTCTCCTCCCCCAACGTAGGGAGGAGCTTTCGGCCGGTGCTCCCCTCGCCGGCCGCGAAGGAAGGGGCGGGCTCCCCAGGCCCGCCCCTTTTTTCATTCCTCACCAGGAGAAATCATGTCGCTCAAGCAATTCGCCGAGACTCTGCCCGACTATGCAAAGGACATCCGTCTGAACCTCGGTTCGATCCTCTCGGACCAGCTGATCGGAGCGGAGCGAAAGGCCGGGCTGCTGCTCGCTTGCGCTCACGGTTCCGGTTACAGGCCGCTCGTGGAGGCCGCCGAAGCCGAAGTTGGCGGCGGGCTTCCCGACCAGGTTGCCAATGCAGCCCGCGCTGCTGCCGCGGTCATGGCGATGAACAATGTCTACTACCGCTTCGTTCACCTCGCCGCGAACCCCGAGTACGGGAAGATGCCGGCCCGGCTCAGGATGAATGCCATCGGCTCCCACGGGATAGCCAAAGAAGAGTTCGAGCTGATGAGCCTGGCCGTCTCGGCGATGAACGGTTGCGGCATGTGCATCGACAGCCACGAGCGGGTGCTGCTCGAGCATGGAGCAAAGCCGGACGCGATCCAGGGGGCGGTCCGAATTGCTGCGGTGATGAAGGCGCTAGCGACGGTCCACGCCACGCTCTGATTGCTAGGCCGTCAGCAACTTTACCGAGGAAAGCAGCAAGGTCGCGGCGAGGATCGGTCGCAGCACCGAGTTCGGATGAGCGGGTCGCGAGCAGGCTGCCGACAATGATTCCAGGAATTGACCCGGCAAGCAGGGCCATCATCAGCGTAAGGTCGACCGAGCCCATCAGCCAGTGGCCGATGCCGGCGATCAGTGTCAGCGGCACCGCGTGGGCGATGTCGCTGCCGGCGATGCGAGCGATCGGAAGCTTGGGATAGAGGATGAGGAGTGCCGTTGTTCCAAGCGCACCGGCGCCGACCGACGTGATCGAAACGAGCACCCCGAGCATGGCTCCGAGGAGGACGGTCCAGAGCTTCAGGCGGCGCGCTTCCATCGCATCGATATGGTCGCCGGCCCAACGCAGGATCCACGGCCGGAAGAAGACAGCGATGCTGGTGATCAAGAGCGCGCCGCCAAGCAGCACGTTGAGCACGAATGCGCTCTTTGCGCCGCTTACGCCGAGATAGGCCATCACGCCAAGCGTGACGATTGCAGCTGGGATGCTCCCGGAGGCGAGTGCGCCGACGATGCGCCAGTCGACCGTCTGGCCCTTGTGGTGAACAGCAGTCCCGACGGATTTCGTCACCGATGCATAGAGGAGGTCGGTGCCGACGGCGGTCGCGGGATGGAAGCCGAAGAGAAGAACGAGCAGCGGGGTCATGAGCGAGCCGCCACCGACACCGGTCAGGCCGACGAGCGCGCCAACCAGAAAGCCGGCGACCGAATAGAATGGATTGTAGGTAGAAAGGATCGCTGCCCCCTAACTTACGTGGTTATAAGGCATGGGATTGCTGCGCTTTTGGCCCCTGATGGAGGGCGCTGCTTTGCCTAACGGGCGATGGTTGGCAAGAGGGAGCTGGGCATGCGGCCGTCCCAATTGTCTTTTCTTTGCGGCGGGCCGCACTTACATTCACGCGTGTAGCGGCGAGAGGTGTTGCGCTTGAATTCCGGGTTCTTAGGCTATCTGGACTTTGTCAAATCGCGCGATCCCGCGGCGCGCTCGCGCTGGGACGTTATGTTCTATCCGGGAGTCTCGGGCGCTTGGTCTCCATCGCTTCGCGCACTGGCTGTGGGAGGGGCACCTCTATTTTCTGGCGCGCCTGATCAACCATTTCGCACGCTTCCTCACCGCTATCGACATCCACCCCGGTGCGAAGATCGGCCGAGCGTTTCTTCCTCGATCACGGATTTAGCGTAATCGGAGAGACGGCGGAAATCGGCGACGATGTCACTATCTACCAGTGCGTCACTCTCGGCGGCACCAACCCGTCGACCGGTGAAGGCGGCAAGCGCCATCCGACGATCCGCTCCGGCGTCGTGATCGGCTCCGGAGCGCAGGTGCTTGGGCCCATCGAGATCGGCGAGGGTGCCAAGATCGGCGCCAATTCCGTCGTGACTAGGGACGTTGCGCCTGGTTCGACGGTGGTCGGCATTCCGGCAAAGCCCGTGCTGATCGAGGCCGTCCACTACAGCCCGGGCTTCGTGCCCTACGGTACTCCATGCGGCGAGGATTGCGATCCGGTCCGAGTTCGCATTGGCGAGCTCGAGGATGAGATTGAAGAGCTAAGAGCCGAAATCAAGGTCTTGAAGGCTGCCCGGCAGCAACAGCCCAAGGTGAAGAGCGCTTGAGCGTCATCGCGCCGTTCCCGCGTCACTGGGACCGGCGCCCAATTGCCACATTCGATCGCAGGGAGCTCCAGCGGATCCTAGACCTTTACGGCCGGATGGTCGCTGCGGGCCATTGGCGCGATTATGCGTTGAGGATTGATCCGGATTTGGCCGTGTTTGCCGCTTACCGGCGCCACAGCGAGCGGCCCGAGATCCGCATAGAGAAATGCCCCGCGCTTCGGCTGAAGCAAGGGGCATTTGCATTGGTTGGCGAGCATGGCGCAGTGTTGAAGCGGGGCCATGAGCTTGCGCCCGTCCTGGCCCCGCTCGAGCGCCGGCTTATGCGGCTGGTTGGCTGACGACTGCCGGCCGATCGATCTGCGGCAGACGCGCCTGTAGGGTTGATGGAAGTCGCGTTACGATCAGCCGTCGCGCCTGGTGCCAATAGGCCGAGAGCAGCAGCAACGCCGATCCGATGACCAATGCAGTAAGCGCCACGTTGAGTTCGACGGCGCCGAACTGCTTGAACAGCTCAGTCAGTGCGTAGAGCACGTACGCCAGCGCCGAGACCAGCAAGGCGCGCCTGTCGATCGCGAGCGCCGTCAAGCCGAACAGCACGTAGAGACCCACGACGACCAATGCCTCGCCAGTGCTGACGGCGCCGTTGTTCAGGCCAATCAGCGTGAAGATCGGGTGAGCGATCATCGGCGCCGCGAGCAGATGAAGCCAAAAGGCGACGTCGGACCTGCGGGTGGTGCGAGCACGGTCGGAAGCGTCCCACCACATCGCGAAGAGGAACACGCCGATGCCGAGCAGCAGGACAAAGCCGAGGATCAGGTTTTCGGCGCTCTTGGCGTCGCCAGGCTGCACGATGCCGACGACGATTGCGAGGAACAGGCCCGCCACCGCGGCGGCGCCCGCCGCAACCGTGATCGGCACATGGAACCGGCGCCAGTGAATCCACGCCGCAGCCGCGGCAATCGCTGCGCTGACGCCTCCGACGATCGCGCCGAGGAGCGCGTGCTCACCATTGAAACGGTCCGCTCCGATGATCTGGACCAGCAGGAATGCGGACGTAGCCAGGGCGCCGCCAACGAACGCCAGGAGCAGCAGGATAGATGGCAATGCCATCCGTCGCTTGCCCGTGAAGAACAGCGCGAGCGCCCACGCGGTGACGGCAATCAGCAATGGAGCAAGGAAGCTCGGGCCGATCTCCCCGTGATCGGAGATGAAGAGCCCGGTCGACTGGCCGATGCTCTGGCCGATCCAGCCGACGGCGAACAACAGGATCGCCGCAGCGATCGACACGAAAATGTCGTTAAAGCCGGTGATGAGCCGGAACTGCTCTTCGTCCGGAATGGCGGTCGACCGTTCCTGTTCGACGTGCGCACGTAGCGCATCGGCGGCTGCGGCGGTGATCACGCCGGAAGCAACGGCGTCGTCAATCTCTTGCTGACTGTACATGCGCTCTCCTCCCAAAAATCCGCCGGACGATAAACCAAGGTGTATTATAGTGTCAATACAGCAAGACGCGGACCGAGTCGCGCGCGGGAGGCCCGCAAATCTGTCCGGATGCGGGACGGTTCGACTTGGGAAGTCAACACTTATTTTGAACCGTGGGCCGTCTCTTGCGTTGAGGCAGCAAAGAGAGATTTAGAAGGTTTCTGAACATGATAACCCGGTTGCTGGCCGGCGCCGCCTGTGCGGCGCTGCTGGGCTTCTCTATGCCCGCTTCCGCCGCCACGAACCCGGAAATTCCGGGCGCGGCGGCCGAGATTTCGCCGTCCGCCGCGCAGGCGGTGAACGCGTTTTACGCGGGCCGCAGCGGCGCCCCGCTTTGGCTGCATAGCGGCGGCGACAGCGGCGCTGCCCGCGCGCTGATCGGAGTCCTTGACCGCTCGCGGCTCGACGGGCTCGAGAATGGTCCCGCGCTAGCCTCACAGGCACAGTCGCTGCTGATGCGTGCCCAAGCCGGCGACACCGCCGCACTAAGCGCTGCCGATCGTCTGCTTTCGGCGGCCTGGGTCAGCTACGTCGAAGTCCTCCAGCGCCCTACGAAAGGAATGATTTACGCGGATTCATGGGCGGCACCGCGGCGTGACAGCCCGATGCAGATCCTGCAGCGCACCGCAGCAGAAAAGTCGCTCGCCGGTTATGTCCGCTCCGTTTCACAGGTGAATCCACTCTACGCACAGCTGCGCGATGCGGCCTGGGCCGAGATGCAGTCGAGCGGCGGCAACGTCGATCCGCGCGTGCTAACGAGCCTCGACCGCGCCCGGGAGAGGCCATTCCAGCACAAATATATCATGGTCGATGCTGCCGCGGCGCGCCTCTACATGATCGAGGATGGCCGGATAGCGGATTCGATGAAGGTGGTCGTCGGCAAAGCGGGTGCGAATACCCAAACGCCGATGGTTGCGAGCACCATCTATTACGCGACGCTCAATCCCTACTGGCATGTCTCGAGCGAACTGGTGCGGTCGCTCATCGCTAAGAATGTGCTCGACCAGGGCCTCGGCTACCTGAAGTCGCATGGCTACCAGATTATGCCGGCGGATGAGAACGATGATCGGCTGCTCGATCCGGCTACGCTTGATTGGCACGCAGTCGCGAACGGCTCGCTTCAGGTGCGCGTACGCGAACTGCCCGGCCCGGCTAACTCAATGGGCCGAGTGAAATTCGAATTCCCTAACGCTTATGACATCTATCTTCACGACACGCCGGTGAAGGAGCTGTTTGCGCAGGACGATAGGACGCTCAGTCATGGCTGCATCCGTCTCGAGGATGCAGAGCGGCTCGCGCGGTGGATGATGGGACGGGATCCCAAAGCGGATTCCAGCGCACCTGAGCAGAACGTGACGCTGCCGACGCCCGTGCCGATCTATATAACCTATCTGACGGCACAGGCTAATGACGGGCAGCTGAGCTTCGTCGACGACATTTATGGCCGCGATGAGCAGGCGATGCGGGTCGCGGCGCTCAGATAGAAGCGCGTCTAGAGAGAGGTCGCTTGGCTTTGGAGACCGGGCTGCACCGGTCCGCCAAACTGGAAGACGCGGCGGGGATGACGCTCCGCGAACTGTTCGCGGCGGCAGTGAACGTCCGGATCGAAAGCAAGCTCGGGCCAACGTTAGCCCCTGGCGTCACCAGGAGCAGCCGCTCGCATCATCAACATCCTGCCCAAAACGGCGGCTCCGATACGAGCCGTCAGACCGACACCTCGTCCATTGTGCGAAGTTTTGGCTGAGGCAGGCCGCCGGCCTTGTAGCGTTCGGTGAGTTCCTTCTTCAGTTCGGCAAGCTGCTCGCCGATCGCGTCCATATCGAGCTTGCCCTTGCGCGCCTCCGAGAAGATGCCGCCGGCGTCTTCCTCCTCCTCGATGTGGTGCTCGATCTCTTCCTGGAGCACCTTCACTTTCGTATCGAAGAATTCGTCGTCTCCGCCCTCGTTCGCCACGATCTCCGCGATCAGGAGCTTGGCGGCGTCGTGCTCGACATAGCCTTCCTTCAACTTGTCCTCATCGACGGTTCCTTCGCACGCGGGATAGAAGATCTTCTCCTCGATCTCGGCGTGAACACTGAGCTCGAGGCAGATCTCGTGCGCGAGCTTCTGCTTGCGACCGTCTCCCTTGGCGCTTTCGAATTCCCTGAACAGCTTTTTGACCTCACGGTGGTCCTCTTTGAGAAGCGAGATCGCGTCCTTGGATTGGGCGGTCATTTGAACAGAACTCCTGTCGTTTTCGACAGTGAAACAAACCGTTGAGCTTGGTTGTTCCTAATCCGATGCGTCCTGAAACCGTCACCGTCCCGGCCCCCGCCGGGCTCGACCTCAAGGCGATCGGCTATCTGACTTCGATCGTCAGCGTGCTCTTCCTGGGCGCCGTCGCCTGGGCGAAGGAAAATCCGCCGTCCTGGTATTACCCAGTGCTCATCATTGGGATGGCGATGTCGATCATCGGAATGGGGTTCCGCTATCTCGCGCACCTCCGCCAGAAGCGCGAGATCCAAAAGGCGAAGGATGAGGCCGAATGCGCTAGTGCCCGCCGTCCCCGCTATCGCTAACCTCGTTGTCGGTGGCGGCGATCGATTGGGCAGGCGGCTTGTTGAGCTCCATCCAGTCGCGGAAGGGCAGGTGATAGAGCATGTCCATCACCTCGAACTCGAGCCCCCGGCTGCCAGGTATCACTGTTCCATAGTGCCACGACGCCGCTCTTCTTCGCCGGGTCGAACAGGATCAGCGACCTGTAGCCCTTAATGCCGCCGCGGTGGCCGATGATCCGGTGCCCCGCATAGTCGTAGCTGCGCCAGCCATATCCGTACCAGGCGGTGTTGACGCGCTCGAGAAACTTGCGCAGCCGGCCGCGTTCGGTGGGCGTGACGACGTAAGGCGCGTGGATGGTGTCGAGCACCTTGGCGTCGAGGACGTCGGGCATTTCGCCCATTTGCGCTTCCATCCACAGCGACATGTCCTTGATATTGCTGTTGATGCCGCCGGCGCCGGGGACCTTGTAGTAGGTGTCGCTCATCGGCCAGGGCCGCCTGCCAGCGCTATGTGGCCGCGCCCAGCTGGGATTTGATTCGATGCCTGCGAGCGAAACACTGCCGCTGCTCATCCCGATCGGATTGAACAAGTAGCGCTTGACCGCCTGCTCATAGGGCATGTGGGTGACGCGCGAGACCATCTCGCTGGACGCATCGTAGGCGACGTTCTGGTAATCCCAGCAGGTGCCCGGTGCGCACACGGCATCCAGCTGTCCGAGCTGCGTCCTCAGGAAGCTCGGGTCCTGGCCCTCTTCGAGCTTGTTGTCGTAGGCGTTACGATAGAGACCGAGGCGGTGCGAAAGGAGGTCTCCGACGCTCGCAATTCGCTCGTTACCGTTCGGAAGTCTGAGGTCCGGTGCGTAATTGGCGACGGGAGCGCTGAGGTTGATCTTTCCCTCTTCGGCGAGCTTGGCGACCATCGTCGCGGCAACACCTTTCGAGCATGACGCCCAGCGGAACACGGTTTCGGGCGTGACCGGATCGCCCGATCCCGCTTGTGTCTCACCATAGCCCTTGAGGAAGGTGATACGGCCGTTCTCGACGATCCCGACCGCGAGGCCGACCATAGCCGGCTTCTGAACGAGGCGCTGGAGGCGCGCGTCGAGCAGACGATAATCGACGTCGCGTCGCGATTCCGTTGAAAGCGAAGCGAGTTGGAGGTGGGCGGCAGTGATCTGCGAGTGACGCCGTTCGTCATTATGCGGTCGCATTGCGAGCAGCGATGCGCCCATCACGAGTACGAGCGCGCCAAGCCCGACCTTGCTTATCGTCTTCAACTCAACTTCTCTCCCCACCCTCAACCAAGCTCTGACCCCTATGCGCCTCGCCCTCAACGTCGCTGAGGAAGTGGTTGCGATGAACCAACTCTGTCTTGCGACAAACGGGCTTATGGCTATGAACGCGCGACGCGCTCATATGCGCTGGCGGGAGCCCGATGGGATGCAATTCCTGAAGACCTTGTTCTGGGTGCTCGTCGCGGTCGTCGCCGTGCTCTTTGCGTTTCGCAACTGGACTCCGGTCACGCTGAACCTCTGGGGAGACATACAGGCGGACATAAAGATCCCGATCCTGCTCCTGATTGTCTTCCTCCTTGGCTTCCTTCCAACCTGGCTGTTGATGCGGACGAGGGTTTGGTCGCATCGACGCAAGATCGACGCGCTGGAGCGAAGCCGGCCGTCGAGCGTAGCGGCCGCGTCCGCTGAAGATGATGGAGAGCCTGCCATATGAGCCCGATCTTCGTCGCCCTGGACACGCAGGATGTTCACAGGGCGGTCGCCATTGCTCGTGACGTGAGCGGCATCGCCGCGGGCGTAAAGCTGGGACTCGAATTTTTCTACGCAAATGGTGAGGAGGGCGTGCTCCGCATCGCCGAGCACGAAACACCGGTCTTCCTGGACCTAAAGCTCCACGATATCCCGAACACCGTCGAGAAGGCGGTTCGAGCTCTTGCGCACCTCCAACCTGCGATCCTTACCGTCCATGCCGGGGGTGGACGCGCGATGATGGCAGCAGCGAAGGCGGCCGCACCGCCTGAGACCAAAATAGTCGGGGTCACGGTGCTCACCAGCCTCGACCAGGCGGACCTCACGAGCATCGGCGTCGAGAGTTCGCCGGCAAGTCAGGTCGGTCGCCTTGCCGCACTTGCTCGCGAGGCCGGCCTCGACGGCATCGTCTGTTCCGGCGCGGAAGTCGCAGCGGCGCGGGCCGCATGGCCGGAGGGCTTCTTCGTGGTCCCTGGCGTCCGCCCCTCGGGAGCGGACGTGGGCGATCAGAAGAGGGTGACGACTCCTCCGCAGGCTCTCTCAGACGGCGCGTCGGTTCTGGTCATTGGCCGGCCGATCACGGGCGCGCCGAACCCCCGGCGGGCGATCATGGACATTGCCGCGTCGCTGGAGCAGACGCCCGCCGAAGCAAGGATTTGAAGACATGAGTTGGTTGAGCAGGGTCCGCAGCGGCATCCCATTCCTGCCGAAGCGGCAGACCGCCGAGAACCTCTGGCACAAGTGCAGCAAGTGCGGGACGATGGTGTTCGTCAAGGAGTGGGAGGAGAATTACTGCGTCTGCCCGCGTTGCAACTTCCATGACCGCATCGGCCCCGCCAAGCGGTTCGCGCAAATGTTCGATGCCGCGGAATATGAGCTGTTGCCAGCTCCGGAGGTCCGCGAAGACCCGCTGCGATTCAAGGACACGAAACGCTACACGGACCGGCTCAAGACTGCTCGGACTGCGAACGGGGAGCGTGACGCGCTCATCAACGCCACCGGCAAGATCGATGGACACGATGTCGTCATCGGCGTCCAGGATTTCGCGTTCATGGGCGGATCCATGGGCATTGCGGTGGGAGCGGCCATCGTCGCTGGCGTTCGCGCCGCCATCGAGGACCATTGCCCGTACATACTCTTTACGGCTGCCGGCGGAGCTCGAATGCAGGAGGGGATCTTGAGCCTCATGCAGATGCCCCGCACCACGGTCGTCCTGCAGGAGCTGAAGGAAGCGAGGCTTCCGTACATCGTTGTTCTGACCGATCCCACGACGGGCGGAGTGACAGCTTCCTATGCGATGCTGGGGGACGTTCAGATTGCTGAGCCGGGTGCTCTCATCGGCTTTGCCGGCCAGCGCGTGATCGAGCAGACCATCCGTGAAAAGCTACCCGATGGCTTCCAGAGAGCCGAATATCTGCTCGAGCACGGGATGATCGATATGGTCGTCTCGCGCGGCGACCTGAAAGACAAGCTCGGGCTGCTCATCTCGTATCTTGCGCCGGAGGCGAAAGAGGCCGCCTGATGGCGGACTTCGCCCGCTCCACCAATCCTGAGGTCCAGGCGCAGCTCGATCGCTTGTCGAAGCTCTCGCCGGCCGGCGATCGGCTCGGGCTTGAACGCATATCGGCGTTGCTGGAGCGCCTCGGCCGGCCGCAGGCCGCGCTTCCGCCGGTGTTCCACATCGCCGGAACAAACGGGAAGGGCTCGACCATCGCCTTCCTGCGCGCGGCGCTCGAGGCAAGCGGTCACAGTGTCCATGCGTTCACCAGCCCGCACCTCGTGCGCTTCAACGAGCGGATCCGCATCGCCGGGCGACTGATCGAGGATGATGAGCTCGCGCGAACTCTTGAGGAAGTGATCGATGCCGGCACCGGCATCGAGCCAAGCTTCTTCGAGGTTGCGACCGCCGCGGCTTTCGTTGCATTCGCAAGAACCCCGGCGGACGCCTGTATCCTTGAAGTGGGGTTGGGCGGAAGGCTCGATGCGACCAATGTGATCGAGCATCCCCTCGTCACCGGGATCGCAAACCTCGCGCTCGATCACCAACAGTTCCTGGGCAACGGACTTCCGGATATTGCGGGTGAGAAAGCGGCGATTGCCAAGCGCGGTGTACCGCTGGTGACGCAGCTGTATCCGCCGTCGATCGGCAGCAGAATCGAAGAGATAACGCTTGAGCGCGGCGCGATTTGGCTTCCGCGCGGCGGCATCTGGGACGCCATCGCCCGGCAGGGGAAGCTTCGCTACCGCGACGAGCAGGGCGAGCTTAGCCTCCCGTTGCCGAGGCTTCCGGGGCGGCATCAAGCGATGAATGCCGGCCTCGCCTTGGCCATGCTCCGTCACCAGGAAGTATTTCGCGTTCAGCGGTCGGCGCTCAGCGCATCGGTGGGCTGGGCGGATTGGCCGGCGCGACTTCAGCGCCTCGCGCCGGGTCCACTGGTCGAAGAACGCGACGTCTGGCTCGACGGAGGCCACAACCCTTCCGCAGCGAGACAGATTGCCTCGTTCGTCAAGCATCGCTTCGAGGATGGAAAGCCGCTGCACATCGTCTTTGCCAGCCTCGCGACAAAGGACCCGCCGGGGATGCTCGAGCCGTTCCGGGGACTGGCAGCTGAAGTGCATGCGGTGCCGATTCCAGATCATGCCTGCTTTACGCCGAGCGACCTCGTCGAAATCGCCGGCCAACTCGGTTTTGCTGCCGATGGGCACGACAGCGTCGAAGAAGCACTGGCAGTGATTGCGCGCGATTCTCGGGTGCTGATCTTCGGCTCGCTCTATCTCGCCGGCGTCGTCCTTGCGGCGAACGAGCAGGTGCCTGACTAGCGTGCCGGCTCACCGCTTTCTGCCAGGGCTTCGGTCACCTTTGCGCCGGTGGCAGGTGGCAGCGTGTCGGCGCTGGCCTGACGCCGATCCTGGGCCGCGACGCGGGCCCATTCGAGGAGCACGAAGAACACTGCGAGCAGGCCCGCTGCTGCGGTCCAGCGGAAGACCAGCGCATAGCCATATTTATCGAAGCTCTCGCCCGCCACGCCTCGCCCTAGCGAGCCGACAAGGAAGGTGAGGGAGGACAGCAGCGCGTATTGAACCGCGGTGAATTTCTTGCTGATGATGCCTGACAGATAGGCGACGAACGCGGTAAGCGCGACGCCGGTCGCGATATTTTCGTAGCAGATGGCGACAAGCAGGCGAACCATTCGGTCGTCGGCGCCAAGCAGGCCGAGCAGGTTGTTCAGCCGGAGCGCGTGGGTAAAGGCATCGATGTTGCGGCCGCCCTCGGCGAGGTCAGCGTAGAGCAGGTTGCCGAGGGGCGTGACCGCGGCGCCGATCAGAACCGTCGGGAACCTACCGATGCGGCCGAAGAGATAACCGCCCAGGCTGATACCGATCATCGTCATGAAGATGCCGAACACCTTCGAGGCGAACGCGACCTGGTCCTTCGTGTAGTGCAGGTAATCGAGGTAGAAGGGGAAGGCGAAGCTCGACCAGATATTGTAGCAAAGCGCATATGTCAGGATGAAGCCGATGATGATGAGGACGCCCCAACGGAGGCGTTCGGACAGCTCGGCAAGCGGTGACACCAACGCTCCGTAGATGTGGTTTAGGACCGCTCGGCCGCCCGTCGGATGCGGATTGCCCCGGTTCTGGACGCCTCGCCCATGTGCCTTCAACCAGTTCACACTCGCGGCGATGATCAGCGGGACGAATACAGTCGCAACGATGATCCAGGGGCCGACGTTGGTGGTGAAATCAGCGACGGAAGGGGGTTTCGTGCCGGACTGCTGCGCCGCGAGCATCGATGCCATGAAGACGCCGAGCGAGACGATCGCCCACACCCAGCAAATGCCTACGATCGCGAGCGCTGCGATCCTGACGGAGGCGCTGATCTCGCCCGGCTGCTCGAGGCCCTGTTCGATGATATTCTTCGGCGGCCGCTGGGTGTCGGGGGCGGTGGTCGCGACGATCATCATTCCGACCACGAGCGCCGCCATGACGAAATAGACGGTGCCCCAGGGAATACGAGCGGCAAGGAAGAGGGCGAAGGCGCCGCCGACGATCGAGGCGGTGCGGTAGCCGAATTGGTAGACGGCCGAGAGAAGTTCGACGGACGTCTGCTCGTCGGCAACGTCGATGCGCCAGGCGTCGACTGCGATGTCCTGCGTCGCTGAAGAGAAAGCCCCGATCACCGCGAAGATTGCAAACCAGCCGATCGCGGTTGCCGGATCGGTCATACCGAGGCCGACAAAGGCGACGATCAGTCCTACCTGGCAGAGCACAATCCAGCTCGTGCGCCTGCCGAGCCGCCCGAGCAGCGGGAGGGTCACGCGGTCCACGAGTGGCGACCACAGGAACTTAAAGGCGTAGCTGAGCCCGATCCATGAGAGGACGCCGATGGTGGCGAGGTTGATTTTGGCGTCGCCGAGCCATGCGTTGAGGGTGCCAATCAGGAGCGCAAAGGGCAGCCCGGATGAGAATCCGAAGGCAAGCATCGTCGCTGACTTGCGCGTCGCGAGCGCCGCCTTGATCAGCTTCCATCCCTTCGGCCGCTGGCCCGCCATCTGGTCCCCTCCTCGTCTGTGAGAGAAACCTTAGACAGCTTTCAAAGGCTGCATAACCCCGGCATGAACGGCTCGCCGTCTAGTCGCCCTCACCGAACGCGATGAACAGCTCTACGCCTTTGGGCGCCTTGACCTTCTCACCCTGGAGGTGCCGATCGACGCATTCGATGGCCTTGATGAGCTGGCGGTCCGTGTATGGCTTCATGACACAGCCGATCGCGATTTCCGATGCGCCCGGATAGGCGTGACCGGTTGCGAAAAGCGTCGGGACGCCGCGTTTCTTCGCCGTTGTTGCGAGCTCGATCCCAGTGCGATCGCCGCGAAGCCGGACGTCGCTGAGGATCAGATGGACGACTTCGCGCTCGAGGACACGGAGCGCTTCGTCTAGATCGTCGACGGTGGCCACGACCTCATACCCGGCATCGCCGAGGAAATTTTCGTTATCGAACGCGGTCAGCGGTTCATCCTCGACAATGAGGATACGCTTGACGACCTGCTTACGCTTCCCGAACAGCATATTGGGCCCCGACCAATGAATTCGCAAACTTGCAACGAACGAACAAGCGCGCAGTGCCGCCGCGAAACAAGCGTAGCCGCACTGTGCCCGCCACGACACAAAAAGCGGATGGCGAGCCGCAGCGTATCGCCAAGCTGCTCGCGCGTGCCGGAGTTGCCTCGCGGCGCGAAATCGAACGCATGATCGCCGAAGGACGCATCGCGCTCAATGGGGAAAAGCTCACCACGCCCGCGACCCTGCTCACCGATCTTAGCGGCGTCACTGTCGATGGAAAAGCAGTTCAGCCGGCGGCGTCGACGCGACTGTTCCGCTTCTACAAACCGCAAGGCACGATCACCGCAGTTCGCGACCCCAAGGGCCGGGCGACGATCTACGACCGGTTCCCGCCGGGATTGCCGCGGCTGATGCCGGTCGGGCGGCTGGACTTCATGACCGAGGGGCTGCTCCTTTTGACCAATGACGGCGAGCTCAAGCGTCAGCTGGAGCTGCCGCGGACCGGGGTCGTTCGCACCTACCGGGCCCGGGCGTTCGGCCGAGTTTCGCAGGACCAGCTCGAGCGGCTTGCGGAAGGGGTCACGATCGATGGGATGAACTACGGGTCGATCAATGCGAACCTGGAACGACGGACCGGCAGCAATTGCTGGATCGAGCTAAGCCTCACCGAAGGCAAGAACCGCGAGGTGCGCCGCGTGCTCGGTCATTTGGGGCTGCAGGTCTCACGCTTGATCAGGACCGCCTACGGACCGTTCACGATCGAGGGCATGGAGCCGGGCGACGCCGATGAAATCGATGAGGCGGAGCTGCAGAACTTTCACACGACCCTTAGATGAGGATCATTGCCGGAAAATGGCGGGGGCGGGCGATCGAGGCGCCGCCCGGGCCGGCGACGCGTCCCACCCTGGACCGCTTGCGCGAGACGTTGTTTTCGATGCTCCTAAGCCGCCTCGGAACCTTCGAGGATTTGCGGGTCGCCGACCTGTTTGCCGGGAGCGGAGCGCTCGGGCTGGAGGCGCTTTCGCGGGGAGCCGCTAGCGCGACCTTCGTCGAAAGCGATGCGAAGGCGGCAGCGGTGATCAGACGCAATTCCGAAAAGCTCGGCGCGAGCGATCGCGTCCGGGCCATAGCGGGCTCGGCGCTGTCGTTGCCGCGGTCCGAGCCATTCGACCTGATCTTCGCCGATCCGCCTTATGCTCCAGGATCGGGCAGTGCGGCGGTGCGCTCAATCTGCGAATCTGGCTGGTTGGCGCGCGGTGGCTGGCTGAGCGTCGAAACCGGCCGCGGCGATGCGGTCGATGCAGGCGAGCTAATCCTCGAGACAGCCCGGGACGTCGGCCGCGCCCGGCTTACGCTTTTGCGCCGCCCGTAGCCGCCTTCCGGATTTCGTCGATCTCGGTGCCGACGCGCCGGCCGACCGCAGCAGCGGCCGCCTTGCCCGCTTCCTTCACCGCCTTGCCGGCGCGCTTGCCGCGGGATCCTTCTTTGCTCGTGAAGCCGTGCTCAGCAAGCGAAGCGAGCGCAGCGGTTGCGGCCACCGCGACCAATTCAGCGACGAGGGGACTTTGCAGGAGCTTGATGAGGGCATCGCCCATGCCCTCCTGCGAGCGCGCGCCACCGCTCGATGACCTTGCCGCCACTGCGGTCCCGGTCTTGACCGATTTCTTCGCAGCCTTGCTTCGACCTTTGGTCTCGTTCTTGCCCGACGCCTTCTTGGCCATTCTCAATCTCCAATGTGCTTTGCGTTGGAACGCTCAACTCATGTTTGCATGAGCGTATCCCAACGCGCGATCAACAATGGTGTTGGGACTGGGAAAAGACTGGGGCCGCACCATTTACGCGGCGCGGCCCTCGGCAGTTACGCGCCGATGAAGACCGGGGTCCCGATGTCCGTCACTGAATAGAGCTTCTTTGCGAAGGCACTGGGCAGGCGGATGCAGCCGTGGCTCGCGGGATGCCCCGGGTTGAACCCCGCATGCATCGCGATGCCGTGGGATTCGAAGAATTGCGCGAACGGCATCGGTGCGTTGTCGTATTTGTTGGAATGATGCATCGGCGTCTTGTTGAGCACCGAGAAGATACCGCTCGGGGTCGGCTTGTCATCGCTTCCACTTGAAATAGTGGCCGCGGCCATCAGTGTGTCGCCCCGATAGAGATACGCCATCTGGTCCGACAAGCTGATGACGACGCGCTCGGACCCGGCGCTCTCGGGGACGTCGCGCCACAGATATTGTCCAGGCTTCAGCACCTTCGGGCCGAACGCGTCGAGCATGTCGACGCGCGCTTGAGAGGCGGCGTCGCTCGCTTCCATCTGGGCTTCGTAAGTTTCCAGCGCAGACGCCGGCGTAACAGCGACGGTAGTCGCAAATACGCACGATCCCGTCAGCGCCAGCACAAGGGCCAGCTGCTTCATTTTCCACACCTAAACTCTGCTATTGACTTTTGCTGCGAAAATGCACCGACCCCGAGTCGGGTTCCTTTATCTGCTGTTCACCTGCGCAAAATGCGGGCGGAGGGCGCTGGGAAGGGGAGCGAGGACATTCCTGCCCGGCAGACCCTTCGCCGAGACGAATCTCCCTCGCTCAGTCCATGTGTTTCATCGTGGCTTTGGGGCCCGGGATACCCGCGATGAAATTGGCGACCCTCCACATGTCGTCTTCCTTCATGAGGTCGCGCCAGGCGCCCATTCCGGAATAGCGGATCCCGTCGTGGATCGCGGCATAGGCTTCTTGCGGAGAGACGTCGGATCCTTCCTGGAAGAATTGCGGAGCGCGCGGGTAGAAGCCCTTGGCGCCCCAATCGCTCGGCCCCTTCGCGCTTCCGTGACAGCCGGCGCAATTATCGGCGTAAATCTTCCGCCCGGCCGCAAGAGCTGCTGAGTCGTTTTCCGCGACCGGGTTGTTCAGTCCGCTCGAGCGCTTATCGAGTGAGGCATCGAGCGCGCGCATCCCCACCGATGATTCCCATTTCGGTGGGTCGGGGGTGGCCTTGCTCGGCAGCCAGCCGGCTACTGCGAGGAGCCCGAAGACGGTGGGTACGGCGATGATTCCGACGATGAAGGCGATGAGCGTTTTCATGGCGACCTCCGGAGTTCGGGAACACGCGAAGAGCGGTGGCGAGCGCTCCTTCGATCAACCCGGCGCCATCTTGGACGAGCACTGGCTTCGGTCTAGACTGCCGACACATCTAAAGGGGGTGGCCAATGCGCAGAACCGTCCTCGCCTACTTTTTCGCCGCCGGCACAGCTATCCTTCCGATACCGGTGTTGGGCCAGTCGCACGACATGGCAGCGCCGGCGACACCCGATACCCTTGCCGGCTGGGCCAAGGGCGCGCAGCTGTTCGACGGGCTTGGCACCTTCCATCGCAAGATCACGACGCGCTCGCCGCTCGCCCAGAAATATTTCGACCAGGGCATGCGCTTCATCTGGGCGTTCAATCATGACGAGGCGACGCGGTCCTTCGCGAAAGCGGCGCAGATCGATCCCCGCTGCGCCAGCTGCTATTGGGGCGTCGCCCTGACGCTCGGCCCCAATTACAACATGCCGATGATGAGCTCGCCGCGCGCCCGTGTCGGCTGGGAAGCGGTGCGAAAGGCGGAAGCGAACGCCCGTCGGGCAACGCCCGTCGAGCGCGCGCTGATCGCGGCGGTGGCGAAGCGCTACAGCGGGGACTGGGCGAAGTCGATCCTTCGAACAGCAAGCCGCTGCTCACTGCCTATGTCGACGCGATGCGGCGGGTCGCCGCGCGCTATCCGAACGATCTCGACGTCCAGACGATGTACGCCGAAGGCGCTGATGAACACGAACCCGTGGAAGCTGTGGAAGGCCGACGGCACGCCGAACCCGGGAACCGAGCAAATCGTGGAACGCTTCAACGCACGTGCTCGACAAGGACCCGAAGCATCCCGGCGCCAATCATTATTACATCCATGCCGTCGAAGCGTCGCAGCATCCGGAGCTAGCGCGTTGAGTTCGGCCGAGGCGCTCGAAGGAATGATGCCCGCCGCTGGTCACCTGGAGCATATGCCGGCGCACATCATGCAGCGTGTCGGCACGGTACGAAGAAGCCGCGGAAGCCAACCGCAAGGGCGCGGCTGCGGACCTCGCCTATCTCAAGGAGACCGCGGCGCCCGATTATTATCCGATGTACCTCATTCACAACTTCCAGTTCCTCGCGAGCGCGGCCGGGATGGAGGGGCGCCGGGCCGAAACGATCACAGCGCTTAAGGACGCGCGCGCGCACATTCCCGACGCGATGCTGTTCGGCGATGCCCGGCTTGATTGGAGCGCGAGCTTCATCTACGACGGCTACACGAAGTTCGGCATGTGGGACGACATGCTGAAGGAGACCGGCGCCGAACCCGCAGCTGCCGGGCGCCACGATCAGCTATCTGCAATCGCGAGCGACCGCGCTCGCCGCGACGGGCAAGATCGACGAGGCCGAGGCCGAATTGGCAAAGGCCGAGAAGCTGATCGCTGCAGTGCCCGCCGATGCGACGCAGGGCAACAATATCGCAAGGTCGCTCTACGAGATCGGGCAGTTGAAGGCGAAGGCGCGGATCGCGAGCGTCCGGGCGCAAGCATGACGAGGCCATCCACCTTCTGAGCGCAGGCGGTCGCGCTCGAGGACAAGCTCGCCTACAACGAACCCAGCGACATGATCTTCCCGACGCGGCACCTGCTTGGGCGCAGAGCTGCTCGGCGCCGGGAAGCCGGCTGAAGCGGAAGCTGGTCTACCGAGAAGACCTGAAGCAGCACCCGAACAACGGATGGGCCTATTTCGGCCTGAGCCAGTCACTCGCGGCGCAGAAGCGCGACGCGGAGGCTGCCGCAGCGCGAAAGCAGTTCGAAGGTGCGTGGCCAAGGGCGGACATCAAGCTCGCGTCGACTGCCTTCTAGCTTGGATAAGACCCGCTTTCGTTAGCGACTTGTTAGCTCGGGCGAGGCGCAAAACTCTTGCCGAGCGCTGGATGAGCAATGACTGACGCGCCTTTCAGTCACGACCGTTGTCCTGGGAGACCGGCTCCCATGGTCCGATGACATTCGTGGCCGGCCGACGAGAAGGGGCCGTTCGATTTCGGCGCAATCTATATCGCCGGCTCGCGCAAGGCCTGCTCGATCCGCAAGATCAGCGCACTTGGCGTCGCAGTCTCCGAAGCGATCTTGCGCCGGCGCTCGGCGACAAGGCGTCGGTCGAGCTCGAAACCGGCCAGCGAGCTGCTGGAAAGATCGCCTGGACCGGCCGCCACGAGCTTGGCGTGCGGTTTGACGACAGCATCGACGTGATCGCTCTCTTGAACCGCAAGCTGGTCAGTCAGACCCGCGAACGGCGGACGATGCCGCGGCTCGAGGCGCGCTCTGCGGTCCACGTCAAATGCGGCGGCCAATTCTGGCTCGCCACCCTTCGCAACATCTCGGCGCGCGGGCTGCAGATCGAAGGCGACGACCTTCCCGCGGTCGGTGCCTACGTCTCGGTACTCGTTGAAGGGCTCAATCATTCCACCCGGAGAAGTGCGCTGGAGGCGAGGCAAGCTCGCGGGCATCGAAGTGATGGAGGAATTGAGCTGGACCTCGATCATTCCCTGGGTGCGGACGTTGGTGCGGGCAAGTTGAACTTTGCGGTCGCGGGTGATCGGTCGATCTTATCGAAAAAGCTCGGGCGCTGATCAGGCCACGCTGACGAAGCTGTCGAGTACCTTCTTGCGGCCAGATTTCTCGAAGTCGATTTCGAGCTTGTTGCCCTCGATCTCGGCGATGGTGCCATAGCCGAACTTGCCATGGAACACCCGCTGCCCGAGCGAGAGGTCGCTGCGGCCTTGATTGCCGAGGGTGACGGCGGAGGCGCGCGCTTCGATCACGCGCTGCGGTGCGGGGTTGAAATTGCCGCGTCAGGCGCGCTGCCAGCCCGGCCCGCGGGTGCTCGCGCGCATTGCTTGAGCGGGCCCGAGGTGGGCGAAGGGATCGGCGCGCTCCGACCATTGCGCGCGCCACAGGCTTTCCCCGCCGGTCATCGTGGTCTCTTCCTCGATGTGCGCCTTGGGCAGCTCCGCGAGGAAGCGCGAGGGGATCGAGCTGGTCCACTGGCCGTAGATGCGGCGGTTGGCCGCGTGGATGATCGTGCACCGGCGGCGGGCTCTGGTGATCGCGACGTAAGCGAGGCGACGCTCTTCCTCGAGGGACGCGAGGCCGCCTTCGTCGAGCGAACGCTGGGACGGGAAGACGCCTTCTTCCCACCCGGGAAGGAATATCGTGTCGAATTCGAGCCCCTTTGCCGCGTGGATGGTCATGATCGTGACCTTCTCGCCGGTGCGCGCCTCGTCATTGTCCATGACCAGGCTGACGTGCTCGAGGAAGGCGCCGAGCGTCTCATATTCTTCCATCGCGCGCGTGAGTTCGGTGAGGTTTTCGAGGCGTCCCGCCGCTTCGGCCGAGCGGTCGGCCTGGAGCATAGCCGTGTAGCCGGATTCTTCGAGCATGATGCGCGCGAGCTCGGGGTGGGGCAGGGTGTTTGCCATCTCGCGCCAGCGCCCGAGGTCGGCGACAAAATTGCCGAGCGAGCGGCGTGCCTGCGAAGTCAGCTCATCGCTGTCGAGCAGGTGCGCCGCGGCAATCAGCAGCGGCTCCTGGCCCTGACGTGCCTGCTGGTGAATAGTCGCGACCGCCTTGTCGCCCAAGCCTCGCTTGGGCGTGTTGACGATGCGTTCGAAGGCGAGGTCGTCGGCCGGAGATTGCATTAACCGGAGATAAGCGACCGCGTCGCGGATCTCTGCGCGCTCGTAGAAGCGGAAGCCGCCAATGATCCGGTACGGAAGGCCGATCGCGATGAAGCGCTCTTCGAACTCGCGGGTCTGGAACTGGGCCCGGACGAGGATCCCTATGTCCTCGAGCGAATCGCCCGAGCGCATGTGGCCTTCAGCATCCTCGCCGACGCGGCGCGCTTCTTCCGGGCCGTCCCAGACCCCGATCACTCGAACCTTTTGACCATCGCCTGCGTCGGTCCAGAGCGTCTTGCCGAGACGGCTCGCATTATGCGCGATGAGACCGTCGGCGGCGGCGAGGATGTGCGACGTGGAACGGTAATTCTGCTCAAGCCGGATGATCTTGGCGCCGGGGAAGTCCTTTCCGAAACGAAGGATGTTTGCGACCTCGGCGCCGCGCCAGGAATAGATCGACTGGTCGTCGTCCCCAACGACGCAGAGGTTGCGGCGCGGCTCGGCCAGGAGCTTCAGCCACTCGTACTGGCCCTGGTTGGTGTCTTGATATTCGTCGACGAGGAGATAGCGGAAGCGGTCGCGATAGGCGCCGAGGACGTCGCTATGCTTGCGGAAGATCACCAGCATGTGGAGCAAAAGGTCGCCGAAATCGCATGCATTCAGGGTCCGCAGTCTGTCCTGATATTGCGCGTAAAGGTCGGCGCCGCGCCCGGCCGCGAAACCTTCCAACTCGCCGGCATCGACCTGTTGCGGCGTCCAGCCGCGGTTCTTCCAGCGGTCGATGAGTGCCGCGAGCTGGCGCGCTGGCCAGCGCTTCTCGTCGAGGTTCGCCGCCTAAATCAGCTGTTTGAGGACTCGCAGCTGATCGTCCGTGTCGAGGATCGTGAAGTTCGATTGTAGGCCGACCAGCTCGGCATGGCTGCGGAGCATCCTGGCCGCGACCGAGTGGAACGTGCCAAGCCACGGCATGGTTTCCAGCGCGCCGCCGGAGAGCGCTCCAACACGCTCGCGCATCTCGCGCGCGGCCTTGTTGGTGAATGTGACGGCGAGGACCTGGCTCGGCCATGCCTTGCGGCTGGCGATCAGGTGGGCAAGGCGCGCAGTGAGCGCTGCGGTTTTTCCGGTGCCCGCGCCGGCGAGGACGAGCAAAGGTCCCTCGGTCGTCAGCACCGCCTCCCGCTGCGGCGAGTTCAGGCCCCGCAGGTAGGCAGGTTCGGGCGACAATTGAGGCAATTCAGGCACATGGCGGAGTTAGGCGGAGGGGAACGAAACGGCAACCGAGGCGAAGCTCAATCGAAGGATCAGAAAAGGTTCCGGCAGATTTGCCCGATATCCCCGTTATCCACAGGGTCAGCCCCGCATTTTTCGCTTTCGCGACTCGGAGCAGGTGTGCATTGTGAGCAGGTGATCGGGACGGCGGTCCCGGCCTCTCCAGGAGCCGGCAACGGCAAGCGGATGCGGCAGGTGACCAAAGGTCCGATCTCCGCCGGCAGGATTAGGGAGGAGCCTTCGGGTTCTTACCGGGCCAGCCGGGAAGAGGCGCCGGAAGAGTCAATCTTCTCTAGCGCGACGCGGCTCCCGACCTCCTTGTGGGGAAGGTGAGCGAAGCGGGACGCAAGAGTGGTTGACCCAAGAAGGGCCGCGGAACACTGGACGGTTTTGGCTTCGAGGGACCTCGGTTCCAGACGCCGGGCCGGAAAGGTCGAAAGACCAGCGAACCTTCGGGCCGCGCAGTCTGGTAGATTGATCGGGCTCCTCGCAAGAGGGAGTTGTTCGGTGGAAGGCGACGCCTGAGCTGGTGAGTCAGGATCGAGAGCGGGTAGGTAGGGCGAAAGTTCTATCAACCAGGTTACGAACACCGGCATATCCTTCGCTCGGCGCAGTGGGGGCTGGCAGCAATGCCGGCCCCCATTTCTTTTGTGGCAAGGCCGTGCCGGCCGCGAGCACGCCCCGCGCCCCAGAAATTTCTTTCCGGCGCATCGTACCGGCAGCCCGGCGCGGCCGCGCGGAGGCGGTGCGCACTCTTCGACAATCGGACGGAAACCAAATCTCCCCTGCGCGTTAGGGCGTGCAGGTAGGCGGCGGCAATGAAGTCGCCGAAGCGGCGGGCGCAAAGGAGTTTGAAGTGCTCAAGCTTGCCGCTTTGCTCGTGGCCTCGGCCGCAGCCCTCGCAGCCACCGGCGCAACAGCAACAACCTCAACCTCACCTTCGACCGACACGCTGGTTTCGAGCGCGCCCTGGTGGGAGCGGGTTACAGTAACCCTCGATGGTGACGGCAAGCCCGAAGCCTGCCGGTACGAAACGAGCCTCAGCCCGGCGAGTGCAGAAGACTGCGACGTCGATTCTGGCCAGGCGGCGGTCGCCAGCCATGTTTCCTCATCGAAGGGCGAAGTAACGCGGATCACGTTCGAGCGCCGGTTCAACCCGGGCACGCCGCCCGCGAAGCCCCAAATGAAGACCGGCGACACGCTTCTTGGCGGACAGATAATGTCGCTAGCTATCGACCCGCATGGCGCAGTCAAGAACTGCCGGGTGGTCGCAGCGTCCGGCGAGATGCGTCCGGAATATAGCTGCGACGATGCCCAGGCGGAGAAGTTCCAGGCCGGCGTCGGGGGTCCGCAGAAGGAACTTCACGAGGGCTATATGACGGTCCTCGTATACGGGCACGCCGAACATATGGTGTGAGCTGACTGAGCGAGCTCATTTTATCAACCCATATGGTAAATAAGCGCTGGATGTACGACGCCGTTCCGGTACGCTGATGGGTTTTTACCGCAACTCACCCCGGGCGGTTTCTTTTGTGCCGCTCCCAAACGGGATCGTGCGCCTAAACGCCGGCCGGCAATTCGCCTCCGCCCGAGAAGGGCTCGAGGAACGGTTCCAGCCGCGGCGGCTTCCATCCAGACGTCGCGACGAACGCACGATTGAGGAATGCGCGCTTGCCGTAGCGAAGGGCATCGCCCCCAGGTCCGTCGACGAGTTCCGCCCGCAGCCAACAGCACAGCATGGCCGGCTGCCGTATCCCACTCGCTGGTGGGCGCCGCGCGCGGGTAGATATCGGCCTTGCCCTCCGCGACCATGCAGAATTTGAGTGACGAGCCGATCGCAACGAACCCGCACTTTCCAACCGCTGCCTCGAGATAATCGACTGTCGCCTGATTGAGGTGCGACTTCGACGCCACCGCAGTTGTGACCTCTCCGCGCGGCCGGGTCGCGATAGCGGCGCGTCCCTGGCCCTCGTCGAGCCAGGCGCCTTCACCGACAATGCCGCCGTGCAGCCGCCCCGTTGCCGGCGCGAACACAACGCCGAGTTTTGGCCTGCCGGCCTCGATTAGCCCGATGTTGACCGTGTAATCATCGCCGCCGCGAACGAATTCCTTCGTGCCGTCGAGGGGATCGACAAGGAAATACGTGTCTCCGTGGGCGGGAATCCGTCCAGCGGCCACCTCCTCTTCCGCGATGACCGGCACGCCCGGCGCGAACCGCGCGAGCGCGGCGAGGACGACAAGTTCCGCAGCCCGATCTGCCTGCGTCACCGGCGACGCGTCCTTCTTCGATTCGACCTCGAAGCCGCGCCGGATGACCTCAAGGATTGCTTCGCCCGCTTCCTTCGCCGCTAGCGAGAGCTCGTCGAGCAGGCGCTCGTAATCGATGCTCAACGCGGCGCCATCCGGATTCCACCGTCGAGGCGCACGGACGCGGCGTTCATGTAGCTGTTTTCGATAAGAAAACAGGCGAGCCGAGCATATTCCTCCGGCTGGCCGAGCCGTTTAGGGAAGGGCACCTGCGCGCCGAGAGCGTCTTGCACGCTCTGCGGCATCATTCCGACCATCGGAGTCTTGAAGACGCCCGGCAGGATCGTGTTCACTCGAACACCCTCGTTCATGAGGTCGCGCGCGATCGGCAGGGTCATCGCGAGAACTCCGCCCTTCGAAGCCGAATAGGCTGCCTGCCCGATTTGCCCGTCCTCCGCGGCGACCGAAGCGGTATTGATGATGACACCTTTCTCGCCGTCCGCGAGCGGTTCCAGGTCGACCATGCCGAACGCCGAATTCGCGATGCAGCGGAAGCTACCGATCAGGTTGATCTGGATGGTCAGCTCGAACTGCTGCATCGGATAGGCTTTGGCGGCCTTGGTTTCCTTGTCGCGCGAGACGGTCTTGGCGGCCGTCGCGACGCCGGCGCAATTGACGAGGATCCGTTCCTGGCCGTGCGCTTCGCGAGCCTTGGCGAAGGCCGCGGCGACCTTTTCGTCAGAGGTCACATCGACCTCGCAAAACACCCCGCCGATCTCGCTTGCGACCTTCTCGCCGCGCTCTGTGTCGCGGTCGAATAGGGCGACTTTTGCGCCCCGAGCGGCGAGCGCCCGCGCAGTCGCTTCGCCGAGCCCCGATGCCGCGCCGGTCACTACCGCGGCCACTCCCTTGATGTCCATTGCAGTCCCTCAATTCATTATTGAGGGTCGCCTTGGCGTTGAACGATGCCTTAGACAAGGGCGGTATCGAAAAGCCCGGCGAACCAACTTCAACGCTTTGTCACTGCTGACGAGCGGTTCATCGCGAATGCATTTTGGCTGTTTAAGATAAGGCGCTAGAATCGACTACTGAAATTGGGTGGGGGTTGCACGTGAACAGGCTGAAGATTTTTGCAACGGGCGTCTCTGGTCTGGCGCTGGCGCTTGCTTATGCGCCACGAGCTGGCGCCGCTGCCGATGGACAATCTGCTGCTGTTCCGGTCGCCGCCGCGGTCGCCTCGTTCTACGACACATATGGCTCACGGCCGATCTGGTTCCAAGGCGGCGCGAACACCGCGGCGATCGCCCAGCTCACCGCAATTCTCCAGCGCGCGCCCTTCGATGGCATTCCAGAAGGGCCCCAACTCGCCGCCCAGGTCCAGGCCGCCGCAGCCCAGGCGGCGAGCGGCAAGCCGGACGACCTTGCGAACGCGGAGCGCGTGCTGTCTTCAGCCTGGGTCCAATATGTGGAGGCGCTCAAAAAGCCGACCTCTGGCATGATCTACGCCTATCCCGTCCTTCGGCCGCAGGGCGATCGCGCAGACACGATCCTTCTCACGACTGCTTCAGCACCTTCCCTGGTAGCTTATCTCGCAACCACCGCGGACGTGAACGCGATCTACAAGCAGCTGCGCGACACCGCCTGGGCTGAAGCTCAGGCCGATGGAAATCTAACCCCGGACCCGCGCTTGCTTGCCAACCTCGATCGGGTACGCTCGCTTCCCGCGAAGGGCCGCTTCCTGCTGGTTGATTCCGGAGTTTCGATGCTCACCCTCTACCAGGATGGGCAGGTCGTCGAATTCAATGAAGGTGATCACCGGCACGGATGAGCTGCCGACACCCCTCATCGCCAGTTACATGTACTACATTACCTATAATCCTTACTGGCACGCGCCCGATCACCTCGTTCGCAAGACGATCGCGCCGAACATGCTTCATCTCGGGTTCGGCTACCTGAAATCTCACGGCTATCACGTGATCGCCGACTGGAGCGAGAGTCCGACCGTCATCGATCCGACCACTGTCGATTGGAAGGGAGCGGCGGCGGGAAAGGTCCATCTCAAGATCCAACAGGATCCGGGACCACTGAACTCAATGGGGATTTTGAAATTTCCCTTCCCGAACCCGCAAGATATCTACCTTCATGACACGCCGGATCATGAGAAGTTCAAACTGGCGAACCGAAATCTCAGCAACGGCTGCGTGCGCGTCGAGGATGCGAGACGGCTCGGCACCTGGTTGCTCGGCCGCGAACCGGTTTCACCGGGAAGCACGCCTGAACTTCGAGTGCAGCTGCCGCGGGCGACGCCGATCTACCTGACCTACATCACCGCCCAGGTCCGAGACGGCAAGCTCAGCTACCTGCCAGACATTTATGGGTGGGATCGTCAGGCGCCGCAGTTCGCCTCGAACTAGTTCGGCGCGAACCGCTTAAAGCGGGGACGATGGGGTGGAAGACGCAGGATCGAAGGCGCTGATCGAGAGGCTCAACGAGCTGATAATGGCCAGCGGCGGATCGCGGCGGTCCACACACTTATCCTCCTGATGAACTCCGAGCCCAAGCTTGCGGCTCGCGCCAGCGCGTGGCACGAGCGCCCGCGCGGGCGGTTAGCTCAGCTGGTAGAGCATCTCGTTTACACCGGCGCTTCCCTTTGAAAAACAAAGACTTTTTCCGAAGTTGAGCGAGAAAAGTTCGCGAACATCGCGTGAACAATGCAAGATTTGCTGTCCATTTGCTGTCCAGGCTTCTTAGCGTCTGTCCAGTGCCCGCAGCAGCTGCTTTGAGCCACCCGGCCCGCTGGCTGCGCTCAGGGCAGGTGCTCCTCCAGGCGCCTGAGGAGCACCGATGCTAACGATAGGTGGTCCAAGCACCGGTCAATCGGGTCGATGTTTAGCTCGTGGCCGCGAGGGTTGCGGATCGCGGACATCGCGCCTGCAAATACGAACCTATAGCCCATCTGCTCGTCTATCTCGCTCTGGTTGCTGAGCGGGGTAAGCTTAATCTTGGGACTAGTCTCGTTGAGTGCCGCCATCATCAGCTTGAACCCGCTCTCGTTGATCTTTGAGAGCTTCTGCACCTCCAGGTCGAGGAACTTGAACGCCTCGAACGTGGCCTGCGAGTAGTGGCCGTCGTCAAAGAGCTTCACGCTGACTCCGCCAATGGCCGGATGAATGTTCCGCTCGTCAAACGGGTGCGTCTGGGTCTGCGGCTTGGGTTCCTCGCCCGCTTCTGTCCCAAGGTCACCAGCGATCCGCGCAATCTTCTCGAAGGCGGCGAGCGGGTCACTCATCGATCAGGTTGGCCCTAATGCTCTTAAAGATATTGTCGTAGGTTTCCTTAGAGCCACCAGCGGGCAGGTTGATCTCAATTCGCACGGTGAGCGCCATGTCGCGACGGCCGTTGCCGCCGTTCACTTCTATAGTAGGGCCCTTGCCTTTCTGGGCTTCCACCGCCTTCGTCGGCTTCGCTGCTGCTGCTTTCGGCTTAACTTGCTTCGCCTTTGTGTTGGCCGGTTTTGTCACTGCTGGCTCGCCCGGTTGTTCGTGACCGGCCAGCGCACGAAACATCATGAACACGCCGGCCTGGCGCGACCCGATGATTTCGCTCGTCTTGTCCGTGGCCCTGAAATAACCCGTCAGCTGGGACTTGTTCATAGTCCAAGCGTCTTCGCCGCGCGTCTCGAAAAGGTCAGTGTAAGATGACCGCAGAAGACCTTCGAAGGCCTTGGGAAACTCGTCAGACCTAACGGTTCTGTTCGAGCCAGCTGTCGGTCCGAACGGTCAGGTTCTTTGCCGACACCATCCTCGCCAGCCGGAGTTTGCCGGGACGCGGTGGTTCAAGTGGGCAAATGAAGAAGTCGCCTGTCACCACTGTCTCCACGGTCCGCTGGTCGGGTGGGAACAGGCGTCTCACGTTCTTCGGGAGAGCGTCGATCAACTTGCCCCTGCGGTCCCTCTCTTGGAGGGCGAGCAGGCCAGATGCGGTTTCGGGATTGACGCGGAACGTTGGATGTCCCGCATCCGGCGCAACAGATCCGTGCATTTCAAAACACTTGAAGGGTGAGGGTCGCTCGCGGGCTGCTACAGATCCAGTCCCGGTCAGCATCACAACGAACATCGGTATCAGTGCCAAGCGGCGCATAAGAGCAGATTAGCGCGTAACCCCAATGTCTGGAATGGGTCGAAGCCAGATGGCAAGTTTGGGTTGCCGTTTCAGTCGGTCATCGCAACACACGCTTCAAAACGCTCGGCTGGAGTTTCAAAGCCAAGCGTCTTGCGTGGTCGCATCGAGCAGGTCGAGGCGAGCATCGAACGCTATCTTGCAATGCTCGACACCGCAGACCGGCAGGAGGACGAGATGGCTGAGGTGCGGGCGACGCGCCTCTCTGAACGGATCGACACGCTACGCGAGAGGATGCGCGAGCTCCAGACCATGGATCAGGCCGTCGCAGATGCTCCGGACGGACAGATCTCGCTCACCGATCCCGATGCACGAGCGATGGCAACACACGGCAAGGGCACCGGTCTGGTCGGCTACAATGTCCCGGCCGCGGTCGACACGACCCACCACCTGGTCGTTGCGCACGAGGTCACGAACATCGGGCACGACCGAAGACAGCTCGCCAACATGGGGCAGCAGGCAAAGGCCGCGACCGGCACGGAGCAACTGACGGTACTTGCCGACCGCGGCTACTTCTCGGGTGAGGAGGTGCGAACATGCGAGGGGCTCGGCGTCACGCCGATCTGCCCCAAGCCGCTGACCTCGACCGCAAAGGCGGATGGTCGATGGGGCAAGCAGGACTTCCACTATGATCCTCCAACCGACACCTATCGCTGTCCCGCAGGCGAGACGCTGATCCATCGCTTCGCCTCAGTCGAGAACGGTCTGACGGTCCACAAATACTGGGCCGATGCCTGTGCCACATGCGCGGTCAAAGCCAAGTGCACGACCGGCAAGGAGCGGCGCATCAGCCGCTGGGAGCACGAGCATGTCGTCGAGGCAATGCAGGCGCGGCTCGATCGCATGCCCCATGCCATGCGCGTGCGACGAAGTACGGTCGAGCACGTGTTCGGAACCTTGAAAGACTGGATGGGACGAAGTCACTTCAAGACCCGAACACTGAAGCGGGTCGAAACGGAGATGAGCCTCCACCTCCTCGCCTACAACATCAAACGCGCCATCGCCGTGCTCGGAACGGAGCAGCTCATCGGCGCAATGCAAGGCTGAGCAGGAAGGGGCCCGCTCGTCCGCCGTCGGCCACAACGCCGAAATCGTTTTCACACAGCCTCGGTGGGAAGCGGACGCTAGCGCGGAAGTGCCGCCCCAGCGTCTCCCAGCATCCCCAGTCGCTTCTTCGCCGCGGCGAGCATTTCCTTGAAGCGCGGGTCGTCGCGAAGCGAATCAAAATCCGGGTCGGCCTCCGCGTGTCGGATTCGCGTAGCGCTGTTGACTACTTCGAACCACGGTCCCAGCGTATCGATCGCTTCGTTAGTATCATCGCTGAGAGCGAACGAGCAGGCAACATTGTATCGCATGTTGAGGTTGTCCGGATCGAGCAGCATAGCCCGCTGGATCCATTCTCTGGACCTTTCGACTTCACCGAGAAGCTCAAGACAAATGGCCCCGGATGCCAAGGCCGAGCCGTTGGTTGCGTCTTGGGTGATCGCGCGTTCTGCTCGTTCGCTGCCTGTTCGCGCCGCCTTCCGCATCTTCTCGTCCTCGCCGAAGCTCTTATAGCAAGTGACAAGCATCATTGGGCTATTCCAGTCGGTGTCCATCAGCGACGCAGACTTTTCGAAATAAGGGATTGCCTCGCGAATGTGGCCGTGGCGGAACAGCATGCGGGCTGCTTCGCGGTTGACTTCCCAAGATTCGGAATTGAGTCTGAGCGCTGTTCGTACTTGCTTCTCGGCCTCCTCAGCGCGGCCCTCGTCCTCTAGATAGCGTGCCTTGACGCAATGGGCCTCCGCTAGCCCAGGATTGATCTCGATCGCCCGCTCGGCCGCTGGGACGGCGTCCTCCTCGCGCGCGTGCCAAAACCGAAGTTCCGCTTGGGCGAGGGCCATCAGAGCCCAAGCCTCAGCATAATCCGCATCAAGTCGCGTGGCTTGTTGGCAGAGCCGCACGATTGCCTCCTCGCGGCGCGGATTGCCTTGACCTCCACTGATCCATTGCTGTCGCGCCATTAGGTAAAGGTTGTACGCGTCGACGTTAGAAGTTCCGCGGACTTCATTGCCTTTTTCTCCGCCGGCAGAAGCTTGAGTTTTAGCGCCTCAACGATTGCCTTCGAAATCTCGTCCTGGATCTCGAAGATATCGGTGAGATCGCGATCGTAGCGGTCTGCCCAGGCATGATCGCCCTTTGAACCATCGATGAGCTGTGCGGTGATGCGGACGCGGTTCCCTGCCTTGCGCACGCTACCTTCCAAGACATGGCTAACGCCGAGGTTCTGCGCGACCTCCTTCACGTCCGGATTTTGGCCCTTGAAGCCGAAGGCGGTGTTGCGAGCGATCACTGAAAGCGCCGAGACCTTCGACAGGTCTGTAATGATATCCTCGGTAATCCCGTCGCTGAAATATTCCTGCTCCGGCTCGCCGCTCATGTTTGCGAAGGGCAGCACGCAGATTGATAGCTTCTGCTGCGCACTCTCCGCCGCAGCCTTGGCGGTTGCTTTCTCTGTGCGCTCGACTGACCCGCAAGTGCGATCGATCGCGCTCAATAGGTCTTCGAGAGCGTCAGGAGTCCATGACCATTCCAGGAGCCAAGGTCGATGGTATGAAACTGCCTAAAGCCGAGCGGCGGCTTGGCAGAGCCGATCGAGACGGGGACCAGACGCTCAGAGTCGCGAGCTTCGGCTGCTTCGTCTTTGACCCACGCGGAGTTCGAGCGAAGCTTTAGACCAGAGAACGACAACGGCTTCTGCGTTGCCGAGTGCCTCCTCTATCTCCCTGTCGAAACGTGATCCGCCGTGAAGGTGACGATCCCACCAAACGTCGTGACCAGCTTGAGCGAGGCCGTCTGCGAGCTGCCTGGCCGGGTCGACATCGTCTCGAGCATAGCTGAGAAAGATCTGCGACAAGGTTCCTCCAGCCCCAATCGTGCAACTCTGCTCTGATCGGTCGGGAGGCGCAAGCGCTGTGGTAAATGCAAAACTAACGCAGCGGCTGGTTAGGCGAGTCCGCTTTGATCAATGTTCCCTGTCTAATATCCGTTTGGGTCGAAGTCGGGCGGCAAGTTTGGGTGGAAATCAGACACTGGCTCTAGCTACTTGTAGATGACGTTCCGCTCCGACACTCGGACGTAGCGGTTCCTGCGCCACCAATAGTTCTCGATGGTCGATTCAGTGGCGCTTCCGTGCAAAGAAACGGAGATGTCCCGCCGCCCACCGTGCAATGAGGGCAAGATCCAGCACATCTGAGCGGAACCGCTTAGAACTCGCCTCCAACCGCTCTTGGTGCGCTCGAATCCATATAGATCGCAGTTGCCGGTGGCCGAGCAGCCATACATCACAAGCAAGTCCGGCGACTTGGCATCGGACACGTTCACCCATGCTGTGCGGAAATTCTGAAAGTAAGACGGCATGTCTGCCTCTTCGGCCATCTCCTTTGCGAGTAGTTTCTTCGCAAGCCGCTGCGTCCGGGAATCGTGGAAGCGGAAATCGACATAATGCGCCGGTGATTTCGCTCCCGGTAGCGGAAAAGCCCCTCCAACTGAGGGCGATGTCGATGCGAGCAACAACAGCGCCTCCGCGATCGCATTCAACACAGGCCGTTTCATTGCCGTTCAATCTACTATGTCGCGCCGAACCTCTGCAATCGGGCGTCCGGCTAATGGCGGGAATGGGTCGGTGATGGCCGGTTGGGCCGGAAAGCTGGCAGTACTCGCTCGTTCAGGGTTGAGTTGATGAAGTTGCTGGTTTTCCCACTTGCGAGAGCCAATCGAGCACGATCGTTTCCAACTCAATCCGACGATCGTCGAAGACGTGATCGCTGGCGATTTCGACCGCGCTGAACTTTGCTCCGTCGGCTCTAAGTGCGGTCATGAGCGGCGCAGCCTGGCTCGACGGCAAGTCGCGCTTCGCAGTGACGATCAGCAGTGGCTCTCCGGCAAGGCCATGCGCCGCGTCCGCGAGGCGCCATCGTTCGCCGTGATCGACAATTTGCGCGGCAATCTGCGGCGAACTGATGCCTCTCAGACGTCCGGCGGTCACGTTGCCCCACCGATCCATGGCTTGTGCGTTCCGCTGGCTGAGCGTTAGCGGGCGGATCAAGGTCGCGAGCGTGCTTGGATCCCAGGGCGCGATCAATATCGTCGCCAGTCGCTTCGGCGCTGAGCCATCTGAAAGAGCCGCGGCTAAGCCGCCCATGCTGTGGCCGATCACCACGATCCGCTTGGGATCGATGTTCCACGCTTTCGCGACCCCTGGATCGGCGGAATGTATCACAGCGACCTTCGCGTCCTCGATCACGTGATCGATGCTGAACTGACCTTCGGATCCCCAGGAGCCGCGATAATGAAACATCATCACCGCCCACCCTGCCCGCCGAAGCGCTTGAGCAAGGTCGAGATTCTGTTCGTTGCCGGGCAAGCCATGCATCAGTACAACCAGCGGGAACGGACCGCTCCCTGATGGCCGGTACAGCATTCCATTCATGACGGAGCCGTGGCTCTTGATCTCGATCGCCAACGTCGACGCGGGGTGAGCGAGGTCTGCCGGCGGGTCGACGTAGATCGCCTGAGGTGGAAGGGGAGCTGAGGCTTGCGCGATCGCCTGCGAGATGGGCACGAGAAGCGCAATAATGGAACCGATCATCTTCATCACGGCTCTCCCAACGGGGCGTGGAGCCGGCGCAGCGCATCGGCACGCGGTATGGTGATCGGATAGCAAATCGCGTCCGGATCGGTCGGCGCCGGCTTCGACAACAAGCCCATCGCACCACCCGTCCTCAGCGCATAGGTCCCCGCGTAATTGAGATCCCACGCCAGATATTTGGCCTGTTGAAGGCTCTTCGCGAATGCCACACGCGCTTCGGACCCGAGCTGCCCCTGCCAAGTTTCGAGAGTTCGAAGATCGGCCCAGACTTCCTGCTCGCGCGGCTGATAGTCGTTATAGCGGCCGAAGATCTGGTAGAGCGTGCCGAACTGCTCCTGCTCCTTCGCCGGGAACAGGCTGTTGCGCCCGCTCGCTGTTGCGGCCTGCCAGCGGGCGGTGAAGAAGGGGATAACCGGTGGTCGCGCAATCCAGGTCGGTCGCGGCTCCAGTTCACCCTCTCTGGACTTGCCGAGAATCGCTGAAAGCTCGGCCAGGCGCCGTTCGATGCAGCCCTGCGCAGCAATCCGGGCCTGAATGAATCCGAGGTCGAGCGCCGCCTCCGCGCGGACGTTCTGGCGGGCTTCCGCGGCCACTTGGCGGTCGTGCACCCATTCCACGATCTGTCCCGCCCCAAGCGCAATCAGCACGCCGACGACGATGATTTCCCACCTCGCCCACAAACGCGCGCCAGCCGTGCAGTGGCTTTGGTAGGTGGAAGTGCATACGACTGGCCCCCCGGCGACCGCAGGCTAACAGATGCGCTCATGTCCGCAATGGCTCGGAGGCTAACGGCAGTGGAAATCGGACGCTCGTGCGTACGGTCGAAGGCGGTCAATCGTCGGTGAGGTAGAGCACGTGCTACCCAAGACAACATCGAAAGCATGAAACTGTAGCCGCGATAGGGCGTCTCGTTTCTAACGAGATGCCAGAGGGTTGAATTGGCAGAAAAAGGGCGTCAGTGAGACGAAACACATGCAGATGCTGTCCATTTGCTGTCCAGCTTACCTCGGTATGACACCAGGAAAACAGTTGTATTTCAATGACTTGGGCGGTTAGCTCAGCTGGTAGAGCATCTCGTTTACACCGAGAGGGTCGGCGGTTCGAGCCCGTCACCGCCCACCAATTACCGCTGACCAGAGATGAAATGTTCCCGGATCAGGCGATTTGCGCCGCATCAATGCGGCCCCGGTCAGCTAGCCTGATTTTCAATGATGCGCTGAGCGTGGAAATCTCCGCGACGCTCATTCCTGATTGCGTCAGAACGCCCGTACGAGCCTCACCGCAACACCGAGCCATGGCGGGCTGGCGACGACCTGCTGACGACCGCCGGCTTCGGGGGAAGGATCTGCAGCTTCTCTTCGTCGCGGTTGATTAGGCGACCAAAGACGAAGCGTCCGCCGGGACGGGGGACGAGGACGTCGCGATTGAGAGCGCGGCCAAAGTCTTCTGGAGCTAACGGGTCGCACCAGATCTCGTCGCCCGAGCGGTAGTCGCCGGCGCTGCCGGCCACCAGGACGGCGACCTGGCCGGTTTCGGCGCGGGGCGCGACGACGATCGCGGCCTTTCGCGGAGCGACCGTGCCGCCGGAGCCTAAGATCGCCGCGACCTTGAGCTCTGCTGTCTCTCCACCGTCGACCAGGTCCTGCGCCTCGACGCCGAGGGCCTTGGCAATGCGATTAAGCCAGCCGACCGAGACAGTGCGCGTGCCGGTCTCGAGTTGGCCGATTGTCTGCGGCGTGGTGGACGGTTCGCAGCGCCGCGCGACTTCGTCGAGCGTGAGGCTACGTGCCCTGCGTATCTCCCGGATACGTGTGATCATCAGGCCCCCCAATGAACCATATTGGTTCTCTGTTCTCCTACAGAGTCGCCCGGCAATTGTATACTTCGAGAAAGCAGGGCTTTGAGTGTGTCAGTCCGCCGACAGGAAAGAGGATCCTTAGTCGGCGTCCGCCCCGGTTTCCGAGACAAAGCATGGTCGGATCGCCCATGCAGCTGCGCCATCGTCCTACCGCTGTTGCTGCGCATGAGGTCCTCTTCTAGGGATTCGCCCGACCAACGGGCGAGTGCGCCGGCCTTTTCCGCCGCTCTCCGCTGGGAGGGAGCGTTCGCCATGATTCTCTACGGATCGTCACTATCACCCTATGTGCGCAAGGTGCTCGCCTTCGCCGGCGAGAAGGGCCTCGAGCTCGAGCTGCAACCGACTGGCACGGCGCCCGGGCAGCATAGCGAGGGCTTTCTCGAGGCAAGTCCATTCCGAAAGATGCCGGCGTTTCGCGACGGCGATTTCACCCTCGCGGATTCGAGCGCGATCATCCACTATCTGGAAGCGAAATACCCCGAGCCGGCGCTGCTTCCAAGTGACCCCAAGCTTCTCGGCAAGACCATTTGGTACGAGGAGTTCGCCGATACGATCCTCGTCAGCTGCGGGGCGAAAATCTTCTTCAATTTGATTGTTGCGCCGCGGTTCCTGGGCAGGCCGGGCGACGAGGAGGCCGCTCGCCAGGCCGAGCTCAACGATCTGCCGCCAATCCTCGATTATCTCGAGCGGATGGTTCCGGACACGGGCGGCTATTTGGTTGGCGACGGACTGACGCTTGCGGATCTCGCTGTGGCCGGGCCGTTCGCGAATTTCCGGCACACGAAGACAAATGTCGATCCGGAGCGGTATCCGCGAACGGTGGCTTACGTCGATCGCATCCTGGCGCGGCCGAGCCTTGCGCACTGGATCGAGCGCGAAGCGGCGTATTTGGCGAAAGAGCCGGCGTAAGAAGAACGCCGCGCCCCAAGGGAGAACGCGGCGCTTTCGCTGGATGGCGCGGTTAGAAGGAACCGCCGCCGTTGGCCCCGCCGCCCTTTCAGCCGGTGCCGGATTCTTCTTCATCTTCTTCATCGGACGCACCGCGACCCTGGTTCGTAAAGTCGTTGCCGTCAGTTGCACACCGCTCCGAGGGCCGAACGAGCTGCGACGAACGGCTGGGCGCAAAAGAAAAGGCCGCTGCCCGGGTGGGCAGCGGCCTCTCCCGTGTCGAACATTTTGCGGTTTAGCCTTGCTGCTCGTCGCCTTCGGTCGCGGAGGGCTCGGCCGGAGCTTCGGCAGGAGCTTCGGCCGGATCCTCAGCGGTCGCGCCGGGCTCGGCATTCGGATCATAGTCCTCGGTGAACGCGGCGGTGTCGCGCTCGAACATCTGAGCCATGACGTCGATGCCTTGCGCTTGCAGGTCCGCCTCTTCGGGTGAGCGGGCGACGTTGACCTTCACCGTAACCGCAACTTCCGGATGGAGCGCGATCTTCACCTCGTGCAAGCCGATTGCCTTTATCGGGCGGTCGAGCACGACCTGGCTCTTCGCGACATGCGCGCCGACGCCCCCGAGCGCTTCTGCGATGTCGCGAGCACTAACCGAGCCATAGAGCTGGCCGGTGTTCGATGCCTGACGGATCAGCTGGACCGCCTTGCCGTCGACGCCCTTCGATGCCGTCTCGGCATCAGAACGGCGGTTGGCATTCTCTTCCTCGATTCGCGTGCGGTTTGCTTCGAAGACCTTGCGGTTGGCTTCGTTGGCGCGAAGCGCCTTCTTGCGCGGCAGGAGGTAGTTGCGAGCGAAGCCGTCCTTGACCTTCACCACATCGCCAATGGCGCCGAGCTTTTCGACGCGCTCAAGCAGGATAACTTCCATGGGTCGTTCTCCTTACTTCACGATGTAGGGAAGCAGGCCGATGTGGCGAGCACGCTTGATGGCGCGGGCAAGCTCACGCTGCTTCTTGGAGGAAACGGCAGTGATGCGCGACGGGACGATCTTGCCGCGCTCCGAGACGAAGCCCTGAAGCAGGCGCACGTCCTTGTAATCGATCTTTGCCGCATCCTTGCCCGAGAAGGGGCAGGACTTGCGACGACGGAAGAACGCGCGGGCCATTATTCGACCTCCTCTTCACGGGGGCGAAAGTTCGGGCGCTCGTCGCGCTCTCCGCGCTCGGAGCGACGCTCGCGCTCCTTCTCGCCGCGGCGCATCATCGCGGACGGGCCCTTCTCGTGCTCGTCGACCTTGATGGTGAGGAAACGGATCACGTCCTCGTTGATGTTCGACTGGCGCTCAAGCTCGGCGACGGCAGCGGGCGGCCCGTCGATGTCGAGCATCACATAATGCGCCTTGCGGTTCTTCGGCGATGCGATCGGCAAGGCTGCGCAGACCCCAGGTCTCGGTCTTGGCGATCTTCCCGCCATTGTCTTCGATGATCTTGGTGGCGTTTTCCGCGAGCGCATCGACCTGGGCTTGTGCAAGGTCCTGACGCGCGAGGAAAACATGCTCGTAGAGCGGCATGTTTCGCTTCTCTCTTTTGGCCGATCGCTGACGTGCCCCAGTGGCCCGCCCCTCCGGCTGTCTTCCAAACGAAACTAGCGCGGAGGCTAAGCCCCTCGCGCCAGCGCGGCGCCTATGGCCGACCGGGGCTGAAAAGGCAAGCATGCCCATGAACTTCGCGATAGGGTGGTTGCACAGACGCAATGAGTCGTTGCAGCCACGGGAGCAGATACGGCGATCCACCGTTCGATGTTGTCAGGAGTAAAGGAGTAACACGATGAAGGCTTTCTCGATCAGGGTTGCCGGGGGCCATTGATGGCCATTGCCGCCGCAGCATGCACGACCTCGGGCATCGGTACCGGACAGGCAGTCGGATCGAACATCGTTGCGAATTTTACCTGGACTGAGACTGGGGGCACGCGCGGCACGATGGTCGCGCAGCTCAGCAACGGCGAGGTTTTCCAGGGGCCGATGTTCCAGATCACCCAGGAAAGCGTTGTCGATTACGACCCGCTGTGGAACGGCTGGGGCCCAGGCTTTGGCTGGGGCCGTGGCTGGGGCGGCCGCGGGTGGGCCTGGGGCTGGGGAGGCTGGGGTTCGTGGGGCCCGTCGATGGACACGATCACGCAGTATAGCGGGCAGGTGCTTGCTAACCTGCAAGGTCCCGGCGGCTTCATGCGATGCCATTTCACGCTGATGAGCCCGAGCTCTGGGATGGCGGGCGGCGGCGTTGGCCAGTGTCAGCTTCCTTCTGGCGCGATCATCAACGCGCAGTTCCCGCGGCATTAAGCTGCGAGGATTCTAGCTGATTGCAGTCCGCTGGCTTCTCGTGGCACAGCGGAAACATGGCTACGCAGCTGAAGAGTATCGCGCCGGGCAGCGATCCGTTGGACGACATGAGCCTGCCCGGCTGGCTCTATTTCGACCCGGAGTTCTTCGAAGCCGAGAAGAAGGCCTTTTTGCGCGCGGCCCCGCAGGTCGTGTGTCACGAAAGCGAGATCGCTGACCCTGGTGAATGGCGCACGCTCGAATATCTGGGCGAGAGCGTGATGGTCATTCGAGGTGACGACGGTGAGGTGCGGGCATTCTCGAATGTGTGCCGACATCGTGGATCGCGCCTCCTCGACGGGACTGGCGGCTGCGCGAAGGTCCTGACCTGCCCCTACCATGCTTGGAGCTATGCGCGGGACGGCCGGCTGGTCGGCGTTCCCCACCGGCATGAATATCCAGGTTTGAAGCCTGACAAGCTTGGGCTGCACCCCGTCTCGCTCGAGAATTGGCGCGGGTTCCTGTTCGTGGCGCTGGAGCCTGGGCTTCCGAGTGTCGCCGAGATGATGGCTCCCTACGAGAAAGAGGTTGAACCCTACCGCTTCGAGGAGCTGACAGTGCTCGGACGAGTCACGGTCCGCACGCGGCAGCTCAACTGGAAGACGCTGTGCGACAATTATTCCGACCATTTGCACATTCCGGTGGGCCATCCGGGGCTCACGCGCCTGTTTGGCCGGAATTATCGCATCGATGCGCAGCCCTTCGCGGATCGGATGCAGGGGGATCTAGTCGACAATCAGTCCGCAAATCCGTCCGAGCGCGCCTATCAACACTATCTGCCCAAGGCGGAGCACCTACCGCCGAGCCACCAGCGCAAATGGCTTTATTACAAGCTGTTTCCGAACGTCGCGTTCGACATCTACCCGGACCAGGTCGATTTCATGCAGTTCCTCCCGATCAGCGGTACTGAGACATTGCTCCGGGAGATCAGCTACGCGCTGCCCGACGAGCGGCGCGAAATGAGGGCCGCGCGCTATCTCAATTGGCGCATCAACCGGCGGGTCAACGCCGAGGACACCGAGCTGATCACGCGGGTCCAGTTCGGCATGCAGTCGCCGACTTACCGGGCGGGGCCGCTGGGCACGAGCGAGGTGTGCCTGCGAAGTTTCGCCCGGAAGCTCAGGAAGATGATCCCGGAGGCGCGGCTGGAATCGCCTCCCCCTGCCGGATGGAGCCGCCTGGCGAACGCGAGCTGAGGCGCCGCATGACTGCGCGGATCGCAAGCCCCGCGGCGAGGAGTACCAGGCACCACAAGTCGGCTTCGAGGCCGGTCCCATACATAGCAAACACGACGAACAGGAGGCCGACCGCAATGATTGCTCTCTCGCGGATTTTCCGCGCCAATTTCCAGGCCGCCAAAGCGCCGACGAAATAAACGACGATGACCCCGGCCGTCGAAAGCAGGATGATGAACGTATAGAGGTTCGCGGTCGCTCTGCTGCTGTTGGCGAGCAGGAGCAGGATCGTCAGCCCCGACTGCACCAGTTGGGAATTGACGGGCGTATTGGCTCCGCGAGTTCGGGCCATCATCGCCGGGAGATCGCCTCTTAGCGCCATGGCGTAGCCGAGCTCGCCAGTGCCGAGGATCAGGCAATTCATGCAGCCGATCGCGCTGATCGCGATCGCCAGCGCTGCGAGAGAAGCCGCGCCGCGTCCCCAGCTGGTGAGTATCGCGTCGGCGAAGGGGCGCGTGACGTAGCGACCACGTCAGCGGGCAAAAGCAATTGGATGCTCGTTCCGGCAAGAAGGTAGACGAGGACCACAAAAGCGGTTCCGGCCAAAAGCGCCCGCGGAATGGTTCGCGCCGGATCGCGTATCTTGTCGACCGGCGCGGTCGCGGCTTCAAACCCGGTCAATGCGAAAAAGGTGAGAGCGGTCGCGGTGGCTATACTGGCGACGTTGACGCTCGCCGGCGCGAGCGGCTCGTAGCGACCGCCGCTCACCCCGCGCTCCAAGAACAGCCAAATCACCGCGAGCAATGGCAGGACCCTGATCGCAACGGTGACAATCGAAAGGCCGCCTGCAGCGCGGACGCCGAGCGCGTTCACTGCAGTCAGCACAACAACGCAGGCGATCGCAACCGGGACGACAACATCGCCTCCACCGAATTGCTGGCCAAGGAACGACAAAGTTGATCCCGCCGCGACCGCGACCGAGGCCTCCGCTACCCAGTTGGACATCCAGAATGCCCAGGCAGTCAAGGAAAGCGATTGTCGGGCCAAACTCCCGCTCGATATTCGCCTGGATACCGTTTCCGCCCAGGCGAGAGATTTGTGCCAGGGCAAACACGATGCACAGCGCCCCCATGCCGCTGACCACCCAGCCGATGATCGAGTTGCGGCCGAGCGGGGCGAGGCTGACCGGGAGCATGAAAATGCCTGCGCCAATGATGGTTCCGACGACGAGGGCGGTTGTCATCCAAATGCCCATCTTTCCGTCATTCGGCTTTGTCATCGTCACTCTCTCCCACCGCGTGAGACCCGGACGGTGCAAACGCTGACAATATTATGCCTGCGCCTGGGGCTGTCGGATCCAAGGCTTCCTGACTAGAAAGATGACGCCGCCGGCCACGAGCAGGCCGAGCGAAAGCAGGAAGGCTTCGAGGCCCGAGCCGTAAAAGGCCCACAGGACAAAGACGAGGCCGACGCTCATCGCCAAGGTCGTCAACGGCTTCTTGTCCTTGATCGCTGCGGCTATCGCTGCCGCCGAATAGAGGTAGAGGACGGCGTCCGCCGCGAGCAGCGTAATGAAGGTGAAGAGCTGCGTCGTTCCCTTGGCGGCATTGAACGCGAGCAACACGCATCCAAGTGCGAAGCTTACGAGCTGCGCCAAGTAAGGCGCATTGAAGCGGTTGGTGGCACTGAAAAGGCGCGGCATGTCGCCCCGCAGCGCCATCGAGTAGAACATCTCGCCGCAGGCAAGGAGGGCGACGTTCAGCGTCCCGAACGCGCTGATTGCCATTGCGGCCGCGGCCAGCGTCGCCGCGCCTTCTCCCCAGTATCGGCCGATGGCGTCGGGGAAGGGCGCGATCGCCTTTGCGATGTCAGCGTTCGGAATGATCAGGCTGAGCGATAAGGTGGTCACTAGATAGGCGACCGCGATTGTCGCGAGACCAATGACGAGCGCGCGCGAAAGATTGCGCTCTGGATTACGAATCTTGCCGACCGGCGATACGGCGAATTCGAAACCAGTGAGCGCAAACAGGCACAGGGCCGAGGCCGTGGCGACATTGCTCACGGACGCCGGCGGGACGTCGACACGCTGGAGCGGGCCGCCGCTGATCGAAATTGTTACGGCAATGCCGACCACCGCGATGAGCGGCAGGATCTTGATCAGCACTGTTACGAAGTTGAGCTCTCCGGCCGCCGTGATCCCGCGCAGGTTAACCAACGCCAGGACCACCATGAACAGGAAGGACGCTGCAACGAGATGATCAGGAAGCCCCGGGATGATGCGACCCAAAGCGGCGGCCGTGGCGAGCGCGACCGCCGGCACGCCGATCCAGGACGAATTCCAGGTCATCCAAGTCACGATGAACCCGGCTGCAGGGCCGAGCTCCTGTTCGACGTAGGCCTGCAGGCCGCCGCCATCGGGGCTGACGATGCGCGATGCGCAATAGGCCATGGCCATTACGCCGATCCCGCTGATCAGCCAGCCGATTGGGACGCTCGCACCGAGCGGCGCAAGCGCGACCGGGAGATAGAAGATGCCCGACCCCACCACGCCTCCGACAACGAGGGCAAGGGTCATCCACGGGCCGAGCAGCTTTGCACGCCGGTCGTTGCCCATCCTTCCCCCTCCCGCCTTGGCAATCGCCGCTCGTCGGCCTAGTCGCGCCGACGGTTCATAGCAGGGGTAACGATGCGCGCATTCATTTTTCCCGGGCAGGGGAGCCAGGCGGTCGGCATGGGCGCCGCGCTCGCCAAGGCGAGCCGGGCGGCAAGAGATGTGTTTGACGAGGTGGACGAGGCGCTCGGCCAGAATTTGTTCCGGCTCATGCGAGACGGGCCCGACGACGAGCTCAAGCTCACCGAAAATGCTCAGCCCGCGATCATGGCGCATTCGATTGCAGTTTTGCGCGCGACGGGCGTCCGACTGGCCGAGGTGGCGAACTTCGTCGCCGGCCATAGCCTTGGAGAATATTCGGCGCTTTGCGCGGCCGGTTCCTTCGATGTTGCAACGACCGCAAAGCTTCTGAAGTTGCGCGGCCAGGCGATGCAGCAGGCGGTGCCCGTCGGAGAAGGAGCAATGGCAGCTCTGTTGGGGACTGACCTCGCTCTGGCGCAGAGGATCGCGATAGCCGCGGCAAATGGAGAGGTCTGCACGGTCGCGAATGACAACGACCCCTCGCAAGTGGTGATTTCCGGCCATAAGGCAGCAATCGACCGCGCGATTTCGATCGCCAAGGACATGGGCGCGAAGCGTGCTGTGCCGCTACCGGTCTCGGCGCCCTTCCATTGCCCGTTGATGCAGCCGGCCGCGGAAGCGATGCGGGACGCGCTGAGCTACGTAGTCGTGAAGAAGCCCGTCGTCCGGGTCTTCGCCAATGTCACCGCTCGGCCGGAGAGCGATCCCGACACCATCCGCAACCATCTCGTAGAGCAGGTCACCGGCATGGTCCGCTGGCGCGAGAGCGTTGCGAACATGGTCGATGCGGGCGTGCGCGAGTTCGTCGAAATTGGCGGCAAGGTGCTCGGGTCGATGGTCAAACGCATTGCGCCAGATGTCCAGGTTAACAGCGTCGTCACGATTGAGGACGTCGAGGCACTGGTGAAGGAGATTGCATAGATGTTCGATTTGAGCGGCATGACCGCGCTGGTCACCGGCGCGTCGGGCGGTCTCGGCAGCGCCATCGCTAAGGCGCTGGCGGGGCAGGGCGCCCGGCTCGCCGTATCGGGCAGCAATGTCGAGAAGCTCGAGAGCTTTCGCACTGCCCTTGGTGGGGATCATGTAGCGCTGCCTTGCAACCTGTCTGACGCAGCCGCCGTCGATCAGCTCGTGCCGCAGGCGGTCGAGGCACTCGGCGGAAAGCTTGACATGCTCATCAACAATGCGGGCGTTACGCGCGACAATCTTCTCATACGCATGAAGGACGAGGAGTTCGAAGAGGTCATCCGGATCAATTTGGAGGCAGCCTTTCGGTTAATGCGCGCCGCGGCCAAGCCGATGATGAAGGCGCGCTTTGGTCGCATCATCTCGATCACTTCGGTGGTGGGCGTGACGGGCAATCCTGGCCAGGCGAACTACGTCGCCTCGAAGGCTGCACTGATCGGCATGACGAAGGCTGTTGCGCAGGAGCTTGCGAGCCGCGGTATCACGGTCAACGCAATTGCCCCTGGCTTCATGACGTCAGCGATGACCGACGCGCTCAACGAGCAGCAGCGCGAAGACATCCTGTCGCGCATTCCGCTTGGCGCGATGGGCTCGGGCGCGGACATTGGCGCGGCCTGCGTCTACCTCGCCAGCCGGGAGGCGGGATACGTGACCGGGCAAACACTGCACGTCAACGGCGGCATGGTTATGCCGTAGGCGGCAGTTAACGGCCTCTTACACGGCTCCTTGTAGCCGGTTCATCGCCACCTATATCCCCAGCGAAATCAACATTTCGGCTGCCTCCGGAGGGGCCGATTGGGGCTGGAAGAAAGAGGGATACAAGAACATGGCCAAGGTCATCGGAATCGACTTGGGCACGACCAACAGCTGCGTCGCCGTCATGGAAGGCGGCAAGCCGAAGGTTATCGAGAACAGCGAAGGCGCACGAACGACGCCTTCCGTCGTCGCTTTCACAAAGGACGGTGAGCGTTTGATCGGCCAGCCGGCGAAGCGACAGGCGGTCACCAATCCTGACAATACGATCTTCGCCGTCAAGCGGCTGATCGGTCGCCGCTTCGACGATCCGATCACGAAGAAGGACACCGAGCTGGTGCCCTACAAGATCGTCAAGGGCACGAACGGCGACGCCTGGGTCCAGGCCGGCGGCAAGGATTATTCGCCGTCGCAGATTAGCGCCTTCATCCTCCAGAAGATGAAGGAGACCGCTGAGGCCTATCTCGGCGAGACCGTCACGCAGGCGGTCATCACCGTTCCCGCATACTTCAACGACGCGCAGCGCCAGGCGACCAAGGACGCCGGTCAGATCGCGGGTCTTGAAGTGCTGCGCATCATCAACGAGCCGACTGCGGCCGCTCTTGCTTACGGCCTTGAGAAGGACGAGGGCAAGACGATCGCCGTCTACGACCTCGGCGGCGGCACTTTCGACGTGTCGGTCCTCGAGATTGGCGACGGCGTGTTCGAGGTGAAGTCGACCAACGGCGACACCTTCCTCGGTGGCGAGGACTTCGACGCGCGCATCGTCAACTGGCTTGCCGACAAGTTCAAGCAGAAGGAAGGCATCGACCTTCGCACCGACCGTCTCGCTCTGCAGCGCCTCAAGGAAGCTGCCGAGAAAGCGAAGATAGAGCTGTCATCGGCCGCGACGACCGAGATCAATCAGCCGTTCATCACGGCCCGCATGGAAGGCGGGACGACGACCCCGCTTCACCTCGTCGAAACGCTCACTCGCGCCGACCTCGAGAAGCTTGTCGAGGACCTCATCGAGCGGACGATCGACCCGTGCAAGAAAGCACTGAAGGATGCCGGCATCGATGCGAAGGACATCGCTGATGTCGTGCTCGTCGGCGGCATGACGCGCATGCCGCGCGTGCGCGAGCGGGTGAAGGAATTCTTCGGCCGTGAGCCGCATGTCGGAGTGAACCCGGACGAAGTCGTCGCCATGGGCGCGGCGATCCAGGCCGGCGTCCTGCAGGGCGACGTCAAGGACGTGCTCCTGCTCGACGTAACGCCGCTCTCGCTCGGCATCGAAACCCTGGGCGGCGTGTTCACACGGATGATTGATCGCAACACGACGATCCCGACGAAGAAGGGCCAGGTATTCTCGACCGCCGAGGATAATCAGAATGCGGTGACCATCCGCGTCTTTCAGGGCGAACGCGAGATGGCTGCGGATAATAAAATGCTCGGCCAGTTCGATCTGGTCGGAATCCCGCCGGCCCCGCGCGGCGTGCCTCAGATCGAGGTCACGTTCGACATCGATGCGAACGGCATCGTCAATGTGTCGGCAAAGGACAAGGGCACGGGCAAGGAGCAGCAAATCCGCATCCAGGCTTCGGGCGGCCTTTCGGACAACGACATCGATAAGATGGTCAAGGAAGCCGAGCAGTTCGCCGAGGAGGACAAGAAGCGGCGCGGTGCGGCCGAGGCGAAGAACAATGCCGAGAGCCTCATCCACTCGACAGAAAAGCAGCTCGCCGAGCATGGCGACAAGGTTTCGGCCGACATCAAGGCGGAGATCGAAAAGGCGCTCGCCGAAGCCAAGACCGCGGTCGAGAGCGGCGATGCCGACGAGATGCAGCAGAAGACCGCTGCGCTGACGCAGGCGGCGATGAAGCTTGGCGAGGCAATGTACAAAGCGCAGCAGGCCGAGACTCAAGGGGCGGGTGCCGAGGCCGGTGCTGAGGGCGCCTCCGAACAGCCTGCCGACGGCCAGGAAGAGGTCGTCGACGCCGAGTTCTCCGAAGTCGACGAAGAGAACAAGGGCTGATGATCAGGCGCCGCTTTCCTCGGGGGGCGGCGCCGGATCCTGTAGGGCGTAGCGGGGAGCGATGATGGTCGAGCAGGACTATTATGAACTGCTGGGCGTGAACCGGGGAGCGGACGACGCGGCGATCAAGGCCGCGTACCGCCGGCTCGCCAAAGAGCATCACCCCGACCGCAAGAACGGCTGCAAGGAGAGCGAGGCCCACTTCAAGGTCATCAACCAGGCCTATGACGTGCTGAAAGACCCGCAGAAGCGGGCAGCTTACGACCGGTTCGGGCACGCTGCATTCCAGAACGGTGGCTCTGGTGATCCGTTCGCGGATGCGGGCTTCAACGGTTTCTCCGACATATTCTCGACGATCTTCGGCGAATTCATGGACCAGCGCGGCGCCCGCCAGAATGCGGCGCGCGGGGCTGACCTGCGCTACGATGTCGAGCTGAGCCTGGAAGAAGCGTTTACTGGCGTTGAAAAGACTATCACGGTCGAGGCGATGGCGACGTGCGATGTTTGCGAAGGTCGCGGATGCACGGGCCTCGATCGCTGCGCCAGCCGCTGCCAAACATGCGGCGGCGCGGGGAAGATCCGCACGCAGCAAGGTTTCTTCATGGTCGAGCGCGGCTGCCCTAATTGTCGAGGCTCGGGCGAAGTCATTTCCAATCCCTGCGGCAACTGCCACGGCGAGGGCCGCGCGCTCAGCCAGCGCAAGCTGTCGGTGAAGATACCGGCGGGCGTCGACGACGGCACCCGCATCCGCATCGCGGGCGAGGGTGAGGCGGGCGTGCGCGGCTCGGCGAACGGCGACCTCTACCTATTCGTCCACATGAAGCGGCACCCGATCTACGCGCGCGAGGGCACTACGCTCGTTGCCGAATGCCCGGTGAGCTTCACGATCGCCGCCCTCGGCGGCGCGATCAGCTTGCCCGGGATCGACGGCAAGTCGGTCGAGCTCAAAATCCCGGCGGGCATCCAGTCCGGCGAGCAGCTGCGCCACCGCGGCTCCGGCATGAGCGTGCTCAACGGCCGCGGCCGAGGCGACCTGATGGCGCGCATCCTGGTCGAGACGCCGACACGCATGTCGGCGAAGCAGAAGAAGCTGCTCGAGGAGTTCCGCGAGACGGAAACGGGTGACGAATGCCCTGCGGCGAAAGGCTTCTTCACCCGCGCGCGGGACTATTTCGCCTAATCGCTGCTCTTTAGCCGGTCGATCTCGAGCCGCATTGCGAATAGCTGGGCAAACAGTTCGGCGGCTGCGTGAAGTTCAAAGTTCGATTGGCGCGGCGTGCGGCTCTCGCAGCGGAACTCGCCTTCGATTGCGTCAACGTCGAACGGTATCCGTAACGCGGCGCGGACGCCCTCATTCCTCAGTTTCGCGAGCGCTTTCGGATCGGCGGATCGCATCAAGGCACTGCCGATCGAACTCTCCTCAGCATTTCGCGGAAAAATCGGGACGGACCCTGCTTCGGTCTCCGCAATGATCGTCGGCAGGTCATCGTCGAGCCTTGCCGCCGCCACAAAGGCACCGCGGCTGCTGTCCGCCCGCTCCGCACCGCATTTCAAGGTCACGCGATCATATCCGGTAAGGGCGCGCATCCGCCGCGCCCCGTTGTCTAAGAGGGCCTGTCCGTGACTGGCAGCGAGGCCCGCAACGAGCCCCCCGACGCTTCCAAAGCATTCGCCGAACATGCCTGTCGAGGGAACCGCTTCGAGCAACACCCGGCCGGCGCTGAGCTGGAAGCCGATATCGACCAGGTCCGGATCGTCAGTCAGGCGAACTCCGTAAGCGCGGCCGATGCCGGTCGTGCCGCTGAGACGCGAGAAGAGGTTCCTCAGATCGTGAAGCGCCTGCGAATGGACGAACCTACCTAAGGGCTCTTCGATCAGCGTGACGTGGGACTTACCCAGCAGCTGGTGGATGTTCTCCGAGGCGCGCAAGACAATCCAGTCGAGCGACAGCTCGAGCAGGTGGGCGCCTACTTGAATACCCGCCGCTTGCTCTTCCTGCGTGTCGGCAGTCAGTTCCTGAACGGTCTCCATCGGCCCCCCGGTCGATTTCGTCGCGACCATAGCGGAGTTTTCCTCCATCGCATCTGAAAAGTTGTGCGGCCGTAAACAGTTAAGCTGATTGGCCGAACACCCGGTCGAAAATCGTGTCGACGTGTTTCAGGTGATAGCCGAGGTCGAACAGTGCGCTGAGCTCGTCGGCCGACAAACGCTGCGACACGTCTGGATCGGCTTCGAGTAATTCGAGCAAGGACAGCTCCCCGTCGGATTGCCATACCTTCATCGCATTGCGCTGGACGAGCGCGTAGGATTCCTCGCGGCTGAGCCCGGCTTTGGTCAGGGCAAGGAGCACCCGCTGCGAGTGGATCAGGCCGCCCATTCGATCGAGGTTTCTCTGCATCCGCTCGGGGTAGACGACGAGCTTGTCGACCACTCCGGCAAGGCGCGCCAGGGCGAAGTCGAGCGTGATTGTCGAATCAGGCCCGATGAAGCGCTCGACCGACGAGTGCGAGATGTCCCGCTCATGCCAGAGAGCGACATTTTCGAGCGCAGGGGTCACGTAGCCCCGGACCATCCGCGCGAGGCCGGTCAGATTTTCCGTCAGCACGGGATTGCGCTTGTGGGGCATTGCCGAGCTGCCCTTCTGGCCCGGCGAGAAATATTCCTCGGCTTCGAGCACTTCGGTGCGCTGCAGGTGGCGAATCTCGGTGGCCAAGCGCTCGATCGACGAGGCGATGACACCGAGCGTTGCGAAAAACATGGCGTGACGATCGCGAGGGATCACCTGAGTTGAAACCGGCTCGACCGAGAGGTCGAGCTTGGACGCGACATGCTCTTCAACGCGCGGGTCGATATTGGCGAAGGTACCGACGGCGCCCGAGATGGCGCAGGTGGCCACGCCGTCGCGCGCGGAGGCGAGGCGCTCGCGATTCCGGGCGAACTCGGCATAGGCCTGTGCGAGCTTTAGTCCGAACGTGACCGGTTCGGCGTGAATGCCGTGGCTGCGCCCGATGGTGGGCGTCAGCTTGTGCTCGAGAGCGCGCCGCTTGAGGACGTCGAGAAGGGCGTCGAGGTCCTTGAGCAGCAAGTCCGCGGCCTGCTTCAATTGCACCGCAAGCGCGGTGTCGAGCACGTCCGAGCTGGTCATGCCCTGGTGGAGCCAACGTCGCTCCGGACCCAGCTTCTCGCCTGCCCAGGTCAGGAAGGCAATGACATCGTGTTTGGTGACCGCCTCGATCGCATCGATGGCCTCAATGTCGATCCTGCCAAGCGCGTCGCGGTCGTAGGCAGAGCGGATCGTCGCCGCGTCGCCCGCCGGAATCATCCCGATCTTCCCCATCCCCTCGGCGGCGAAGACCTCGATCTGCCACCAGATTCGATAGCGGTTTTCCGGCGACCAGATCGCCGTCATCTCGGGGCGGGAATAGCGAGGAACCATGGCCGAGGCGGCTAGCAGAGCCATGGGACCGCATCAAATCAGGACGTCAACCGAGCGAAATTCAAATGGTCATGCGCCGTAACGAGGCGTAGAGGACCGCTGCCTGAGGCTTGTGCGCGAACCGTGCTAGTCATTCGTCAGGCGGCCGGGCGGGATGGTCCGGACCGGCCATGCAGGGGGATGATAATGATCGCCATTCGCTTTTGGACCGCTTTGCCGGTCCTTTGCGCCGCTATTCCCGCAGCACTGTTCCTAGCCCCAACGCCTGCCGCCGCGAGGCACGGCGTCAAGTCGATCGAGGTTGGGCCCATTTGGAACCAGATGGACGCGGATAGGAAATGTTCGAAAGCCGCCCATAATTCCGGTGGCACTTGGACCGGCCAATGGCGAACCACTCGCCCTGGCCAGATGTCCGAGTGCGACATAACCATGACTCATTCCAGCTGGGATCAGCACGGCGACCAGGGTCACCGCGAGCATCACGGAAAATCCGTCGAAGTCGGGCCGATCTGGAACCAGATGGACGCCGAGCGGGAAGTGCCCGGAGGCCGCTAGAAAGGCCGGCGGAACCTGGAACGGCCAATGGAGGACTACGCGCCCGGGCCAGATGTCGGAGTGCGACATCAAGAGGTGACGCCTCGGCGCTAGCGAAGCCGGCCTTCAACGAACCTCGTGAAGGCGGGCAGATCGCAACTTTGCGCCTGCCTTGCGCTTCCGCAGCCGGGAATGTCCAGATATTCGCGGTAAGGCTGGTTGCGGGCGCCAAGCGGCTCGAATTCCTCAACTGATCCATCGTTTGCGAGCGATAGAAGGCGCGAACGAAATGGCGGCCCGAACCATTCGATAGCAGTTCGAAGCCTATCGCGCTGCCTGGCGGCACAGCATCTGCGGGATAGCTCGCAACGTGCCAATGCATTCCGAAGAGCCCGCCGAGATCGGCGATATTCGTGTCGTGGCCAGCGAAAAGCGTGATGCGCGATCCGTCCGTTGCGCTCAACGCCTCTAAAATTGCCCTCGCGAGCGGCCCTGCGGCCGCTCTCGCAATGAACGGCGTGCGATCGACGTATTTGAACTTGACCGAATTGAAGACGAGCAGGCGCTCGATCTCGGCCCTGGAGGCACGTCCCCATCCGACCTCGGCCATCGGCATGGCTTCAACATATTCCATGAGGAACAATTCGCTCGCAGTCGAAGCTACATCGAGAGGTCCCTTGAAGTCCGGCCGGCCGTGCGGACGCTCAACCAGGCTCGTTGCGTCCGTTTCGAGGCCGCAAGCCCTAGCATCGCAGCCGAGGATTGTTCCGATCCGTCGAACCTCGGGCTCGAGCTCTCTCGCCTGCGCTGGCGGCCCTCCTTTTGGGGGTTGTGCCAGCGCCGCTTCATATGCCCGATGTCCGTCGAACCATGTGGGCTGATCGTCGAGGATGTGGAACAAGGGATCGGGCGCGCCCTTGCGGGCATGCTCAACTTCTAATTTGCATCTCGGCAAAAGGCTCCTCGACCATGCCTTGGCAGTCGCGATTGCCCGCGGGACGTGGCTTGAACGGATCATCACTTGGCCGGCCGCGGGGCACATTCTGGAAGGCAGAAGCCCGGCATTGATAAAGTAGGCTCGATCGGCGGCGGCAATGAGACCGATCCCCTCCGCGCCACGCGGCGTGAGGAGGCCGGGAGCGACCGGCCATTTCGGCCAGGGCGTTGGCGAGTATTTTACCGGGACTGGCTGAAGCTTGGTCGGTGGCCGGATTCCATGCCGCATGAGCATGACCACGCGCTCGATCTTTAGGGGCGTGGCACCGGCCGCCGCGGACGGGAGGAGAAAAGCGCACGACGCGATGAACTGCCATCTGTTGAGAGAGCGCTTTCTCATCATGGTCCCCACTTCGGTCAAATCGGCGGCCCCCGGCGATCTTCTATCACGAAGATGGATTGGGCCGTACGGGATGCTGGAACGCTCACCTGACCCACTCAGGATTTTCCCGATGGTCGTTTTGCTGGACGCGTGTAGCGGCTTACCAGCGTGGCGGGAAAGCTCCCAGGCGATAAGGACGACCCTCGCAGGCGGCATTCTGCCCTCGGCAAGCATCCGGGTTCTTCTAGTCTCGCTCGAACAGAAGAAGATGCTCTAGCGCGGGCTCGGCGAGCCTCGTCAGATGAGACCCACAGCTCGCATGCGGGTCGACCACAACGTCGAACGGGAGTGGTCATGCCGCCTCTGGAACGGTGATGCGCCGCAAGGGTTAGAAGGCCCAATGGATCAGCCGACGCGAGACGAGGGGCTTGGCCTAGAGGAACGGGAGCGCTTGGTCGCTCGGCGTCCGCTGTGGGCGCGCGTCGCCATGTATGCCGCGCTTGGCGTTCTCGCCTTCCTCTTCATCGTACTTGCTGTCGTCTGGACCGAGCGTCGGCCGATCGCCACGCATTTCCTCAAAGGCGAGTTCGAACGACGCGGAGTGACGGCCAAATACCACCTCGATAGGGTCGGGTTCCGGACGCAGCAGGTGAGCGACCTCGTCATCGGAGATCCCAATCATCCCGATCTGGTCGCCAAGCGGGCCACCATACAGATGAAGCTCAAGCTGGACGGCAGCTTCGCAGTCTATCGGGTGATGGCTCGTGGGGTCCGCCTGCGCGGGCGGCTGGTCAACGGCCGGGTCAGTTGGGGCCAGCTCGATAAGCTCCTGCCACCTCCAAGCAACAAGCCATTTGAGCTACCGAATATCGTTCTCGATGTTGCGGACAGCAGTATATCGCTGGCGACGCCGTTCGGGCCCGTCGGCCTCGCGCTCGAAGGGAACGGCCGGTTGAGTGGTGGCTTCAAGGGCCGCCTCGCAGTCGCCAGTCCGCGGCTGGTACCGGGACGCTGTGCGGCGGTAAACTTGCGGACGAACGTCGCGGTCGCGGTTGTCGCTCGCCATCCGCAGGTCGATGGGCCTGTGGTGCTGGGATCCTTCGTCTGTCCGGCTAGCCGCTTCTACGTCCTTGCGCCCCGATTTGACGCGAAGGCGAGCTTCAACGAGGCATTCACCAGCGTCGACGGCAGCGGCCGCATGGCGATCAGCACGCTCACCGCCGGCGTCAACGGCCTTGCAGCGTTCATCGGTGACATTACGTACAAGGGCTCGCTCGCCAGCGTCACCGGTCGCGTCCAGTTGGCGGCGCAAAGGTCGAGTATGGCGACTGCCACGGCCGAGCGTACCGGCTGAACGGCGCCTACAAACTGGGACTTCGCAGCGGAACGTTCGCCCTCGTCGGCGACTTTGCTGCCGATAATTCGACACTCGACCACAGGATGCTCGACAGCGTGACCGTGCCGCTTTCGTCGGCCGCAGGCACGCCCATCGGACCGGTTGCCACGAGCATGAGCGGCGCGATCGGCCGGACCGCGAGCCGGTTCAATGCCGCTGGTGAACCGCCCGCGCCGCCGACTCCCCAGGAGTTCTTCACCTCGGTCGCCACACTGGCCGGCGGGAAGATCCTCTCGGTACCCGGCGGGGTGTTCGTCCGCGACGGCGCCGGCACGCTGCTCGGCGCGGTGGGTGTCACGGGCGACGCGTCGCTCAACGACGAGGCGGCCGCGGTGGCGGGCATCGAGGCCGCGGGCCTCGTCCCGGTCACCGGGCGCCGAGAGCTGAGCCTGGGCCGGCGCGCGAACGCCGCCTCGACGGCGTCGAACGCCTTGCGCGCGGCGATCAGCACCGGATCCCACACCGGGGCGAACGGCGGGGCGTAGGAGAGGTCGAGCGAGAGGACCTCGTCGACGTCCATCTCGTTCCAGATCGCGGTCGCGAGAACGTCGATCCGCTTCGCGGCGTCCTCGCGGCCCACGATCTGGGCGCCCAGCAACCGTCCGGTGCGCCGCTCCGCCAGGAGCTTGAGCCGGATGGGGGCCGCCCGGGGAAGTAGCCGGCCCGGGTCGTCGAGTCGACCACGGCGGTGACGTACCGGTAGCCGGCTTCCTCGGCCTCGCGCTCGGAGAGGCCCGTGCGTGCCACCTCGAGATCGCACACCTTGGTGACGGCCGTGCCGATGACGCCGGGAAACGTGGCGTAGCCGCCGCCGACGTTGATCCCGCGACCCGGCCCTGCTTGTTCGCGTGCGTACCGAGCGCGACGACGACCCGTCGACCGGAGAGCCGGTGGAGGCTCTCGACGCGGGCGACGCCGCCCAGCCCGCGGCCCGGGTGCGCATCCGGTGGTCGACTGCGATGCCGCCCGAGGGCCGAGCGGGATGCCGGCGGCGCGCGGCGAGCGCGACGTTGGGACGCACCCCAAGGCCGAGCACGACCACTTCCGCGGGTAAGCGCCCGGCCGGATGTGGTGTGCACCGCCGCGGCCCGCCCGACCGTCGACGGTCTCGACGCCGCGACCCCGTCGGAGAGCACGAGCTTCACGTCCAGCCCGCGGACGCGTCCGCCAGAACTGCCCGACGTCGGGATCGAAACGTGCCGACCGGCGTCTCGGACCGGTCGACGACCGTCACGTCAAGCCCCCGCTCCTGGCGGCCTCGGCGACCTCCAGCCCGATGTAGCCGCCACCGATCACCACGACGTGCGAACGTGCCGGGCTGGTCCAGTGCGTCGCGCAGCGCGGCGCCGTCTCGAGCGTCTGCACGCCGAAGACGCCGGCGGCGTCGATGCCCGGGACCGGTGGGCGGCCGGGTATCGCTGCCGGTGGCGAGACGAGGTCGTCGTACGGCTCGTCGTACCGCGACCCGCTCGAGATCGCGGACCCGGACGGTGCGCGCCGCCAGGTCGATCCCGACGACCTCGGTGCGCGTGCGCAGGTCGATGCCGTTGCGGCGGTGCTG
>CAVYAH010000059.1:0-17295 GCA_963766415.1 uncultured Alphaproteobacteria bacterium | reverse complement strand
GGCAATGGCACATTGGCATCTGAACCATAACGAAGAAGCTCGCAAATGGTACAACCTGGCAGTCGAGTGGATTGCCAAGAATGATCCGAACGATGAAGAGCTTCGTCGCTTCCAGACGGAGGCTGCAGCACTACTGCAATTGCCAGGGCTCGAATCGAAACCGTCGACAGCGGGGAAGAAACCCGAAGAGGACGACTCGTAGCGGCGATGTGCAGACAGGCTGAAGCGATTTGAACCCCGAAACCAGAAATCTAATCCGTAACATAAAAAGCGGCCGGTGAGGCCCCGCAGCGAACGAGATCCTCACCAGCCAAGTGGCTTCCCCGCGGCTCGCAGATCGCGCGCCTCGGGGCGTGCCGTTTTTATTGTACCGCACAGCAGAGAGAGTAGGCGGTAGGCGGTTGGAAATGGAAGAAAACTCGACGCTTGCTGGCTGACGTCGGAGGGCCGGCGACAGATTGAACATCAAACAATCCCTTTCCCCTCGTTAAACGTGTGCAGCCGCGGAATTCGAAACTCACCTTATTCGTTCCAGCTTCAAAGGACACTCGTCATGCTCTCTACCCGCAATCGCCGCCGCGAAAAGAACCGCAACCGTCGCCGTACGGCCTTGAGGCCAATTTCCAGACCTTCTTCACGTTCCTGCCCGAACGCTCGCGGCCCGGCATGCAGCTCAACTACACTTATGTGCATCAATCCGGCATCAATAACTCCAATGTGATCAACGCGACATCGGGAGGTGACGTTGGCGCGATCGAAGTCGGAATTCCGGCACTCGGCGGCACCGGCAACGTAATCAACTCCCACCAGCTCGCCGGCATCTCGAAGCATACGGTGAACGCGGTCGGACTGTACGAGAAAAGGCCGCTCGCGGTGCGCGTCGCTTACAACTGGCGCTCGCGCTATCTGACGCAAAACCTCGATTGCTGCCATCGGCCTGCCCGTGTTTCAAAAGGCGGCAGGATTACCTAGATGGCTCGATCCGCTATTCACTGACGCGGTTCATGGAATTGTCGATCGAGGGCACCAACCTGCTTGGAACCACGACTACGTACCAGCAGGAAATCTTCGGAGATTCCCCGCAGACACCCGGCGCCAAGCCGGTCTACATGAATTGCTGCATGGAGCCGTGTCGATCGAAGCGTACAGCTTGGCGTTCGCGTGAAGTTCTAATGCACAAGCTCCCCCTGCCGTACCGCCGAGTTGGCGGTACGGCCTTTTCCCAGTGGGGATTGATCAGGTGCTGAAAGCGGAAAACAAGTTCCGTGTTGTCATCCTTGGCGGAGGCACCGCAGGCTGGATGACCGCGGCGGCGCTCGCCCGCCGGCTTTCGCGGGACGATTACAGCATCGTCCTGATAGAATCCGACGAAATAGGGATCGTCGGTGTCGGCGAGGCCACGCTGCCGCACATCAAGCAGTTCAATGACATGCTCGGACTCGATGAAGCGGAATTCATGCGGGCCACCCGGGCTACGTTCAAGCTCGGCATCGAATTTCGCGATTGGGATCGCCCCGGCGACCGCTACATTCATCCGTTCGGTGCTTTCGGCGAGCCATGGGGCGGAGTGCAGTTCCAGCACCATTGGCTAAGGCTGCGCGAGCGAGGCCACGAGACAGCGCCGTTCCAAGCCTATTCCATGGCGATCGCCGCCGCCCGGGCGAATGCGTTCGCTCTGCCTGATGAGGATCCAAACTCGATCCGCTTCACCTATTCCTACGCTTATCACTTCGATTCCGGACTCTATGCGCCGTTCCTGCGCGATTGGGCCATGGCGCGGGGTGTGACGCGCGTGGAAGGCCGAATGGCCAGGATCGAGCGCGACTCCAGATCCGGCACTATCCTGACTTTGTCGATGCAATCGGGCGAGCAGATCGAAGGAAACTTCTTTGTCGATTGCTCCGGCTTTCGCTCGCTTCTCCTTGCGGGTGAGCTCGGCGTGGGCTGGGAGGATTGGCACCACTGGTTGCCCTGCGATCGGGCGTTGGCTGTGCCCTGCGATCACGGCGGTGACGGGCTTACGCCATATACAAGATCCACCGCTCGAACGGCGGGCTGGCAATGGCGCATTCCGCTGCAGCATCGCATCGGCAACGGCTACATCTTTTCCAGCGACCTGATCTCGGAGGATGAGGCGCGCGAAACCCTGCTCGGCAATCTCGATGGAGCGCCGCAAAGCGAACCGCGGCTGCTTCGCTTCACTCCCGGTCGCCGGATTGCCGCGTGGTCGACCAATTGCGTCGCCATTGGGCTCGCCAGCGGCTTTCTCGAACCGCTCGAAATCGACCAGCATCTTCCTGATCCAGGCAGCGGTCGCCGATCTGATCGACCTAATGCCTTCGCCGACGCCTGACCGGGCCATCGATCCGCGGCTTGCAGTGGAGTTCAACCGGCTGACCACCATGCATTACGAGCGGATCCGGGATTTCCTGATCCTGCATTATGTCGCGAACCGCCGCGAGGGCGAGCCGCTATGGGACTATCTGCGGACTATGCCGCTACCGGATAGCCTGGCGCACAAAATGGCGCTCTTCCGGGCCCGTGCGACCGCGCCGGAATATCAGTTCGGCCTGTTCTCGCGCGACAGTTGGCTGTCGGTCCTGTTCGGCCAGGGGCTATTGCCTCAAGGCCACGATCCGCTTGCCGATACGTTCGATCTCCAATTGGTCAATTCGCAATGCGCTGATTTCAAGAGCCGGATCGATGCGGCCGTCGCCAGCATGCCGTCGCAGCGCGAATTCATCGCCAATTATTGCGCTGCATCCGAGAGCGTTGCGGCATGAGCGGCGCGCCGCGCCACGTGGTCGTGGTCGGACGAGATGCGGACCTGTGGCTGACGGTGACAGCGCTTCGCGCTGCGCTGGGGCGGGCGGGCCTCGCCGTGACGGCCGTCGAGCTTCCCAGCCGGCTCGGGCCTGCGTCCGCATACGCGACCTTGCCGGCGATCGAATCGCTCCATGCGCGCCTCGGTCTCGATGAAGCCGCGCTGCTCCGGGACACTGGCGGAAGTTTCTCGCTCGGATACAATATCGTTCCTCCAGCAGCGGCGCCCTTCTTCCTCGCGCATGGCTCCTACGGAGCACCAATCGACGGCGCCGATTTCTTTCCTTTGTGGCTCAAGGCGCGGCGCTTCGGCCTCGCGGCTCAGCTCGAGGATTTCTCGCCAACCGCCATGGCTGCGCGCCATGGGCGGATCCTGCTTCCGGATGAGGACACAGAGCGGTTCGGCAGGACCGACTATTCGTACCACCTGCCCGCGATTTCTTATGCAGCGATGCTCAAGAGCCGCGCGGCTCGGCTCGGCGTTGCCATACACCAGGCGGTTCGGGTCGGAGTTGAACGGGATGGTGGCAGCGGCGTCATTAGAGCGGCGATGCCGGATGGCGGGTCACCGATCGCCGGCGACCTATTTATCGACGCGAGCGGACCTGAGGCCATCTTGATTGGCGATGCTCTTGACGTCACCACAGAAGATTGGCGCGCGTTCTTTCCCTATGACCGGCGCCTTGCGGCGAGGGGAAAACGTTTTGCCGCAGTCCCCGGCTACGCCGACCTTCGCCTTTCTCCGACCGGCTGGACGGGGCTCTATGCTGCCCAGTCGGCGACGCATGTGGTTCACCCCTGTCATGCCAGCGAGGGCGACGAGGAAGCAATTACCGCTGCTACCACGGATTCGGGTTTGGCGCTCAGCGACATCACGATCACTCCTGTCGCACCATCAGTTCGAGCGGGCGCCTGGAGCGGCAATTGCGTAGCGATCGGCACTTCGGCGTGCGCGCTCGACCCATTGTTCGATCTCGACCTGCACGTCGTCCAGCTCGGGATCGTCTACCTGCTGTCATTGTTTCCGACTACCGCCGCCGCGGACTCAGAGCGCATTGAATATAACCGCGTCACTCGCTCGCTGTTCGAGCGCCTTCGTGATTTCCAGGCGGCGCTTTACTTCCTGACCGGAGCTTCGCGGTCGCCTCCGGAGAGCCTTCTCCAAAAGGTCGAGATCTTTCGAGCCCGCGGCACCATCGCGCCGATGGAGGATGAGACATTCAGTCCGGATCAGTGGCGAGCGCTCTTCATCGGGCTTGGCTTGACCCCTGAGAGTTGGCCGCCCGCGATTGAAAGCGTGGCGCCGGAACGGATCAAGGAAGGTTTGAGACGGATTCTTGGTTTTGTCAGCGCCAAGGTCCTCGAGCAGCCGACGCATGACCTCTATCTCGCCGAGATTGGTGCCGGCAAGACGGGATGAACGCGGCGGCTTCCGTCCCGGCGCTCGATCCGCGCTCCCCCCGGTCGCCGCCGGGATAGCGACCACTATCCAGGAGATAGACGCGTTGCTCGCACGCGCCGAACCTATCCTCCTGAAGGGCGTGGTCCGCCATTGGCCGGCTCTTGCTGCTGCCGTGCAGTCGCCGGCGACACTCGATGCATATTTGATGTCGCGGGATTGCGGCGCGCTGGTGCCCGTGATGGAGGCGCCGCCGTCGAGCCGCGGCCGGTTCAGCTATAGTGCAGATCCGCGCGAATTCAGCTTCACCAAGCGAATGCGCCCACTGGGCGAAACGCTCGCTCGAATTGCGCGCGCGCGTAGCGACCCGAACCCGGCCTACCTCGCCATCCAGATGCTCTCACTCGATACTCAGATGCCGGCTTTCGTGCGCGACAATCCAATGCCGCTAGTTCCGGCCGTCGCTCGCCCGAAGCTGTGGCTCGGCGGCCCGGTCAAGACGCAAATTCATAACGACCGAGATCACAATCTCGCCTGCGTCGTTGCCGGCCACAGGCGGTTCGTGCTCTTCCCGCCCGAGCAGGTCGCCAATCTCTACCTCGGCCCGCTCGACAACCCGCCACCGCTCTCGTTCGTCGATCCTGAAACTCCCGATTTCAACGCCTTTCCGCGCTTCCGACAGGCGCTCGAGGCGGCACGCGTCGCCCATCTAAGCCCCGGCGATGCGCTGCTGATGCCGCGATACTGGTGGCATCACGTCACTTCGCGCGATCCCTACAATGCGATGGTCAATTACTGGTGGGGAGATAGTCCCATCGGCCTCGGCAATCCGCACGACGCTTTCCTGACCGCATTGCTGGCTCTGAAAACGCTCCCCCCGCCGGAGCGCGCTTATTGGCGGGCGATGTTCGATAAGTACGTCTTCGACGAGGACGGGGCCGCGCATATTCCGCTGAATGCTCGCGGGATCCTTGGAGAGATGACGCAGGCTCAGCGGACGGCGTTGAAGCAGCGCCTTCGAACGACAATCCTGAGATCATGACCAGGCGACGGCCGGGGCGGGGAAACCGAATGAGGATAGCAGCCTTGGCTTACTTCGCGAGCTTGCTGGCGGCGTTACCAGCCGTTGCACGGGCCGTGGATGCGCCGCCGGCGAACACTTCTGAGGCGATCGTGCCACGTATCGACGGATTAGAGGTGCGTCATGGCCTTGCGCTGATGCGAGTGACGGCATTGACCGACCAAGTCGTCCGAGTTCGCATTGCACCCGACGGGGTGCTGCCGGAAGACGCCAGTTGGGCGGTTCTTCCAACAATTCGTGCTCATCATGCCCCGGTGACGCCGCTGGCGAACGGCTTTGCAACAGGAGCAATCCGAGTTGTCGTCGATCCGTCCAACCTTGCGCTGACGGTCACCGACCTCTCGGGCAAGGTGATCGTCGCCGATTCGGGTTCACCTCTCTCTTTCGACGGGACCAAGTTCACACTTCGCAAGGTGCTGCCGCCGGGCGAGCATATCTACGGCCTCGGCGACAAGACCGGCGGCTCGCTAGACCGTCGCGGGAAGAGCTACGTCGACTGGAACACCGACGCCTATGGCTTCGATAGTTCGACCGACCCGATCTACAAGTCGATCCCCTTTTTCATAGCGACCGGGGGTGAAGGCGGAAGCTATGGATTTCTCCTCGACAACTCGTGGCGCACCTTCTTCGATTTCGGCCACGCTTCGGCCGACACGCTGATGATGGGCGGGCCCAATGGTCCGATTGACTATTACGTTATCGCCGGCCCGGCTGTGCGCGACGTGGTCCGGCGCTACATCGCGCTCACCGGTAAGGCGCCGATGCCGCCCGAATGGGCCCTCGGTTACCAACAGTCTCGCTACAGCTATATGTCCGCCTCGGAGGTTCGTCAGATTGCCGCGACCCTCAGGAAGGACAAGATCCCGACCGACGTCATCTGGCTCGACATCGACTATCAGGATCGAAACCGCCCGTTTACCGTCAACAAGACGGCCTTTCCGGATCTGAAGGGCCTGGTCGGCGAGCTTGGCGCGCAGGGGATCAAGCTGGTCGCGATTACCGATCTGCACGTCGCCGATGCGCCTAACCAGGGCTATGCGCCTTTTGACACCGGCAGCGCGCGCAACGCCTTCGTCCACAATCCCGACGGATCCACATTTGCCGGCAAGGTTTGGCCTGGCCCATCTGTCTTTCCCGATTTTACCGACAAGAACGCACGTACCTGGTGGGGCACGAACTTCCGGCAATTCGTCAACGATGGCATCGCCGGCTTCTGGAACGACATGAACGAGCCATCGGTGTTCAACGATACCGGAACGATGCCGCTCGACATCGTGCATCGCGTCGACAGCGACGATTTCGCTCCGCGAAATGCCACGCATGCCGAAATCCACAACGTCTACGGAATGGAGAACACACGCGCGACTTATGAGGGGGTGAAGGCCCTTCGGCCGAGCGAGCGGGCCTTCGTGATGACCCGGGCGAGTTATGCTGGCGGGCAGCGCTATGCGGTCACCTGGACCGGCGACAACAGCTCTACTTGGGATCATTTGCGGCTGATGGTCCACCAGCTGATCAACCTCGGCCTTTCTGGCTTCGCATACGCCGGCGCCGATGTCGGGGGGTTCACCGGCGGGCCGAGCCCCGAGCTGATGACCCGCTGGTTCGAGGTGGCGGCGTTCACGCCAATTTTCCGCGATCATTCGGCGAAGGACACGCCCCGCGCCGAGCCGTGGGTAGACGGCCCTGCACAACTCGCAATACGCCGCCGTTTCGTCGAGGAGCGCTATCGGCTCATGCCTTACCTCTACGCGCTCGCCGACGAGAATGCGCGCACCGGGGATCCATTGATGCGTCCTCTCTTCTACGACTATCCCGACGCTTCCCAAGCGCCGTGCGACCAATCGATGAGCTTCACACTTGGTCAGGCGCTACTGATTGCACCGCCGCCGAAAATGGAATCCCCTGAGCCCTACGATGTCTGTCTGCCGCCGGGAGGGTGGTACGATTACTGGACGGGTGAGCGCCTAGGCGGCCGGCCAGCGATCAAGGAGACTCCTGCTCTCGATCGCCTTCCGGTCTTCGTGCGCGCCGGCACGATCCTTCCGCGTCAACCACTTGTGCAGAGCACATCGGAAACGCCCGTCGGTCCGCTTCATCTCGACATTTATCCTGGAGCGGATTGTCAGGGGGTAATCTATTTCGATGACGGTCATTCGATGGCCTTCGACAAGGGCGATTACCTGCGTCAGACGATTCACTGTGCATCGGGAGACGGCCAAAGCCTGGTTATCAGCTTCGATCCCCGTGAAGGTCGCTTCGCCCCTTGGTGGAAGCAAATCGAACTCGTCGTCCACGATAGATCCGGCCGGTCATCCGTCAGCGGCAGTGTCGGACTAATCCAGAGATCGAAGAACCCACAAAGCGGCGCGATCGCGTTCAGCATCCCCGACATTCCAAACGGCGGAATGATTACGATTGGTCGCTAAGACGTACCCAGGGCCGCTGCCGGCTGAAGAGCGATCCAGCATCTTACGAATTCTTCGTCGCGCGGGCCTCTTTGCGATCATCGTTCTGATTTTCGCGTCCGTGAAGCGCTGGTTCCGGCAGGCCGGTCAACGATCGATCGGCGATGCGCGTGGTGGACCGAGCAGCGCGGGCTCGAAAATCAGTGCGCAGATCAAGGTCCACCCAAGCGAGATGATCAGAATCTTGCCCATGCTCGCCGTTCCCGGATGGTGCGACAGCCAAAGGCTGCCGAAGGCAGTACCGGTGGCAAGCGCGCTGAACAGCACTGCGCGCGCGAGGCTAGACTGGAGCAATCCGGTCGAACCTGATCGCCAGGCCATTACGAAATAGATGTGGAAGGCGACGCCGACGCCGAACAACAAGGGAAAGGCGATAATGTTGGCGAAGTTGATCGGCTGGCCGATCAGCACGCAGGTACCCAACGTCAGGAAGATCGACAGCACCACCGGCGCAAGCGTGAACGCTACCTCACGAAGATCGCGCAATACAGCGAACAGGAGCAGGCTCACCAGCAGAAATGCCAGGATGCCCGCTTCGACGAACGCATTGGCCACCGTATTAGCTGCGGCCTGCGTCGCCACCGGCAAACCAGAAATCGCCGGCGTCACATCTCCGACCGCCGCGCTGAATTTTCGGATCACTCGATTGTCGTTGCCGTCGCCGCTCGGGAAGACCTGCAGCCGAACGCGACCGTCCGGGGTCACCCAGTCACGCACGAGATCGGGCGGTAGGTCGGCACGGGCGACCGGCGTAGCCTGGAGTGCCAAGCGTAGCTGATCCAACATCACGTCCAGCGGCTGGGCGACCATTGCATTTGCCTTCGCCCGATCGGCGGAGGAGGAACGGGCCAGCCGGTCGAGAGCGGTTGCGAGGCGCCGCGCATCGCGCGCGGAGGGGCTCGTTCCCGTTCCCGCCGCTCCGCGCAGCTTTGCCGCGCTCCGGGATAGGCTGGTAACTATCTCAGCGTCACTTGGGGGAGGCAGGGTGTCGAGTGGATTGAGGACGACATCGAGCAGCAACGATGCATCCTGGATCAGGGCCAGCTTCGAGGATTGTCCCTCGGGAACGAAGCTATCGATAGAGACCACCTGCGATACTTCCGGCAATGCCGCGAGCCTGGCGGCAAGCGCATTCGCCTCGGCCTGATTGCGGGCAAGCACGTCGATCGTGTTCGGTGTACGATCGGGGTCGCGGGTAAGATCGGCGAGTGCCCGCATCGCTGGGGCATCGGGATCGCGCAGGTGCAGCGGGTTGAAGTCGAACGTCACCCAGGGAAGCAGAGCGATGCTAATGATCAGTGCCACCACGAACGACCACAACACCGCGCCGCGTCTCCGTTCGAGCCATGTATCGGCCCCCGCCAGCGAGGAAAAGCCAACTTCCTTGCGCGGCTTGCCCGGACGAAGGAGCAGGATCAGCGCAGGAAGCAAGGTGACGCTCAGGACTAGCGCCACGATCATGCCGAGGCCGGCAATGACGCCCAACTCGGCGACGCCGACATATGCGGTCGGCAGGAAAGCGCCGAAGCCCAGGAATATCGCGCCTGCCGCCAAGCTTAGCGGTGCGCCCAGCGCGGCAGCGGCCTGGCGCAGCGCCTGGGCCGGCTCGGCCCCACCGAGGCGCTCGGCATTGTAGCGCACGCAGATCTGAATGCCGAAATCAACCCCGAGCCCCACGAACAGTGGAATGAAGGCCACCGATATGAGGTTGAAGCGACCCACCGTGAGCAGGCCGATCGCCATGGTCATGATGAGGCCGAGCACGATCGTTGTCAGGATCGCTGCGACCAGCCGGACTGATTTGGTCGCCAGCCACAAGGTCAGCAACATCGCGCCGAGCATCACCAGACCCACCACGCCGATATTTTCCTGGAGGGTGGCGAATTCCTCGTCGGCAAGCGGCACCTCGCCCGTCAACTGCACCCGAACACCGTGCGCCGCATCGAGGCGAAGCGCCGGCTGCGGCAGCACGGATAGCGTCGCTGGCGGCCTCGCCTGGCATCAGCGAGCCGTGGTCCAAAATCGGCTGGACCTGGATAAACCTCCGGGTCGAGGGAGCCGGCGTACCGCTGCCTGTGAAAAGGGCCTGCCACGAGAAATAGCCCGGTTTTCCGGCGAGCACGCTCTCGCTCGCGTCTGCGAGCGCGCGCATCGGCCTGTCGATCCGGTCGAGCGTTACCTGCCCCGCTGCAACTGCATCGGCCATCGTCGAGAGTCCGTCAGCGACCCCGCGCAAACTTTGATCGGCGGCAAGCGGGCCCAGCATCGGTTGCGCTTCGACCAGCGCCGAGGTCGCGTCCCGCACTGCCTGCTCAGAGCCGAACAGCAGCCCCTCACGCTGCAGGAAGTTTCCGCCATCGGGCCGGCTTACCAGCCGGAAATGGACCTTGTCCCTGGCCAGATTCGCTGCGAGCTTCGCAGCACCGCCCTCGGCCAGCTCAGGGGTGGCTCCATCGATCACTACGAGCGTCACATCGCGCAGTTGCGGGAAAGCGGTCTCCATTGCCGCTTCCTGCTTGCGCCAAGGGACCTTGGGCGAAATGAGCTCGGCTGTGTCCGTGGTCATCGCAAAGCGATCGCCCACGACCAGCAGTGACATGCTCGCCAATACTAACGCGACGATGAGTGTCAGCCATGGTCGACGGCTGCTCGCCACAACCAGCGTAGATACGACCGATTGCATCGCTATCGTGCAGTCAACCGACTTCTCGGTGTTCGTGTGACGGTGGCGGAGGAACTATAGAGCCGCCAGCTCGGCGGAAAGAGTTGACACCTCATACAAACTCGCGTGCCTCAATTGGCAGGATGGCATTGTAGCGCAGTGCCTTCAGCACGGTTTCGACGATGTCCGGCGCGTTGAGGTGCGCCTCGTCATATTGCTTTTCGGGCTTCTCCTGATCCTGGAAGCGGTCGGGCAGGCGCATGGTACGGATCTTGAGGCCCCCGTCCATCAGTCCCTCGTCGCTGGCGAGCGTCAGGATGTGCGCTCCGAGGCCGCCGATAGACGCCTCCTCGATCGTCACCGCGACTTCGTGGCTAGTCAGCAGTCGGCGGATCAGCTCGCTATCGAGCGGCTTGGCGAAGCGCAGGTCGGCGACGGTGGTCGAAAGGCCCATGGCATCGAGCTGGTCGGCAGCCTTCTCAGCCTCGGCGAGGCGGGTGCCAAGCGACAGGATCGCAACCTTCTTGCCCTCGCGGACGATGCGCCCCTTGCCGATCTCGAGCGCCTGCGGCTGCTCGGGAAGCGGAAGGCCCCGGCCCTCGCCGCGCGGGTAGCGCACGGCGATCGGCCCGCCGTCGTGAAGCGCCATGGTGTGGACCATGTGGCAAAGTTCCGCCTCGTCGGCCGCCGCCATCACGACGAAATTCGGAAGCGTGCAGAGATAGGCGAGATCGAAGCTTCCGGCGTGCGTCGGTCCATCAGCGCCGACCAGGCCAGCACGGTCCATCGCAAAGCGCACCGGCAGGTTCTGGATCGCGACGTCGTGGACCACCTGGTCGTAGGCGCGCTGCAGGAAGGTCGAATAGATGGTCGCGAACGGCTTGTAGCCCTGGGCTGCCAGGCCGGCTGCAAAGGTCACCGCATGTTGCTCGGCGATGCCGACATCGAAGGTGCGGTCGGGGAATTTCTCCCCAACCTTGTCGAGCCCGGTGCCCGACGGCATCGCGGCGGTAATTGCGACGACCTTTTCATCGCGCTCCATCTCGCCGATCAGCGCCTTCGCATAGACGCTCGTATAGCTCGGCGCGCCGGCCGCCGGCTTCGCTTGAACGCCGGACACCACGTCGAATTTCACGACGCCGTGATACTTGTCCGCCGCATTCTCTGCGGGCGCATAGCCTTTGCCCTTCTTGGTGACGACGTGGACGAGCATCGGCCCTATCTCGGCGTCGCGGACGTTCTCGAGCACCTCGACGAGCGCGCGCACGTCGTGTCCGTCAACCGCACCGACATAGTAGAAACCAAGCTCGTCGAAGAGCGTGCCGCCGGTCGCCATGCCACGAGCATATTCTTCCATTTTTCGGGCGGCGACGTGCAGCGGCTCGGGCATTGCCCTTGCGAGCTTTTGTGCGAGCCTCCGGGGAGCCAGATATTTGCCCGACGAGACCAGCCGCGCCAGCGCATTGCGCAGTGATCCGACCGGCGGCGCGATCGACATGTCGTTATCGTTGAGGATGACGATCAGCCGGTTCCCGGCCGCCGCGGCATTGTTCATCGCCTCATAGGCCATGCCCGCCGAAAGCGCGCCGTCGCCGATGACGGCGATAGCCTTGCCCGGCGCGTCGGACAGCTTGTTGGCGATTGCGAAGCCAAGCGCCGCGGAGATCGAGGTCGAGCTGTGCGCCGCGCCGAACGGGTCATATTCGCTCTCGCTGCGCCTGGTGAAGCCCGAGAGGCCCCCACCCTGGCGAAGCGAACGAATGCGGTCGCGCCGGCCGGTGACGATCTTGTGCGGATAAGCCTGGTGGCCAACGTCCCAGACCAGCCTGTCGCTGGGCGTATCGAACACATAGTGGACGGCGATGGTGAGCTCGACGACCCCGAGCCCCGCGCCAAGATGCCCGCCGGTTACGGAGACCGCCGAAATCATCTCCTGACGCAACTCGTCGGCGAGCTGCGGGAGCTGGTCTTTGCTCAGGCCCCGGATGTCGGCGGGATACTGAACCGTATCGAGCAGCGGCGTGGCAAAGGCGGCCCTCATCGAACGAGCTATCCTCTCATCTGCCGTTCCGTTCAATAGCTTGCGCCAGATCGAGAGATTGAAGGGCTGTTAGAGAAGCGCGTACGGTCAATCCGGCACGGTGACGATTGCCGGACCGGCAATCATATCATCCAGCTCGTGCGCGTGAAATTTCACCAGGCCTTCATCGGAGTTCACAGGAGGCACATTGGAGGTAGCGGGATCACGCAGTGGATCCTCTAGCTCCAAGGCCGGCGCAGACGCCTTCCTATGACTGTGCAGCGCGGAGATTTCAGCCGCGCGGTTCTGTAGCCAGACCGACCGCAGCGTCGCGTAACGATCCACTGCTCCGGCAAAGAGCGCGCGCAGTTCAGGGTCCGACTCCGCCCGCATGTCCAGTCCCGTAATCACGGAACTACTGACCCCATAGCGCCAGTCGTTGAACGGCTTTCCAATGGCAACCGGCAGCACGGCCCCGTCGACCGGCTCGCCAAGGAGGTCGCGCAACGTCGTGGGACCAACGAGGGGCAAGAACAGATATGGGCCGCCGTGCACGCCGTAGTAAGCGAGAGTGTTGCCAAAGCCGTTGTTTCGATGCCGAAGATTTACCCCCTTCGAAGCGGCAACGTCGAGCAGGCCGGCGAGTTCAACGGTCGAGTTGATGGTGAAACGCGTGAGCGTACGCGCTGCCCTGCCCGGCTTAAGCTGGAGCAGATCGTTCAGGAATACCACCGGCTCGGAAAGGTTGCGAAAGAAGTTGCGCAGGCCCGCCCGCGCTGGCCTCGGCAGTATATGCTGATAACCCATTGCAAGCGGCCGGATCGACTTGTCCAGCCCCAGCTCAATCCCGAACATGGTCCGGTTGAAACCTTCGAGCGGATCGCCGGGGTAGTGGCGAGCGGCTTTCGGCTGTGTTCCTAGGTTCGGCTGGTTGGCGGGGTCGACCAGCGGATCCGCAAGCTCCGGAGGCATGTCGCTCTCGGGCGGCGCTGCCTCTGTGCCGGTGGAAGATGTTGGTTGGTCATGGGTCTCGATCTCAGCCGGGGCGACCACCGGCGTGGAGGCGACCAAGGGTGTCTCTGTTCCGGTGGGCGATATCTGGGGCGGCGTGACCAGCAGCGCCAGCGGCAGTACGAACGGAGGCGTCAAAAGCTGCCTTTGGCGGCGAGACTGTCGAGATGCGCAATCAGCGCCTTCGCACCCTCCTTGGCCAGCACGGAGGAGAAATCGGAACGGCGTGTAGCGATCTGGCTAATCGAATTGCGGTAGAAAACGTCAATGATCTTCCAGTCACCGCCGCTTGCCCGAAGGCGATAACTGATTGGGATGGGCTCCTTGCCGGGCGCGTTAAGGGTGGTGCGGACTAGCTTGTCGCCGGCGCGGGTTTCGACCTCGGGCGCCATGGTGAAACTCTCACCCGACCAGCTGTCGAAATTCGTGGAATATTGCGCGATCGTCATTCGGCGAAACGCCGCGACGAGGGCCTGCTGGTCACTTGGCGCAATCGTCGTCCAACTTGGCCCGATTGCAAGGCGGGTCATCAGCGGCAGATCGAAGGTACGATCGATAACCGGCGCGATTGATTGAGCACGGCTCTTCTCGGTGCCTTTTGCCTTCATGATAGCGAGCAGCCCGTTGTCGAGCCCCTGAACCGTGACCCGCGCAGGGTCGGTTTGCGCCATTACGGGAGTGGAGAATGCCAGCAGCAGCGCTCCGGCGATCGACCTACGCATCGGACAACTCCTCGTCCTTGAGGTTACTAGCGCCGGCGGAGCATCAGTGTCTACCGTGGTATGCCCAGTCGGGCGCATGTCGATTTAATCCTTTTGCCTCACCGCTCTTGACACTATTTCCTTGAACTACAGGCCCAAATTCGAAAGGGGCAACTGCATGCAGAACAGATGGGACGGTGCCGACCCAGAGCCGCTGACGGTGCTGCTGGCGAATCCGCGCGGTTTTTGCGCGGGTGTGATCCGGGCGATAGAGGTCGTCGAGCGCGCGCTCGATCTGTACGGACCTCCAGTCTATGTGCGGCACGAGATCGTCCACAATCGCCATGTCGTCGACAGGCTGCGCGGCCTCGGAGCGGTGTTCGTCGACGAGCTCGACGAAATTCCCACCGGCGCCACGACCGTATTTAGCGCGCACGGCGTTGCGCGCGCGGTTCAGGAAGACGCCGCGGCGCGCGGGCTGCCCGTGATCGACGCCACCTGTCCACTCGTCACGAAGGTGCATATTCAAGGGCGGCGCTATGCCAAGGCCGGGCGCACCTTGGTGATGATCGGCCATGCCGACCATGCCGAGGTGATCGGCACGACTGGCCAGATCGATGCACCGATCCATCTGGTCTCCACCGTAGAGGACGTCGCCGCGCTGAAGCTCGCAGGTGACACCCCGATCGCATACATCACCCAGACCACGCTGAGCGTGGATGAAACGCGCGACGTGATCGCTGCACTTGGCGAACGTTTCAGCGACGTCGTTGGCCCGGAGGTCGCGGATATCTGCTACGCGACCCAGAATTGGCAGACGGCAGTACGCGAATTAGCGAAGCGCAGCGATCTGTTGATCGTCGTGGGCTCGCGCAACAGCTCGAACTCCAATCGTCTGCGGGAGATCGGCAGCGAGATGGGCGTGCCGAGCTATCTGGTCGATGACGGTGCTGATATCGAACCTTCCTGGGTCGAGGGCATTCAAACGATCGGCATAACAGCCGGTGCTTCCGCGCCCGAGAGCCTGGTCGAAAGCGTGATTGCGGCAATTGCCGCAATACGTCCGATCTCCTTGACGCAGCTCGAGGGCGCTACCGAGAATATCGAGTTCGGCCTTCCCTCCCCGTTGAGGAATTCGTCCGCGCTGTTGCTGAATAGGATCGAAAATGGGACTTCCACTGTCACAGGTCGCGCGTATCGGCGCTTACACGCTCAAGCATCATATCAAGGGCGGCAAATATCCGCTGGTACTGATGCTTGAGCCCTTGTTCCGCTGCAACCTGGCGTGCCCGGGCTGCGGCAAGATTGACTATCCCGATCCCATTCTCAACCAGCGCCTTTCCTATCAGCAATGCATGGAAGCGATCGACGAATGCGGTGCGCCCGCGGTCTCAATCGCAGGCGGCGAACCGCTGCTGCACAAGGACATGCCCCGCATCGTCAGGGGCTTTATCGAACGCAAGAAGCTCGTCATCCTCTGTACCAACGCGCTGCTCCTGAAGAAGAAGATCGACGACTATGAGCCTTCGCCCTTCTTCACCTGGTCGATCCATCTCGACGGCGACAAGGCGGCGCACGACCATGCGGTCGATCTCGAGGGCACCTACGAAATTGCGGTCGAGGCGATCAAACTTGCCAAGTCGAAGGGATTTCGGGTCCAGATCAATTGCACAGTGTTCGACGGCGCCGATCCGGCCAGGCTCGCCGGTTTCTTCGACGAGATGGAACAACTGGGTGTCGAGATCACCATCTCTCCGGGCTACGCCTATGAACGCGCCGCCGACCAGGAGCATTTCCTCAGCCGCGAGCGGACCAAGAAATTCTTCCGCAACCTCTTCGCGCGCGGCCATGGCGGCAAGGACTGGACCTTCACCAATTCGCCGCTTTTCCTCGATTTCCTCGCCGGCAATCAGACCTATGAATGCACGCCCTGGTCGATGCCCCTCCGGACGATCTTCGGTTGGCAAAAGCCGTGCTACCTTCTTGGAGAAGGCTATGCCGCGACCTTCAAGGAGCTGATGGAAGGCACCGACTGGGAGAAATTCGGGGTCGGTAGGTACGAGAAATGTTCGAACTGCATGACGCATTGCGGGTTCGAGGGAACGGCGGCGACCGACGCGATCCGCCATCCGTACAAAATGCTCAAGGTCGGCCGTAACGGCGTGAAGACCGAAGGGCCGATGGCGCCAGATATCGACCTGTCGAAGGCGCGTCCTGCAGAAGACGTCTATTCAAGCCATGTCGCGCGTGAACTCGCCAGGATCAAGACGGCAAATCCCGGCGCGGCCAAGCGCGTCGAAAAGGCGACCTAGCTCGCGAAACGCCCGGTCGGCTTGCCGTCCGGTTCGGAGCAATGCCGGCAATTGGCGCGGATCACGGGCGAGCGAGGCCAGCACCGCGCCAAGCGCGATGCCTCCGTCGGGCCGCATGGCAACCATTGCCACTGGCGGAAGCGACGCGTCGGCGCCGTCGGAGATGACGCGGATCACGCCGAACGGAAGGCCGCGCTCGCGAGCAACCCGTTCAGCAATATGGCTCTCCATGTCGCAGGCAATCGCCCCGGTGGCCTCGCGCAGCGCGCGCTTGCCGGCGACTGTTGCGGCGATTGCATCGACGCCGGTCACCGTGCCTGCGATCGCGTGGCGCAGCACCGAGCGGACCCGCGCGACGAAGCGGGGATCGCCGTCGATCACGATATCGCCGGGGTTCAGCGCGGGATCGAGCGCACCGGCAAGGCCGCTCGAGACGATCACGCCGGGGAACAGTTCCGCCATGTCGTCGAGCTCACGTTCGAGCCGCGCCGGATCACCTCCACCCGCCACGGGCAGCACGTCGCCGCCGCGCGCGATCAGCTTCGCCTCACGCTTGAGCCCGCAGGCGACGACGAACATCACATCCCGACCGTGACGCGCCTCGCGCTCGAGCGCTTGAGGTTGCGATATCGGGCCATCGCCCAGAGAGGGAAATATTTGGAATAGCCGTGATAGCGGAGATAAAAGACCCGCGGAAAACCACCTCCGGTATGGGTTTCCTCGCCCCACAAGCCGTCGTCTGCTTGCGTCGCCCTTAGCCATTCGATTCCCCGTCGCACCGCATCGCTGTCGATCTCGCCCGCTGCCATCAGCCCGAG
>CAVYAH010000058.1:0-51508 GCA_963766415.1 uncultured Alphaproteobacteria bacterium | reverse complement strand
CGTACAACATGACCACGGGCGAGATCTCGCGCGCCCAGGATTTCCTGAAGGCGGCGAAGCCGGCGTTCTTCAAGCTCGTCGTCTCAGAACTCCGACTCGGTCAGAGCGCTCGCTGACGGTTCGGCGTGGATCGCGATCGAGAACCTCGGAACCGACTTCCGCGTCAAGGCGGCGGGCGGTCCAACGGTGAAGCTCGCCACGCCCAAGGAGGGCGTGTTCGGATTCATCGACGGTGAGCAGATCGTCAAGGCGTCGGCGCACCGCAACCGCTTCGAGCAGTTCATGAACGCGATGGCGCAGCCGCAGTGGATCGCGCAGAATTTCCTCGCCAACGGTCGGCCGCTGTTCAATGAGAAGTCCTACAAGTGGCTGGTGGACCACGGATACAAGGAGCGCGCGGACCTGCTGTTCTACAACCAGCCCGATCGGGCGCTGAAGATGACGCTCAAGAGGCCCATCGGGCAACGTGCAGGCGTACATCGACGCGTTCAACCAAGTCTTCGGGGCGTAGCCCCCCGTGGCAGTAGCTCCTGAACCGGCGCTAGCCGGTGCCCCCGCGGCAACGCCTGCCGCGGGGGCCCGGCCTGGGCAGTCGGCTCGCGCAGTACTTGGGCTTCTCGCCGGCGATCGTGCTGTTCGGCGCGTTCTTCCTCGCGCCGATGGCGCTGATCGTGGCCTACAGCTTCTGGACCGTCGTCAACTACAACGTCGTTCACCACTGGACGCTGGAGAACTACAGCTACTTCTTCAGCACCTCGACGTACGTCACCACGCTGTGGGACACGATCTGGGTCGCCGCAGTCGCGACGTTCCTCACCTTGCTGGCGGCGTTCCCGCTCGCTTACTGGCTCGCGAGGTACGTCCGGCCGGCGCTCCGGCGACCGCTGCTGCTGATGATCATCCTCCCGTTCTGGACGAGCTATCTGCTCCGGGTCACTTCGTGGACGACGATCCTCGGCGAGAAGGGCGTGCTCAACCGCTTCCTCGAGTCGATCGGGTTGATCCATCACCCGCTGTCGTTCCTGCTCTACAACCGCCCGGCGGTGATTCTCGTCCTCATCTACCTGTATTTCCCATTCGCGGCGCTGACTCTGTACGCCACGCTGGAGCGCTTTGACTGGCAGCAGCTGAAGGCGGCGATGGATCTCGGTGCACCGCCTCGCACCGCGATGACGAAGGTTCTGCTGCCGCAGATCAGGCCCGGTGTCACGACCGCGGTCATCTTCGTGTTCATCCCCGTCCTCGGCGAGTACCTGACACCGCAGCTCGTCGGCGGAACTCGCGGGGTGATGATCGGGAACCTGATCGTCAACTTCTTCCAGGGCGCGGAGTACACCCGCGGCGCAGCTGTGTCGCTGCTGATCGCCGCGCTGATCGTGGTCCTGCTCGTCGTGTTCCGTAAGCAACTGGACGTGGCAGAGGCATATGGCCGGTAGAGCAGACGCCACCGACATCGTCGCTCCCCGCGGACGACTGCTCCGCGGGGCGCTGACGAGCTGGGCGGTGCTCGTGTACTTCTTCCTGTTCGCGCCGATCATCCTGCTCGTGCTGTTCAGCTTCAACGCGAATCAGTTCGGCACGCTGCCGATCACCGGCTGGACGACGCACTGGTACAAGGACGCGTTCAGCGACTTTCAGATCCAGGATGCGATCAAGACGACGCTCAGCGTGGCGCTCGAGGTCACGCTGGTGAGCACCTTCGTCGGCACCGCTGCGGCGTTCCCGCTGGTCCGCTCGAACCTGCCGTTCCGCAGCGGGATTCGCGCGGCGCTGACGCTGCCGATCATGCTCCCGGGCCTCTTGATCGGCGTCTCGCTGCTGACCGTTCTTCACCAGCGTCCTGCACCTGCAGCTGTCAAATCAGACCGCGGTGATCGGTCAGAGCGTGTACACGACGCCGTTCGTGATCCTCGTCGTGGCCGCGCGGCTGGAAGGGTTCGACCGCTCGCTCGAGCGCGCCGCGAGCGACCTCGGCGCCAACGCGTGGCAGCGCCTGCGCTACGTCGTCCTGCCGCTGATCGGCCCGGCGATCTTCGCCGGTGCGCTGTTCGCGTTCACGCTCTCGCTCGACGAGTTCGTGATCACCCTGTTCCTGATCGGTGGCGGCAATACGTTGCCGATCTACATCTACACGCAGGTCAAGTTCGGGATCACGCCCGAGATCAACGCGATCGCCTCGCTGCTGATCGCCGCATCGTTGACGCATCACCGCCGTGGCGTTCGCGCTGCCGAGCGCGGTCCGTGCCGCGACGCCGGCGAATCCGGAGACGCCCGCGGACCGCGCCGTCAATCGAGGCCGCGACCTCGTGAGCACACGAATCGACGAGGAGAAGCCGCATGAACGGGCGACTGAAGGTAGGGGTGGTCGGCTGCGGCGTGATCGCGCAGGTCATGCACCTGCCGCACCTGCTCGAGCTCGACGATCTGTTCGACCTGCGCGCGGTGTGCGACATCTCCGAAGCGACCGCACAGGCGTGCGCCCGGCGGTACGGCGAATCCGCGGTGTTCACCAGCTGGGAGGAGATGCTCGAGCGACGCGCTTGACGCCGTGCTCGTCCTGACCTCGGGCAGCCATGCGCCGATCGCGATCGCGGCCGCCAACGCCGGCATGCACGTGCTCGTCGAGAAGCCGATGTGCCTGAACCTCGACGAGGGGCAGCAGATGCTCGACGCGGCCGCCGCCGGCCGGCGTGCAGCTGATGGTCGGGACCATGAAGCGCTACGACCCGGCCTACGAGCGGCTGCTCGAGGTGCTCCCGCAGGCCGGCGAGCTGCGGTTGCGTCCGCGTGACCACGCTCGAGTCGCCGTGGCGACCGTATCTGGAGAACTACGCGCTCGCGCCTCCGGCGCAAGCCCCGGCGCACCTCGCGCAGCAGCTGGTCGCCGAAGACGAACAGAGCGTGTTGGCGGCGCTTCCCGACGCCGACGAGAACACGCGCTACTGCTAGCGGTGGATGCTGCTCGACAACCTCGTCCACGAGCTCAACGCCGCTGCGCGGAGCGCTTGGCGAGCCCGAGCTCGTCAAGTACGCCGAGCTGACGCCCGCGGGTCGTCAATCTGAGCCTCGTCTTCGACGGCGTCGAGTGTCACCTCTCGTGGGTTGACCTTCCGGGAATCGCGCGCTACCGGCAGGAGCTAGCGTTCTACGGGCTCGACGCGCGAGTGACCCTGACCCTGCCCTCTCCCTACCTCCGCGGAGAGCCCAGCGAACTGGCGATCGAGGGTGGAAAGCCCGATTCGCCGCACTCGTGGCGCACGGTTGAGACCGTGTCCTACGTCGAGCCGTTCAAACGAGAGCTGCTCGAGTTCCGCAGCGCGATCCTCGAGAGCCGCCCACCGCGGACCAACGGAGTGGACGGCTCTTCACGACGTTGCCCTCTGCAACGCGATCGCGCGCGTGCACATGACCGGTATCCCCGAGGTGCGACCAAGCGACCCCAGGCCCGCCGAGGTGAAGGCATGAGCACGCAAGCTAAAGGCGCGGACGCCCCCGCGATCGCGGTCGCGAACGCGCCCTGCAGCTACGGCGCGTTCGAGATCACGGTCGGCATCGATCCGCTCGTGCCCGAGCCGCTGGAGCTGCTCGACGATGTCGAGGCCGCGGGATATGCGGGTATCGACCTCGGCCCGCTCGGCTACCTCGGCAGCCCGCCCGAGCTGCCCGCGCGCCTGCACCAGCGCCACCTCACCCTCGCCGGCGGATACTTCGCGGTGTTGTTCAGCGATCCGGCGTGCTGCCCCAGGCACTCACCGAGCTCGACGCCCTGCTCGACACCTTCGACGCCGCGGGCAACGGACAGCGGCCGAACGGGGTCCCGCCGCCGAGGCCGACGCTCGCCGACGCCGGCTCGCCGACGCGAGCGCAGTATCCGCGGTCGGGCCGCGAACGACCGTAGCCTCGGCTGGGACGATGCCGGCTGGGCGCATTCGCCGATTCGCTCGCCCGGATCGTCGATCGCTGCCGGGCGCGCGGTTACGAGCCGACGTTCCATCCGCACACTGCGACCTACGTCGAGGCGCCGTGGGAGATCGAGCAGCTGCTCGAGCGCAGCGACGTCGGCGTGTGCCTGGACACCGGCCACCTGCTGCTGGGTGGGGGAGACCCCGGTCAGCGCCGTCAGCGACTGGCGGCGACCGGATCAATCACCTGCACCTGAAGGACGCCCGGCTCGACGTGATCGAGGCGATCATCAGCGAAGCGGCTCCGGTCGAGGCGATCTGGCGCAGGCGCGCATTCTGCCGCCTCGGCGACGGTGACGTGCCCGTCGATGACGTGCTCGACCGCGCTCGCCAGAACGGCTACGCGGGATGGCTGGTCGTCGAGCAGGACATCATTCCCGACCCGTCAGACCCGCCGAACCAGGCCGCCAGCGACCAGGCAGCCAATCGGGCGTACCTGCGCGCCCGGGGGATCTAGCCGCCCGCGCTAAGCAGCGAGGCGGAAGCGCCCGACGAGCTGCTCGAGCGTGTGGGCCGTCGCCGCGAGCTGCCGGGGGAAGGCCGGCGATGTCCTGCGCCTCTGGAGGAGGCTGATCCGCGCGTCGCCCGGTTGCGTAGGAGGCGGTGACGGGCGAGGATCCCCCTTCGCGCGCACCATCACCGTGTTCCTGTCCTCATCCATCAGCCGCCGTGTCGATCTCCGAACTGTCGCCGATGAGGATCTGATGGCGCTCGTGCAGGACGGCGAGCCGCGCGCGTTCGAAGTGATCTTCGACCGCCACAGCTCGGCTGCGTTCTCACTCGCCTACCGGATGTGCGGCCGCCGGCGCGATGGCGGAGGACGTCGTGCAGGAAGCGTTCGTATCGCTGTGGCGGAGCGGTGCTCGCTACGACCGCCGCCGCGGCAGCGTGCGCAACTGGGTGCTCGGCGTCGTCCACAACCGGGCGATCGACGCATTCCGACGCGGCGTGGTGCGGGAGAGTCGCGACGTCAGCGACGAAGGCATCGCCGAGCGGCTGCCGGCGGCGGAGCAGACCGAGGTCGAAGTCGCGCGCCGAGAGGAGGCGCGGAGTATTCGCCTCGCGCTCGACGAGCTACCGCCCGAGCAGAGACAGGTGATCGAGCTCGCGTACTTCGGCGGCTTCACTCACCTGCAGATCGCCGAGATGCTCGAGCTGCCGGCCGGAACCGTGAAGGGCCGGATGCGGCTCGGTCTGACGAAGATGCGAATGGCGCTTGGCGATCCCGCGGAGGCCGTGGTATGACCTCCGGTGAGTCGATGCCCGAGAAGCGAGATTGCGGGATGGATGCCGCCGCGTACGTGCTCGGAGCACTGGAGGGCGACGAGCTCGAGGCGTTCCGCGCGCACATGGCTGCGTGCGTGGTGTGCCGCGACGAGGTCGGCGCGTTCCAAGAGGTCGTCGACACGCTCCCGCTGCTCGCACCACCGCAGCCGGTGCCGCGCGGGCTCAAGCGCCGGGTGATGGCGGAGGTCAGAGCCGCGCCGCGGCAGCGCTCCAGGGCGAAGGTGAGGAAGCTGCCCTTTCGGCTCCCGCGCGGTGTTCATGGCGCTTCCGAGCCCGGCGCTAGTCGCGAGCGCGCTCGTGCTCGCTGTGGTCGTGGCGCGCCGGTCGCGATCGCGCTCAGCTCACTGCGGCGGGTCGAGCAGCCGCGTCTACAGCGCGAGCGTGGTCGGGCCCGGCTCGGCCAAGCTGAAAGTCAGCGGTGGGCGGGGCGAGCTAGTGGTGCGCGGGATGCCGCGCGCCGCCCGGCAATGACGTCTACGAGGTCTGGCTGAAGCGCGGCCAGCGCGCTCCGAGCCCGACGAGCGCGCTGTTCAGCGTCACCTCGAAGGGGTCCGGCGTCGGTCGGCGTCCCGGGCAACCTCCACGGCGTCGGCCAGGTGCTGGTTACTCCCGAGCCGCCCGGCGGCAGCGCGGCGCCGACGCACGCGCCGGTCATCGTCGCGCGCCTGAGCTGACGGCGGCCTGCACGGACACGAACGCTCCCCGCAGCGCGCACCGAGCGCGCATGCGAGACCCCTACCGTTCAGGGCTCCAAGCGTCCCGAGACGGCGAGATGACCGTCGCGAGCACGCTCTCGATCTCGCCGGCGGGTCCCCAGCGAGCAGCCAGCCCTCGTCGATCGCGCGCACCATCCCGCGTCTGCACAGGTCGGACAGCGCGCTCGTGACCGTCGGCCGTTGAGCCGCGACGAGATCGGCGAGCACCGCGTGGGTAAGACGAAACGGCAGCAGCACGCCGTCGCCCCGCACTCGGCCCCATCGACTGGCGAAATGCCAGAACAACAGATGCAGACGGTCATCGACGCGGGCCTGGTGAATGATCGCCATGTTCACCATCAGCCGTCGTGACCGCCGGATCGCACGTTCGAACAGCCGCCCCGCGAGCTCAGGGTACTGGCCCAGGCGGCGCGCGAACTGTCCATCGAGCATCGCGACACGCATCGGCGCGAGCACCACCCAAGTCGGATCATCGACAGCGTCTGCGTGTCGTCGAGCTGCGACGGGCGCAGCAGATCGCACTCGCCGAGAAACTCGATGGCGTACCGTCCGTCGATCGCGACGCGGAGCAAGACCAGCCCTTCGAGCACGAGCATGGCGAGCCCGTCGGCGGAACGGCAGGCTCGATACTCCACGGACCGCTCGAGACGCTCACCTCAGGTGCGGCGCACTCCTCGATCGCCTGATCCCGTCGATCGGTCGGGACCGCCTCGGCAAGGTCCGAGTCCTCAATCAGCACGTGGCAAAGGCGCGGGCAACCTGGAGCGGAACCCATCTCCTACCTGTGCCACGTGCGGACATTGCCCACCAGGCGTGTCGTCGTCGTAACGCCGCCGTTGACGACCTTCGCCAGATCGTCAGCGGCGGCGCGGAGGATCGACGAGGTCACCGCGTCGCGATCGCCGGTACCGCAACGGAGATCCGCGAGCGTGCCGACCGAGAGCCTGCGCACCTCGTCTCGCAATTGTCGGGCCACGGCCTCGGGGTGTCCGCCAGCCGCTCGATGACGTCCGCGAGCCGCGAGATCTGCGGCTCGAGCTCCGTTGCGATCGGCTGCGCGCCGTGGATCTCGGTGGCCGCCGCTCGCACGAGCCCGAGCACCGCATTCGCGAGCAGCTCGAGCCGCGCTGTGCGATGGCTCTCGGCCTCCACAGCGCTGCGCAGCCGCCATCGCCGAGGTGCGACCCTGACGTTCGTCCGGGCGGTCGCCTGCGCCCGCGCGAGCGCGTCGAGCTGGCGGTGGATCTCGACTCCCGTCTGCAGCGTCCACTCCTCGCCGACCTGGATCTCGCCGGCGATCAGCTCGGAGACGCGCCTGAGCGCCGCCGCCAGCGTGCGCATCACCGACAGCTCTGCGCGGCGCAGCAGCGACAGAGGCTCGGCCGGGAACAGCACGACGCCGAGCACGAACGCGACCGCGCCACCGACGATCGCATCGACCACGCGCTCGCCGCCGGTCCCATGACGGTGCAGCGTGACGACGAGGATCGCAGATGCCGCCGCCTGGTTGGCGTACATCATCCCCTCGTTGAAGAAGCTCACGGCCGTGGCGAGCGACGCGGTCAGCGTCACGAGCACGACCACGCCGACCGCGGTCGCGCTCGTTCCGATGATCGCGACCAGTCCCTCGCCGATCCCGATCCCGAGCAGGACGCCGATCACCATCTGCGCGATCCTGCGGCTGCGCTGGATCTGGCTCGTGCTCAACGCGATCGCCGCCGCGATCGGCGCGAAGAACGGTTGCGGGTGACCGAGTACGCGGTGGGCGAGGAACCACGACAGCGCGGCGAGCGATGCCAGCACGACCGGCCACCGTGCGTCGCGCAGCCGCTCCCACGCGCTGACGGTCAGGATCGGAACCGGCTGGAGTCGCCCCATAGCAGACAGGGTCCCCGCGGGCGGCGGAGTCGAACCTTATGGCCGAAGCGCGCGATCGATCCTACAACGACGTAGCATTCGGGGCGCGAGGCGGCGAATCCATCTCCGCTTCGCGAACCACTTAGGATTCACGGCATGCGCATCGGTCTACTCACTGGAGGCGGCGACTGTCCAGGCCTGAACGCGGTGATCCGCGGCGTCGTGCGCAAGGGGATCAACCCCTACGGCGACGAGCTGATCGGCTTCCACGACGGTTGGCGAGGCGTGCTCGAGAACTCCTACGAGCCGCTGACGATCGAGTCGACGCGCGGGATCCTGCCGCGCGGCGGCACGATCCTCGGCAGCTCGCGCACCAACCCGTACAAGCGCGACGATGGCGTCGACGCAGGTCCGCGAGACGTTCAGCGAGCTCACACGCTCGACGGCCTGATCGCGATCGGCGGCGAGGACACGCTCGGCGTCGCCGCCAAGCTGACACGACGACGGCCTGCACGTGATCGGCGTGCCGAAGACGATCGACAACGATCTCGGCGCGACCGACGTGACGTTCGGCTTCGACACGGCGCTGCACGTCGCGAGCGAGGCGATCGACCGCCTGCACACGACGGCCGAGAGCCACAACCGGATCCTGGTGGTCGAGGTGATGGGCCGGCACGCCGGCTGGATCGCGCTGCACTCCGGGCGTCGCCGGCGGCGCCGACGTGATCCTGATCCCGGAGATCCCGTTCGACATCGACGAGGTCTGCACGCTGATCCGCCACCGCCACGAGCGCGGGCGCTACTTCTCGATCGTCGTCGCCGCCGAGGGCGCGACGCCCGAAGGAGGGGACGATGGCGCTGACCGGCCGGCGCGCTCGACGAGTTCGGTCACCCCCGGCTCGGCGGAATCGGCCATCGCCTCGAGCAGGAGATCGAGAAGCGCACCGGGTTACGAGACGCGCGCGACCGTGCTCGGCCACGTCCAGCGCGGCGGCACGCCGACCGCCGTTCGACCGGGTGCTCGCGACCCGGCTTCGGGCTCGCCGCGATCGACGCCGCGCACGACGGCGCCTGGGGGATGATGACCGCGCTGCGCTCCAACGACATCGAGCTCGTGCCGCTGGCCGACGCGGTCGCAGAGCGCTGCGAGACGGTGCCCGTCGAGGAGTACGAGCGCTACGGGGTGTTGTTCGGGTGAGCGATCGGACCCGCACCGGCGTTCACACGAGCGCCGTTTCGCGCCGGCCGCGTTGCGACTATGCTGCGCGGCGTGGCCCGTTCCGTCCGCACCGCCTCACCGCAGTGACTGCGACAGACGCCGCCACCGCGATCGACGAGCTGTGCATCGACACGATCCGCACGCTGTCGATGGACGCGGTGCAGAAGGCGAACTCGGGTCACCCCGGGCACGCCGATGGCGCTCGCGCCGCTCGGCGTACGTGCTCTACACGCGCGACGATGCGCCACAACCCGCGCGACCCGGACTGGCCCGACCGCGACCGGTTCGTGCTCTCGTGCGGGCACGCGTCGATGCTCCTGTACTCGACGCTGTACCTGGCCGGCTACGACGTCAGCCTCGAGGACGACATCGAGCAGCTTCCGCCAGCTCGGCTCGCGTGCCGCCGGGCACCCCGAGTACGGTCACCTGCCGGGAATCGAGGTCACGACCGGTCCGCTCGGGCAGGGCATCTCGCACGCGGTCGGGATGGCGCTCGCGGAGCGGATGCTCGCGGCGCGCTTCAACCGGCCCGGACACGAGATCGTCGATCACCGCACGTTCGTGATCGCCTCCGACGGCGACCTCGAGGAGGGCGATCTCCGGCGAGGCCTGCTCGATCGCCGGCCATCTCGGCCTCGGCCGGCTGATCGCGTTCTACGACCAGCAACCACATCTCGATCGAGGGCGACACCGACGCTCGCGTTCACCGAGGACGTGGCCAAGCGCTACGAGGCCTACGGCTGGCACGTCCAGGACCTCGAGGAGGACATCGGCCTCGACCGGCTCGAGGCAGGCGCTCGAGCGACGCGATCGCCGTCGAGGACAAGCCGTCGCTGATCATCGTCCGCACGCACATCGCGCAGGGCAGCCCGAACAAGCAGGACACCGCCGGCGCCCACGGCTCGCCGCTCGGCGAGGAGGAGATCAAGCTGACCAAGGAGGCGATGGGCTGGCCGTACGCTCGAGCCGTTCTTCGTGCCCGAGGAGGCGCTCGCACACTTCCGCGGATGCATCGAGCGCGGCGCCGAGCTGCAGAGCCGAATGGCAGACGCGGTTCGACGGCCTACGCGCAGCGAGCATCCCGGAGCTCGCCGCCGAGCTCGCAGCGACTGATCAGAGCGCGAGCTGCCCGAGCCGGCTGGGACGCCGAGGTGCCGCAGTTCCACGCCTCGGGGACGATGACCGCGACCCGCAAGTCCTCGCACGACGGTGCTGCAATGGGCGGCGGCGAACGTTCCCGAGCTGGTCGGCGGCTCGGCCGACCTGGCGCCGTCGACGCTGACGAAGATCGACGACTCCGGCAGCGTCGAGGCCGGCACCTACGGCGGCCGCAACCTCCACTTCGGGATCCGCGAGCACGCGATGGGCGCGATCGTCAACGGGATGACGCTCCACTACCTGCGCGGCTACGGCTCGACGTTCTTCTGCTTCAGCGACTACATGCGCGGGCTCGATCCGGCTCGCGGCGCTGATGGGCTTCCGTCGATCTTCGTGTTCACCCACGACTCGATCGGACTCGGCGAGGACGGGCCCACGCACCAGCCGATCGAGCAGCTCGCCGCGCTGAGGGCGATGCCGAACCTGACGGTGATCCGGCCGGCCGGCGCGAACGAGACGGCGCTGGCCTGGCACTACGCGCTCGCATCAGAGCGACCACCCGAGCGCGCTGGTGTTCTCGCGCCAGGGGATCCCGACCTGGAATCCGGCCGCGATTCCCGATCGACGCGATCGAGCGCGGCGCCTACGTGCTGCGCGACTCCGTCAAGGAGCCGGACGCCCCGGACGTGATCCTCATCTCGACCGGCACCGAGGTTCACATCTGCGCGAGCGCCGCCGACCTGCTCGAGGCCGACGGGATCGCGACGCGCGTTGTCAGCATGCCGTGCATGGAGCACTTCGCCGCGCAGGACGCCGGCGTACCGTGACGCCGTGCTGCCGCCGCAGTGCCGGGCCCGGGTATCGCTCGAGGCGGCGAGCACGTTCGGCTGGCACCGCTGGGTCGGGGAGCTGGGGCGAGACGATCGGGATGGAGAGCTTCGGCGCCTCGGCCCCCGCCGGCGCGCTGTACAAGCATTTTGGACTCACCCCGGAGCGCGTCGCCGAGACCGGGCGCGAGGCTGAGCAGCGCCCGGCAAGTGCTCGGAGCTGACGACAGGCGCTCGCGATGAGCACCGCGCGGTCGCATCCTGAGCGGGAGTTGAGTGTCGTCGTGCCGGCCACCCCGATCGTTCACTTTCACGCCTGATGGCCACCGCAGTCGAGAGACCAGTCAGCGAGAACCCTCTCGTCGAGGGGCTCGAGCGGCTGCCGGTTCACCCGACGGCGCTCGTCATCTTCGGCGGCACCGGCGACCTCGCCCACCGCAAGCTGCTGCCCGGCGCTCTACAACCTCGCGCACGAGGGCGCGCTGCCCGAGCGCTTCGAGCTGATCGGCGTCGCCCGCCGCGATCAGCCGCGACGAGGACTTCCAGCGACATGGCGCGGCAGTCGATCGAGCGCTTCTCCCGGCGCAAGCCCGACCCCGACGTGCTCGACGGGCTGATCGACGACACGCGCTACGTCCCGGGAGCGTTCGACGACGACAACGTCTACGCCGAGCTCGGTCGCACGCTGGAGGAGTTCGACGAGCAGGCGGGCGTGCAGCTCGACCGCGTCTTCTACCTGTCGACGGCGCCGCAGTTCTTCCCGGTGATCGCCGGCAAGCTCGGCGCCGCCGGGCTCGAACCGCTGCGAGCAGGCGCAGACGCGGATCGTGATCGAGAAGCCGTTCGGCTACGACCTCGCGTCCGCGCGGCGGCTGAACGCCGAGGTGCTGAGCGTGTTCGACGAGTCGCAGGTGTTCCGGATCGACCACTACCTCGGCAAGGAGACGGTCCAGAACCTGATGGCGCTGCGGTTCGCGAACGCGCTGTTCGAGCCGGTGTGGAACCGCAACTACATCGACAACGTCCAGATCACCGCGGCCGAGGACATCGGGATCGGCGGTCGCGCCGGCTACTACGAGGGCGCCGGCGCGCTGCGCGACCTCGTCCAGAACCACATGATGCAGCTGCTGGCGCTGCTGACGATGGAGCCGCCGACCGCGTTCGAGGCCAACCGCCTGCGCGACGAGAAGCTGAAGGTGCTCGAGGCGATCGTGCCGCCGGCGTCGACGAGGTCGACGTCGATGGCGGTCCGCGCGCCAGTACGGGCCCGGCGTCGTCGGCGGCTCGCCGCGTCCCGGGATACCGCGAGGAGGAGGGCGTCGCGCCCGACTCGCGCACCGAGACCTACGCGGCGCTGCGCCTGCACGTCTCGAACTGGCGCTGGGCCGGCGTCCCGTTCTACCTGCGGACCGGCAAGAGCCTGGCGCGCAAGGTGACCGAGATCGCGGTGACGCTCAAGCCGGTCCCGCACCTGGCGTTCCAGAGCTCAGGGCTCGGTCGGCGTCCAGGCCAACCAGATCATCCTCACGGTGCAGCCCGACGAAGGCGTGTCGGTCTCGCTCGGCGCGAAGATCCCCGGTCCGCGGATGCGGATCCGCCCGGTCAACATGGAGTTCCGCTACGGCACCTCGTTCATGTCCGAGTCTCCCGAGGCGTACGAGCGGCTGATCCTCGACGCGATGCGCGGCGACGCGACGCTGTTCACGCGCAACGACGAGATCGAGGCGCTGTGGGGGATCATCGACCCGATCCTGACCGCGTGGCACGAGGACACGACCTCGCCGATCCCGCAGTACGAGTCCGGCTCCGCCGGGCCGGCGGAGGCCGACGCGGCTGCTCGACGGCGACGCGCAATGTGGCGGCGGCTGTGAGCGAGGACGTCTGGGCCGAGCGCGACACGAATCCCGACGCGATCGAGGCGGCGCTGCGTGAGCTGCTGCGCGAGCGCCACGCCGCCAACGAGGCGCTCGCGCCGGCGCGCGTCCTGAACCTGGTCGTGATCGTCGATCGCGAGTGGAAGGGCGAGATCGCCAACCGGCTCGAGCGCGTCGGCCGCTACCACGCGTCGCGCACGCTGCTGTGCGCCGTCGAGGAGGGTCGTCACACGCTCGACGCGACCGCGGTGATGGAGTACGAGGAGCCGAAGTCGGCGGCCTCGGCGTGATGCACGAGAGCGTCGAGATCGACATGGGACCGGAGCATCTGCGAGCGGCTCGACACGATCGTCGATCCGGTGCTCGTCTCCGAGCTGCCGACGGTCGTGTGGTCGCCGCACGGGCACGAGGAGGCGGTGCGAGGCGCTCGGCGGGATGATCGACGTGATGCTGCTCGACTCCGACGACATGAACGAGCCGGCCGACGGCGCTCGAGCGCGCCGCCGAGCGCGCTGCGCTCCTCCTACGTCGTCGACCTCGCCTGGCTGCGCACGACGCCGTGGCGCGAGCGGCTGGCCGCGAGCTTCGATCCGCCGACGCGGCGGCCGCTGCTGCGACGGCTCGGCGGACTGGCGATCCGCCATCGTCGGAGCTCGACCGCGAGCGCGCTGCTGCTGGCGGGCTGGCTCGCGCTCGCGGCTGCACTGGGACCCGGCGCAGCTCCGAGCGCGTCGGCCGCGACGGCTTGCGCGGGGCCGCGCGCGCGCAACGGCGACGCGGTCGAGGTCGCGCTCGCACCCGGCCGAGCAGGAGGCGCCCGGGCTGGCCGGGGTCACCGTCTCCTGCGCGCTCCGGGTTCTCGCTGTCGCTCGATCGGGCGCAGGGCGGCCTGACGCGCGAAGCAGCGCGCCGCCGACGGCGACGAGCGTGCGTGGCAGGTGCTCGGCGCCTCGCGCGGCGAGGGCGGGATCCTCGGCGAGGGAGTCCGGCAGGCGCTGCTGCGCGATCCGCACCTACGGCCCGGCGCTCGAAGCGGCGCGGGGGTTCTGTCCGATGAGCGTCGAGATCGAGGTCGTCGAGAATCCCGCCCGCGCGTGCGCGGCGATGATCGTCGGCGCGGCCGCCGGCGGCGGCGCACATCGTGCTCGCGGGCGGGTCGACGCCGCGCGCCGCGTACGAGGAGTTCGTCGAAGACCGCGCTGGCGGTCGAGCTGTCGACCTGACGCGAGACGACGTTGTGGTTCGGCGACGAACGCTGCGTCGCGCCCGACGACGATCGCTCGAACTACAAGATGGTCAAGGAGGCGCTGCTCGACCCGCTCGGCGACGCCGCGCCAGCCGCAGGTGCACCGGATGCGGGGCGAGCTCGGGCCCGACGACGGCGCCGACGGACTACGAGCGCGAGCTGCGCGAGGCGCGGGCCGCCCGAGTTCGATCTGCTGCTGCTCGGGATCGGCCCCGACGGCGCACACGCTCTCGCTGTTCCCCGATCAGGCGTCGCTGTCGGAGCGCTCGCGGCTGGTCGTCGGGCGTGCCCGCAGGCCGGGCTCGAGCCGTTCGTGCCGCGCGTGATCGCTCTACGCTCCCGGCGCTCGCGCTCGCGCGCCACGTCGTGTTCCTGGTCTCCGGCGCGTCGAAGGTCGATGCGGTTGCCGCGCGCGTTCGGCAAGGACGCCGAGCCCGAGCCCGCACGTCCCGTCGTCGATGGTGGCGACCGTGGCGCAAGCGGGTCACCGTGCTGCTCGATCCGCCGGCCGCGGCAGCGCCTGTGAGCGCATCGGTCATCGGCGTCGATCTCGGCGGCACGAAGGTCGCGGTCGCGCGCGCTGCGCGACCGCGACGCTCGGCGAGTCGCATGCTCGAGCCGACCGACTGCACCGGCAGCACGGCGCTGATCGATCAGATCGTGCGGATGGTCGGGGCCGCGCGGGCCGACGATCTCGAGCGCCGTCGGGGTCGGCGTGCCGTCGATCGTCGAGTTCGACACCGGCCGCGTCGTCTCGTCGGTCAACGTCCCGCTCGCGGACGTGCCGCTGCGCCAGGTGCTCGGCGACCGGCTCGGCGTGCCGGTGTTCGTCGACAACGACGCGACCGTCGCCGGCGCTCGCGGAGGCGCACGACGAGCACCTGCGGCTGGTCGCGCACGATCTGGTGATGCTGACCGTCGGGACCGGGGTCGGCGGCGGTCTCGTGCTCGGCGGGCGGATCTACCGCGGCGCGACCGGCGGCGCGGGCGAGCTCGGGCACACGATCGTCGGGCTGAACCTGAACGGGCGACGTGCCCGCCGCCGGCCGGCTTCCCAGCAGCCCGGATCGCTCGAGTACGTGGCCGCCGGGCACGCGCTCGACCGGCTGGCCGCGCGAGGATGCGGCAGCGTGCATCCCGACTCGGCGCTGGGCCGGATGCGCGCGCGACGGCGAGCCCGTGCTCGGCCCCGACGCCGTGCAGGCGGCGCAGGACGGCGACCGCACGCGCGGCGCGCATGGTCGAGCTGTGGGGTCAGCGGCTCGGGATCGGCGTCGCGAACGCGATCAACACGTTCGATCCCGAGGAGGTCGTGATCGGGGGCGGCGCCGCGCGCGCGGGTCGACTGCTGCTCGAGCCCGCGTGTCGCGTGGCGCGCTCGTACGTGCTCCCGGGCCTCGGCAAGCGCACGACGATCCGCCTCGCCCGGCACGGCGTCCGCGCCGGCGTGCTCGGCGCGGCGCTGCTGGCCGTGCACGAGCTCGAGGCGCGACCCGCGCCGCGGCGTCCGCAGACGGCGCGACGCCGTGACACCGGCGGCGTCAGTTCCAACGCCGCGACCCCGCCAGAAGGGAGTGGTCCATGAGCATGCGAGTATTCGAGTGCAACGTCTGCGGCGAGCCGCTGACCGCCGCGAACGACGAGGAGCTGCTGCGGCGCGTGCGCGCGCATTTCGAGGCCGAGCACCCGGACGCGCCGTTCGACGAGGCGGCCGAGCGCGAGACGATCGCGCAGCGAGGCCTACGACGCGACCGACAACTGGGGGCTGCCGATCCCGTGCCCGGGAACATCGTCGTCGTCAGACACGGCGAGACCGAATGGAGCCTCAGCGGGAAGCACACGAGTCGCACCGACCTGCCGCTGACCGAGGCGGGCCGCGAGCGCGCGGCGAAGCTGCCGGCAGTTCTTCGCGGGTCGCGTCGTTCGTCGCTGGTGCTGTCGAGCCCGCTGCGGCGCGCGCGCGAAACGTGCTCGCTCGCCGGGCTTCGGCGACCGCGGCGGTGATCAACGACGACCTGCGCGAGTGGGACTACGGCGAGTACGAGGGCCTGACCACCCCCGAGATCCGCGAGCAGAACCCGTGCTGGAGCCTGTGGCGCGACGGCTGTCCGGGCGGCGAGTCGCCTGCCGAGGTCGGCGCGCGCGCCGATCGCGCGCTGGGCTCGCGCGGCGGCCGAGGCGGGCGGAGGCGATGTGATCGCGTTCGCGCACGGTCACATCCTGCGGTGCCGGTGCGCGCTGGATCGAGATCGAGCCGGCGTTCGGCGCTCGGCTCGCGCTGTCCGCCGGTTCCGTCTGCGGGCTCGGCTACGAGCGCGCGACCGCCGTCCTGTCGCTGTGGAACGGCGGACCCCACTAGCAGTGACCCCGTCCGGTTCCACGGCGGAACCGGGTTCAGCCGCTGGGTTCCCACGGCTCGGCATGACAGCTGTCACGGCCGATTTCGGCCGCTCGCCACTTACGCGAGCGCGGTCGCCGACCTACCTTGGGTCGCATGAAAACAACGCCACTCACAGACGCTCAGCTCGCCGTCGACGTTCGCGATCTGCGCAAGTCCTACGGCGAGGTCGAGGCGGTGCGCGGCGTCAGCTTCGAGGTGGCACGGGGCGAGGTGTTCTGTCTGCTCGGGCCCAACGGCGCGGGCAAGACGACGATCGTCGAGATCCTCGAGGGCTACCGCCGCCGCAGCGCGGGCGACAGCGAGCGTGCTCGGCATGGACCCGGCCGGAGCCAGCGCGAGCTGCGCGAGCGGGTCGGGATCGTGCTCCAGCAGTGCGGCGTGCAGCGCGACCTGACAGTCGCCGAGCTCGTCGAGATGTACGGCCGCTACTACTCGCGCCGTCGGCCGGTCGACGAGGTGATCGATCGAAACAACAGCAAGAAGAAATAGTCCCGAGAGCAGAGCTCCCCAAGCTGGCGACAAGAAGGACATTCGTAATCGTCGCTTCTAGATACCTTCTGATCAGTAGAGTCAAGAGTGGCCCGGCACCAAAAGTGCGCCACATGCGAGAAGCGTCGCACTTGCATAGCGCGGACTAACTATAACTGGTGCAACTGTCAAGGCGATAAGTGCTGGCCATATTGCCGCCGAGGCTGACAGTGCTAGCAGGAGTGTTACGATTAGTTCAAGACTCTTCTTCATAAGGCGTTGCGTCAAAACGCAGAGGGCGACAACGAAAGAGAACGCCCCGGTAGCCAACAGTATGACGACAGCCAGAGCTACCGCTGTCCGAGGTATAAGTGCCGCGGGTGTGGCGCCGACCTCATCCGGTGAAACTCCGAACTCACGGTAGAATCGCTCGTAAGCCAGGCCGATGAGCGTCCAGCAGAAACCGCCTGCTATCGCGATGATTGCAGTATAATTGAGAATTTCGAGCCGATTCAGCCATTCGGGAAGTGCGCGACGAAGTGCACTAGGCGCGACGGAGGAATCGGCGCCTTCTCTGGGCTCCATCATTGCGAGGACCATTCGACCATCTCGGTCACGATGAGCGCCCCTCTCCGTCTTGAACCGTAGCTGGCACCTTATAAGTGAATGACGGCTGAGAATACCTGCGCGAGCCTACGTGCAATTCGAGGCCTCCCGTGAGCCGAAGAGGTTTGATGTCGGCCGGTTGCATACGCAAGAGTAGACGGTCCGCAGATCCACCCCGACCGAGCCACTCTCACGATCTAACGATCTTCACCAGAAAGCCCGCGAACCCAGTATGCATTAGGTAGCTTTGCCAACCATCTCAGACTGGCCGTTGCCATGAGTCAGGCAGGGGATGAAGTGGATCTACCAACGTTCAAGCCTGAGTTGAACCGTCGTCGTGGCGCCGATGTCACAAAAGGAACTCTAATGACAAGTGGGCCTAAGAGCGGTAGCCTAACGATGCCCTCAAGATGTTGAGACTCGCCGCGTAACTAATTGAGGAAAGCGAACGCCATGAATGATTGGCCCTGGCGGCTTATTAAACTATTCATATGGGCGATCGGCATTGCGCTCGCAACCTACCTGACTGTCGTCGCTTATGACATTTACTCAATCATGCGGGCTATAAATGCGCGGGAAAGTGCCTCAAGCGCGGCAAATGCGGAGCCCGGGTGCCACGACGTCGAGGGGTCAATCGGAAGTAGTCCTGGGATACTTTGGGCATCTCCCCAGCGGATATGCCCGGGACAGCGCTTCACGGTAGGCGGCTTTGGATTCAAGCCGGGCGCAATGGTCACGTTAGAAGTGCCCTCCAGAGGCGTCGTAGGCTCAGGCGCGGTGGACGATGAGGGCCTACTGTCGGCTAAAGGTGGGCCGATTGATGGGTCCTTCTGCGGAGCCGACTTAATTGCAGTAATAGACGGCGAACGTGAGAGTGTTAACGCCAGGTTCTGCTGAACGAGCGAACCTGGAGAACTGCTGCGATTGCGCTAACGATCCAACTTGAGCTAACGTTGAATGCTGAGTGACGAACGCGCGATGGAATTGTTCTGCGCGCCGTATTTAGAGCCGCAGCGTTTGCCGGCAGCGTCGGTCGCACCAATACGCTTTCCAGTTGCCCCGCCAGTGCTGGCCGAAGGCCGGAACAAGTCGACGCTCTTTCGCGCGCTCGAAGCTGCGTTTCTGACGCGCTACAAAGTGACTGGCGCGGCACTCGACGACATGCGTCCGCATGCGGGCGGCGAGCCTTTGGTCGAAGCCGAATTCGAAGCCCAGGGTCGGCGCTGGTCGATCCGCAAGCAATTCGGACGCGGAGCCAGTGCTGTTCTGACGGACGTCAGCACCGGCAAAGACGTGGCTCGCAACGCCGAAGCTGAGGAACGCTTGGCGTTGCTGACCGGCCGATCGGGCGACCTTCCCGGTGGTCTCGGTCTTGTTTGGGTCCGCCAGCAGCGCTCGCTGTTGCCGCCCGATCCGGACACGGACCCCGAAAACGGAAAAGAAAAATCGCGCGGCGAGCGTGCGGTGCTGCGCGATCTGATTGGGCGAGAAATCGAGGCGGCCGCGGCGGGCGACGCGTTCGAGATCGTTCGGGACAAAGCCAAGCGGGCGCTCGATCAGCTGCGGACGCCGACGCGCATGGTCAAAAAGGACGGTCCGCTGTTCAAGGCGCTAGCGGCCGCCGACGATGGCGCGGGTAAAGCGCGATGAGGCACGCTCAGCGGCGGCGACGGCCGAGCAACGTCTGACGCATATTGCGGCGATGTCACAACGCTTGGCGGAACTCGAATGCGGTGCGGCGGGAAATACGCTGGCGTCGCGCGTCGAGAGTCTCGAAGCGCGTCGCGTCGAAGCCGTCGAGGCGAGAGGCCGCCTGAACCTCCTGCGTGAAACGATGAAAGCGCGCGAGGCGGAATTGAACGCCGCGCGCGAAGCCTCAGCGTCACGCCAGAAGCGTCTGGAGGCGGCTGACACCCGGCGCAAGGCGCTTTCAGTCGCGCAAAATCTCAGCGTTCGCATCGAAGCGCTGGCGTCGGAACTCAATGCCGATGCGGCAACACCGGCCGTCGTCGAAAAATTGGCAGCCGTCGATCGCGCGCGGGCGATTGCCGAAGCCGAACTCGCCGGACAATCGGCCTACGTCGACGTGCGGCTGGAGCCGGGCGGCAAAGACAAGCTGAGGATCGGAGACGCGCCGCTTGGAGAAAGCCGCCGCTTTTCCGTCGTCGAGCCGCTCGAGATTCGTATCGACGGAATTGCCGCGATCACCGTTTCGACGGCGCAGGCCGGGCAGGGGGCGAAGCTCAAAGCCAGAAGCGCGTCGGCCGCCAGCGAAATCGATGAAACGTTGCGCCGCCTTGGCGTCGCGACGTTGGCGCAAGCGCGCGAGCGGGCGCTGGCGCGTGCCGCAAAGGTAGCGCCGAGGAAGTCTGAGATGCGGTCGAAGGCGCCGGGAGGTGCCGGTTCGATCGAGTGCATAGCTGTCGCAATCCTCGCCCCAGCCCGTCCGGGCTCTGGATCGCCTTGAGCCAATCGGCCGCGCGCGCAACCATCGGCTCGTCGGGGTCCAGCCCCACGGCGTTGAGCGCGCACAGCACCGACCAGGTGCCGTAGATGTAATTCACACCCCAGCGCCCGAACCAGCTGCCGTCAGGCTCCTGCTCCCGGCGCAGAAATTCGATCGCGGCGGCCATGCGCGGGCTGTCGCGGCGCTCGCCCAATTGGGCCAGCATCGAGACGCAACGCGCCGATACGTCGGCGGTCGGCGGATCGAGCAGGGCTCCGTGATCGGCGAAGGGGAGGTTATTGAGGTAGTCATGGGCGTTGTCCGCGTCGAACGCACCCCAGCCGCCATCTTCGACTGCAGCCCCACGGTCCACTCGACGCCGCGGTCGATCGCCAGGTGGTCGCGCACCGGCGCGCGGTCCATCACCATCACCACCGCGGCGGTGTCGTCGAGGTCGGGATAAAAGTCGTTGTTGTACTGGAATGCCCAGCCACCGGGCCGCACGTTCGGCCGCTCCTCCGCCCAGTCCCCCTCGATCTCGAGTATTTGACGCGACTTGAGCCAATCAATGGCCGCCGCGGCGCGCTCGACACTGGCGGCATCGCCAGCCTCAAGCATCGCATGCGCCGCGAGCGCCGTATCCCAGACCGGCGATACGCAGGGCTGGCAATAGGCCTCGTCGTCGCGGATCACGAGCAGCTTCTCGATCGATTCGCGCGCGATCGCCCGCGCCGGATGATCCTCTGCATAGCCAAGCAGGTCGAGCAACATCACGTTGTTCGCCATCGCGGGATAGATCGCGCCTAGTCCGTCTTCGCCGTTCAGTCGTTCGAGAACCCAGGCTTCGCAGGCCTCGATCGCGCGGCGGCGAAGCTGTTTCGGCCACAGCCCGTCGTAGGCTCTGAGCAGCCGGTCGAGCGCGTTGAAGCCGAAGGTCCACAGCGGCTTCGGATTGGCGCCCTTGCTGCGGAGGGGAGCGCTGCGGCTGGTGTAGAGCTCGTCGATCGTCACGCCCCTGGGATTGCGCGCGAGCGGCTTCAGCGCTGCGAGTACCAGCAGCGGGACGACCACCGTGCGCGACCAGTAGCTCATTTTCGACAAGTGGACGGGAACCAGCGCGGCAACAGGATCAGCTCGGGCGGCATGGTCGGCACCGCGTCCCACGACCCGGCACAAAAGAGGGCCAGCTGGATCCGAGTGAAGACGTTGACTGCGGCCGCCCCGCCCGCGACGTGGATCGCCGCGCGGGCGCGTGCCATGTGCGGCGCTTCCGGATCGTCGCCGATCATTTTGAGCGCGTAATAGGCTTTCACGCTGGCACTGACATCGAACGCTCCGGCATGGAACAAGCCCCAGCCGCCATGCTCGGCCGACTGGATACGGCGAAGGTAGTGCCCGATCTTGGCTTCGAGCCCGTGATCGATCGGCTCCGCGAGATAATGGCGCAGCAACACATATTCGGAGGGAATCGTGCAGTCGGCCTCCAGTTCGAACACCCAGTGCCCGTCAGGCCGCTGCGCCTTCGAAAGCGCGGCGGCGGCGCGGTCGACCGCATCATCGAGGGCGGCAAGCGGCTCGACGAGCTTGGAAAGGCTGGCCATGCGGGTCCCCTTACCTCTGCCCGCCGCCGCCCACCAACTGCGCCGCGACCTCGCCCGAACGAAGCGCGCCCTCGATCGTCGCCGGGAGCCCTGTCTGGATCCAGTCGCCGGCAAGGAACAGGTTGCCCCAACGCGTCCTGGAGAGCGGTCGCCTGGCATCCTGCTCAGGGGTTGCGGCGAAGGTTGCGCGCTTCTCCTTGACTATCTGCCAGCGGGGCATCTTGGCGCTGAAGCCGTACGCTTGCTGGATGTTCTGCCAGAACAATCGCGCAAGCTCCTCACGCTCGACATCAACGATGGCGTCCGCAGCGCTGACGGTCACCGAAATGCGGTCGCCGAACGCAAACAGCCATTGCGCAGTGCCGCCGAGAAGGCCGAGTAGCGGCGGAGCGGCGGCGGGGGCGGCCCCTGCAAAGTGGCCGTTGACGATCGCGTGGAACGCATTCGGCGCGGAAATACCGGGCAACAAGGATGTCGCCGCCCAGGGCGGCACCGCAAGGAGAACCGCTTCGTCTTCGGCGACAGGATCAGGACCGGCACCCCAGTCGAGCGCGGTCACTCGGTCGCCTTCGCTGGCGACGGCGCGTAATCGCCTGCCCAGGCTCACGGGTGAGCCTCTTGCCGCCAGCCATTCGACCGCGGGGTTAACAAACGCGGCCGCCAGGCTCGGGTTGGCGATCCGCGGGCTGCTCGCCTTGCCGCCGCGCAGCAATGATTCCCTGAGCACCGCCGACGCCAGCCTGGCTGAACCTGATTCCGGCGGAGTGTTGAGCATGGCGAGCAGCATAGGCTGCATCAGGCGTGTCCAGACTGGGCTGAGGCAATCGATCCGAGCGGCAACCATGTCGGACGGCGCTCCAGTCAATAGACCGGCGAGCTTGAAATAGTCGGCGGCACGAGTGCCCGGAACGCGGCGGCTTTGCGACAAAACCCACCAAGGCACCCGCCCATCATTGATCCGGATCGTCCAGCGTGCGCCGTCGCGCAGATCCGCAAAGGCGAAATGGGCATGGTCCGGCCCTGCCAGAGGCTCGGCCGCGCCCACGGTGGCCCGGAAGCTCGATACGGCACTGTTTCCCGCCAGGACCAGATGATTGCCATTGTCGATCGTCAGGCCAAGCTGCGGATCGTGATAGGACCGGCAGCGCCCTCCCGCTTGCGCTGCAGCATCGGCGATACGTACTTCCAGCCCCGCTTCCACCAAGCGCACCGCGGCGGAGAGCCCGGCAAGACCGGCTCCGACAATCGTCGCTCTCGCGAAGCTCAACGAGTCACCAGCAGCCTCGCGACGGTCCAGAGCAGCGAGGGCTTGCTCACCCGCACGCGGGGGCGCGGGGGCGCCCAGCCGGTCCTTTCCATCCGTTTGAGCAGATTCGAATATACAGCTTTCATCAGGCGCGGTGCGATCAGATGTCCCTCGGGACGAGCTGCAAGGACCGCATCTGCGGCGCGATAATGATCGTGCACCCGGGCCACGAGCGGCCTCACTGCCGTATCAATGCGGGGATCGGCAACAACCGCGAGCGGGGTGGTCAGCGCGATGCCCGCGCCTGTCAGCTCTTCCGCCGGCAGGTAGACACGGCCGATCGCAGCGTCCTCATCAATATCACGCAGGATGTTGGTGAGCTGCAAGGCGCGACCGAGGTGGTGGGCGAGCTCGAGGCCGGGGGCCCGCGGCATTCCGAACACCCGGACCGACAGTCGTCCGACGGCCGAGGCGACGCGATCACAATAGAGATCGAGTTCGTCGCTCGCCGGCCAGCGGATGTCACGCGCAACGTCCATTGCCATGCCGTCGATGACCGTTTCGAAATCCGCGCGATCGAGCCCAAAACGGCAAATGGCCTCGGCCACCAGCGCCGCCTGGCCTGGATCGCGGCCGGCATAAAGGGCATTCAGGTCGGAGCGCCACTCGTCGAGCGCCGCGGCGCGCGCCGCCCGATCGCCCAGATGATCGTCCGCAATGTCGTCGACTGCACGGCAGAAGCCGTAGATCGCATACATCGCGTCGCGCTCGGCCTTGGGCAGCATGCGCATGCCAGCATAAAAGGAGCTGCCCGACGCCTGCACGGCCGGCGCCGAGCTACCCTCGCTCATGCCGCCCGCCGCAGCAACGCGGGAACAGCGGCGCGCAGCGATAACCATGCTGCTTCCATCTTTCCGTGATGAACTCGTTCGCTGAGCGGATCGTGCGTCTCGAGCCTGTCGCACAAGCTGATCGCCAACCGCTGGATCACGGCCACCTCGGCGGCCAGCCGGCGGTCGCGGATTAGCGCTGAGAAGCCGGCTGACCGGTCGAGCAGCCCCCGGGTGCGCTCTACGAGCGCGGTAAGAATGGCGCGCAGCGCCGGCGTCGCGCGCGCGCCGCCTAGCTCCTCGACCGTCACGCCGGTGTCGAGCGGAATGTAAACTCGATCGAGCAGGCGGTAATCCTTGCCGCAATCCTGCAGGTGGTTGATGATCTGGAGCGCCGAGCATAACGCATCGTTGGCCGCCCAGATCTCCCGGCTCTCGTCATGCACATCTAGCACGTAGCGCCCAACCGGCATCGCCGACAGCCGGCAATAGGCGATGAGCTCATCGAAGTTCCGGTATCGCGTCACGGTAGCGTCGCGCACGAAAGCGTCGAGCAACTCGTGCGCATGAATAGGATCGATCCGCCGCGCCGCCATGACCTCGCGCAGGGCAATCGCCTCGGGCGCGCCCTCGCCGTCGAGCCCGGCGCGCATGCACGCGAGCAGATCCAACTTCGTTTCTGACGTGGCTTCCGAATTGTCGGCAATATCGTCTGCGGCGCGGGCGAACCGATAGAAGGCCAAGATTGGCGCACGCTGCTCGGGCCGCAGCAGCAGGCTCGCCACCGGGAAATTCTCGTCTTTCTCGACCTTTGCCGGAAGCGAGATCAGGGGCCTCAGTCATCGTCCTGCAGCTGCCTGTACTCGCCCTTTCCAAGCGCCGCCGCGTCCGCGTACGTGCTGCCAGCCGGATAGCAGGGTGCACGCGCCGTAAAAAGCGGCGATCGCCGGCAATGCGAGACCCCACAGCCAAGAGCGCCTGTAGAACGCGAGCATCGGCTGAAAGCTGAGCGCCATCACGGCCCACGCAGCCCCCCCGGCAAATCTCGGGAAGCCGTGGGTAAGGATCGCCAACAGCGGCGGTGCCGCATAGACCAGTGCAAGTCCCGCGATCGTCGCCAGCAGCAGCGCTGGTGAATAGCCGAGCTGGGCATAAGCAGACCGGGAGATCATCGCGGCCACAGCCCTAAAGCTGTCGTAGCGGCGGATGCTCCGCGACCGCTCGGTGAGGCCAAGCCAGATAGGGCCCTGCCGCTTGAGCAGCGCGCCGAGCGCGCAATCATCGATCAAGGCATTCCGGATCGCTTCGATCCCGCCGGCCGCCTCCAGCGACTCGCGACGCACCATCATGCAGCCGCCAGCCGCCCCGCCGAGGCCCGTCGGTCGGTTCACCTGTGCGAAGGGATAGAGCATCTGGAAGAAGAAGACGAACGCAGGGATCAGCATGCGCTCAGCGAGACTGTCGCACCTCAGCTTGGCCATCAGGCTCACGAGGGACAGGTCGCCGGCTTCCGCCCGCGACACCAGCATACGCAAGGTGTCGGGCGCATGCTCGATGTCGGCATCGTCAGCCAAAGGTAGGTGGGCTGAGGAGCCGGCGCGTTCGACACCTTGCGAAACCGCCCAGAGCTTACCGGTCCAGCCTGCGGCGAGCGGACGCCCGGTCGCGATTTCGACGCGGCACGAACCGAGCGCGCGCACGATCTGGCACGTACCGTCACTCGATGAGTTCGTCGACCAGATGATCCGGAACGGACCTTGGTAGTCCTGCACGGCAAGACTGCTGATCGACCTCGCGATCACGTCGGCCTCGTCGCGTGCGGGCACGACGGCGACGACGCTAGGCCATTCGAGCGGCTCCGTGGGCAAGCTGCGCGTCATCGCGTTCGGCGGTCAGCCAGAAACCGTGGCGGCCGAAGAGCAGCGCCGAGCCAGATCGCCAACAAGAGCGCTCCGATCAGGTTCCCGATCACCGAATCATCCCCGCCGCTCGAAACCAGTCGATGGCATCGATTACGAGCCTGCCGATGCGGCCGCGCGCGATAGCCGAGCTCGGCTCGCGCCTTCGTCGACGAGAAGAACATCCGGTGCTTCGCCATTCTGAGCGAGTCCAACGGTGAGAAACGGCGTGCGGCCGATTGCCCGGGCGATCTGCTCGTTGATCCACGCAAGCGGCAAAAGCGGCGCGCGCGGAATCCGAATTGCAGGCGGTGCGCGCTCCACGATTTCGGCGATCTCCGCCAGCATCGTGCCGAGCATCACATCCTGCCCCCCGAGAATATAGCGCTCGCCGAGCCTGCCTTTGTCCAGCGCCAGCAAATGGCCGTCGGCGACATCGTCGACATGGACGAGGTTGAGCCCGGCATTAATGAAGGCCGGCATCTTGCCGTTCGCTGCCTCGACGATGATCCGGCCGGTCGGCGTCGGCTTCACGTCGCGCGGGCCAATCGGCGTCGACGGCTGAACGATTACGGCCGGCAGGGCACGCGTCGCAATCATCGTCTCGACCAGCCGCTCGGCTACCACCTTGCCGCGTTTGTAGGCGCCGATGACTTCGGCGGGCATGGCGGCGCTGCTCTCGTCGGCTGGTTTGTCGTCGCGCGGCTTGAGCGTGGCGACGCTCGACGTGTAGACGATCCGCTCGACTCCGGCGGCGAGCGCCGCTTCCATAACGGTCCGGGTGGTCGTCTCGTTATTACGAACGATTTCCTCCGGGTTTGGCGCCCAGAGCCGGTAGTCGGCCGCGACATGAAACAGGAACCGCACGCCCTTCATGGCACGGACGACGGCGTCGGCGTCGCGCAAATCGCCCTCGACCAGCTCGCCCGGAAACTTCGCCAGGTTCGTTCGGGGACTGGATGCTCGGGCAATCCCTCGAACCTCCGCTCCGCGCCTCGCCAACGACAGGGCCACCGCGGAGCCGACAAATCCCGAAACACCGGTAACGAGGACGCGCTCGCTCATTCCTGTGGGCTAGCGGCTCTCGCACTGGCCGTCATCCCTGATAGAGCGCAGCCATGAGCATTGCAGCGACGCTTTTCGGTTGGTTGATGCTGCTGCTGGCGCTCGGGGCAATCGGCTACACGGTCCATGCGACGCTCGCCGTCCGGCGCTTTGCCCGCGCGCCGCTTCCGCCCCCCGCGACACCTGAACCAGTCACGTTGCTCAAGCCGCTTCACGGCCTCGAGCCGCGTCTGCGCGAGAATCTCGCCACTTTTCTTGATCAGGACTGGCCCTCGTCGAACCAGGTCGTGGCCGGGGTCAACCGCGCGGACGATCCGGCGCTCGCGGTCGTACGCGACCTCTCAAGCGACATCGTCATCACCGTCAACTCACGCCCCCTCGGCGGGAATGCCAAGATTGCCAATCTCGGCAACATGATGCCGAGCGTTGCGCACGACCTGCTCATCCTTAGCGATAGCGACATGGCGGTGCCGAGCGATTATGTCGCAAGGGTCGTTGCGGCGCTCGGGCAGCCTGCGGTCGGGGCGGTGACGTGCGTTTATCGTGGCCGCGGCGATGCGGGCGGCTGGTCTCGCTTTGCCGCGGCCGCGATCAGCTACCAGTTCGCTCCAAGTGTCGTCATGAGCTATGCGCTCGGCGCCGAGCAGGCCTGCATGGGCTCGACGATCGCGTTGCGTCGCGCGACCTTGCAACGCATTGGCGGCTTCGAGGCGTTCGTCGATTCGCTTGCTGACGATCATGCCATCGGCATGGCGGTGCGCGGAGTCGGACTCAAGGTCGTGCCCGTGCCGCGCATGGTGCTGGTGCACGGTTGTACGGAGCGGAGCTTCACGGCAGTCTGGCGGCACGAGATTCGTTGGGCGGCAACTGTGCGCGGCGCCAATTTCTCAGGGCACGTCGGTAGCCTGCTCACCCATCCGCTGGCGCTTTCGCTGCTCGCCGTTCCCCTCATGCCGGGAGCGGGCGCCGTGGTCGTTGCGGCGGCGCTGCTCACTCGATGCCTCCTTGCCCGAACGATTGATCGATGGGTCGGAGAGCCGACCGCGCCGATGTGGTGGCTGCCTGCGAGGGACCTGCTTTCCTTCGCGGTATTCGCGGCCAGTTTCTTAGCGCGCTCGGTTGATTGGCGGGGAGCGAGGCTTAGAATGGGCCCGCGCGGCCGGGTCGACGGCCGAACCGGGAGATTCCCACGCCATGATGCGCTCGCTGTTCCTGCAGGCCCCTTCGTTCGACGGCTATGATGGCGGCGCTGGCGCCCGCTATCAGATGAAGCGCGAGGTACGGAGCTTCTGGTATCCGACATGGCTTGCCCAGCCCGCAGCCATGGTCGCCTGGTTCGAAGCTGATCGATGCCCCGGCGCATGACCAGAGCTGGGACGACATCAAGGACGAGATCGACGGCAAGGAACTGATCATCATCCATACGTCGACGCCGAGCTTCAACCAGGACGTCCGGACAGCCGAACTGATCAAGGTGCGCAATCCGCAAGCGCTGCTCGGCTTCATCGGAGCGAAGGTAGCCGTCGAACCCGAAAAGAGCCTCGCTGCGAGCACGGCCATCGATTTCGTCGCTCGTGAGGAATATGATTTCACGATTGTCGAGATTGCCGAGGGAAGGTCGCTTGCGGAGGTCGCCGGAATCACCTGGCGCGGGCCGGAAGGCGCGTTCATCCGCAACAAGGACCGCCAGCCCATCGAAGACATGGATGTGCTGCCGATGGTCTCGCCGGTCTACAAACGCGACCTCGCGATCGAGAAATATTTCGGTGGCTACCTCCGGCACCCTTATGTGAGCTTCTATACCGGTCGAGGATGCAAGAGCCGCTGCACCTTCTGCCTGTGGCCGCAGACGATCAGCGGCCACAATTACCGGGTCCGCTCCATTTCCAAGGTCATCGAGGAGGTGGAATACATCCTGCGCGAACTGCCGCAGGTCAAGGAGATCTTCTTCGATGACGATACGCTGACCGACAATCGCCCGCGCGTCGAGGAACTGGCGCGCGAACTCGGCAAATTGGGCTTCGGTAAGCCCGGTTTTCCGGCCTCCTGGAGCTGCAACGCCAAGGCAAACGTCTCCCACGACACGCTGAAGATCATGAAGGAGGGCGGGTGCAGGCTACTGCTGGTTGGCTATGAGAGCGGTAACCAGAAGATCCTCCACAATATCAAGAAAGGTCTGCGCGTGGATGTCGCGCGGCAGTTCACGAAGGATTGCCACGATCTCGGCATCGTCATCCACGGCACCTTCATCTTGGGACTGCCCGGCGAGACAGTGGAGACCATCGAGGAGACGATCCGCTACGCGATCGAAATCAATCCCCACACGATCCAGGTCAGCCTCGCTGCGCCCTATCCGGGGACATTCCTCTATAATCAGGCGGTCGAGAACAACTGGTTCGATGGGAGCGATCATCTGCTTACCGATGGCGGCAACCAGATCGCGCAACTGAGCTATCCGCATCTGTCGTCGGCGGTGATCTTCGACAAGGTCGAGGAATTCTACAAGCGCTTCTACTTCCGCCCGCGCAAGATCGGCGCGATCGTCGGCGAGATGGTGCGCGATTTCGACATGATGAAGCGGCGCCTGCGTGAGGGAGTGGAGTTCTTCGACTTCCTCCGTCGCCGGAAGGAAGCCGCATGATCGATCTCTCCTTCGGAGGGACATGGGCTTGAGGCGTCTGGTCGTCACTGCTGATGATTTCGGCGCTGCGGTCGCCGTCAACGAGGGCGTCGAGCGGGCACATCGCGACGGCATCCTGACTGCCGCGAGCCTGATGGTCGCAGGAGCGGCTGTCGATGATGCCGTGGAGCGGGCGCGAGCCCTGCCGACGCTCGGCGTTGGTCTGCATGTCGTGCTGGTCGAGGGGCGGCCCGTGCTGCCGCCGGAACAGCTGCCGGCGCTGGTCGATCGCCAGGGGCTGTTCCGCGCCGACATGGTCCGCATGGGCTTCGAGCTATTCACGTCGCTTGCCGCGCGGAGGCAACTCGCCGCCGAGGTCGAGGCGCAGTTCGCCGCTTTTGCCGCAACCGGCTTGCCGCTTGATCATGTCAACGCGCACAAGCATTTCCATCTGCACCCGACAGTTGCTGCCACGATCCTGAGGATCGGCCGGCGTTACGGGATGAAGACGATCCGGGCTCCGATCGAACCTCAGCGGCTTTTGCGAACGATTGACGGCACTCGAACGGGCCCGCGCATCGAAAGCGGCTGGAGCAGGCTGGTTCGCCGCCGGATGCGAGCAGCCAAGATGGCGGTACCCGATCAGGTCCTTCGGCCTCGCCTGGTCGGGTGCGATGACCGCAAATCGGGTGCGCGGGATCCTTCAACACCTGCCGTCCGGGTTGACGGAGATCTACGCGCATCCCGCGACCGCGCCTTATCCCGGCTCCGCGCCAGGCTACGACTATTGCGGCGAGCTCGCCGCGCTGACCGATCCGCTCGCGAAAGGGCTGATCGCGCGCGAGGCAATAATGCTTGGGCGTTTCGCTGATTTCGCTTGAGGACGCGATGAATCTCGAACCCGACTGGGTGGAGCTAGACGCCCCCTTGCCGCTTCCGACTGGTCCGGTGCGGCTGGGTTCGGCGGAACATTTGGTGCTGTTCAGCCGCATGCTGCTCGACACGCACGACCCTTATCGCCCGGCGCTGATCGAGTGGCCGGAGCTTGAGCCGGAGGTGCGGGACGAGATCGTCTCGCTGCCCATCTGGGATATGGCGGTCCAGACCGAGGGGCGTACCGGGATGTTCGTGCAGACCTTCGCGAGACGGTGCAGCACCCCTTGCTCAGGTCGCTGTCGAGATGGATGCGTTCGAGGAGCGCCGGCACAAAGTTGGTGCTCGCGGACATGGTTCGGGCCTATGGCATCCGCTCTGCGGCCCGAGCCCGAATACAAGCCCAGAGGACGCCGAATGGCGCCTTCATGCGCTCCGGCTATTCGGAGTGTATCGACAGCTTCTTCGGCTTCGGGCTGTTCAAGCTGGCCAAGGACACGGGCTTCTTTCCGGCCGAGCTGGTCGAGACGTTCGAGCCGGTGATGCGCGAGGAGGGACGCCACATCCTTTTCTTCGTCAATTGGGCCGCTTGGTGGCGGCGCAACATGCCGTGGTGGCGGCGGCCATATTTCGAGGCGAAAGTGGTGCTCGTGTGGTTGTTCCTGATCTGGGAACGGATCGACATAGCCAAGGGCATGGGCGAGAACGCCAAGACGCAGGAAAATAATTTCACGCTCAACGGCTCCCGGGAGCTCGGCGTCGAGGTGACCTTCCCCGAGCTAGCCGCGATCTGCCTTGCGGAAACGAACGGCGGCTGGCGGCATACGACCCTCGGTTGATCCGGCCGCGCTTCGTTCCGAGTGCTATGCGGCTAATCCTGAAGCTCACCGGGCGAAGGAAATCGGGAGCGGCCGCCTGAAATCATTCCGCCCCTGGCTATTGCTGACGACCGTCGTGGGACTGACGCTCGCCATCTGGGCGTTCGGTGTGACCGGCTCGGACGGCGTGATTAAGGCGCCGTCGCGGATGGGGCCGGGAGGCTTTTCATTATTCTGTCTCTGCTTTCTCGGCGTGTTCCTGCTGCTGGGAGCGGCATGGCTTTCCGTTACGCCGGGCGAGCCGATCGAGCGACTGTGGCTGTTCACCTGGGCGCGGATGGTGCGCGAGGCGGCGTCGACCGTCCTGCCTTTTCCCAGCTTGGGCGTGGTGCCGCGCCGTACACTGGCCGCTGCACGCGGCCTGCAGCTCCCGGCGGGCAAATGGTGCCCTGCTCGTCGATATGACCACGGAGATGGCTGCGCAGCTGCTGTTCACCGCGGCCGGAATTGCGTTTTTCCTGATGACCGTGACTGGGGAGGGCGAAGCAGCGGCGCTGCGCCCTTTGATCTTTTCTGGCACGGCGGCGATGCTGGCGATGATGGCGGCATTCTTCGTGGCGCATCGATTTGGCCTCGGCCATGCCGGCCGTCTCGTGGCACGGCTCGTGCCAGGCGCGGACATTGCCGCCGACGAGATCCTCGGTGAGCTGCGTGCAATTTATTCGAGCTACAGCGCGGTCACATTTTCCTTCCTACTCAATCTGCTCGCTTGGCTTGCCAGCACAGCTGGCGCCTGGATTGGTTTGAAACTGATGGGCGTGACGGCCTCCTTCTCGGCAATGGTGATGGTCGAGAGCCTGATCTTCGCCCTAAGGAGTGTCGCGTTCGCCGTGCCCGGCGCATTGGGCATCCAGGAGGTCGGCTATCTAGCGCTCGCCCCCATAGCCGGGATCGCCCCGGAGGCGATATTGGCGCTCTCGCTGGCGAAGCGTGCGCGCGATCTTGTCATTGGCCTGCCCACGCTCATCTGCTGGCAGTTGATAGAAGCGCGGGCAATTGCAGCGGGGAAGCGAACGCAGTGACATTATGCGGAGTTTTTTGCGCGGCGTTCACCCATGGATGTCGATCGGTTGGCCGTCTCCTGGGGCCCCTATAAAACCCACCTTGCAGGGAAATTCAGCGTGGAGACCAGTCGACCGACGACTGGCCGCACCTTCCGGACCCAAATCCTGGGCTCAAGCCGCGGGGCGGTTCAACCGCCGCACGCGCGGCGGTTCAGAACCCGCCTCTGCGTCGAGATTGGCAGGCGGCCCCGGCTCGTGGATCGTCATCAGCGAGCTCATCAGGCTCTCGTCCGCGCTCGAGCAGATGCCAAGAACGGTCGCCTCGTCGCAGCCTTCAGCCGCGACGTATGCATGGCCCATGTTGGAATCGATGTAGATCCCCTCGCCCGCATGTAGCTCGACCGGATCGTAGAATTCGGTGTGGACGATGATGCTGCCCTCGAGAACGTGGATATATTCCTCGCCCGAATGACGGACGAGGTCGCCGAACTCGCTCAGTGACTTGGCCCTGATGCGGGTGATGATCGGGATCATTCGCTTCCGGCGGAGCTCGGTGCAGAGATAATAATAATCGTAGTTTGGCGTGGTGACCCTGACAGCATCGTCCTGCCGCCCGATGCTCCGGCGCGCGGTGACGCCCTCCTCGAGCGGCTCGCCCTCGGCGAACAGCTCTGACATGCGGATGTTCAGTTTCTGGCTGAGCTGGAGCAGCTTGTCATAGGTCAGGGTGAGCCGGTCGTGCTCGACCTTCGACAGCGTCGAAACGGGAATCCCGCTCCGTTCGCTCATCTCCTTCAGCGTCCATCCGCGATGAGATCTGAGGTCGCGCAGGATGCGTCCGAGCGTCGGATGCTCACTCATCCGGCCCGCCTCTGTAACGGATTTGACATTTTTTTCCGGTCAGGCTCATTATGTCCTCATCAGGCACATTCAAGCATCATAAGGCGAGTTCGACCCATTGGGCAACTCGTTGTGGAGAGGGGAAAAATTAAGATGCGCAAGGCAGCTGCCTTTATCGCGGCGATTCTCGGCATAGGAACCCTGTCTGTCGCGGTGGCGCAGACAACTCAACCATCGCTGATACCAACTGCGCGTGTCCAGGTCGCGCAGGCGCCCACGCCCCCCACGACCCCGCCGGACCAGGGAGCGCATCCGCTCACCGCCGACGACGTCAACGCCTGGCTCGACGGCTTCATTCCGATCTCTATCGCGCGGGGCGACATTCCCGGCGCGGTCGTCGTGGTCGTCAAGGACGGCCAAGTCCTGACCGAACGCGGATATGGCTATTCCAACGTCGACAAGAAGACGAAGGTCGATCCCAAAACGACCCTGTTCCGGCCGGGCTCGATCTCGAAGCTCTTCACCTGGACCGCGCTGATGCAGCAGGTCGAGCAAGGCAAGGTCGACCTCAACGCCGACGTCAACAAATATATCGATTTCAAGATCCCGCCCTATCAGGGCAAGCCGATCACCGTCCTCAACCTGATGACTCACACGCCAGGTTTCGAAGAGCAGGTGAAGGACCTCATCACGCTCGGCGAGAAAACTCAGGTTCCCTACGACACGCTGCTCAAGCGGTGGGTCCCGACGCGGATTTACGCCCCGGGCACCACACCGGCCTATTCGAACTATGGCGCGAGCCTTGCCGGCTATATCGTGCAACGCAGCTCCGGCGAGCCGTTCGATGCCTATCTCGAACACCACATCTTCAGCCCTCTTGGAATGCAGCATTCAACATTCCGGCAGCCGCTTCCGGCGAACTTGAAGCCGTTTATGGCCGAAGGCTACGTCTCGGGTAAGGAGAAGCCTTACGGCTACGAATATGTGAACGCAGCGCCAGCCGGTGCGCTGGCGGCCACGGGCGACGACATGGCCAAGTTCATGATCGCTCACCTGCAGAACGGCCAATACAACGGCCAGAGCATCCTTGAGCCGCAAACCGCACAGCTGATGCACTCGCGGGCGAACTCGCCCTTCTCGGCGGGCGACGGCATGGCCCACGGCTTTTACGAAACCAACATCAACGGCCTGCACGTGATCGCGCACGGCGGCGACACGGTCGCCTTCCACAGCGACCTTCACCTGTTTCTCGACAAGGGCGTTGGGATTTTCGTTTCGTTCAACAGTGCCGGCAAGGAAGGTGCCGCGCAGCCGCTTCGCGACACGCTCTTCGCAAACTTCGCCGACCGCTACTTCCCAGAGGCGCCGGACGCGGTCAAAGCCGATCCGAAAAACGCGAAGGAGGACGCCAAGAAGCTTGCTGGCATCTATTCGACCACGCGAGGCTCGAGGTCTAACTTCCTCGCGATCGCCGACCTCATCGGCCAAGCCAAAGTGGGCGTCGACAAGGAAGGCAACCCGCTGATCGCCGCCGCCAAGGGTCTCGGCGGCCAGCCACGCAAGTGGATCCACATCGGCCCGATGACGTGGCGAGACGCCGATGGCCATGACCTCCTGACGGCTAATGTTGCCGACGGGAAAGCCGTGCGCCTCAGCTGGGGCGAGCTTGCGCCGATCATCGATTTCGACCGCACCCCGGGTTATCGCTCGTCGGCCTGGATCCTGCCGCTCCTTTACTGCGCGCTCGCGGTGCTACTGCTCACCGGCCTGCTGTGGCCGACGCGGGCGCTGGTGCGCCGCAAGTATAAGGGCGATTTCGGCCATCAAGGGCGCCAGCTCTGGACGTACCGCGCCAGCCGCATAGCGGCCTGGGCGATCCTTGCAGTGCTGCTCGGCTGGGTGCTCGCGGTGCAGGCGCTCTTCGGAGACCTCGGCAACGAGGCCAGCATGAACGCCATCCTGGTTCTGCTCCAGCTACTCAGCATCATCGTCTGGATCGGCGGCTTCGCAGTGATGCTGTGGTACGCCTACACCGTCTGGCGCAATCGCTGGCGCTGGCCGGGCAAGGTCTGGAGCATCCTGCTGGTCATCGCAGCGGGGATGGTCCTCTATGTCGGCCTGGTCTTCAAGCTCATCGCCCTGACGACCAATTACTAATGGGCGCGATCGGTCTCGCATATAGCGTCGAGACTCACCGCCTTTCGGCGCCGTTCCGGATCTCGGGGTTCGTCTTCGAGACATCCGACGTCGTGGTGGTCGAGTTGTCCGATGGTGAATTCACCGGCCGCGGCGAGGCCGCCGGTGTCTACTACCTCGGCGACAATTCAGCGCACATCGTCGCCGAGCTGGAGGAGCATCGCGATGTCATCGAGGGTTGCTCGGACCGGGAGCAGCTTCGCCACCAGATGGTTCGAGGGGGCGCTCGCAACGCGGTCGATTGCGCGCTGTGGGACCTCGAGGCGAAGCGTGCCGGGACCGATGCTCGGCAATTAGCCAGGATTGAAGGCGCAAGGCCCCTCGTCACTACCTTCACGCTCGGCGCCGACGAGCCGGAAGTCATGGCCGAAGGCGCGCGGCGCTACACCAGCGCTCGCGCGATCAAGGTCAAGCTGACGGGCGAGTTGGGACTGGACGTCCGGCGAGTTGCCGCAATCCGTGCCGCCCGGCCTGACGTCTGGCTCGGTGTCGATGCAAACCAGGGCTTTGTTCGAAAGGATCTCGATCCCCTCGTTGATGCCCTGGCCGCGCATCGCGTATCGCTTCTCGAGCAACCGCTCCGCCGCGGGAGCGAAGCCGACCTCGAAGGCTATCGCTGCCCAATTCCGATTGCCGCCGACGAGAGCGCGCTTGGCCTCGACGATGTCGAGGGGCTGGTCGGCCGCTTCGACGTCTTCAATATCAAGCTCGACAAGTGCGGCGGCCTCACCGAGGCGTTGCTGATCGCCCAAGAGGCGCGGCGGCTCGGGCTCGGCGTGATGGTCGGCAATATGGTGGGCACCAGCCTCGCGATGGCGCCGGCCTTCATCGTCGGCCAGCATTGCGACGTCGTCGACCTCGACGGGCCGACCTTCCTCACTCACGACCGGACGCCGTCGTGCGAATATCGCGACGGCACGATCTGGTGCGCCAACGACGTCTGGGGATCGAGGCTCGCGGCATGAACGAGCCTGCCGCACCTTCCAACTGGTTCGGACAGCCGCGCGGCCTGACCATCCTGTTCCTGACCAATATGTGGGAGACATTCTCCTACTATGGGATGCGTGCGCTCCTGGTTTATTACATGACCAAGCAGCTTCTGATCTCGCAGCAGCATAGCTCGCTCATCTATGGCACCTACACTTCCTTCGCTTACTTCACGCCGATCGTCGGCGGGGCGATCGCGGACCGGTATCTCGGCAAGAAGCGCGCGGTGATCATCGGCGCGACGACGATGGCCGCGGGCCATTTCATGATGACCTTCGAGCCGCTGTTTTACTTCGCGCTGGCGACGATTGCGCTCGGAAATGGGCTATTTCTTCCGAGCCTGCCGAGCCAGATCAACGACCTCTACGGGCCCGACGATCCGCGCCGCGGCTGGGCCTACAATGTCTATTACGTGGGGGTGAACGTTGGCGGTTTCCTCGCGCCGCTGATCTGCGGCACGCTCGGCGAGACCTTTGGCTGGCACTATGGCTTCGGCGCCGCAGGCGTTGGAATGCTGGCCGGGCTGTGCATCTACCTTGCCGGCCAGCGCTACCTGCCGGCCGCGCAGACACCGGCAAACATCCTTCCTGCGCAGGCGCTCGAGCAGCCTTCAGGAAGCCGCCGCGACACGTTCATGCTTCTCCTTGCCGTCGGCCTTGCCGTCACTGTCTTCCGCGGCTCTTACGAGCAGGTCGGTAATACGGTCGCGCTGTGGATCGAAGGGGTGAACCGCCACGTCGCTGGCCGCGAGATACCGATGACCTGGTTCCAGTCGCTGAACCCGCTGCTGGTCATCGTCCTGACACCAATCCTGCTCGCGCGCTGGAGGCGCAGGGCAAATGCCGGCCGCGAGCATTCGCCGCTTCAGAAAATGGCGGCCGGTGCTCTGATCGTGGGCGGGGCCTACGCCGTTCTTGCGATCGCATCGGCGCTCGCGCCGATCGGAGCGAGCTGGCTGTGGCTTGCTTGCTATTTCTTCGTCCTGACGCTCGGCGAACTTTATATCCTGCCCACGGACTCGGCCTGTTCGCGCGGCTCGCACCGCCCAAATTCGGCGCGACGACCGTGGCAGCATGGTACCTTGCGATCTTCACCGGTAGCCTGACCGCCGGCTTCATCGGTTCCTGGTACAGCAGCCTTCAGCCCCCATTCTTCTTCCTGATCCTGACAGCGGTCGCGTCGCTATCCGGCGCTATCCTTCTCTCGCTGGATCGTCGCGCGCGCTCGGTCGAGGCCGCCCGCATCGCGGAGCGCTCGGCGCTCGCCGCCGTTCCGGAAGGGCTGGCAGCCAATGTCTGACGCCAACCATCCTCGGGAATTTTTCGATCTTACCGGTGAGCCGACCAGGCGCGGCTCCTCGGAGAAATACGATCGCCTGGATTCAAAAGGCAATTTCCATCGCGCCGTCGAAGTCACGAGTGGGCTGACGGCGATAAAGAACGCTCGGAGGGGAAAATGATCAACAGGTCGGATTATCGGGCACGTGCGGCATTCCTGTCGTCTGCAGCATTGTTAGCGTTCGCGATCGCCGCGCCCGCGAGAGCCCAGGCTCAGCAGCCATCATCGCCGCCGCGTGACCAGAATGTCTCGAACGACACGGGCGAAGAGATCGTCATCACGGCGCAGAAGCGCGCCGAAGTCCTAATCAACATTCCGCAATCGGTGAGCGTCGTCGGCGGCGATACGCTCGAGCGGCAACAGGCCACGAATATCCAGGACTTTGCCAACCTCGTTCCTGGCCTCAGCCTCAGCGAAACGAACCCTGGCAATACCCGCATCGTCCTGCGCGGCATCAACACCGGCGGTGTCGGCGCAACGGTGGGCGTCTATGTCGACGAAATCCCGTTCGGGTCGAGCAGCGGCCTCGTCAACGGCGCCATCCTTGCAGGCGATTTCGACACCTTTGACGTCAACCGCCTGGAGGTGCTGCGGGGTCCACAGGGAACACTCTATGGCGCAAGTTCGCTCGGCGGAGTCCTCAAATATGTAACGATTGCGCCCAGGTTCGGTGTCCTCAGCGGCGCGGTTCGCGGCGGCATCGAGAGCGTGGATGGAGGCGACCTCGGCTGGAGCGGCAACGCCGTCATCAACGCGCCTCTTGGCAGCAAAGCGGCGATCAGAGCGTCCGGTTTCTATCACCGTGACGGCGGCTGGATTGACGCCAAAGCGGATCACCTCGTCATCGGCGGAGCGGGATCACTTGCTGGCCATAACATCAACGATGATGACATATATGGCGGCCGCGCCTCGCTCTTGTTCAGTCCCACGGACAAGCTGAACATCCGGCTGACCGCGATCCTGCAGAAGATCAAGGCCGATGCCAACAATACCGTCGAAGTCGACCCCGTGTCACTCGAGCCGATCGGCGGCTTGCAGCAGACGGTCTTCATCCCTCAGTTCACGAAGACCAAGTATCGCGTCTACGACGGAACAATCGATTATGATTTCGGCTTTGCCACATTTCTGTCGTCGACCAGTTTTGCAAGGCTCGACCAGAATCTCCTGATCGACGGCACCACCATATTTGGACCTTTGCTCACTCAATTTGTCTTCGGAACACCAACGGGGTTACAGCAGAACCAGTTCACCGGTTTCAAGAAGTTCACGCAGGAGGTGCGCCTCACGTCCCCGTCGAACGAGAAATTCGAATGGCTCCTCGGCGGCTTCTACACCAAAGAAAAGGGCAGGATCATCCAAGATCTCTTCGCCTACGACCTGGTGGCGCATCAACCGGTGCCAACTGACGTCTTCCCGGAAACGTTTGCACGACTGCCTAGTGATTACGAGGAAATCGCGGGGTTCGTTAACGGTACTTACCACGTCACCGACCGCTTCGACCTTACCGCTGGTGGCCGGTTCAGCCATAACAACCAGAACGCGAGCCAGGTCCTTTCCGGGCCCCTGGTCGGCGGAACCACGAATTTCGATAATCAGAAATCCTCAGAATCGGTCTTCACTTATTCCCTGGCTCCGCGCTTCGAACTGAACGATCACACATCGATCTACGCGCGTGTCGCAAGCGGATATCGTCCCGGCGGACCAAATGTGCTGGCGCCTGGAGGCGTCGAGGCGGGTGCAAAACCGACGTATAAGTCTGATCGCCTGACCAACTATGAAGTTGGCGTGAAGACTGATCTCGGCAGGGAATTCTCGCTCGATGCCTCTCTCTTCCTCCTGAAGTGGCAGGACATCCAGCTATTCCAGTCGGTCAATAATGTCGGCTTCAACGCGAATGGCGGCAAGGCGACCTCGAAAGGCCTCGAAGCGCAAGCGTCCTGGCGGCCTATTCGCGGGCTCCAGTTCCTGGCGAATGCTGCCATCACCGATGCGCAGCTCGATGAAGATGCTCCGGACGCGGGCGGCTTCAAGGGCGACTGGCTGCCTTGGGTTCCAAGGACCAGCTTCAGCCTCAACGCCGATTACGATTGGATGTTGTCTTCCGATCTGCATGCGTTTGTCGGAGCTGGCTGGCACTTCGTGGGTGAGCAATCGGCTGATTTCGACGCGGCCTATCGCACTCGCGTGGGTCGGCAGCGTCGGATTGATTCGTACGGAGTTGCCGATCTTCGGGCGGGTGTCGATTTCCACCAGTTCACGCTCGAAGCATACGTGCGGAACGTCACGAATACGCGAGGTCTGACTTCTGCCACGCTGCTGACGACAGCAGCCTTTGGTACACCGGCGTTGCCGAACGGGGCCCTTAGCGCCGCGATCATCCGACCGCGGACGATCGGTCTTACGCTCACTGCCAATTTCGGCTCGTAAGTCAGGCAGGACCCAAGTGCTGGCACGAGAAGTTGAGGCAGAGGCGGACCGGCTATCGCTCGCCCTGCCTCAACCCTATCTCCTGTTTCTCGGCGATACGGTCGAGGCCGGCTATGCCAAGACGGCATTCGGCCTTCGCGACTGGGCGCCCGAGAAATGCGTCGGCGAATTTGCTCTACCTAGCGCGGCGGTGACGGCGGGCCTTCCGAAGCTCACGCCTCAGGAGGGCTACGCGCGCGGTGCCCGCGCGCTTGTGATCGGCGTTGCCAATTCCGGGGGTTTCATTGCCGATCCCTGGCTTCCTGCGCTCGTCGCGGCGCTGGAAGCTGGGCTCGACATCATCAGCGGCATGCACGCCCGGCTGGGGGACTTGCCCGCACTGACAGCCGCTGCCGATCGGTTCGGACGTCAGCTCATCGATGTCCGGGTGCCCCCACCCAACATCCCAATTGCGACTGGACTGAAACGCAGCGGCAAGCGGCTGCTGACAATGGGCACCGACTGCGCACTCGGGAAAAAATATACGGCGCTGAGCATCGCTCGTGCATTCAAAGAGCGGGGGATCGATGCCGATTTCCGGGCGACCGGACAGACTGGCATCATGATCGCCGGGAGCGGAATCCCGATGGATGCCGTGGTCGCCGACTTCGCTGCGGGGGCCGCTGAAATACTCAGCCCGGCAGCTGCCGCCGATCATTGGGACGTGATCGAGGGCCAGGGCTCGCTACTCCATCCCGTATTCGCGGGGGTCACCCTGTCGCTGCTGCACGGAAGCCAGCCCGACGTAATCGTCGTCTGTCATGATCCGACGCGGAGCCGACTGCTTGGTGACGAGGAATTTGCCGTCGCGAGCGTCGAGGAAATAATCGAACTGACGATCCGGCTCGGCTCGCGCACCAACCCGGCGATCCGCCTCGGCGGGATCAGTTTCAACACCTCGGCGCTGCGCGAAGACCAGGCGCGCGAGGTCATCGCGGCAGAGAGCGCTCGCCTCGGAATGCCTGTCGCCGACCCGATCCGTGGCGGCGAAGAATTCGAGCGGCTGGTGGATTCCTGCCTGGCATGAGCGAGGCGACGCCGAGCCGCTTCACGCGCTGGCTTTTGCCGGGGCTTGGCGTGAAGGCGGTCGTGATTGGCGGCGGCTATGCGACCGGCCGCGAGCTCGCCGAATTCTTTCTCTCGCGCGGACCGTGGGGCGGATTGTTCGCGATCCTCTTCGCGACCCTGCTGTTCAGCATTTTCTGCGCGCTCACCTTCGTCGCCGCGCGCCGGTTCCGGACCTACGATTACAAGAGCTTCTTCAAGCAATTGCTCGGCCCGGCCTGGCACCTGTTCGAGCTCGCCTACCTCCTGTTCGTGGTCCTGATCCTGGCTGTTTACGGTGCCGCTTCCGGCGCAATCGGCAATGCCGTTTTCGGAACGCCCCTATGGGTCGGCGCGGTCGTGCTCGCCGTCTCGATCGCCGGGATCGTCGCGTTCGGCAACAAGGCGGTCGAGCGTCTATTCCGCGACGTCTCTTACCTGCTTTACGGCGTCTACGCGCTGTTCATCATCCTCGCGCTGTGGAAGTTCGGTGACCGTGTTCCCAATGCCTTCGCAGCCTATCCGCAGACCTCCGGGTGGGCGCTCTCCGGCATCACCTATTTTGGTTACAACATCATCGGTGCGGTGGTGATCCTGCCGGTTCTGCGCCACTTGCTCAGCGACCGCGACGCAGTCGTGGCGGGCGCCATTGCGGGGCCGCTGACCATGCTTCCCGCCCTACTCTTCTTCATCCCGATGGTCGCTTTCTATCCCGAGGTCCAAGGCGCAACGCTTCCTTCTGATTTCATGCTCCAGCGCATCGGCATTCTCGCCTTCCACCTGCTCTTCCAGCTCATGATTTTCTCCGCGCTGCTCGAGAGCGGCACGAGCTCCGTCCACGCGATCAACGAGCGGATCGATCGGGCCTGGGCCAGCCGCACCAGCAAGGAGCTGACGCATCGTCAGCGGCTTGGGATCGCGGTGGTCGTCCTCGTGATCTGCATGTTCGTCGCGAACAGGTTCGGTCTCGTTGCACTCATCGCGACAGGCTACCGCGCGCTCGCTTACATCCTGCTTGCGACCTTCATCCTGCCGCTCGTCACCGTTGGCGTTTGGAAGCTGCGGCACAGCCCCGGCGGCGATGCCGCCCAGCCCAAATCTCTTTTCGTCCAGGAGTGAATTCATGCTGAAGGCAAGCATTCTCGCATTGGCTGCGATGGCACTTGCGACGGCCGCGAGCGCCGCGCCGCCCGCGGGCTTCGAGCAGCGCGTTGAACTACTGCGCAAGCAATTCGGCGTTCCCGGCGTCACCATTGCGATCGTCGAGGACGGTAAGGTCACCCTCGCGCACGGCTGGGGCGTCCGCGATATCACCACCAACCAGCCCGTAGATGCAGACACCATCTTTTTCACCGGCTCGACCGGCAAGGCCTTCACCAATGCCGCGCTCGCGACGCTCGTGGACGAGGGCAGGATCAAGTGGGACGACAAGGTAATCGACCACATGCCCGACTTCCGCATGTGGGACCCGTGGGTCACACGCGAGATGACGATCCGCGACCTGCTCGTCCATCGCAGCGGCCTCGGCCTCGGTGAGGGCGATCTTTTGTTCCTCCCGAACAGCACGCTCTCGCGGAAGGATACGGTGCGCAAGATCCGCTACCTGAAGCCCGCGACCAGCTTTCGCAGCGGCTATGCCTACGACAATATCCTCTACATGGCTGCCGGTCAGCTGATCGAGGAAGTCAGCGGCGAGACTTGGGAACAGTATATCCACAACCACGTCTTCGGTCCGCTCGGCATGAAGAATGCGACCGACACCGACGCCGAATTCCACGCCAATCCCAACCATGCGCGTCCACACAGCAGGGACAACGGTCCCATTCACGGACTGGGAACGCAAACGCCGCTCGACGAGAATGCGACCATCGCGCAGAACGCGGCGCCGGCGGGCGGACTTGCGATCAGCGCCAACGACATGAGCCGCTGGCTCCTGACGCAGCTAGGCCGGGGCAAGATCCCCGGCAGCGACAAGAGCCTCTTTTCCAAGGAGCAGTCGGAGCAGATGTGGACCGGCGCAGTGATCACGCCGATCCCACACTATCCCCCCGACTTCGCCGTCGCCCAGCCGCACTACGACCTTTACGCCCTCGGCTGGGACCTTTCGGATTATCGTGGTGCGCAAATCGTCGGGCACGACGGCGCGGTCCTCGGTTCGCAGGCGACCGTCGCGCTTCTGCCGGACAAGAACATCGGCATTTTCATTGCGGCCAACAGCGAGGACGGCGAGATCATTCGCGGCCTGCTTTACGAGCTTCTCGACCATTATCTGGGCTACCCGGAGAGCCAGTGGCCGGAGAAGTGGCACAACTTCAAGCTCAACCGGCTGAATGCAGCGGCGAAGCAGGTGCAGACCGCAGAAGCGAAGCCGGCGCGGATCGGACCGTCGCTCCCGCTCGGCAACTATGTCGGTGAATATTCGGACGCCTGGTATGGCACGATCAAGGTCCTGAAGGCGGCTAGTGGCCTCACGATCGAATTCCCGCATTCGAGCGGGATGGAAGGCCCGCTGACGCATTATCAATATGATACGTTCAAGACGAACCCCAAGCTCAAGTGGGTCGAGCCCGCTTATGTGACTTTCTCGATCGACCCCAACGGCAAGGTCGACCGAGTGACGATGAAGCCCGTCTCGCCGAGCGCGGATTTCAGCTGGGATTATCAGGATCTTCTGTTCACGCCGGCAGCGAGCCAGTGATCAAGAAATGGCTGGCCGGGAACTGCTAAGTTCCCAGCCAGCCCACGCGGTACAGCAGGTAATTAGAAGCCGAGCGTCAGCGTTCCGGTCACCGCACGGCTCGCGACGGGCGTGAAGCGCGGAGCGCTCGAACCGACGCCATAGGCGTTGATCGTCGTCGACAGGTTCCCGAAATAATGCTCGTTGAACAGGTTGATGACGTTCAGCTGGAAGTAGGTCTTCTTGAGCGGAATGAACCTCTCGAGATCCAGCCGCGCATCGAGATCCACCGCGGTGTAGCCCTTGGTGCGGACGTCGTTCACGTCGGTCGCAAAGCGTGAACCAACATGCTTGGCCTGAACGCCCAGTGTGACCGGATCGATGTGCAACTCGGCGCGACCGCCAAACTGCCACTTCGGAGTTTCGACGACGAACTTGCCCGTCGTCTTTCCGCAAACCTGAACCGGCGCCGTTGTCGTCGGCAGCGGGCTGCAGAAATATTGGAAAGGCGTTAGGTTCGTCGGGGGCGACGCAGGATTATAGTTCACCGTCCCGATGATGATGTCGTCCTTCAGCTTCGCGTCGGTGTAGCTAAGGAGGCCGATGAGGTTCAGCTGGCGGACGGGCTTGAACCCAAGGCCGGCGTCGAAGCCCCAGCTGCTGACCTTGCCAACGTTGCGGTCGATCGACGTGTTCGTCTCCGGGTCGTACGAGGTGACGATCCGGTTCTTGTAGCCGATCTTCCAGAACGTTCCCTGGGCCTGGAACCGTCCCGCGATGTAGCGGGCGCCGAGGTCGAACGAGTCAGTCGTCTCTGGCTTCACGCTGATGACCGGCTGCCGGTACAGGTTGTCGGTCCGCGGAGCCGAGAATCCCTTCGCATAGCTGGCGAACACGCTCAGGCTTTCATTGAGCGCGTAGGTCGCACCGACGTTTGGCAGGATCTTGTGATATTTGTACCTGGCCTTGAACGGCGCCCAGACAGCCTTGCTGTCCGCCGTGGTGGGATCGATGTCCGGCGCCACGATATGATAGCCAAGGCCAACTGGATTGACGACGCAGACCGGGAAGCCCGCGCCAAGCACCGGCGTATAGCAATGCTGGTCGAGGTCACGCACGAACCACGGCGAACGAACGCCGAGTTCGACGCGCAGCCGCTGGTCGAAGAATTTGCCGATATACTGGCCCGACAGCTGATTGAGCAGCGCGATCGAGGTGCGGTCGCGGTTCTGCAGCACAGTGTCCGCGGCCGTGATGATCGGCGTGCCGTTGCGGCCGAAGAATGGGTCCGTCAGGTTGAAATGGTCGTCCGGTGAATGAATATTCGCCGGTCTGACGGTGATGCGCACGGTCGAACGTGTACGCGACACGGAAGGTATTCGACGGGTCCATCCTCCACACCGAGCGAGCTGACTACCGTCCAGCGATGCGTGTTGGTGATCGACGGGCGGCCGACCAGGACCGAGTCAAGAAAGTCGCCGTCACCGTTGAGATCGACGCCCTGAACGCCGGCAACACCCTGTCTCAGGAGTTCGTCGGTCTCCTTCATCACCACCGACTGGCTGCCGCCGTTTGCGAGGACATATTGGAAAGTCGGATCGACGGTCAGCACGAGGCCGTCGGTCAGTGTGAAGCGCGACTGGCCGCGCACGTTACCCGTGTTCGAGGGATTGATCTGCGTCCCGAGATAATTGACGCCGCAGCCCGGATCGACCTGGGCAGTGCCCTTCACGCCTGGCGCTCGCGTACCGCAATCGCTCGCGTAGGCGATGTTGTCGATCACGTGCCACTGGTCGCTCGTATAGTCGCCGACCTCGACCGGGAATTCGGACGGGTTGCTCGGAACGACAGTCGTCCCGAAGAGCGTCCGGAGGTCGGCCAGGTTCGGGTTGTTGTAATTGTTGTTGCGGTTCTGGTTGTAGTGACCCGCGAGCGAGACGAAGTCGCCATTGCCGCCGAGCGGCTGGTAGATCTTGCCGTTGACCTGCCACTTCTTGATCTTACCGTCGCCGCGCCACATGTCGTACGTGTTGCGGCTGGCGGCGAACCAGGCCTTGGTTCCGTAAGGTGTGAATTTCCCAGTCTCGATCATCCCGAAGATGCGCTTGAAACCGAATGAGCCGAGCGACCCGTCGGCGGTCACGCCGAGCTGGTCGGTCGGGACGATCGAGCGGAAGTTGACGGTGCCGCCGGCGGCCGATGCGGTCGGCGAGTCGACATCGGTCGCGCCGAGATTGACGTTGATCTGCTCGACCAGCTCGGGATCAAGCATCTGGTTCGGATAGACGGCATAATTGCCGCTATCATTGAGCGGCACGCCATCGAACGTCACGCTGACGCGGTTGCCGTCGAAGCCCCGGATGCGAAGGTTGCCGCCCGAGCTGCCGTAGGGATCGTTCTGGGTGAAGTTCACGCCAGGAATGAGATTGATGGTGTTGAGCAGGGTCTGGCCGGGCTCTGCTTGGCAATATATTCCTGCGTGACTAGGCCCTTGGCCTTGGTCGAATCCTGGAGCATCGACCCCGTCGATGCCCTTCTGGGCGCGCGTGCCGGTGATCACGATCGAGTTCTTTCCGACTTCGACGGTACCGGTAGATTGAGCGAAGACAGCCGACGGCAGGAGTGCCGTCGTGCAAAATAGCACGAACTTTTTCACGGAAAAAAACCCCCCGAGTACTTTCGGTTTTGAAATGGACAGCCGAGCGGCTAGCGGCCGTTTAAGGCAGAGTCATTACAGCGAAAATGCCTCAATCCTGATTCTGGCGACCGTTGCCAAACTGCAACTATCAAAAGCTAGGTCGCGCGGCGTCCAGCCGCTGTCCGAGGCCCACGAACAGATAGACCAGCGGCGGGACGAGCACGGCGGACAGCACCACCTTTGCGAGCATTTGTCCAAGGAGGAGCTCGCCGATCGGGAACACGCCATAGAAGGCGACAATCACGAAAATGCAGGTGTCGACGATCTGGCTGAGCACGCTCGCGATAGCCGATCGGAACCACAACAGGCTCCTTCCCTCACGCGCCTTCAACCGGCTGAAGATGGTCACGTTGAGGAAGGTCGAGATACCGTAGGCGAGAATCCCGCCGAGCCGAGATTCTGCGGCGTTCCGCTCATCATCGTCTCGAACGCCGAGAGGCGCGCCGGGTCGATCTCCGGCGAGGCGGGGAGCGCGAGCACGAACAGGCTAAGGACGAGCGAGGCAAGCAACGGCACAAAGCCGATCAGCACGAGCCGATTCGCAATCGAGCGTCCGTGGAGCTCTGCGACCGCGCTTGAGGTGACTACCAAGAGCAGGAACGCGAAAATACCCGATTCGACCGCCAGCGGACCGAGGGCCACCTGCTTGTTGCCGAGCACGCCTGCAATGCAAACCATGCCGCCGTAGAAGATGGCGAAGGCGAAGAGTGATCGTGGGATGGCGGAGGCGGCCGCGGGCGTTTCAGAATCCATTGCCGCGACGCCTAACTCCTCCACCGGACAGTGCAACTCCCGTTGACCGCGATCCGACCCGGCGGCGAGCGCACGCGACCCATGAGTTCCCGCGCATTGGACATCGTCGCGATCGGCGACGCGATCGTCGACGTGATCGCGACCTGCGACGACCCGTTCCTGGAAGCGCGCGGGTTCGAAAAGGGGTCGATGCGCCTTCTGTCGGCGGACGAAGCGAACGATCTCTACGGCGCGATCGGCCCCGCTCGCGAGATCAGTGGCGGATCGGCGGCGAACAGCATGGCGGGCGCTGCGGCGCTCGGGCTGAATGCGGCTTTCATCGGGCAGGTTGCCGACGACCAGCTCGGCGCGATCTTCGCTCACGACATGCGCTCGCTACGCATTCAGTACGACACCCCTCCCATCGCGGGGCCGCCGCCGACGGGCGTGTGCCTGATCCTCGTCACGCCGGACGCGCAGCGTACGATGAGCACTTTCCCCGGCGCCAGCCACGAGCTGACGCCAGCGGCGCTTGAACCCGCCCTTATTCGATCCGCTTCCATCACGTTCCTGGAGGGATATCTGTGGGGACCGGAGCGGCCTCGAGCGGCGATGCTCGAGGCGGCGCGGATCGCACAGGAAGCCGATCGGACGGTCGCTTTCACTCTTTCCGAGAGTCTTTGTCTCGGCGACCGCCGCGAAGGCATACTCAGCATGATCGAGGGGAAACTGGTCGATATCCTATTCGGCAATGAGCATGAGATGCGCCACCTCGTCGGTTGCGACGATACGATCGACTGCATTGAAGCCCTTTCGACAAAGGTCGGCACGCTGGTGATCACACGCGGCGCGCAAGGCGCGATAGCCGTGAGCGGAGAAGAGCGCGCCGAGGTCCGTGCAGCCTCCGTCGCGCACGTGGTCGACACGACGGGCGCCGGCGACCAGTTCGCCGCTGGCTTCCTTGCTGCACGGCTGAGCGAGCGACGACTGGAAGCGTGCCTGGAAGCAGGCACGCTTGCAGCAGCGGAAGTCATCTCGCACTTCGGCGCGCGTCCGGAAACCGATCTCAGCCAGTTGGTGGCCCTGTGAAGAACCTCGATCAGCTTGCCGTCTATTGCGGCTCGGCGAGCGGCACCGATCCTGCCTTTGCCGACGCGGCCCGAGCAACCGCCCTTGCCATGGTTAGGGAGAATGTGCAGCTGGTCTACGGCGGAGGACGCTTGGGCCTGATGGGCATGATCGCCGATAGCGTGCTCGAGTTGGGCGGGTTCGTCTACGGGGTGATCCCGCAAGCCTTGGTCGACGTGGAGGTCGCGCATCCGGGCGTCAACGAGCTGCACATCGTCGAGACGATGCACGAGCGAAAAGCGAAGATGACCGAGCTCGCCGACGCGTTCCTCGCGCTCCCAGGCGGGATAGGCACTCTCGATGAATTCTTCGAGGCGTGGAGCTGGAACGCACTCGGCTACCACAAGAAGCCGTTCTGCCTTTTGAACGTCAAAGGCTATTGGGACGGCCTCCTCGACTTCATCGATCATGCGACGGAGAGCGGCTTCATGTCACAGCAACGGCGCAGCCAGCTCCTGGTCGCAACGACGCCCGAGCAAGCGCTTGAACTGCTGGACGAAGCCGTCGCAGCCGCTACGCAGGGCATGGTCTGGTAGAGATTCTTCCGCGCCTCGGGGGAGGGGCTTTCATGAATAGCAAGTTGCTCGGCGTCGCCGGGATCGTCGTTATCCTCGGCATCGCCGTCCTTTTGTCGACGAACCGCCGCGCGATCCGATTGCGGGTGGTCGGCGCGGCGTTCGCGTTGCAGGCGTTCGTCGCCTGGCTGGTCCTCTATACGAGCTGGGGCCGCGCCGGGATCCAGGCGCTGTCTGGAGGAGTTGGCGACCTCCTTGGATATGCGACCAAAGGTACCGAGTTCCTGTTCGGGCCGAACGAGACGAACCCCCTCGCCCACAGCTTTGCAATCGCGGCGCTCCCCGTGATCATCTTCTTCGCGAGCCTCGTTGCGATCCTCTACCATCTCGGGGTCATGCAGCGGATCGTGCGCTGGGTCGGCGGCGCGATCGGCTGGGTCACCGGTATCAGCCGGGTCGAGTTTTGTCGGCCGCAGCCAACATCTTCGTCGGCCAGTCGGAATCGCCGCTCGTCGTCAGGCCCTACCTCGCCGCTCTTCCGCCTTCGCGTCTGTTCACCGTCATGTGCGTTGGGATGGCGGGCGTGGCCGGTACGATCCTCGCGGCTTACGCAAGCCTGCTCGGACCCAAGTATTTGCCTTATCTGCTCGCGGCCGCCTTCATGTCGGCGCCGGGCGGCATCCTGATGGCCAAGATCATCATGCCCGACGATCCGAGCGACACCGACGCGGTCGAGGAATTGAAGGTCGACGTCGCCGAGACGTTCGAAGAGGGCGTGAAGCCCGCGAACATCATCATGGCCGCTGCGCAAGGTGCACAGACAGGTGTCAAGCTCGCGGTCGCGGTTGGCGCGATGGTGCTGGCATTCGTCGCCTTGGTCGCGCTCGCGAATGGAATCCTCGGCGGGCTCGGCAACCTGGTCGGCATCCCCGGTCTCAGTTTCCAGCGGCTGGTCGGCTACCTCTTCGCGCCCGTCATGTACCTGATCGGCGTGCCCTGGCATGAGGCCGGCACCGCGGGCGGACTGTTTGGCACGAAGCTGGTGCTGAACGAATTCGTCGCGTTCATCGATCTTGGCAAGATGGACGCAGCGACGCTCAGTGAGCGGAGCCGCGCGATCGTCACCTTTGCGCTCTGCGGCTTTGCCAACTTCAGCTCGATTGCGATCCAAATGGCGGTGACGGGCGGTCTTGCACCGAACCAGCGGCCGGTGATCGCGAAGTCGGCATCCGCGCGCTCCTCGCCGGAAGCCTCGCCAATTTGATGAGCGCTGCCTTGGCCGGGCTCATGATTTCTGCGTAAAGCCAAGCACATGGCCACGATCACCGACGACCATATCGCGTCTGTTTCCCTGAAGGATGCCAAGAGCAATCCTCAAGCCTTCGCGAGAAACTCGGGCGCAGCTTCGAGGATTACGGCTTCGCAATCATCGCCGACCACGGCATCCCCGACGAGCTGATCCACCGCGCGGAGGAGAAGGCCAAGGCCTTCCTCGCCCTCCCCGCAAGACGTGAAGCGCAAATATCTGGTCTCCGGCGGTGGCGGAGCACGCGGTTACACGCCGTTCGGGATCGAGACCGCCAAAGGGGCGAAGGCGCATGACCTGAAAGAAGCTCCGGCACGTCGGCCGCGACCTGCCCGGGGGACACCAGTTCAGCGACCATATGCCCGGCAATCTCTGGCCGTCCGAGGCGCCGAGCTTCAAGGAGCACGTTCCAGGAGCTCTACGCCAGGTTCGACCGGACGGGCCTTCAGATTCTGAAGGCGATCGCGCGTCACCTCGAGATTGGCGAGGATTATTTCGAGGACGCGGTTCGCGACGGCAATTCGGTACTGCGCGCGCTCCACTATCCGCCGCAAGAGGAGCCGACAGGCGAGCACATCCGCGCCGGTGCGCACGAAGACATCAACGCGATTACGCTCCTGCTCGGCGCCGAGGAAGCCGGTCTCGAGCTGCTCACAAAGGATGGCCGCTGGATTCCGGTTTCGACCCGAACCCGGCGAACTCGTCATCAACATTGGGGATATGCTGCAGCGGCTGACCAACGGGGTACTTCGCTCGACCTCGCATCGAGTCGCTGCAACCCAACCCCGGACCGCGCGAGCCACGCACGTTTTTCGATGCCCTTTTTCCTTCACTTCCGCTCGGACTTCCTGATTGACGCGCTTCCCGAAACGGTTCCAGCCGGCGAGCAGTCGAAATGGCCACCGATCAGAGCGAACGACTATCTTCAGGAGCGGCTGCGCGAGATTAAATTAGTCTGACGCGCAAGGGGCTGGAGCCGCCTTCATCAGATCCTGCCGATTCTTCCGAAGATCCTTGCCGTCGCGCTCACTCGGCTCGGGTCCGCTGCCGAGCCCTTGCCACAAAGCGCTGTTGAAGCGCCCAGTGTCCAGGCGGTCTTCGCTGCTGAAGTCCTGCCCCTTCATGATCGCCGCCCAGAAATCGGCGTCGCGAGCGCCACAAGCGCTAGCCGACTGTCGAGCAACGAAGCGATCGGCGGGGATCGGCAGCTGCGTTGCGTGCAGGACATCTGCGGCCTGCGCGCGATAGGTCCATTGTGCCCGCGCCGGATCGAACACATCCGCCATCGGCATGGCGAGCGCGTCGTTCATGCCGAGCGGCTCAAGGCCGAGCACGGCTTCAATCGTCCGAAGGATGTTGATGGTCGTATATCGCGTCGAAACGAGCGCACCTTGCCGCACATAAGGCCCCACAATCAGCGCCGGGCTGCGGCGGGCATCGACATGGTCGGCGCCGTTTTGCGCGTTGTCCTCGACGACAACGATCAACGTCGTATCCGCGGCCTTGCCGCCCGCGATCCGCTCGACAATCAGGCCGAGGGAAACATTGTCCGCCATCTG
>CAVYAH010000057.1:0-8831 GCA_963766415.1 uncultured Alphaproteobacteria bacterium | reverse complement strand
GCTCGTTATGATGTCCTATACCGCGGCGGAACCATCTACGACGGTTCGGGCGGCGTTCCATATGTCGGCGATGTCGCGCTCAAGGGCGCCAAGATCGTCTATGTCGGACCGCACGCGCCTGGCCGCGCGGCTCGCCTCGTCGACGCCAGGGGCCAGGCAGTTTCTCCGGGCTTCATCAACAGGCTCAGCCTGCTGGTCGAGTTCACCGCCATGGCTGTGCAACAGCGACGAGCTGCAGATGCTCGAACCATGCCTCTCTACACCTGCACCTGCACCTCCCAGCCCCTCCCAACACCTCCCACACCTCCCAACACCTCCCAGCCTACAACACCTCACCTCCCAACACCTCCCACACCTCCCTCCCCCCCTCTTTTTTTTTTTTTTTTTTCTTCTTCTTCTTCGGCGCAGCACCAGCCGAAATCTATCACTTCAAGCAGGCTGGGCGGCCGAACTGGGGCAAGCTCGACGCAGCGATCGCGAGGGTCGAAACGGCGCGCAAGGCTGGCCAGCGCATTACGGCCAACATGTACACGTACACAGCGGGCGCCACCGGCCTCGACGCCACGATGCCGCCGTGGGTCCAATCAGGCGGGCTCGAGGCATGGGAAAAACGGCTGCAGGATCCCGAGGTCCGGGCGCGACTACTCAAGGAGATGCGCACGCCCTCCAACGATTGGGAAAATCTGCTGCTGTTGTCAGGCGGGCCGCAGAACGTGCTTCTCGTCAGCTTCAAGAACCCGAAGTTGAAGCCCCTTACCGGCAAGACCTTGGCCGAAGTCGCGAAGATGCGCGGCAAGAGCCCCGAAGAGACGGCCATGGACCTGGTAGTCGAGGACGACAGTCGCGTGGGCACTGTCTACTTCATCATGAACGAGGATAATGTGAAGCGCGAGACGGGCCTCCCCTGGATGAGTTTCGGGTCGGACGAGGCCTCACCTGCGCCCGAGGGCGTGTTCCTGAAATCGCAATCGCATCCCCGCGCATACGGTAATGTCGCTCGACTGCTCGGCCATTATGTACGCGACGAGCATACGGCCACGCTGGAGGACGCAGTGCGGCGATTGACTTCGCTTCCCGCGAGCAACATCGGCATCAAGCTGCGCGGGTCGCTGAAGCCTGGCTATTACGGCGACGTGGTCGTGTTCGATCCAGCAACCGTGCAGGACCACGCGACGTTCGAGAAGCCCGACCAGCTTGCGACCGGAGTTGAGGACGTGTTCGTCAATGGCGTTGAGGTGCTGAAGGACGGCAAGCACACTGGCGCAAAGCCGGGGCGCGTCGTTCGAGGGCCGGGTTGGACCGGATGGCCGGGCGGGGGCGCGTGCAAATAGACCGATTGCAGCGGCGGGCGAGGGCAGCCCGAACGTTTCGCGCGCCCGATACCCAATCGGCCGCTCAGGCGCGCTAGCCAAGTCCGACGTCACCTAATAGGGCCGCGGCGATGATCGATTCTCCGGTTTTCTTCAGCGGCATCGGGGGCAGCGGGATGCTACCCCTCGCCTCGATCGTGCGCGCGTCGGGCGCGAAGGTTGCGGGTTCCGACCGCTCGCTCGACGCCGGGCGAACACCGCACAAATTCGACTATTTGCGCTCGCTTGGAATCCAATTGTTCCCGCAGGACGGGTCGGGCCTTCACGAGGGAATGACGCTGGTCACCTCCGCTGCGGTCGAGGAGACTGTGCCGGACGTGGTGCGCGCTCGCGAGCTCGAGCTGACGCACCTCACACGCCCGCAATTCCTCGCAAAACTCCTCAACGCTGCGCAGCGAAGCGTCGCGGTCGGCGGGACGAGTGGCAAGTCGACTGTCACCGGCATGATCGGTTGGATCCTTCACACCTGCCATCGCCAGCCGACGGTGATGAACGGCGCAGTGATGAAGAACTTCGTAACGCCCTCGGCGCCGTTCGCGAGCGCGCTCGTCGGCGACGCCGAACTGTTCGTCAGCGAGGTGGACGAAAGCGACGGCTCGATCGCGCTCTACCGGCCTGAGATCGCGGTGCTGACCAACATCAGCCTCGACCACAAGGAAATGGAGGAGCTTCGCAGCCTTTTCGCGGCATTCCTGCTGCGGGCCCGAAAGAGCGTGGTGAACCTCGACGATCCGGAAACCCGTGCGATCGCGGACGTCGTCCCGGCGGACAATCGCCTCGGCTACGGCTTCGACAGCCCGGGCGCGGACTTCATGGGGAAGGACCTGCAGCTCAAAGCCGATGGCGCCAGTTTCTCCGTCGAGGCGGAGGGCGAGCGCTACGATGTGCAGTTGCAGGTCCCCGGCCGCCACAATGCGTCAAATGCGCTCGCAGCGATTGCAGCGACGCGAGCGCTTGGAGTGCCGGTTGCCGACGCCGCCGCGGCGCTCGGCAGGTTTGAGGGATTACGGCGCAGGCTCGAGACCGTGGGCCAGTCGGCCGGAGTCACCGTCATCGACGATTTTGCGCACAATCCGGACAAGATCGCGGCGACACTGGCGACCCTGCGCGCACACCCTGGTCGGCTGCTGATCATGTTCCAACCGCATGGCTACGGGCCGTTGACGAAGATGGGAGAGGAACTCGCCGACGCATTCGCCGCAGGAATGGCGGCCGATGACCGATTGTACCTTCCAAACCCGGTTTACCAGGGCGGGACGGTCGAGCGAAGTCGCGGATCTGACTGGCTGGTGGAGCAAGTGCGGGAGCGCGAAAGAACCGCCGAGCACATTGCGGAACGATCCGATCTCGGCGCCTCGCTCATGAGCGAGGCCAAATCCGGCGACCGCATTCTCATCATGGGTGCTCGCGATGACACCTTGATCGATTTCGCCCAGAGCCTGGTCGAGCAGCTCGAGACGCGGAACCGATCGTAAACTGCGGTATAAGGGAAAGGCCATGGCGGAACCCGGAACCGTTGTCGGCTGGAAGCTGATCGCGATGGAGCGCGAGCTGCTGCTCCAGCGCTTTCCGCCGAAATATGAGGAAGTCCTCGCCGACCATGTGACGCTGCGCACCGGCGCGACGCCTGCGACGCCGCTTCCGCACAGGCCCGTCGGTTCGAGGGTGGTCGGCCGCGCTGACGATGGCCACAGCCTCGAATGCCTCGTGGTCGAAATCGACGGCGCCCTCCATCGCCCGGATGGCTCGACCTACCATATCACCTGGTCGCTCGGGCCCGGCCGGCGCGCTCGCGAGAGCAACGATGTGCTCCGCGACAAGGGTTGGATGTATCTTGAGGCACCAATCCAGATTGAATTGCGACCCGCGCGTTTGTGATGGCTGAGCCCCGATTGTTTCTCGACGCCGACGGCGTCCTTGCCGACTTCGATCGAGCTGCCCGCCGTCTCCTTGGCGTAAGCCCGAGGGAATTCATCGCCAAGCACGGCCGGGGAGCATTCTGGAAGCAGCTGGCACAAACGAAGAGCTTCTACTCTTCCCTGCCTGAGATGCCGGACGCGAGGCTCCTGTTCGAGGCAGTCGAGCATATCAAACCCACGATCCTGACCGGGCTGCCGCTCGGCAGTTGGGCCGCTCCGCAAAAGGTGGAATGGGCCGCCGACCATTTCCCCGGCGTGCCGATCATTACGTGCTTGGCGCGCGATAAGCACAAGCACATGCATGCAGGGGACGTGTTGGTCGACGATCGCGCGAAACATCGCGCCCTTTATGAAGAGACGGGCGTCGTGTTTGTTCATCACAGGAACGCCAAGGACAGCCTCAGGCAGCTGGTGAAGATATTCCCGTCGGTAAGAGTGCCGACCTAGCGGCAACCAGGCACCGCGAAGCAATCCAGTGCGTGCTGCTGGATTGCTTCGCTACGTCCGCAACTCGAAGTCGCGGATCAGGCTGCAGCCTTCAGGTCGACCTTCTCGACCCACTCGGGCCAGAACACGGGCTCGCGGCTCGACCAGCCCGGCGCAGTGGCAGCGCTCTCGCTGATCGACTGGAGCAGGATGCGCCGGCGATCAGGGTGAAGGTGCGGAAGCGCGGCGGCCGAGCAGAAAGCTGCGGGCAGCCACGGCCGCGAAGCAGCGCCGATCAGTCGCTCGTAAAGAAACCGATAGGCGGCGAAGTTCGGTAACCGGTCCTGGCCGAGATCGAACGCGGAAATGGTGATGAGCATGCCGATGAAGGGCTCGATCATGTCGAGTCCGCTGTCGTCCGGCACCTGGAGGCGAAGATGATCGAGCTGTTTGTACAGGCGGGACTGGGCGCGGATCGACGCGGCTTCGCCCTCGTCGCGCGCCCAGCATTCGATTGCGTCGCGGCGACCATAAGCCACATCGAGCGACCGGCGGATGTAGCGCTGCGTAGCTTTGGGGAAGCTCGCAAACTCCTTCATCTCCGAGATCAGCATCGCGCCGCTTGCCGGCTGGCTGGTCCGCGTAATCATGAACCCAACTCCTTTTGCCCGAGCGGGATCATGCGGCAACCTTGGTTTCGAGAAACTTAACCACAGTCCCACCCCTCGTTCATATTGAATCAGAGGGAAGTCACCGCGTCTAGGTTAGAAATCGACCGAAGACGTCAAAACTGTGGATTGTTGATTTATTGCAACGGCGGTGCTTTTTTGTGACGGTACCGTAACCTCTACTCGGGAAAACCGGATGATGGCGCGGGCTCGTCCGACGATCCCGGCTGGGCTGCAGCCGGCGGATCGGATGCATCCATCAATTCGTCGCTCCCAACGTCCGCCTTGAGGTTGGGATCGCCCGGGTGCCGTTTCAGTTTCTGCTCGAGCTCGCGCCCGGGCTCGGCCGAATGCACGACCGGGGGCGGCGAGTCCTCCTTGGCATCATTCACAGGGGTGTCTCCGTGGCCTACCATTGCTCGAGCAGTAACGAGCAGGATGCGCGCGGCGTTCCGCGGGGGACCATTGTTTCGACGGGTAGCGCCGGCGCTTCTGCCAATGGGCAGGAGGCGGTTTGCGCGGCGCGCGTTTTGATCCATGACGGAGCAAATGCTCATGATGCCCCATCCGGCGGCCCGAACGCGCTTTGGCGACTGGCCGCTCGCCGTAAAATCCATACTCGGCTTTTGGCTTTTCTACGCCCTCACCGTCGTTGCGAGGGCGTTTCTCGGTTCCGACCCGTGGACAGTGATCTACAACCGCTCGTTCACGGTGGGCTGCGGTATCGTCCTTACCTTCGGCATCTACCTCGCCGCCAATCTCGTCGCACCGGAAGCGAGCCTGCGCCGGAAGGCCCTCGTTGCCGGCTTCGCCTCGATCATCGCTGCTGCCGTTCTCTCCGGCCTTGCCATCTGGGCCGACCGTTTCCAGGATAAGCCCCAGGACGAGGTCCATTATATCTCGCGCGAGGGCTATCACGTCACCGACCTCGGCAATCAGACGATCATCGACCGGCCCAATGAACCGCCGCTTGTGATCACCTGGCCACGGGCTTCGGAGCTTTCGCCGTACGAGCAATTCCGATCGGCCGCGGACGTGATGGTCGTCTGGCTCTTCTTCTTCGCCGCCTGGAGCGCCTTCTACATCGCGATGGTCGCACAGTCGGAAGCGCACGGCGCCGAGCGGCGGGCCGCCGACGCCGAAGCCGCTGCGCAAGTGGCCCAGGTTCGGGCGCTCCGCTATCAAATCAATCCGCACTTCCTGTTCAACACGCTCAATTCGCTCTCGTCGCTGGTGATGACGGGACGGACGGATCGCGCCGAGGCGATGCTCCTGGCGTTATCGACCTTCTTTCGGACCAGCCTGTCACTCGATCCGGGCGCGAACGTGACCCTTGCCGAGGAGATCGACCTTCAGCGGCTGTACCTGGACATCGAGAAGGCCAGATTTCCCGACCGCCTTCATGTTGAGATCGACGTGCCGGAAGGGCTCGAACAGGCACGGCTCCCCGCCCTGCTCCTGCAGCCCATCGTCGAAAATGCCATCAAATACGGGGTCTCGAAGAGCCGCAAGGCGGTCGTGATCCGCCTTGAGGCCCGCCATCTCGACGATCATCGAATGGTGCTCGAAATCAGCAACAAGTTGAAGAATGGCGGGAAAGAAGATCTCACGGCGGCGACCCACGAGGGCACAGGCGTCGGCCTCGCGAACGTCTGCCAGCGTCTCGATGCGCGGTTCGGCAGCAGGGCCAGTTGCCGCTTTGGCGCGATGACCGGAGGCGGCTACAAGGTTTCCCTGACGATGCCGGTTGAACCCAATGGTTGAAGAGAAGCCGCTGCGCGTACTCATTGCTGACGATGAGCCGCTCGCCGCAGAGCGACTCCAGCTGCTGCTGGCGCGGTCCGATGGAGCGCAGCTCGTCGGAACCGCGAGCGACGGCGATTCGGCGATCAATCTGACCGAAGCGTTGCATCCGGACCTGCTGCTCCTCCATATTGCAATGCCCGGTCCGACGGCATCGCGGTTGCTCGGGCGCTCGCGATCCAAAGCCCCTCCCCCGGCGGTCGAATTCGTCACGGCGTTCATCAGTTCGCGGTGGCGGCATCCAGGTCGAGGCGGTCGATCTATCCGACGAAGCCCGTCGATCGAGCGAGACTTCAACGCGCGCTCGACCGGGCTCGGGCCTACCTCGGGCAGCGGACTGGCCAGCCGCAGCCGGGTAAGAGCTCCCAATGGCTGGAGGAATTCTGGGCGTCCGATTTGTCCGGTCTCGTCCGCATCGCTGCCCAGGACGTGGACCGGGTCTCAGCAGAGCGAGATTACATGCGGCTTCACGTCGGCCGGCGCAGCTGGCTGATCCACCATTCGATGGCCGCGCTCGAAGAAGGCCTCGATCCAGGCCTGTTCGTCCGGCTCCACCGATCGGCGATCGTTCGGAAGGATTTCATCACGGGCTTCACCGGAACCAGTCGGGCCGTTGGATCGCCCGCCTGGCCGACGGGACCGAACAGCCCGTCGGGCGTCTTTACTCCGATCGCGTCCGGGCCATCGCCGGGCGCTGAGAAACCACAACCGCCGCGAATCAGAAGACGCGCGGCGGTTTCAACTGGACGCGGGTCACTGGGCAGTGACGATCATCGCTGCGGCACCACCGACTGTGACAGTGCCATGCCTCGCGGCCGCAACGGCTTCTTCAAAGGCAGGCCGCGCCCGTTCGACCGCATCGCGGCGGCAAGCGTTCGTTGCGGTGGCAATCGAGATGTCCCGGGAATCCTCGAACTCGCAAACGACGCGCGCTGCGAACGTAATCCGCCGCTCGAGGACCTGAGCTCCCTTTCGAAGCGAGATTGGGTCCGCATCGATATCCGACCCGACTCGATCCTGCCGCCTCGGATACGGTAGGACGACGATGCAGCAGCAACCACTAACGCTGCGACCGCTGGCATGGCCTTCGACATGTTGCGTCCCCCTTTTTCGCGACGCGGGCGGCTGGGGAAGTGAGGGACTCACTCGACCCCAGTCGCCGCCAGTTTTTGCCGCAATGAACGAACGGTTCCACTTTCGAGTCGATGACAGCAGGAAGATTGTCGGCAGCGCGACAGAGGCCCTTCGTTTGTCGCCCAATCGACGACGTGGTCAGCTCGGCGTTCATCTATCTCGGCGGGTCCGTGACGGACCGGTTCACCACCGCTGCTAGGGCGATGTCCATCGATACGTTTCCAACCGTGCGGAAAATATCCGGACCATTTCAACAGCGACGAGCAAGGCGAGCGGGGCGATCGGAACCCCAAGCGCGATGGCGATCGGAGCGATGGAGCTGATGTAGCTGACTTCTCCCGGAAGGCTGACTGCACCGTAGCTCATGACCGCAGCGACGGCCGTGGCGGCGATCATCTGGGCGATGCTTGGCTGCAAGCCAAGCCAATGGGCGACATAAAAAGGCACGGCGACATTCATTGCCGGGCCGGTCGCGCGAAACAGCGCGACCGCGATCGGCAGGGCGACATCGGCGACCTGGTCGCGGATCCCCAGGGTTCGGGACGCAGCAAGCATGGCAGGCAAGGAGGCGAGCGACGAGCGCGTCGATATCGCCACTGCCTGCGGCGGGATCAGCGCGCGCGTGAATCGGGCGGCTCCCAGTCGCCCTCCCAAAATCGCGAGCGGGTAAGCAGCGAGCGTGACGAGGATGCCAACCGCGGAAATCAGGATGATGTAGTGGCCAAGGCCAGCGAAGGCGGCCCTTCCGCCGCGGAGCCGACAACGAGCGCCAGCGAGAAGACGCCTAGCGGCGCGATCCACAGAACCCACTCGATCACGACCAGCAGCGCATCGCCGATCGCTTCGAAGAAGGTCACCAGTGCGCGTCGCCGGTTTCCGAGATGAAACCGACTGCTAGCGCGAATAGGACCGAGAAAACGACAAGCCGCAGGATGTCGCCGTTCGCTGCGGCGGAAACGACATTGTCAAGTATGACGCCCTTGAAGAATTCGGCGATCCCGGAAGCGATTGCGGCGTCTTGGTCTCAATCCCCGCGAGCGCCGACTGAAGCCCAGCGGCGGTCGCCCGCGGAAGCGGGAACAGATCGGTGAGAAGCAGGATCATCAGCGTCCCGACACGGCTGACCCGTGCAGATGATGACGATCCAGAGCACCGAGCGGCCGGCGACGCGGCCGGCATGGGCCGCTTCAGCGCTCTTGGCGATGCCAACGACGAGCAAAGCGACGACCAGCGGGATGACCGTCATCTTCAGCGCATTCAGCCAAAGCGTGCCGATGAACCCCGCGACGCCGATCACCGCCGAATGGGCGGGAGCGGTCAGGTGAGGAGATAGGGTGCCGGCGAAAAGCCCGAATATCAGCGCGGCCAGCGCCCAGTAGGCGCGAAACCGCGCCCGCTCTTTTCGGATACTTCTTCTACGGCTTCACTACTACTCAACGCGGCTTCCGGAACTTGAAGACGAACCGATCGGTCTTCCCCTTGATGATCACGTCATCGACTTCGATGTCATG
>CAVYAH010000056.1:0-4694 GCA_963766415.1 uncultured Alphaproteobacteria bacterium | reverse complement strand
TTGGTTCTGTCGTGTCTTCGACGGTTGGTCTTGCTGGGATTGTTCGTCCGCCGCAACCTCCGTCGGGCTCGTCGGCTGCGCGTTCACCACGACTGGCTTCGGTGTCAGCATAACGGGCTGCTTGTTCGGCAGGACGCCCAGGAACCGCGCCGCCGGCTGATATTGGGCAAGACCCAGGTCGCCGCTCCGGCGCCTGCGATGATCAGCACGAGCGCAACCAGCAGCCGCGCCCCCCAGCCCATTCCCGTGCGAGTGCCGTTCATTTCGGGACTGGTATGTTGCACAGGCGTGCCGCAAGGACCAGCAGCGCATTGTCGGTCGGTTCCGACGTCGTTTCGACCCTTTCCCAGCCGCTTCCGACTGCGTCCGCAGCCGCAGGGCTGATCGCGACGATCGCAATGGAACTGCGGTTGCCCACCAGCTCGGCGAAGCGGCGGCCCGAGCGCGGCGAGTGGATCAGCGTCACAAAGTCCCCTGCCGCGCCAAGAGTCGGGGTCTTCAACGGCTCTGGCGGCATAGACCGGGATGGCCGTCACCTTCTGCCGAGCATCAGCGGGTTCGCGCCGATGCTCGCCGCATAGATGCAGCAGCCTCAGGTCCGGTTTGATCGAGCCCAGCAGGCGCTCGACCCCGTCCTCGCCGACCGCCGACACGTTGAACCCTGCCTCGCGGGCAGCTTCACCGGTCGCTTCGCCGACAGCGTAGACGGGTAAGCCACGAAGTTCCTGCAGCTCGCCGCCCGCGAACCGCACTGCATTCGCGCTGGTCAGGAGCAGGCCATCGAATCCCGCCGAATCGGGAGCTTCCCACGCGAGCGGCTCGACTTCGAACAACGGCACGGCAACGGCATCAAGGCCACGCTCCCGCGCCCGGTCCACGGTCGCACTGGCGCCCGGTTCCGGACGCAGGACCAGCACGCATCTCATTCCGGCGCGAACAGCCTCCGGATCGATTCGGGCGCCGGAGTCGAGCAGCGAGCGCGCCAGCTCGGCGGGCGCCTTGAACTCGCCGCAGTCGAACACCAAACGCTTCTCGACCATCTCGCTGCCGTCCTCGCTGAACAGCTGCCCGCGCATTCTCAGGTCCCCATCCTCGAGCACGCAAAACGCCGCGACCGGCGACGCGCACGTCGCGCCCAGTGCCCGGGTGAACGCCCGCTCGGCCATCACACAGTCATAAGTGATCTGGTTGTTCACCGTGCTGAGCACGCTCTGCGTACGCGTGTCGTTGGTGCGGCATTCCATACCGATCACCGCCTGGCCTGGCGCCGGAAGGATTATCTCCGTCGGAATCGCAGTACCAGCGTCGATCTCGAGCCGCTTCAGGCCCGCTGCCGAAAGCAGTGTCGCGTCGACCTCGCCTTCCTCCACCTTGCCGAGCCGTGTCTCGACATTGCCGCGTAGAATCGACGATCTTGAGGTCGGGTCGAAGCCGCAGCAGCTGCGCCTTTCGCCTCGGCGAGGACGTGCCGACCACCGCGCCGCGCTTCAGCTCCTCGATCGAAGCCGCGCCGACGATTCGGTCGCGAACGTCGCCTCGTGGCCGCACCGCCGCGATATGGATCTCATTCGGCCGGATGCTCTCGACGTCCTTCATCGAATGGACGCAGAAATCGACCTCTTCGGCGAGCAGCGCCCGGTCGAGCTCTTTGGTCCACAGCCCCTTGCCGCCGATCTCCGCGAGCGGCCGGTCCTTCACCTTGTCGCCGGTCGTCGTGATCTCGACGATCTGGACCCAGCCGTCTGGCCAGCGCTGCGCCGTCTCGATCGCGGCAGCCACCTTGCGCGCTTGCGCCAGCGCCAGCGGCGATCCGCGAGTCCCGAGGCGAAGTCCCTGCATGCCGCACCCCTAGTGCAACTGGAGAGGATCAGGCAAAGGGCCGGACGCGAAATGACTGTGATCCTTGGTTTAGAATCTTCCTGCGACGACAGTGCGGTGGCGTTGGTGACGAAGCGACCGGCGCATCCTCGCGCAGGCGGTCGTCGGGCAAACGCAGGCGCATCAGCCCTATGGAGGCGTGGTGCCGGAAATTGCCGCGCGCGCCCACGTCGAGATCCTGCCCGACCTGATTCGAAAGCTGCTCTGGCCGACGCGAAGATGGCGGTCCGTGACGTCGATGCGATCGCCGCGACCGCCGGACCGGGCCTCATCGGAGGTGTGATGGTCGCGCTGCTTGCCGGCAAGGGGCTAGCGCTCGCCGCGGGCAAGCCACTGATCGCGTCAACCATCTGGAGGGCCACGCGCTCAGCCCGCGGCTGGTCGATCCGGATCTTGGCTTTCCCTATCTGCTGCTGCTCGTCTCGGGCGGGCACTGCCAGCTGCTCGAAGTGAGCGGCGTCGGCGACTACCGGCGCCTCGCGACGACGATCGACGATGCGGCGGGCGAGGCGTTCGACAAGGCTGCCAAGCTGCTCGGGCTCGGCTACCCGGGAGGACCGGCCATCGAAGAGCTCGCGAAGCGACGGCGAGCCGACCGCGGTTCCGCTGCCGCGCCCGCTCGTAGGTTCGGGCGAACCGCATTTCTCCTTCGCAGGGCTGAAAAGCGCCGTCCAGCGCGCAGTTGCCTCCGGCGACTTTCGAGCCGAGGACATCGCTGCAAGCTTTCAGCAGGCAGTCGTCGATTGCCTCGTCGACCGCAGCCGGCTCGCCCTTGAGAGAAGCGATGCGCCCGCACTGGTCGTCGCTGGCGGCGTCGCGGCAAACCAGGCGATTCGCACCGCACTTGCGGATCTGGCGAAGACGCAGGGCCGCCGCTTCAGCGTCCCGCCCGGCTGGCTGTGCACAGACAATGCGGCGATGATCGCTTGGGCCGGGGTCGAGCGCTTTGCCGGCGGCATGTGCGACGCGCTCGACGCGCCAGCACGCGCCCGCTGGCCGCTCGACGAACGCGCCGAAAAGGTGCGCGGGGCTGGCGTCAAGGCATGAAACTCGGGGTCATCGGCGGCGGCGCCTGGGGAACGGCGCTCGCACAGGTCGCGGCGCACGGGGGCCGCGAAACCATCTTGTGGGCGCTGGAAGACGACGTGGTCGCGGCCGTCAACACGATCCACGAAAACCCAGTCTATCTGCGCGGACTGAAGCTCAGCCCGCGCATTCAGGCCACCGGCAATCTCTCCGATCTCGCCGATTGCGATGCCTTGCTGGTAGTGACTCCGGCCCAGCATATGCGCGCCGTCCTTCGGCCGGATGCCCTGCCCGGAAATGCCGCTCGTTCTTTGTTCGAAGGGGATCGAGGAAAGCTCGGGCGCGCTGCTGCACGAGGTGGCGCGCGAGATCTGCCCAACATCGCCGGTGGCCGTGCTCTCCGGGCCGACGTTCGCGCACGAGGTTGCGCAAGGATTGCCGACCGCCGTCACCCTCGCGGCAGAGGACATCGAGCTCGCCGAGCAGCTTCGCGACCGAATCGCTCAACCGACCTTCCGAATCTATGTCTCCGGCGATGTCGCCGGGGCGGAGATCGGGGGCGCGGTCAAGAACGTGCTCGCGATCGCCTGCGGTGTCGTCGAGGGCAAGGGCCTCGGCCAGAACGCGCGCGCCGCCCTGATCGCCCGCGGCTTTGCCGAGATGCGGCGGTTCGGCGACGCCTGTGGAGCACAGCGCGAAACGCTGGCGGGACTGTCGGGCCTGGGTGACCTCGTCCTTACCTGTTCATCGACCAGTTCGCGCAATTATTCGCTTGGGCTGGGTATCGGCGAGGGGACGGCTGCATCCGAGCTGCTCTCGAACCGTAAGACGGTGGCTGAAGGCGCGTTCACCGCGCCGGTTCTGGCGCGGCTCGCGCGGGAAAAGGGCGTCGACATGCCGATCGTCGACGCGGTCGACGCGCTGGTTGCAGGCCGAGCCAACGTCGACCAGGTCCTTGACGCTTTGCTCTCCCGTCCGCCCAGGCCCGAAGGCGTCTAGAAATCGATCGCGATCCCCTTCTTCTCCCAGTCGCCGTATCGCGTGGGATCGAGCCGATGCTCTTCGCCCGCGGGCGGCTCGGCCTTCTCGGCGGGCTCTGGTTCCGGCACCTCAGGCGATGGGCTGAGATAGTTGGGGGCATCGAGGTGTTTCGGACGTTTCATGACGCCAAGATGGCGAGCGCGTGTCCCAATGCCAAGCGTTGAAGGCCTCGGCGCGAGGCGCGCCGCGCTGCAGATGCTCGATGCGGTGTTGAGGCGCGGGCACACCCTCGAGACGGCTTCTATGCATGTCAGGGGTTTGTCTTCCGCCGATCACGCACTCGCGGTCGCCATCGCCGGGGAGTCGCTGCGCCGCCTCCCCGACCTCGACTCGCTAATCGACGGCTCGACGCGCCAGCGCCTGCCCGACGACAGCAAGGCTCGAATGGTGCTCCGACTCGCGCTTGCGCAGAAAATCGGCCTGTCGACGCCGGATCATGCTTTGGTCGCGACTGCGCTTCCGCTTGTGGATGGCGGTCCGCGCCGATTGGTCCACGGTGTGCTCGGAAACCTGCTGCGGCGCGGCGTTCCGGTGAATGAGGCGCCGCACCTGCCGGAGGACGTGGAGAGGCGCTGGCGCTCAGCTTGGGGATTGGAGGTCGTTGATGCCGCCCGGCGGCAGATCGCAAGGCGCCCAGCGCTCGATCTGACTTTCGCGGAGCCGTCAGGCGCCGGGAGATATGCCGCCGATTACGGCGGTGTAACGCTCGCGCCCAACCACGTCCGGCTTGAAAGCTCCTCAGTGACGGC
>CAVYAH010000055.1:0-35427 GCA_963766415.1 uncultured Alphaproteobacteria bacterium | reverse complement strand
CTGCCGCGGTTGATGTTTTTCGGCCAGCGTTTGTGTGGCTCGGCGAAGGCGAACCATTGCGAAATGGTCGAATTGTAGGCAGCGGTCAGAGCGAAGGCTTTGGCGGCGAGCTTCTTGCGGAGCTGCTGCTGCCATTGTTGGCGTCCATTTCACCAAGCAAGGCTACATAATCAGCCGGGTCCGTCACGATCGCTACATGGAAAAAATGGCGGCCGAGCAACCATCCATGGGCCACCGATGTCGATATCTAAATGATCATGCCGCGGTCGGCGCCGCCCATCACCGTGTCGAGGAAGAGGGTAGAGGTTGTCATGATGGAGCATGATTCGCCGCGATCCGGTGCTCTTCCATCGCCGCTGCATGGTCGGGATCTGCGAACGCCGAGAAGTCCGCCGTGAACCTTTGGATGGAGCGTCTTCACACGACCATCCATCATCTCCGGGAAGCCGGTAACTTCACTGATTTCCCTTACAACCGCGCCACTTTGGCGAAGTTTGGGAGCGCTTCCTGGCCCAGACGATTTCGACGCCATGCCGCGCGAGACCGGCGAAAAAATGCGGCTTTGTCGGATAGCGAGATGAGCGCCCGGCGAACGGGTACGAGATCGGTCATTCCTGAGTGGCGCGCCGCAACTCTAGCCGATTTCGCCGCCCAATCGCCGAAACTTCGCCAACGATGACAAGCTGCATCGTCTGGCGGGGTTGTCCGCGGCCATCGATCAAAATGCTTTCCTCGACTGCGAGAATGTGCCACGGCAACGAAAGTTCCACGGCGGTGCGCCTTTGGAGCGGAGGATCGCGCCCATTCCGTCGGCGGTGATCGTTGCCTCGACCCCCGGGGCGAGGTGGAATCGGGCTGCATAGGCCGCCGAATCGCGGATCTTCTTGCTGGTCGGCGCTGTGGATCCCTTCCGTCATTGCCGAGCATCAGACTGCGCTTGTGGACGAGACCGAAGGCGCGGACATAGCCGGCGGATGCCTCGAGCGGGCTCGAGGTTATTCGTCCTCGCTGCGTTCATCGCGCCTTTGCCGATGAGCCGTCGGTAAGGATGTTCGTGGAATTGGTATCGGGCGCCTGTGGCTGTAGCTGGTGCGCAGGCCCTGCAGGAGATCGGCCGAAAGCTCTGTCTTGGCAGCGGCCCGGGACCTCCGGAATGGACGACCAGTCGCTGGCCGCCGTCCGACAGCTCGAACGCGAGCGTCGACGCCGAGCCATGCTCCGCCATCTTCTGCGTGGGAGGGCAGCGGCACTCGACGACTGAGAATGGTCCCACTTGCCGACATCCGGTGATAGCCCCAGCCGCGAGGTTGCCTCAGCGGCCGCGCGCGAAGGCCGCATCCTTCGATCAACGCAGTGAGCTTCGCAGGCTCGCCGGGCCCGCAACCCTGCCAGTTCGACAGCGCGCCATCCCCCATGGCGATGCCATGAAGCGCGGCCAGCGACGCCTGCGGCGGCTTCAACTCCGTCGGGAATTGTCGCTTCCGCCGCCTGGTAGCAGGAGCGCAGGAGACCGAGCCGGTCGACGAGCAGCACCGTCTCGGAACCGCGAACGGCTGATGAGCCCGCCATCATCGAACTGCGCGGATGCCAGTGCCGGGCAAGACCCGCCTCGCCGCGTGCAACCCGCGGCACCCCCCCCGCGAGTAAGCCGGCGGCGACCACGCCGCACCAGGCGGTAATGCGATCGAGGCCAGCCGCGGCCTTGTCCGCGCTGCTCTCGTATATGTGCGCAGCGCCGCGCGCGAGTGCATTTTAGAAGGCGCCGAGCCATGTCCGTGTCGCTGCTCGAGAAAACGTAGGGTGCGTATGCTGTCCAGAAGAGGCATGCGCTCGCCCCGCAGAGGTGCGGCGCGCAGGCGTCATCGATCTTCGTGTGTGGGCTGAGCAGCCAGCGGCCGACCTACCGTCCAGCGAGCCGGGCGCCCTTCTCGCGCCGTGCCGCGGCGGCGAGATCGCGAAGCCAGAGAAGGCTTGCAACTGTTCAGCTGCCGTGCCGCGAGTTCCGAGGGCCGCAAAATCGAGACCCCCTGAAAACAATCGAGTTGCTGCCGACGGCATATTGCCCTTTGAGGAGGGCCTCGCCGCGCTGGCGATCGCCCTGGACGTGATCTCGCGGGACGGCGACGAGTTTCAGAGGCTGCCGGCCCCCCTTGAGGCGCGACAGCAGCGAGCCCCGCGCGAGCTTCGAGCACGATCGGGTGGCTGAACCAGCCGCTCATGCGCCTCCCCTGAGCGCCTTGATATTGCCGCGTAGGCCGAGGAAGGGCTCCGCCGCGGAACACGGCGGTCCCGGCGGCGGCCGCTGCGAATCGACCGCCTGACCCGCGCCGTCTCGGATCCATCCCGCTGGATGTCGAGCCCCCGGACCTACACTCCGCTCGGCGATGAGTTTTGATCTTCCCGAGTTGGCTCAAGATGAACTTCTGGCCGCCAAATCCCGGATTAACGCTCATGACCAGCACGCGACGAGTCGTCCAGCACATAGTCGAGCGCGTTTTCCGGTGTTGCCGGGTTCCTCGACACGCCGACCTTCTTGCCGAGCGCTTTCACCCGCTGGGCCGTGCGATGAAGGTGTGGCCCGGCCTCGGGATGGACAGTGACGACGTCGGCGCCTTCCGCGAAAGCATCGAGGAATGGGTCGACTGGAGAGATCATCAGTGGACGTCGAAGGGCTTGGCGGTGCTGCTGCCGGAGCGCCTTCACGACTACTGGACCGATGGTGAGGTTGGGCAGCAAAATGGCCATCCATCACGTCGATGTGGATCCAGTCGGTGCTGGCTTCGTCGATCGCGCGGACTTCCCTTCGCGAAGTCGGCGGGGAGGTGCAATTAACGGCGGGGCCATGGGTCCGATTAGACGGGATTCAACTCCGCCGGACAAGCCGCGCCATGAAGAAGCCGTCGGTTCCACCTTCGGCTTCGAGCAAGCCGGGGAGGATGCGGACGAAGCCGCGCTCGGTAAACGGCGAAATCGGGCAGTAGGCTGCCGACTTGCAAGTCGAGTTCGCGGTGGTCCGCCAGGAAGGCCTCGATGATCTCTTCGCCCTCCTGCGGCTCGAGCGAGGGTACCGAACAGACGAGGGTTCCGCCCGGCTTCAGCCACGCTGCCGCGCGGTCCAGAAGGCTGCGCTGGAGCTCCGCATTATCGGCGATGACTTTGGGACGGGCGCGATAGAGGACCTCGGGATGGCGGCGAAATGTACCGGTCGCCGAGCAGGGCGCGTCGAGGATCGCATCGAACTGGCGGCCAGGTTGCCATTTCAGCGCGTCGGAATGGGCCAGTTCGGCACTGAGGTGCGTGCGGTCGAGGTTCCGCGCAGTTGTTCGAGACGACTTTCGGATGAATCGATCGCGGTGGCCTCCCCCGCGGCGCCGGCGGCGAGCTGCATCGTCTTGCCGCCCGGCGCCGCGCAAAGGTCGAGCACGTTTTTCGCATCAGCTTGGATGAGGCGCGCCGGCAGGGAGGCAGCCAAATCCTGCACCCACCAGCGGCTCTCCCCGGCTTCGGCGAGGGCCGCTGGTGGGTGCAGGATTTGGCTGCCTCCCTGCCGGCGCGCCTCATCCAAGCTGATGCGAAAAACGTGCTCGACCTTTGCGCAGCGCCGGGCGGCAAGACGATGCAGCTCGCGGCCGCAGGCCACAAGGTCACCGCGATCAATTCATCCGAAAGTCGTCTCGGACGACTGCGCGAGAACCTCGACCGCACGCACCTCAGTGCCGAACTGGCCCATTCCGACGCGCTGAAATGGCAACCTGGCCGCCAGTTCGATGCGATCCTGCTCGACGCGCCCTGCTCGGCGACCGGTACATTTCGCCGCCATCCCGAGGTCCTCTATCGCGCCCGTCCCAAAGTCATCGCCGATAATGCGGAGCTCCAGCGCAGCCTTCTGGACCGCGCGGCAGCGTGGCTGAAGCCGGGCGGAACCCTCGTCTATTCAGTCTGCTCGCTCGAGCCGCAGGAGGGCGAAGAGATCATCGAGGCCTTCCTGGCGGACCACCGCGAACTCGACTTGCAAGTCGGCAGCCTACTGCCCGATTTCGCCCGTCCTACCGAGCGCGGCTTCGTCCGCATCCTCCCCGGCTTGCTCGAAGCCGAAGGTGGAACCGACGGCTTCTTCATGGCGCGGCTTGTCCGGCGGAGTTAATCCCGTCTAATCGGACCCATGGCCCCGCCGTTAATTGCGCCTTCAATCCTCTCCGCCGACTTCGCGAAGCTCGGCGAGGAAGTCCGCGCGATCGACGAAGCCGGCGCCGACTGGATCCACATCGACGTGATGGATGGCCATTTTGTGCCCAACCTCACCATCGGTCCAGTAGTCGTGAAGGCGCTCCGGCCGCACACCGCCAAGCCCTTCGACGTCCACCTGATGATATCCCCAGTCGACCCATTCCTCGATGCTTTCGCGGAGGCAGGCGCCGACATCATCACTGTCCATCCCGAGGCCGGGCCGCACCTTCATCGCACGGTCCAGCGGGTGAAAGCGCTCGGCAAGAAGGTCGGCGTGTCGCTCAATCCGGCAACACCGGAAAACGCGCTCGACTATGTGCTGGACGAACTCGACCTCGTGCTGGTCATCAGCGTTAATCCGGGATTTGGCGGCCAGAAGTTCATCTTGAGCCAACTCGGGAAGATCGAAACCATCGCCGAGCGAATCGCCGTCCGGGGGCTCGACATCCAGCTCGAAGTTGACGGCGGGATCGATCCCGAGACGGCGCGTCAGGCGGTCGACGCGGGCGCAACGGCACTCGTCGCCGGGACTGCCGTGTTCCGCGGCGGACCCTCAGCCTACGCCGACAATATCAAGGCGCTCAGGGGAGGCGCATGAGCGCTGACGGTTCGGCCGCCGAACGCGCGGTCGTCTCGAAGCTCGCGCGGGGCTCGCTGCTGTCGCGCCTCAAGGGGGGCCGGCAGCCTCTGAAACTCGTCGCCGTCCCGCGAGATCACGTCCAGGGCGATCGCCAGCGCGGCGAGGCCCTCCTCAAAGGGCAATATGCCGTCGGCAGCGACTCGATTGCTCTCAGGGATCTCGATTTTGCGGCCCTCGGAACTCGCGGCACGGCAGCTGAACAGCTGCAAGCCTTCTCTTGGCTTCGCGATCTCGCCGCCGCGGCATCGCGCGAGAAGGGCGCCCGGCTCGCTGAAGCAATAGTCGGCCGCTGGCTGCTCGCCCACGGCACGAAGATCGATGACGCCTGGGCGCCGCACCTCTGGGGCGAGCGCATCCTCTTCTGGACAGCATACGCACCCTACATTCTCTCGAGCAGCGACAGCGGATATCGCTCGGCGCTTCTAAATACACTCGCGCGCGGCGCTCGGCATATTGAGAGCAGCGCGGACAAGGCCGCGGCTGGCCTCGATCGCATTACCGCCTGGTGCGGCGTGGTCGCCGCCGGCTTACTCGTCCAGGGGGGGGTGCCGCGGGTTGCACGCGGCGAGGCGGGTCTTGCCCGGGCACTCGCGTCCGCGCAGTTCGATGATGGCGGGCTCATCAGCCGTTCGCCGTTCGAGCAGGTGCTGCTCGTCGACCGGCTCGGTCTCCTGCGCTCCTGCTACCAGGCGGCGAAACAGACGATTCCCGACGGAGTCGAAGCCGCCGCGCAGGCGTCGCTCGCCGCGCTTCATGGCATCGCCATGGGGGATGGCGCGCTGTCGAGCTGGCAGGGTTGCGGGCCCGGCGAGCCTGCGAAGCTGACTGCGTTGATCGAAGGATGCGGCCTTCGCGCGCGGCCGCTGAGGCAACCTCGCGGCTGGGGCTATCACCGGATGTCGGCACTCGGGACCATTCTCGTCGTAGATGCCGCTCCCCCTCCCACGCAGAAGATGGCGGAGCATGGCTCGGCGTCGACGCTCGCGTTCGAGCTGTCGGACGGCGGCCAGCGACTGGTCGTCAATTGCGGAGGTCCCGGGCCGCTGCCGACCGAGCTTTCGGCCGATCTCCTGCAGGGCCTGCGCACCACTGCCGCCCACAGCACCCTCGTTCTTGCCGATACCAATTCCACGAACATCCTTACCGACGGCTCACTCGGCAAAGGCGTCGAGGACGTCGCGATCGAACGCAGCGAGGACAATGACTTCGAGCCGGCTCGAGGCGAGCCACGCCGGCTATGTCCGCGCCTTCGGTCTCGTCCACAAGCGCAGTCTGATGCTCGGCAATGACGGAAAAGAGATCCGCGGCGCCGACCAGCTCATAGCGAAGGGCCGCAAGAAGATCCGCGATTCGGCGGCCTATGCGGCCCGATTCCACCTCGCCCCGGGGGTCGAGGCAACGATCACCGCCGACGGAATGGGCGCGATCCTCCGCTCCAAAGGCGCACCGCCGTGGAACTTTCGCTGCCGTGGCGGCAACCTCGCAGTCGAGGAAAGCATTTGGATCGATGGCCGCGGACAACCCCGCCAGACGATGCAGCTTGTCATCGTTGGCGAAGTTTCGGCATTGGGCGGCGAAATCGGCTGGCAGTTCCGGCGCGCCAGCTAGTCAAAAGGACCAGGAATGACCGATCTCGTACCCGTTCGCCGGGCGCTCATCTCGCTATCCGACAAGAGCGGCCTCGATGAGCTTGCCGCCGGTCTCGCGCGGCATGGCGTCGAAATCGTCTCGACCGGCGGAACGGCTGCCAAACTTCGCCAAAGTGGCGCGGTTGTAAGGGAAATCAGTGAAGTTACCGGCTTCCCGGAGATGATGGATGGTCGTGTGAAGACGCTCCATCCAAAGGTTCACGGCGGACTTCTCGGCGTTCGCGACAATCCCGACCATGCAGCGGCGATGGAAGAGCACGGGATCGCGCCGATCGATCTCGTCGTGGTCAACCTCTACCCCTTCCTCGACACGGTGATGGGCGGCGCCGACCGCGACATGATCATCGAGAATATCGACATCGGTGGCCCATCGATGGTGCGCTCGGCCGCCAAGAACCACGCCCATGTAGCGATCGTGACGGACCCGGCTGATTATGTAGCCTTGCTTGGTGAAATGGACGCCAACAATGGCAGCACCACGCTCGAGCTCCGCAAGAAGCTCGCCGCCAAAGCCTTCGCTCTGACCGCTGCCTACGATTCGACCATTTCGCAATGGTTCGCCTTCGCCGACCAGCACGAACGCTGGCCCGAAACATGGACCCGGGCGAGCAAGCTCAAGATGCCGCTTCGCTACGGCGAGAACCCGCACCAGCAAGCGGCGCTTTACGAGCCGATCGGCCCGCATGCGCGCGGCATTGCCCAGGCGGAGCAAGTCCAGGGGAAGGAGCTCAGCTACAACAATCTCAACGATGCCAACGCGGCGTTGGAGCTAGTCTCGGAGTTCCGGGATGCCGAGCCCACGATCGTCATCGTCAAGCATGCCAATCCCTGCGGTGTGGCGACCCGCGGTACGCTGATCGAAGCCTGGCGCGAGGCGCTCGCCTGCGACACCGTCTCGGCCTTCGGCGGTATCGTCGCGACCAACCGGCCGCTCGACGCCAAGACCGCCGAGGCTATCACTCAGATCTTCACCGAAGTCGTCGTCGCGCCCGGCGCTGACGAGGAGGCGAAGGGGATCTTCGCCAAGAAAAAGAACCTTCGCCTGCTGCTCACCGGCGAGCTTCCCGACCCATCACGGCCGGGTCAGAATATTGCCGTCATCACCGGCGGCATTCTCGTCCAGGATCGCGACAACGGCATGGTCACACTTGGCGATCTCAAATGCGTCACCAAGCGCCAGCCTACAGAACAGGAAATCCGCGACTGCATGTTCGCCTGGACCGTGGCCAAGCACGTCAAGTCAAACGCGATCGTCTATGCGAAAGACGCAGTCACCGCTGGCATCGGTGCCGGCCAGATGAATCGCCGCGACAGCGCGCGTATCGCCGCGATCAGAGCCCGCGAAGCGGCCGAGACAAACGGCTGGCCCGAGCCGCGCACAATAGGTTCAGCCGTCGCATCCGACGCCTTTTTCCCTTTTGCCGATGGGCTTCTCTCCGCCGCCGAAGCGGGGGCGACCGCAGTTATCCAGCCGGGCGGCTCGATTCGTGACGAAGAGGTAATAGCCGCCGCGGACGACGCGGGGCTCGCGATGCTCTTCACCGGAATGCGGCACTTCCGGCACTAGATAATATCGTCGGCAATCTGGTCTCGAGCGGCGGCCGCCTGTTCGGCTTCGCGAAGGTCGCTCACTTCCGATTTGCGCAATCGGAACAGCTCGCGGTCCTCGGGTCCGAACCCCTTGCTCCAAAGCACCGCGAAGAAAGTGACGAGAATAGCCGGGACTCCGAAAACCAGCTGCCACGTTTCCGGCAGGAAGAGTCGGACCAGTGCGCCGACGATGACGCCCGCCGCGGTTGCCCAGGCAAGGTCCCAGCGCCATCCAGAGACTTGCTCGCCAAGTTCGCTCGCCAGCAGCCGCGACTTGGTGATGGAGGCGAAGGCAAGTGCGACGCAAAGTCCAATGGCTGGGCCAGTCGCCTGGAAGGCCTGTGGCAGACCTTCGTTCCTCATGATGATGATCAGTGCCGCAGCGAGGCCCGCCTCCAGCGCAAGCATGGTCAGGCTGATGACCATGTTCCTGGTCCTCGCGACGTAAATCAGCGCGGCTTCGCTCACGACCGCTGCTGCAGCGATCACCTCAGCGGCGAGAAGGAAACTCAGCATCGCCGTGCCGCCCGTGAATCCCGAGCCGACCAGCGCCATCACGGCGCGTCCTGGAATGCCGAGCGCAAGCGCAATCCCGAGCTGCGCTGCGATGATCCAATAGGTGACCTGGCGCACCTGCTTCGCGACCGCGCCGCGGTCGCCTGCAGCGATCCGCCGCGCAATGGCCGGGCCGAGCACCGGTTCGAAACTCGTCTTGAGTTTCGCCGGCAGGGTCGCGACTTGCTGCGCGACATAATAAACACCGACGTAGAGCGCGGGCATGAAGGCGCCGAGCACTGCAAGGTCGATTTGGCGCGATGCCCATTCGACGGCGTCGGCCGCAGCCACTGGCACGTTGCGCCAGGCCGTGTTCGCGGCGCTAACAAGGTCCGGCTTCCATCCGCGCGGTAAGCCGTAGCAGCGCACCAGAGGTACCAGCGCCGCGATCAACGCCGCGACCATAGAGAAAACGTAGGACACGATCAGGCCGTCGCTGATCGAGATATAGGACCAGATGAAGGCGACGATGCTGATCGTCCATGGCTCGACGATCGAGCGCGCGCGGACCGTCGCGCCGACGTCGTTTTGATAGGCGAGCGCGGCGAGCGCGATATCGGTCCAGGCGATCGCCAGCACGGTGATGGCAAGCCAGCGGTCCATGCCGCTGATCTTGGTCGTCGGGTACATGGCGACCGGAAACGCGAACAGGATCGCCATTCCGATCGCAGATCCGATCGCCGCAACAAGCAGCGCATCGGCAACGACGCACGCCTCCGGCCTGTCGTCATTGGCCAGCAATTGCGCGAGCCCGCGTCGCAGGCCAAGCGCGGCGAGCTGGGCGGCGAATTCGACGGTGAGCACCGCATAAGCGAAGCGGCCCAGCTGGGCCGCTCCGTAGACCCGGCCGGCGATGAACAGGAATGGGAGCCGCGCCGCGAGGCGCAGCACGAATCCGAATACGTTCAGCCGCCCCCCGCGCGCGAGGGTCGCCATGTCCGCATCAGGCGCGTGCGTCGAAGCTGCGCCGACGCCGCTATCGGTTAATGCGCTTCTCCCCAATGAGCCCCCCAGCCGACCTCGACGTCGAGCGGCACGTCAAGCTTCATCGCAGGTTCGGCAGCATTTGCCATCACCTGCTTGATGACCGCGGCCGCTTGCTCCTCCTGGCCGTCGGGCACTTCGAAGACGAGCTCGTCGTGAACTTGCAAAAGCATTTTCACGCCGCCGAGCCCGGCGGCGGCAAGAGCGTCGTCCATCCGAGCCATAGCCCGTTTGATGAGGTCGGCGCTCGTCCCCTGGATCGGCGCATTGATCGCCGCACGCTCGGCGCCACCGCGGATCGACGGATTGGGCGAGCGGATGTTCGGCTCGAAATGCGTTTTCCGGCCGAACAAAGTCCGAGTGAAGCCATGCTCGCGGGCGAAGCCGAGCGTCGAGTGGATGTAGGCGCGAATCCCGGGGAAGCGCTCGAAGTAGCGGTCGATGATCGCCTTTCCCTCATCCCTCGGAACGCCAAGCCGCCCGGCCAGGCCCCACGAGGAAATGCCGTAGAGGATTGCGAAATTCACCGTCTTCGCCTTTCCGCGCGTATCGCGGTCGACCGTGCCGAACAATTCCTCGGCGGTGATCGAATGAATGTCGGCGCCGGCGTTGAACGCTTCCTTGAGCTGGGGAACGTCGGCCATGTGTGCCGCGAGCCTCAGCTCGATCTGGCTATAGTCGGCGGAGAGCAGCTTGTGTCCAAAATCAGCGATGAAAGCGTCACGGATCTTGCGCCCGACCTCGGTGCGGATCGGGATATTCTGCAGGTTCGGGTCGTTCGACGACAACCGCCCGGTCTGAGCGCCTGTCAGGCTGAAGCTTGTATGGACCCTCCCGGTTTCACCGTTGATCTGTTGCTGAAGCGCGTCGGTATAGGTGCTCTTGAGTTTCGTGAGCTGCCGCCAGTCGAGAACCAGGGTCGCGCATTCCACGCCCTCGGACGCCAGCCGCTCAAGCTCGTTCACGTCGGTTGAATATTGCCCGCTCTTGCCCTTGCGACCGCCCTTCAGCCCCAGCCGCCCGTACAGCACTTCGCCCAGTTGCTGCGGTGATCCGATGGTGAACGGTCCGCACGCCGCTTCGTAAATCTTCCCCTCGAGCGCCTGGATGTCGCGGCCGAACTCTGCGGACAGTCGCGCCAGATACTCGCGATCAACCTTAATGCCGCGCCGCTCCATCCTGCTGATCACCGGCACCAGTGGCTTGTCGACCCGCTCATACACCCGCGCGACATTCTCCGCCGCGAGCCGCGGCTGCAGTCGCAGCCAGAGCCGCAGCGTGATATCCGCGTCCTCGCCCGCATATTCTGTCGCCTGGGGCAGGGGCACCTTGTCGAACGTGATCTGTTTCGCGCCCGTCCCGCACAGCGACTTGTAGCTAATGCACTCATGGTCGAAGTGCGCCTTGGCGAGATCGTTCAGATTGTGGCCGAAGCTTTTCCCCGCATCGAGGTCGAAGCTCATCACCATTGTGTCGTCGACGGGCGCGACATCGATGCCCGCCTTGTCGAACATCACCCAGTCATATTTGAAATTGTGGCCGATCTTCAGGACAGCTGGGTCCTCGAGCAGCACTTTGAGCTTGCCCAGCACTAACGCCCTCGGCAGCTGGCTCGGCGCGTCGGAGTAGAGGTCAGCGCCGCTGTGCCCCACTGGGATGTAGCAGGCGCGGTTCGGCCCCGTCGCGAGGCTGACGCCCACTAGCTTGGCGACGATGCAATCAATGCAGTCTGTCTCAGTATCGAGAGCGACATAGCCCTGCGCCCTCGCCTCGGAGATCCAGCGGCCGAGCGCCGCTTCGTCGGTCACCGCTTCATATTTCGACCGGTCGATCTCAATCTTTTCGGGCTCGACGGTCGGCGTCCCTTTAGGCTCCATTGCCGCCATGACGTCATTTCGGACCGTCGCTCCGGTCTGCGTCGCCCCGCCGCCGTGCAGCCGGTTGAGTAGCGACTTAAAACCTTGATCTGCAAGGAATATTTCTAGTGGCTCCTTGGGGATGTTCTTGAGCTCCAAAGCCTCGAGCGGCTCCGGCAGATGCGCATCGCATACGAGGCGCACCAGCTCCCGCGACAGGCGCGCATTGTCGGCATGGTCGATCAGCGACTGCTTGAGCTTCGGCTTGGTGATCTCGGCGGTCGAGGCGAGGACTGTTTCCAGATCGCCGTAGGTCTGGATCAGCTGGCTCGCCGTCTTGGGCCCGATTCCCGGCACGCCTGGCACATTGTCTACGCTGTCGCCCATCAGCGCGAGCACGTCACCGACCTTTTCCGGCGGCACCCCGAACTTCTCGAGCACCTGTTCACGACCGATTCGCCGGTCGTTCATCGTGTCGAGCATGTCGATTCCGGCATCCTCGTCGATCAGCTGCATCAAATCCTTGTCGGAGCTGACGATCGTCACCTTCCAGCCGGCCGCCTTCGCCGCCATCACGTAGCAGGCGATGATGTCATCAGCCTCAAGGCCCTCCTCCTCGATGCAGGGGATGGAGAAAGCGCGCGTCGCTACGCGGATCAGCGGGAATTGCGGGACCAGGTCTTCGGGCGGCGGCGGCCGGTGCGCCTTGTACTGATCGTACATCTCATTGCGGTGCGTGTGCTCGCTCGCATCGAGGATCACCGCCATGTGCGTCGGCCCGTCGGCCTTGCTGAGCCCGTCGGCAAGCTTCCACAGCATCGTCGTATAGCCATAGACCGCCCCTGCCGGCTGACCGTGCCGGTTCGTGAGCGGTGGAAGCCGGTGATAGGCGCGGAAGATGTAGCTGGACCCATCGACCAAATAGAGGTGGTTCTGGGCAGCAGGGGGTGTGGAGGCGTCAGGCATGAAGGGTCGGATCTAGCAGGCTGAAGGCGGGAAGGAAGCTGAACGGAAATGTAGGTGCCGGATGGAGCCCTGACGAGCCCATCGCGATTGCCGTCAGTGCTCGCCCGCTGTCGGAGTCCACTGCTGAGCAAGGCTGAGGCCCTGCGACATCTGGTCGTAGGTGATTGCGGCCTGCACTTCCTGCATGTGCCGGCGAGCGGTCATGTCCTCGCGCCCCGCCAACACCAGCCACTTGTAGGCCTGCACCGGATCCGTCGGAACGCCGAGGCCCTTGAAATACATCCATCCCAAGTCGGCCTGACCCCCGGCATTACCCTGGTCCGCCGCTTTGCGGTTCCACGAAGCCGCGATTTCGTAATTCAGCGGAACGCCGTTCCCGGTCTCGTAGAGATAGCCAAGCGCGTGTTGGGCGGAAGCATCCCCCGCCAGCGCCCTGGGCCGTGCGAGGCGCAGTGCCGCGGTGAAATCGCCGCGCTTGATCGCGTTGGCAGGCGTGTCGGTTTTAGGATCCACCTGATGCGGCGGCGCCGTCAAGGCCTGGCGGGTGCCGCTCTGCGAATGGGAGGCCTGAGGGACATCGCCTTGCATCTGCGGCTGCGCTTGCTGCTCGTATTGCTGTTGTTGTTCCTGCTGCTGTTGCTGCATCTGCGCCCGAGACTGCTGATCCTGCTCATCGGACTGGCGCTGTTGCTCCATGCTTCCCTGGTAGGTCGACGGGTCGGGAATCGACCCCGGGACCTGCCCCTCCTCCTGGGCAAGTGCCGGCCCGGCACCGACAAGAAGGGTGGACACGAGGAGAAGGCTTCCGCCGCCGATTCGAGCAACGAGAGACATCGCGAAGTCTCCTGCTTTTCCGTCCGCCATCCGCTGCGGCGGAGTTTCGCCTATACGAGTTCCCAAAGACGTCCGCCAGCGAGCGGCGGACTGCGAACCTTGGTGACTTGGCACGAATCGAGGGGCTTCTGTCATTTCAGGCAAGACGGGAGGGGGGTAATTTCTCGACGGCTGGATGATCAGACTCGCCATCCAGCCAAGGAGACCAACGATGCAAATCCCCCAGCTTGCAATCGCCGTCGCCGGACTGGCCCTCGCCGCGCCGGCTCTCGCGCAGAACGAACCCGTCGTGATCGAGGGCGGCCTGCCGGTCGTCACGGTCAGCTACGCGGACCTCAACATCGACGCAGCCGCCGGACGTCATGCGCTCGAAGGGCGCGTCACCCGCGCGGCCTCCAGCCTTTGCCTCGAGAACTATCGGCAATCGCTCAGCGAATTTGTCGCTCAGCACCGGTGTTTCTCGCACGCGATGGCCAAGGCGCGGATCGATATCGACCTTGCCGTTGCCCGCGCGAGCAACCAGCTCGCCTCGGCACGGACGATCAACGTCGCCGTGAAGTGAATCGACTCCCCAGCCGGCCGGTGGCATCGTCCCCGCTGCTACCGGCTGGTGCGTCCTCGACAAGGAGTGCGAAGGCCATGCAACCGCAGCTGAAGCGCATCGCGTTCCTTCTGTTTGACGGATGCGACCTGCTCGATTTCGCAGGTCCCACAGGCGTGTTCCATTCCGCCGCGCGGCACCTGATCCGTACCGGCCAGGCGTCCGACCTGCTCTATGCGGTCGAACCTCTGTCGATCGACGGTGGACGCATCCGGACCGAGCAGAACGTCTTCGTCGAGACGAGGGCTGCGAAGAACCTCCCCGCCGGTCGTTATGACACGTTGATCGTGACCGGCGGAGTTATCGATCATCGAAGCTGTGACCCGCGCCTTCCGGCCTGGGTCAAAGCCAATCATTCGAAAGTTCCGCGTGTAGCTTCCGTTTGCTGCGGCGCCTTCATCCTCGCCAGCGCCGGCCTCTTGAGCGGCCATCGTGCGACGACGCATTGGGAGGATTGCGCCCACTTGCAGGAATCCTTCCCTGACGTCGATGTGCGGCCGGATTCGATTTACGTTCAGGACGCCAACCTCTGGACTTCTGCCGGCATAACCTCGGGAATCGACATGGCGCTGGCCATGGTCGAGGAGGATTACGGCCACGCGCTCGCGCTCCTCGTCGCTCGCAATCTCGTCGTGTTCATGAAGCGCCCCGGCGGTCAATCGCAGTTCAGCGCACCGCTTCAATCGCAATCGATCGAAGGACCGCTCGGTTCGGTCCTCGGCTGGATCGTCGAGAACCCGTGCGAGGATCTGAGGACCGAGAAGCTCGCCGCGCGGGCGAACATGAGCCTTCGCAATTTCTTCCGTGCGTTTGAAGCGGCGACCGGTACGTCGCCCGCGGACTGGGTCGAGATGGCCCGCACCGAGGTCGCCAAGCGCCTCCTCGAGGAGGGACCGGAAAAGGTCGAGCAAGTCGCCTACAAGTCGGGATTCTCGAGCTACGAACAGATGCGCAAGGCGTTCGCGCGGCGTGTCGGCGCCAGCCCGACCGAATATCGCTCCCGTTTCGCTCGGCGGCAGATTGCCGAGGAGCCCGCTTCCTTCGCCCCGCTGCTCTATGGCTACATCCAACCCGACGCGGGCCGTGAATTGCTGCAGTAATCAGGGAACGAGAATCGTGTCCTTCGCCTTCGCGAGCATGTCTGGATAATCGAGGGTATAGTGCAGCCCGCGGCTCTCGTGGCGGCTAAGCGCGCTGCGAATGATGAGGTCGGCGACCTCGACCAGGTTGCGAAGCTCGATCAGGTCCGGAGTCACGCGGAAGTGGGCGTAATAATCCCTCACCTCCTGGCGGAGCATGTCGATGCGGTGCTTTGCGCGCTCGAGCCGCTTGGTGGAGCGCACGATGCCGACATAGTTCCACATGAAGCGCCGGATTTCGCCCCAGGTCTGGGTGATCACGACTTCCTCGTCGCTATCGGTGACCCGGCTTTCATCCCAGGCGCGGATCTGTGGCACATCGGGGAGCGATTCCCAGTTGGCGGCGATGTGCTTGGCTGCCGCTTCGCCGAACACCAGGCATTCAAGCAAGCTGTTAGAGGCAAGACGATTCGCGCCGTGCAGTCCTGACTGCGTCACTTCGCCGGCGGCATAGAGCCCGGGCGCATCGGTGCGGCCGTCGAGATCGACGACCACGCCGCCGCAGGTGTAATGCTGGGCGGGAACGACGGGGATCGGTTCCTTCGTGATGTCGATACCAAGGCCCAAAAGCTTCTCGAAGATGTTAGGGAAATGCTCGCGGACGAAGTCGGGCTCGCGGTGCGAGATGTCGAGGAAGACATAATCGAGCCCGTCGCGCTTGATCTCATGGTCAATGGCCCGCGCGACGATGTCGCGCGGAGCGAGCTCGGCCCGCTCGTCATAGTCGGGCATGAACCGATGGCCGGTCTCGGGGTGCTTCAGGATCCCTCCCCTCGCCGCGCACTGCCTCGGTAATCAGGAAGTTCTTGATCTGCAGGTTGTAGAGGCAAGTCGGATGGAACTGCATGAACTCCATGTTGGAGATCCGGCACCCTGCGCGCCATGCCATCGCGATCCCGTCGCCAGTCGCTCCGCGCGGCGCGGTCGAATAGAGATAGGCGCGTCCCGCGCCTCCGCTGGCTAGGATCGTCGCCCTGGCGGTCAGCGTCTCCACCCGCTTCTTCTTGCGGTTGTAGGCGTAGAGGCCGTGGATCGCGCCGCTCGTCGAGAAAAGCGTTCCATGGCGCCCGGTCACGAGGTCGATCGCGACCATGTCCGGCAGGAGCGTGATATTGGGGTGCTTTGACGCCGCGGCCTCGAGCGCCTGGCTTACCGCATAGCCCGTCGCGTCGGCGACGTGGACGATGCGGCGATGGCTGTGCCCGCCCTCGCGGGTCAAGTGGAGCGCTCCATTCTCGCTCGCGAAGGGGACGCCCAGGTCCATCAGCCGTCCGATCGCGGCAGGCGCGTGCTCCACGACATGCTCGACGACCTTGCGGGCATTGAGCCCCGCCCCCGCGATCATCGTGTCATTGATGTGCGCCTCGAAGCTGTCGCCTTCCTCCAGCACCGCGGCAATCCCACCCTGAGCCCGAGCGCTCGCAGTATCTCCGAGCGCGCCTTTCGCGATGACTGCGACCTTGTGCGTCTCGGCAAGGTTCAGCGCCGCCGTGAGGCCGGCAGCGCCCGAACCAACGATCAGGACATCGGTCTTGATGCTCACGCGGCTTCCAGCGGCTCCGAGGTCAGGCTGAGGAACACGTCCTCCAAGTCGGGATCGCGGGTCGAAACGTCGATGATCCCATGCCCATTTGCCGTGAGGACGCTCAGTACCTGGCCAGCGTTCACCTTGTCCTTGCGGTATTTGATCTCGAGCGTCCGCTCGTCGAGGAGCGCGATATTTTCGAAGCAGCTGTTGGTCGGCACCTGCACAATGTCCCGGTCGAAGGTGACCACGACCGCCTTCTCCTGTGCCTTCGAAACAAGCTCTCGGGTCGTTTCATTTGCGATGACTCGGCCGTGGTGGATGATTGCGATCCGGTCGCACAGCTCCTCGGCCTCCTCGAGATAATGGGTCGTGAGCACGATGGTGACGCCCTGCGCGTGAAGCTTTCGGACGTAATCCCACAGCTGGCGGCGAAGCTCGACATCGACACCTGCAGTCGGCTCATCGAGCACTAGAATTGGCGGCGAATGGACCATCGCCTTGGCGACGAGCAGCCTTCGCTTCATGCCGCCCGAGAGCGTTCGCGAATAGGCATTGGCCTTGTCAGTGAGGTGCATCGCTGCGAGCAGTTCGTCGCTTTTCCGCTCGGCGGGCGGAACTCCGTACAGGCCGGCCTGGATTTCCAGCGTTTCGCGCGGCGTGAAGAACGGATCGAAGATGATCTCCTGGGGAACGACGCCGATCGAGCGCTTCGAATTGCGCGGATGCACGTCGATGTCGAAACCCCAGATGGTCACTTTGCCACCCGTCTTCATGACAAGGCCGGCGAGAATATTGATGAGCGTCGACTTGCCCGCCCCGTTCGGCCCGAGCAGGCCAAAAATCTGCCCGCGCGGCACGTCGAAGCTGACGTCGTCCAGCGCACGCTGCCCGCCTTGATAGGTCTTCGAGAGCGATTCGATGCGGATGGCGGGCATGTCCATTGCTGAAGCGGCATAGGGTCGAGGCCAATTGCCGACAAGCATTCAAGGTAAATGTGCGCTTAACCCTAACCGCTAGAGTGATTTTCAGGTTAACCTAATATTTCCGGCGGCCATGTCGCCAGGCCCTTCGCGTCTCCAATTTGTCGCTGCATTCGCTTTGCTGGTGATCCCGGCGGCGACTTCGGCCGCGCGGACGCAGAGCACGACGTCGCAAGTGGCCCTGCTCAGCCCACTTAGCGTGATCAAGCAAAGCGATCTCGACTTCGGCACCCTGGTCGTAAGCGGCGCAGGCACAGCGGTGGTCGATCCTGTCGCGGGATCGCTGACGACAACCGGCGGGGTCACGAAGGCCGGGAGCACTGCTCATCCGGCGCTGTTCACCGGAACGGGCTCCAAGAACTCGGTCGTGCACATCCGCCTCCCGCAAATCCGATTACCGTGACGCGTGTCGGCGGGACCCAGACCATGACCGTCTCCAACTGGACCCTGGACGGCGCGACAAACCGCAAGATCCCACCCGGTTCGATTTTCGATTTTGACGTTGGCGCGACGCTCAACGTCAATGCGAACCAGGCTGCCGGAACCTACACCGGTACCTTCAGCATCACCGTCCAATATCCCTGACGGACTGACGCAATTCCTTGCGCATCAAGGTAAATTTTCAACGAACCGTGGATATTGAACGCGTGGTTAGATCGGCTCGGCGATACTTGCCTCCTGAACGTTACGCGCAGGAGCTCGCCAAGTGGGTTATCGTAAGCATCTCATCGCCGCGGCGATCGGCTTTGCGGCTGTCGCAAGTCCGGCTGCCGCAGCGCCGGCGACGGCCACCGCGAACGCGAGAACGCTCCTTTTGCTGCCGCTTCAACTGACCAAGGTCGAGGATCTCGACTTCGGCACGGTGATCAAGTCGGGCACGTCTGGCACGGTAGCGCTGAACGCAAACACCGGCGTCCGAAGCTTCGCTGGAGGCGTTACGGGCGTCACGACTTCGGCCGGCCATCGCGCGCTATTCGGCGGCGCCGGCACCGGCGGACAGCAGGTCGTCGTGGTCGTTATCCCGCCTTCCCAGCTGACGAGCAGCAATGGCGACACGATTGACGTGCTTGCGCTGACGATCGACAATAATGGCAATCCGATCCGCACGATCGACCCCGTGACCCGCACCTTCTTCCTCAACGTCGGAGGCATCCTCAATATCGGTGCAAACCAGCCCGATGGCGTCTATTCCGCGGCGTTCCAGGTTACCGCCAATTATCAGTGACCTTGTGAGCAGCGATGAGCGGTCCTAATTGCCGCTCATGGCATCGCAAATCCCGCCGCCCGAAGTCATCCGCGTCAAGACCGAGCAGATTGCCTGTGACGGCTCCGGCGAAGTGTCGCCGGCGCTCGGCCATCCGCGCGTCTATCTAAGGATCGAGCCGGACACGGGCTTCGTCGAGTGCGGTTATTGCGATCGCCGTTTTGTCCTTGTGGGGGGACCGGCGGACACCCAGGCGGCATGAGCCCACCCGATCCCCGCCACTTCCTCTATCGCAACCTTGATCCGGATGCGGCGCGACGGCTCGCGCACAGGCATCTTTGTGAGCACGACGACGGCGAGCTCTACCTTCAATATGCCGCAAGCGAGGCGTTCGGCTTCGATGACGGGCGATTGAAGACCGCCGATTACCACAGCTCGTCAGGCTTCGGCCTGAGGGGCGTCAGCGGCGAGACAACTGCCTTCGCCCACGCTAACGAAATCAGCGAAGCCGCGATCGAGCGCGCCGCCGCGACGCTCAAGCTGCTTGACCCTCGCAATGCGGCGCCCGCACCGGCGCCGCAGCGCACGAACCAGGCGATGTACGGCGCAGAGGATCCGCTCAGCCTCGTTCCGTTCGCTGAGAAAGTCAGCCTATGCCAACAGATCGACGCCGCCGCCCGAGCACGCGATCCGCGCGTCGTCCAGGTCAGCGTGACCCTGTCGGCCAGCTGGAGCGTGATCGATATCGTTCGCGCCGATGGCTTCGTCGCCTCCGACGTGCGCCCGCTTGTTCGCCTCGGCGTTCAGATCATCGCCGACGAGAACGGTCGTCGCGAGACCGGTCACCATGGGCTCGGCGGGCGTTACCTTTATGGTCGCCTGTTCGACGAAGCGCAGTGGAACCGCGCCATCGATATCGCGCTCGGACAGGCGTTGACGAATCTTCGAGTCGGTCGCCGCGCCCGCCGGCGAGATGCCGGTCGTGCTGGCCCCCGGCTGGCCCGGGGTCCTTCTCCACGAGGCGGTCGGGCATGGCCTCGAAGGTGACTTTAATCGCAAGGGCACGTCGGCCTTCTCGGGGCGGATCGGCGACCGCGTCGCTGCGCCCGGGGTCACCGTCGTTGACGACGGCGCCATCGAGCAGCGACGGGGCTCGCTGACCATCGATGACGAGGGCACGCCGACACGGCGCACCTGCCTGATCGAAGACGGAATCCTCAAAGGCTATTTGCAGGACCGTCTCAATGCGCGTTTGATGGGCATGGAGCCGACCGGGAATGGCCGGCGCGAAAGCTTCGGCCATGCGCCGATGCCCCGCATGACAAACACCTTCATGCTCGCTGGGAAGGACGATCCGGGCGAACTGGTCGAGCGGGTGAAGGATGGGATCTACGCGAAGAGTTTCGGCGGCGGGCAAGTCGACATCACCAGCGGCAAATTCGTCTTCTCCTGCACCGAGGCTTACCGCATTCGCGACGGGAAAATCGCCGAGCCGGTGAAGGGCGCGACGCTGATCGGCGACGGACCGACGGTGCTGACGCGCGTCAAGGGCATCGGCAATGACCTCGAACTCGACGAGGGTGTCGGCGTCTGCGGCAAGGGCGGGCAGTCCGTTCCAGCCGGCGTAGGGCAGCCGACACTGCTGATCGATGGACTTACCGTTGGAGGGACGGCCGCTTGAGCTCGGACTGGCGCGCCGACGTCCTGAAGTTCTGGTTCGGCCTCAAGCCTGAGCAATGGTGGAACGGCGGAGCCGAGCTCGACCATCGGATCAAGCAGGATTTCATCAAGCTATGGACCGAGAAGCGCCAGCTTCCCGTCAATGAATTCCAGAGCGACCCACTGACCGCCCTCGCTGCGGTGATCCTGTTCGACCAGTTCCCGCGCAACATGTTTCGGCGGAACGCCGAACAATTTGCAACCGACCCCCTGGCGCTGGCCATCGCGAAGGAAGCGATTGCGAATGGCTTCGACGAGGAGTTGCCGATGGTCGAACGCAGGTTTCTCTACATGCCGTTCGTGCACAGCGAGAGCATCGACGATCAGAACCGAGCCGTCCTGCTCTTCACCGAAATCGGTGACGATGAGCAGGCGGAATATGCGAGGAAGCACCGCGATATCATCAAGCGCTTCGGCCGCTTCCCGCATCGCAATGAGATGCTTGGACGAGCGCCACGTCCGGACGAGATCGCGGCTGGCAAGGTGGTGCCCTGGTGACCGACCTCGTCGAGGCTGCTCGCTTCAACAGCCGCGTCGAGGCGGACCTCGCGCGGCTCTATCTCGAAAGCGAAGGCGTCGACGCGATCCTGTTCGATACCGAGATCAATTATTTCTACGGCGGGCTATTCATGCCCGTGCGCCTGATGGTCCTCGATGAGGAGCTCGGGCGGGCGCAGCGGCTACTGGCGGAGAAGAATTAAAGCAAATGGGCGATCGGTCCGGGGTCGAAGCCCGCGTCGGTCAAACGTTGCGCGACCTCTTCTGGCGAGGCGCCCTCGTCACGATGCGCGAGCGCGCACACGAACGCCGAGCGGTTCCCCGAGCGGCAGAAGGCAAGCATCTTCCCGCCCTCCGCCTCGCGCCACGCTTTCTGCATCTCCTCGACGTCGGCGGGGCCGATGCCGCGAATGATCGGCACGAAGCGATAGGCGATGCCCGCCTGCGCGGCCGCTTCCTCGATGTCCGACGCTAACGGCTGGTCCGGCTCCTCGCCGTCGGGCCGGTTGTTGACCAATATGGTCACGCCCTGCTTTGCCAGCCCGGCGACCTCGTGGGCAGCGATCTGTCCGCTTACCAAAGTCCGGTCGTCGAGCTGGCGTATCATGGTTTAGCGTCCTCTTTCACCCGGCTTCGGTGAGTTGCCGGGCGCGGCCGGTACTGGTGGCGGGGGCAGCAATACCGCGGCCGGCGCCGGCGACGCGTCCCCGCTGCCAAGGCCATAAAAATCGAGATAGGGTTGGATCTGCGGATCGTGGCCCGCCCACGCGCGGTACATCTCGGCATAATCGAGGGTGTTGCCGCGCGAGAGGACCATGTCGCGGAACCGCTGCCCGTTCGCCCGGGTCAGGCCGCCATGCTGCTGGAACCAGGCAAAGGAATCCTGAGCGAGCATCTTGGTCCACGGATAGGCGTAGTAGCCGGCCGAATAGCCGTTGCTCCAGATATGCAGGAAATAGTTCGTCCGATAGCGCGGCGGGACGTCCTTCACGTCATAGCCACTTTTCGCCAGCGCATCGGTCTCGAACTTGTCGACATCCTGCAGGGGGGCATCAGCCGGCAGCGAGTGCCAGTCGAGGTCGAGACGCGCCGCTTCGAGAACTTCGCCAACCTCATAGCCCTGGTTGAACGTCCTCGCGGCGAGGATCTTCTGCACGAGGTCCGCCGGCATCTGCTGGCCGGTTTTGTAATGGACGGCGTAGTGCGAGAGGATTTTCGGATAGAGCGCCCAGTTCTCGTTGAACTGCGACGGGAACTCCACGAAGTCTCGCGCAACGTTGGTGCCGGACAAGGTCGGATAGGTCTGCGAGGCAAACATGCCGTGCAGCGCGTGGCCGAACTCATGGAACAGGGTCGTCACGTCGTCCCAGCTGATGAGCATCGGCTGGCCCGGCGCGGGCTTGGTGAAGTTCTGGACGTTGAAGACGACCGGCTGCGTTCCGCGCAGGTACGACTGGTTGACGAGGTTCGACATCCAGGCGCCGCCATTCTTATTGTCGCGCTTCCACGGGTCGATCATGAAGATCGCCAGCTCTTTGCCGTCAGCGTCATAAACCTGGAACACCCGCATGTCCGGGCTCCAGGTCGGAATGTCCTTCCGCTCCTTGAATGTCAGGCCATAAAGCTGGTTAGCGGCGTAGAAGACGCCGTCCTCGAGCACTCTGTTGAACTCGAAATATTGCTTCAGCTGATCGCTATCGATCGCGTAGCGCTGCTTGCGGATCTGCTCCGCGTAGAAGTTCCAGTCAGCCGCCGTCGGCTGGAAACTGGCGCCCTGCGACTTTGCGAGGGAGACGATGTCCGCCCATTCCCGCTGCTCCTTCGCAGCGACGGCCGGCGCAAGTCGGTCGCAGGAACCCGACCGCCGTGGCGCGGTCCTTCGCCATTTGGTCGTAGAGCGTGTAGTCGGCCCAGTTCGCGGCGCCGAACAGCGCCGCCTTCTCAGCTCGCAGCTTCGCGAGCTCTTGGGCGGTCGTGCGCGTGTCGTTCGCATCGCCATGCTCGGCGCGGGTGAGGCTCGCATTCATCAGCGCCTGTCGCGTCTCATGGTTCGTCAGCGAATCCAGCAACGGCTGCTGTGTCGTGTTCTGCAGGGGCAGCACATAGCCGTCGAGCTTGCGCGCCTTTGCTGCTTCTGCCGCAGCATTGATCTGATCGTCGCTGAGGCCAGCTAGCGCAGCCCGATCAGTCACGTGGAGCGCGCTCGATTTCGAAGCGGCGAGCAGCTTTTGCGTAAACTGGGTCTGAAGCGTGCTCAGCCTCTTGTTGATCGTCTTCAGCTCGGCCTGTTTGTCCGGCGGAAGCTGGGCGCCTGCGTGAACGAACTGCTTGTAATAGACGTCCAAAAGCTTCGCTTGCTCAGGGTTGAGGTTCAGGCGCGCCTGATTGTCCTGCAAAGTCTTGAAGCGCTGGAACAGCTTCTGGTTGAGGTAGATGAAGTCGTTGTGCGCTGCGAACAGCGGCGCCGTCTTGGTGTCGACCGCCTGGAGCGTGTCGTCGGTGTTCGCGCCATTCACTGCGTTGAACGCGAGGCCGGCACGCTCGAGCAGCTGGCCGGAACGCTCCATCGCGACGACGGTATTGGCGAAAGTCGGTGCTGCCGGGTTGTTGGCGATCGTAAGCACTTCGCGCTTCTGCTGCGCCATGCCGGCGAGGATCGCAGGCAAGTAATCGCCATCCTTGATCTTCGAGAAGTCAGGAGAGTGGAACGGGAGCGTGCTCGGCTTGGCGAACGGATTCGATGCCGGAAGCGTCGCGGAAGTGGCAGCGCCAGGCTTTGCCGCGGCGGCGAAGGAAGGTTGGGCGATGCTGGCCATCGCGAGTGCGGCGGATGCAAGTAGAAGGTTGCGGATCATTGTTCTCCCTGCGATTTCAATTACTTAACCGTTGAGCGGAATCGCTTGATCGACGCTGAAATGTTCAGCCGGCAGAAGCAACCGCGGCAATCATTGCGTCCCCATAGCGTTCTAGTTTGGTTCGGCCAACGCCGTTCACTCTTGAAAGCTCAGCAAGGTTCGTCGGCCGCACGGCCGCGATCTCCCGCAAGGTGGAATCATGGAAGATCACGTAGGCTGGAACGCCGGCTTCCGCGGCGAGCGCACGCCGCGCCTCGCGCAAGGCTTCGAACAGCGGATCCGCCGCTCCGCTATCCCGCCGCCGCTCTCGCTTGTTCTTCGGCGGAACGGAAATGAGGAGTTGCTCCTCCCCCTTCAGTATCGTCCTGGCGCCGGGGCCGAACGAGAGCCCGCCATAGTGGTCGGCGCGAAGGGCATCCCGGGCGATCAACGCTCGGGAGACCGGCCGAACAAGCGCAAGCTCCTCGGCAGATGCGATCCCGAATACCGACAGCCTATGATGGCTGAAGCTGCGAACCTTTTCCGTGTCGTTGCCGGCGAGCACGTCCGTGAGGTGGCCCACGCCGAAGCGCATGTCGGTGCGGAATGCGGCGGAGAGCAGCTTGCGGGCAAGCTGCGTCACATCGATTGTCGATGGAGGATCGAGGCAATTGTCGCAATTGCCGCAGCGCTCGGGCGCATCCTCGCCGAAGTGGCGAAGAAGCACGGCCCGCCGACACAGCGGCGTTTCGACGAGCGCGGCGAGGGCGTTCAGGCGCTCGCGTTCGGCTGGCCGCCGGTCCGGCTCGACCTCTTCCTCGATCCGCTGCCGCGCTCTGGCGAAATCCTGCGCGGCCCAGAAGAGCCATGCCTCGGCGGGCTCGCCGTCTCGGCCGGCGCGCCCGGTCTCCTGATAATAAGCCTCGATACTCTTGGGGATCGCAGCATGGGCGACCAGACGGACATCGGGCTTGTCGATGCCCATCCCGAACGCAACGGTCGCGGCGATCACCATCTGTTCGGAATTAACGAACGCTTCCTGGTTGCGCGCCCGCACCTGCGGCTCCAGCCCGGCGTGATAGGGCAGGGCCGCGCGGCCATCGCGAGCGATCTGCTCGGCGATCTTCTCAGCCTTGTCGCGGCTTGGTGCGTAGATGATCGCCGGACCGGCCTGGATCGCAAGAAGGTCGCGCAGCTGCTTGCCCGTCTGTTCGCGATGGCGGACGTGATAGCGGATGTTCGGCCGATCGAAACCGGCGACGATCAGCCCGTCGTCAGGAATGTCCAGCTGAGCGAGGATGTCATCGCGCGTACGCCGATCGGCGGTGGCCGTCAGCGCTAGCCGGGGCACTTGCGCATGGTCGTCGAGCAGTGTCCTCAGCTTGCGGTAGTCGGGCCTGAAATCGTGCCCCCACTCACTGACGCAATGCGCCTCGTCGATGGCGATCAGCGCGAGTTCGACGCGGTCGACCAGTCGCCGAAACCCATCGAGCGTCGCGCGTTCCGGCGCGACATAGAGGAGGTCGAGCTCGCCGCGCTGGAAGAGCTCGATGGTCCGCTCACGATCGCTGTCGGCGGAGGTCAGCGATGCAGCCCGGATCCCGATCATTGAGCACTTCGGATCTGGTCGTGCATCAGCGCGATGAGCGGCGAGATGACGAGGCCCGTCCCAGCCCGGGCCAGCGCCGGAAGCTGGTAGCAAAGCGACTTGCCCGCGCCGGTCGGCATGACGGCGAGCGTGCGCTTTCCTGACAAGACTCGGGTGATCACCTCTTCCTGCACGCCGCGGAAGTGATCGAAGCCGAACGTTTGTTTGAGGATCGTATAGGGGTCGGTCATGAACTCATGATCAGCAGCGGACCGAGCGCTCGGCGGGCGTCACGGCAGTAGCGCGCCGGAACTCGCATCGCTAGCCTTCTAAGAATGCCATTGCGCACTCACTTCACTCGCCGGGCAATGCTTGCCGGCAGCTCCTCGGCCCTGATCGCTCCGCCAGCATTCGCGGCGAGAAAGACAAGGCCCGACTGGTTCGCGCTTGGCGAAGACGTTCGGCGCGAGATGCGCTGGGCATGGCATCAATATCGCGAGCGTGCCTGGGGCAGGGACCAGATCAGGCCTATTAGCGGCGGCTTCGAAAGCTTCCCGCTCAAGAGCCACCATCTCGGCCTCACCATCGTCGAAGCGCTCGACACCTTGTGGGTGATGGGACTCGATGACGAATTCCGCGACGGCGTGGAATGGGTGAAGCAGAACCTCGACTTCGACTTGGACGGCGAGGTGTCCGTGTTCGAGACATCGATCCGCCTCGTCGGCGGTTTGCTTTCCGGATGGTACGCGAGCGGCGACCCGGTGCTGCTCGCGAAGGCGCGGGACTGCGCCTGACCGGCTCCTGCCGAGCTTCGAGGCATCACCGATCGGGATTCCCCACCGTTTCATCAATCTGAAGACAGGGGCTCTTCGTGGGCAGGAGACTAACCCTGCGGAGACCGGAACATTCATTCCGGAGTTCGGCTTTCTTAGCCGGGCCACCGGCGACGATCGCTACCGCGCGGCCGCCAAGCGCGCACTGGTATCGATGTTCGATCGGCGGTCGAAGATCGGCTTACTCGCCGACAGCATCCACTGCATGACCGGCGAGTGGACGAGCCGCCGAGCGACGATCGGTCCGCCCTCGGACAGCTATTACGAATATCTGTGGGACGGCTGGGACCTGCTCGGCGACCGCGACTGCCTGAAAATGTACCAGGCCTGCACTGCCGCAATCCTGAAGCACCAGCCGCAGATGAGTGGTGGACGGCTCTGGTTTGTCGACGTGGATTTCGAGACCGGCAAGCGTATCAACTGGGACCAGGACGAGCTCGCCTCCTTCTATGGCGGCCTTCTCGCTCAAGGCGGCGCCACCCGCGAAGGCGCAGCTTACACGCGCAGCTGGGCCGAAGTGCAGAGGCGCTTCGGCGTGCTCCCGGAAGAATATGACGCCGCGACCGGCAAAGTGGTGAGCGCCACCAATTCGCTAAGACCGGAGCTCGCCGACGCCGCCTTCAACCTGTGGCTGATCGACCGCCAAGAGGAGTGGCGCCACATCGTCAGTGACCATTATCTGGCGATGAAAAGGTGGAACAAGGCGCGCTACGGCTACGCGACGCTTGCCGACGTTACCGCCAATCCAAAAATCCAGAGCGACCACAATCCCGGCTATTGGTGGACCGAGCAGATGAAATATTATTATCTCATCTTCGCCGACGCGCCGCGCGTGGACTATCGTCGGCTCTATCTCAGCACTGAAGGCAATATCCTGCGCGGCCTGCGCCGCCGCTGAGGTTCATTCGGCCGCTTCCGCCGTCTCCTCCGCCAGTCGCTCGGCCGCTTGGCGGTACCATAAGTCTGCGTAGAGGCCGGTCTTTTCCAGCAATTCCTCATGCGTGCCGCGCTCTGCGACCTGGCCGTTGTCGAGGACCACGATCTGGTCCGCATCGACGATCGTTGAGAGACGATGCGCAATCATGATCGTCGTGCGGCTCTTCGCAACGCGCTCGAGAGTTTCTGGATTTCCTCCTCGGTGCGGCTGTCGAGCGCGCTGGTCGCTTCGTCGAGCACCAGGATCGGCGGGTCCTTGAGCAGAGTCCGAGCGATCGCGACACGCTGCTTCTCGCCGCCGGAAAGTTTGAGGCCGACGCTCGCCGACCATCGATTCATATCCGTCGGGCAACGCTGCGATGAAGCGGTCGATGGCGGCTCCACGCGCAGCGGATTCGATCTGCTGCCGGGACGCCTCACCAAGGCCATAGCCGATGTTGTAGCCAATCGTGTCATTGAACAGGACGGTGTCCTGCGGGACGATGCCAATCGATTCGCGAAGGCTCTTTTGCGTGACGTCCGCAATGTCCTCGCTGTCGATGAGGATGCGCCCTGAAGTCGGATCGTAGAAGCGATAAAGGAGGCGAGCGATGGTCGACTTGCCGGCTCCCGAAGGCCCGACAATGGCGCAGCTCGAGCCCGCTGGAATGTCGAGGTCGAGCCCTTTCAGGATCTCGCGGCCTTTCTCGTAGCCGAAATGCACGTCCTCGAAGCGGACGTTGCCGCGGCTTACATGCAGCGGTGCTGCGCTCGGGCGGTCATTCACTTCAGCCTGCGTGTCGACGAGGCGCCACATCGCTTCCATGTCGATCAGCCCCTGGCGGATCGAGCGATAGACCCAGCCCAGCATGTCGAGCGGCCTGAAAAGCTGGAGCAGCATCGTGTTGACGAAGACGACATCGCCGGCGGTGAACCGGCCGCGGCTCCAGCCCCATACGGTGTAGACCATCGCGCCCGCCATCATCAGGTTGGTGACGAAGGCCTGACCGATGTTGAGCCACGCCAGCGAGACTTCGTTGCGCACGGTCGCACGCGCGAAAGCGGCGATAGCCTCATCGTAACGCCTCGTTTCGCGCTCCTCGGCGTTGAAATATTTGACCGTCTCATAGTTCAGGAGAAAATCGACGGCGCGGCCGATCGCCTTGTTGTCGACATCGTTGAGGTGCCGCTGAAGCTCCGCCCGCCATTCCGTGACCCGGCGGGTGAAGAGGATGTAGAACGCCATCATCGCGAGAGTCCGCAGCGACCAGCCCCAGCCCGAATTTCACGAAGAAGATTATGCAGGCGGCTGTCAGTTCGACCAATGTCGGGCCGATGTTGAAGAGGAGGAAGTAGAGCATCATGTCGATGCTCTTCGTCCCGCGCTCGACGATCCTGGTCAGCGATCCGGTTCGCCGCTCGAGATGGAAGCGGAGCGACAGGTCGTGGATGTGCCGGAAGACCATGCCGGCAAGCCGTCGCGCCGCCTCCTGCCCGACCTTTTCGAACAGGGCATTGCGCAGATTGTCGGAAAGGACTCCGGCAAAGCGGGCCGCGGCATATCCCACAACCAGCATCGCGACGACGCCGAAAGGCTGGCGACTGGCGGACATGCCGTCGACCACCGCCTTGTAGGCGAACGGCATCAGCAGGACCGCTGCCTTGCCGGCGAGCACCAGCGCGAGCGCGGCGATGACTCGCATCCTCAGCTCAAGGCGCCCCTGGGGCCAGAGCATTGGCAGGAAACGCCACAGCGCCCCGAACCCGGCGCCTCTCGCCTTTTCCTGCTGTGACTTTGCCGCCGCCATCCAGCCCTAGGTAGGAACCCCAATTACTCACGGCAAACAGGATCGCGAAACCGCTGTGGAACCGAGGCGAAAACCGGTGGTTAAAACAGCATCTTAGGGAATGCGTTAATGGGACTTGGCTACTTCGTCATCGCAATATTGGGCTGCGCCGACGGGGGTAGCGCCTGCACGCCGGTGGCGACGCTCGAAACCCGCTACGCGACCGAGGCGCAGTGCGTCGCTGCGACTGGCGCGGCGCTGGTCCAGAACAGCGATTTCGATTTCCCGACGCTCGTAGCGCGCTGCCGTGCTGCCGAGACAAAGTCGGCCGACGCGAAAGAGCAACCGCGCGACAAACGACGTCGCGGCTGACATCCAGGACAAATGCTGCTCAAGTGACGAGGGCCGCCGGAACCCGGCCGGGCGAGGCGGTTCCATGGGGGAAGAGACATGAAATCACCCGCAAAACCCAAACGTGCGAAGACGGCGAGGGTCAACCGCAAACCAACCCCGGGCGACCTGAACGAGGCGACGGGCGACGATTTCGAGCGCGAGGGGATGGGGATCGCGCCGAAGGAGTAAGTCGATGCACGATCAACCGATGTGATGGAGCCGATGGGTCCGCGAAGACCAGGAGCCCGCCACCAGACGCAGTCGAACCCAAACCGGGAGCCTCGCCGTGCGGGCGCTGGCGCCGCCGCGGGCAGAAGGGACGGACAGGCCTCTATTGGACGCGTGACCGAATTTGGTCGCTACAAGTGTAGCGCATGTCCGGAACCGGACACATCGATCCCGATCTTCGCTCAACTTCCTTGGTGAAAATCACCAATTTCCGGCGGTGATTGCCGTGAACTTCGCCATGGCTTGGCAATGGAACATTGAAAAATAACGACTTTTGCAAATTGGCACGCCCGATGCATTTGAAGATGGCACGGGCCCAACGGTGGGTCCGGAAACAGATGCAAAAGGGGTTCACCAATGTTTACGTCGTTCAATTCCGCCCGTGAGACCGCCACCATGTTCGCAGGCGCCTTCCTCACCGCACTTCTGCTCGTTTCGGCCGCCACTTCGCTGCCGATCGCCTAACCACCAACTCAAGAGGAAACCAAAGATGAATGGACGTTTCCTGATCAACCGCGGCGACGCCAAGATCATGGGCGTCGCCGCAGGTCTTGCCGACTATAGCGGCGTCGATCCGACGATCGTCCGACTGGGCTTCATTGCAGCAACGCTGCTGACCGGCCCCCTGATGATCCTGTTCTACATACTCGCAGGGCTGCTGGCGCCCGCCCAATAGGCGCCAGCCGCTCTTTTCCGGCGCCGGCACAATTGCCATCATGCCGGGCATGACGGTCCCAGATCCCTTCAACCTCCAACGTTTCGTCGACGCGCAGGACGGCGTCTATGAATCCGCCCTCGCCGAGCTTCGCAGCGGAGCCAAGCAGAGCCACTGGATGTGGTTCATCTTTCCGCAGCTGGCCGAGCTCGGCCGCAGTCCGATCGCAAAATTCTTTGGCCTGACCTCCATCGACGAGGCTCGGGCTTATCTCGATCACCCGCTCCTTGGCTCTCGCCTCCGGCAATCCGTCGAGGCTCTGCTACCCTGGTCTGGAAAGGAGAGTGCCGAGGGTATCCTGGGCAGCATCGATGCAATGAAGCTGCGCTCAAGCCTCACCCTGTTCGAGAGCGCCGAGGCCAGCGGGCCCTTCAGTCGGGCGCTGCTGAACTTCTTCGCTGGTGAACGGGACGAACTGACGCTCGCACTTTTGCACCGTCCGCAGTAAGCAGCCGCTCGAGAGGAGACCCGCCAATGCGCAAGCTCTTGATCGTAATCACTGCCGCAACGCTCGTTACCGCGCCCGCAACCGCAGCGCTCAAGGTCGGCGCCAAGGCGCCGGATTTCAGCACGACCGGCGCAGTCGGGGGCAAGGAATTCAAGCTTCACCTGGCCGAGCAGCTCAAGCACGGACCGGTCGTCCTTTATTTCTTCCCCAAGGCTTTCACGAGCGGTTGCACCGCCGAGGCGCATGCCTTCAGCGAGGCGATCGGTGATTTCAAGAAAGCTGGCGCGCAGGTGATCGGCATGTCGGCCGATGACCTCAAGACGCTTCATGATTTCTCTGCGAAGGAATGCCGCAGCGCTTTCCCGGTCGCGACGGCGAGCCCCGAAATCCAAAAGGAATATGATGTCGCCTGGGCGGCGCACCCGGGCATTACGACCCGCACTTCCTACGTGATCGACAAGCATGGCAAGATCGTCATGGTCCACGACGACCTCGATTTCAGCCAGCATGTCGCAAGGACTCTCGCCGCGGTAAAAGCGCTGAAATAAGCGCCATGCGCGGGGCGATCATTGCCGCACTCGCAATGCTCGCTGGAGGAGCGACTGCGCAACCGCCGAGCTTTTCCTACGATCCGACGCCTCGCTGGGCCGAGGATCCGGAAACCGATGTCGTGTGCGAAGCAGTGCGCGCCGAATGCAAGGGCGTGCTGAAGGACGGGTCGATCGAGGCCGACTGGACGTATGCAGCGGTCTACGACGCTGACGGGATGCTCGTCGGCTTGCGCTCGCTAAAGTCTACGGGATGCAAGCCTTTGGACGAGCATCTCTTGCTAGACCACCGCCATTTCCTCACAGTTTTCACCAAGCCTGGTCAGCCGAACCTCGACGAGGTCGCACTTGAGCTCGCGCCCGGCACTCCCAAGGACGCGGTCCGCATGATCAAGCGCGACACTTTGTCGGTTTCATTCGGCTGCGCCGAATAAAATCAGCGCGCGGGACCATCAATGGTCGCCGATCTTTCGGTTCTTTTTCCCCGGCGATTTCTATTTTGTGCGCAGGCAGCTTGGTGACAATGCGGTGGTGATTTCAAAGTTCACAGAAGATCTGGAGCTTCATGGCGCGTGCCTTTGCCAACGCGCCCGCATCGTCGCTCGCACTGATCTCGTGCGACTTGGTCAACCTGCCCTTTCAGAAAATAAAGCTGATACTCCGGCATGCACGCCTACACTCCCCGCGACGCTGTTCTTACGACAATCGCAGTTAATCGAACGCCTCAAAGCTCGAACGCGCTGAGGATCGGGCAGGGGCCGCCTCGCTTCTTCGCGCATGCATCAGCAAGGCCCGCAAGCGCGTCGCGGGCTTCCCTGAGCTCGCCGATCCTGTGATCGAGCGCGGCGACGCGGGCCTGGGCAAGTTCTCGAGCCCGGGCGCGGTCGTCGGATGCCGAAAGGTCAAGCAGCTCCCCGATCTCGTTGAGCGTGAAGCCGGCAGCCTGGGCGGAGCGGATGAACCTAAGACGCCTGAGGTCGTCATCGCCGTAGCGCCGAACCTCGCCTCTCGGGCGCGCCGGCTCGGCGATCAGTCCGCGTCGCTGATAATAGCGAATGGTTTCAACCCCGACACCGGCAGCTTTCGCCAGTCCGCCGATCGTATCCCGACGTGTCGCTAAGCGCGCCATCAGTCGATAATCTCCAGGCCCTGCTCCTTGGCCCGCTCGACGAAGTCTTTCATCTCCCGAAGCCGTTCGGGAGGATGGCCTTCCCAATTCTCGATCTTGCCGACGATCCGCAAAGGGTCGCGTGAGCGGTACGACGCGGTTGGATTGCCCGGGAATTTCTTGTCTGTGAGGTTCGGGTCGTCGACGAACGGGCCGGTCGGCTCGACGATATAGATTTGGCCTCGCCCATCGCCCTGGGACAGCTCGGCGCCCCATATCGCTGCGTCCAACGTGGCGCTGAAATAGATCCCGGAAAGCGGTTTGCCACCACCGAAATTGGAGTTGAACCCGGGCGCCAGAAGGTCGCCTATTCTCAGGTCGGCCTTCGTGCCGTGATAGAAAATCTGATCCTCAGGCACCTCGGCAGCCCTCATTCATTGCTCCTACGATTTTCGTGCTTGCTTCCGTACCATGGTACGGATGCCATAAGCGATTTGTCCGCGGCGAATCGACGCCTCGGGACAACAGGAGAAACGACCATGGACAAGAAGATCGAGACGAATGCGCCGGCGTCCACCTGCAGCTGCACCAAGGGCGGCTGCCGCTGCAACCCGTGCACGTGCAAGAATTGCGGTTGCTGAAAATCGAACGAGGGCCGAGCCATTTGGCGCGGCCCTCGTTTGAATAAGGGCGAGCTACCCCAGATATGCATGCCGCTCCCCACTCGTTCGACTTGCGCTAGGCGCTTTGGGCAATCATTTGGGCTCCTCGCTTTTCCCCGAGCGCTCCAGTTCCTCCTTCACCACCTGTTCCATCTCACCGCGCTGGTAGCGCGCGTAATAGGCATTATCGGTCGAATAGAGCGCCTTCAGGAGGCCGAGGTCCCAATAAGTGAGCGTCACTGGCAGTGGCTTGTCATCAGGCTGGCCAAGGACGCCAAGAATGGTTGGAACTCCTGTTTTCACGACCCGATCGGGATCGGTCGCCGCGAACGTCCGCATCACGGCATAATCAGCAAGTTCGGTCGTAGTGAGCCCAGCGGCAGCCTTGACGTCGACGACCACGATGGATGCGACGAAGGTCGGCTTGGTGACGGCCCTGATGCGCGATGGATTGTAGGTGCCCTGGACGCGGTAGGTCGTCGATCCGGCAGGCTTCTCAAGCCGCTCTCCATCCGCGCTCAACATGCTCCTCGCTTGCCAGGCCACTGCCGGTGCGCGTGAAGAGGCGAGTTCGCTGACTTCCCTTGAAGACATGTCGCCGAAATAGCCTGGGAATTGCTGGTTGATCGCGTCGATCGCGGCCTTCTTGTCGCGCGTGACAACGACGAAGACGTTGGGCGTGCACGGTGGCGGCGCCAAACGGATACCCGCCGCTGATGCGACTTTGCGCATCCGTTCGGCAACGGCGGCATTCTGAACGGGTGTGAGCCCGATCGAGGATGGACAAGCCGCCGCATCGAAGCGTCCGACCTGGCCGTCGAAGGGCACGTTGGTGACCGCTTTGACGAAATCCCTGATCTGCTCTTTGCCGACACGCGTGCCCTGCACGACTATCTCGGAGTTCGGTTCCCCCGGCACGGCGGAATCGGTGACAGTCTGCAGTGCCAGCGGCAACAGGATGTAGATCAGCATGATGGGCTCCTTACACAGCAGAAGCACATACAGGCTCCTTACTCCTGAACGGAATGAGCAACCAGTGATCGATCGCTGAAATAAGCGCAGCCGCTCAGATATTTAGCTGCAGCAATTGCCGGATGCGCAGTCCTGCTCCATTCAGTGGCTCGCTGCAGCATGGCGGAAACGCAAAAAGGGGGACGCATGACGGCGGACCAATTGATCCATGCGCTTGAGCTCGCTCCCCATCCGGAGGGCGGCTGGTACCGGGAAACCTGGCGCGCCGCGGCAAATCCGGGCGAGCGCTCGGCGGCGAGCGCGGTCTATTATGTGCTGAAGCCTGGCCAGAGGTCGCACTGGAACCGGGTCGATGCTGCGGAGATCTGGCTGTGGCACGCCGGCGATCCGATCGACGTGTCGATTGCCTCGGCCGATGCCGCACCGCCACGGACAGTGCGCCTCGGCGGCCGAGTGACGGAAGGTGAAGAGCCGCAGCTGATCGTTCCCAAGGGACACTGGCAAGCGGCGGACCCGGTCCCGGGAGAGGCCGGCTATACCTTCATTTCCTGTATCGTCGCGCCAGCCTTCGAATTTAGCGGGTTCGAGCTGGCGGATCCGGAGTGGGCTCCGGGATAGAACCAGGCCGAGGCCGCCGGAATTTCACCGGGGAGCAGCCCGCACGCGCGTAGCGGAACTACCGCCTACCTCAGGCACAAATCGTCACCGCCATGGCCTGTCAGTCGCGTGAAGTTGTCGGGATCCGTGCTGATGACCACGAACTCGACGCAGCGCCTCAGCTGGAAGCGCACCTTGCGCGCCCGGAAGTCGAGCGAGATCCGCCGGAAGGTGTCGAGGATGTCGGTTCCGAGCAGCAGCGCGGGCTGGTCGGAGAGACCGAACATCTTGAAGGGCGGCACATCGGCGAACGCCATGGGAACGTCTCGCAGGGTCACCGGTCCCAGCTGAAGCTCACCGATCCGCGCCAGCTGCAGGTTCATTACAGCGCCAGTCACGCCGATCACGGGCACGGTGATGAACTTGCCCCGATTGTGGCGGATCAGTTTGTCGCGCAGTGCGATGTTGCCGATGGTGATTTCTGACCCGGTGTCGATGATGGCATCGAGCTCGATACCCAGCCGCCTTGACGTGGGTCAGGATCAACTGACCATGCTGGCGCTTCGCCGTAATCACGATCTCGCCGGGTTCGTGCTTTTCTGGAACGTGCGGCGTCCTGACTTCTTATCAGACGCTTCTCGAAATCCATCATCAGGCGCTGCTCGACGAGCGCATCGATCCCGATCATGCCGTCACCGCCGACGTCCGCGTCCCTCAAGGCAGGAAGCTCGAGGTTGCCGATGGTGTTCGATCCGACGGTGAGCTGGCCGATCTTCACGCGGTCGACGATGTTGCGGTCGGTCATGCCATTCAGGATCACGGGCGTTCC
>CAVYAH010000054.1:0-8604 GCA_963766415.1 uncultured Alphaproteobacteria bacterium | reverse complement strand
TTCGGCAAGTTCGACTTCGTGATGCATGAAGGCGAACCCATACTCCTCGATGCTAACCGAACGCCTGGGATCGCAGCGGCGATCCGCCCCATGATGAGGAAGGGCGCGCTCAACCTGGCGGAAGGGCTGCATGGGCTCCTTACAGGGCAGGCGCCAGCGAAGTGTGTCGCTTAGCGAACGGGCTGGGCAAGATTACTCGGAATCGCGCTCAACTTATCCTGAAGCGACACTTCGACCTTGATGGAAACGGTCTGAACGCCGCGCTCGTATCCGAGCTGGCGCGGCATACGGATCGGTTCCTCCCCAAGCACGACGCTCATGCTTACCCGGTCACCCTTGGGACCAAGCGCTCTCGCTGCTTTCTGCGCCGCTGCATATAGGTTCCGCCTGGATCGGAGGGTCAACTCGACCTCGCCGCGCATGCGCAGTGCGGTGCGCTTCGCCGCGCGGTACAACAGTCCGGCACAATAGCTTGTTCGTATCGGCTGGGCGTGATGCTGCGTTCGGCTCGCGGCATCGTGCTGGATCACTGTTTCGACGATCCCAGGATCAAGCGCTTGCCTAGCGACCCGGATCAGCGACAGCCGGTCCTCAAGGTCGGTGTCAGCGCCGGCGGCATAGCCCTCGAGCACCTCGTCGTAACCGCCGAGACGCCGGAATGCGGGCGCAGGAATAACGTGGAATCCCTTCAGCTGGTTCATCGCGAGCCGCGGACCATCCTTGTTGAAGGCCCTGGATGTCTTGCTGTCGAAGAAGCCGTAGGCTTGCGCCGGAAGATTCTCGGACAGCCAGGCGATAGCGCCGTCTGCCAGGAGCGTGTCGGCGTCGACGAACACGAGCACGTCCGAGCTGGCGACCGATGCACCCGCGTTGCGCGCCTTCCAGTTGGAGAAATGCTCCTCGCCGGTGACCGAGACGACGCGCACAGCCGGAAAATATTCTCTGACGAATTCCGCAGTGCCTTGAGGACAGGAATAATCGACGACGATGACCTCGTTCGCCCGTTGGGCAACCAGGGTTGGCAGGCTTTGCTTCGAGGTGCTCCAGCCTGCCCTTGCATGTCGTGATGATGCTGAACGTTCGCGTCAACTCTAGCCCCCAAGCCTCTCGTCCTCGCGAGCTTTAGGGCGGGCTTCGCCGCGTCTGCAATATTTAGGTGCTGGCTGTGCCGCTTTGCCTGGTCAGGCCGACGCCAAGCAGCGCCTTGAGCCGCGCCTTGACCGCGTCTGCAAGGTGGGTGTCGACCACGGGCGCACCGGTGAAGCGGACGCCGAGCGGATTGACCGGCGTTCCGCCCATCCTCACCTCGAAATGGACGTGGGGGCCGGTCGAGAGGCCGCTGGAGCCGACGTAGCCGATCAGCTGCCCCTGGCGAACGAAGCTGCCCGGCTCGGCGACGATCTGGCTCATGTGGCCATAAAGGCTGACGAGGCCTCCGCCATGCGCGATCTGCACTTCGCGCCCGTAGCCGCCGGCCCAGCCGGCCGCGACGACTCTGCCATCGCCTGCGGCGACGATCGGGCTTCCCCAGCTCGCACCGATATCAAGCCCGGCGTGGAAGCGCGTAAAGTGAAGGATTGGATGGTAGCGATAGCCGAAATAGGAGGTGATGTGGCCGTCCACGGGCATCATCATGCCGCTCTCGACCCGCTCCGGCTGCTCGGCATTCGCAGCGTCGATCCACTTTGCCTCGCCGTTCGCGACCCATTTGACGAGCTGCAGGCTCGATTGGCCGAACGCGATTAAGACCGGCGTAGAGAAGTTGATGGTTCCTGCCGAGCACGAGGTCGAAGCTGTCACTCGGGCCCACTTCGCCGACGTCGATTTCGGTCGCGAGTGCGGAAAGATATTCGGCGGCGACCTGCGGGCTCGCCCCGGCCGACCGGAGCGACCAGTAAAGTCCGTCGGCCGCGCGGCCTCGGATCCGAAACGGCGTGGTCAGAGAAGCGACAGCCTGCGGCGTTGGCCTCGCCTCTTCCATGGGCACGAAGGCGCGCTTGGGCGCGAACTCGATCGGCTCTGCGGCCTCTGTCGGCGCCATCGCCATTCCGGTCACCCCGCCGCTCGATAGCGGCGCAATTCCGAGCGCTTGCCACTGGCGCTGCTCGTCCGTCGGATGGTCGGAAGGTCGCGGCAGCGATGCAAAGGCTACGGTGCTGCACAGCAGCGCAAGTGCGCCCGTGACCTTCCAGCCGGCCCGGGGCCAGGCAGGGGCGAGGGAGCGCCTAAGCGGGTGCGCGTGGCTTCGAGACGTGAGCACGAAGCCAGGTTTCTCGAATTCGAGGTTAAAACCGGCTTAAATTCGCACCTTGGAACTTGCGCTTGCGCCAAGCGCTGCCACACTCGGGATATATGGCGGCGCGCTCAGACGCTTCGGTCCGAGCCATCCTCGGCCCGACCAATACCGGGGAAAACCTATCTCGCGATCGAGCGGATGTGCGGCCATTCATCCGGCGTCATCGGATTTCCGCTTCGGCTGCTTGCGCGCGAAGTTTACGACCGCGTCGTCGCGATGAAAGGCGAGAAGCAGGTTGCGCTATTGACCGGCGAGGAGAGGATCGTTCCGCCGCAGGCGCGTTATTTCCTCTGCACCGCCGAAAGCATGCCCGTTCCGGGCGGCGACAGCCACCACGAGCGCGACCTCCACCACGATTTTGCCTTCGCCGCCATCGACGAGGCCCAGCTCGGGATCGACCCGGAGCGCGGCCACGTCTTCACCGACCGGATGCTCCGCGCCCGGGGCCGCGAGGAGACATTGATCCTCGGCTCGGCCGCGCTGAAGCCGATCATCCGTGAGCTGCTGCCCGAAGCCGAAGTCGTTAGCCGTCCGCGCTTTTCGACGCTGCGCTATGGCGGCAGCACCAAGCTTTCGCGCCTGCCGCCGAGATCCGCCGTCGTCGCTTTCTCTGCCGAACAGGTCTACGCGCTCGCAGAGATGCTGCGCCGCTTTCGTGGAGGCGCCGCCGTCGTCATGGGAGCGCTGTCGCCCGCGACCCGCAACGCCCAGGTTGCGATGTTCCAACGCGGCGAGGTCGACTATCTCGTCGCCACCGACGCGATCGGCATGGGCCTCAACATGGACGTGACCCATGTCGCCTTCGCCGGGCTCGAGAAGTTCGACGGCCGCCGCGACCGGCGGCTGACAATCGCAGAGATGGCGCAGATCGCGGGCCGGGCGGGGCGGCATCAGCGCGACGGCACGTTCGGAACCCTCGGTCTCTCGGAGGAGAGCGGCGGCCTTAGCGACGAAGAAATCACGGCGATCGAGGAGCATCGCTTCCGGCCCCTCGACTGGGTCTATTGGCGCAATGCCGAGCTCGATTTCACCGACATCCGCACGCTGATCGCGAGCCTCGAAGAGAAGCCGGACGACCCGATGTTGCGACCGGCCCCCGAAGCGATCGACTTGGCGGTGTTGAAGCTCATCGCCGAGGACCCCGCCATCGCCGCGAAAAAGGGCGCACAGGCACGGCGGCTCTGGGCTGTCTGTGGGCTTCCGGACTTTCGCAAGGTCGGGCCGATGCACCACAGCCGGATGGTGCGGCGCCTGTTCAGCTACATCGGTGAAGGCGGCCATGTGCCGCATGAATGGTTTGCCGCCGAAGTGTCGCGCCTCGACAATATGAGCGGTGACATCGAGGCTCTCGCCGACCGCCTCGCTGGCATTCGCAGCTGGGCCTACATTGCCCACCGCTCGGACTGGCTGAAGGAGCCGGTGAAGTGGGCGGAGCGGACCAGGGAAGTCGAGGCGCGCCTTTCGGATGCGCTCCATGAGCGGCTGACCCAGCGCTTCGTTGACCGAAGGACGGCCGTCCTCGTTCGCGATATTGGCGCGCGCGGCTCCGATGCCCTGCCGGTCACGGTCGCCGCGGATGGAGAAGTGAGCGTCGGACCCGAGCCGATCGGCCATCTGAGCGGCTTCGATTTCCGGGTCGATCCTTCTGCGCGGTTCGCCGACAAGCGCCTGCTCCTCGCCGCTGCCGAGCGGCGCCTGGGCGACGAACTGGAACGACGCGCCAACGCCCTGATCGATGCGACCGACGAGACTTTCGAGCTGATCGTCGAGGACGGAGGGGGCCTCGCCGTTGCCTGGACGGGCCATGTCCTCGCGCGCCTTGCTCCGGGCCGCTCGCTCCTCGAGCCAGCACTCCGCACCGCTCGAGCACTCGACCGGCTGTCGGCGCCGACACGGGCCGCGCTGCGCGCGAGGCTTGAGACGTGGCTCGACGCACAGATCAGCAAGCAGCTGAAAGCGTTGGAGAAATTGGCTGCGGCTGCGAGCGACCCGGCAAGCTCTCCGGGGGTCCGAGCACTCGCGGCGATGTTAACCGATGCGGCCGGGGTCCTTCCACGAAAGGCGGCGCTGAGCGCGATCGCTCACCTTCAACAGGCCGATCGCCAGGCACTCCACAAGCTGCACGTGCGCCTGGGTCCGCTCGATGTCTACCTTCCTCCGCTCCTGAAACCGGCTGCACAATATTGGCGTGCGGCGTTGCTCGGGGTTCGGCAGGGCCATCCCATGCCAATCCTTGCTGCTCCTGGTGCTGCGACGCTGGGCGCCGACGCAGACCCACGCGGCGCCTCCCTCGCCTACCGCCGCACGGGCCGCACCTGGATTTGGATCGATCTCGCCGACCGGCTCGCCAGCCACGCGCGCAAGGTCCGTTCGACCGGCGGCCAGGACCCGCTCGATGTCGCGCTCGCCACCTCGATTGGTCTCGACGAGGAGGCGATCGGACGGCTCATGAACGAAGTCGGCTTCACCCGCGCCGGCGATGCGTGGCGCTGGCGCGGTCGGCGCGGTCCGCGCCCGGACCGCCGAGGGCCGCCGAGCCATGCGTTCGCGGAACTCGCCAAGCTGCCAATGGCCGTGCAGCGACGGGCCCGCCTAGACACCTGGAGTCTTCGCCCACCCGCCGCTGATGATAGCGCGTGCGCATGACGATGATCGCAATCAGGAGCGTCCAGCCCGTCGTCAGCAAATGCGATCGATACGCTGTCGAAACTTGGCCGCCGGACACGAATAGCCAGCAGCACCCCGGCGCAGACGACGTGAGTCCAAGGACTCCGCCAGCCGCGATAGACGCCCCTCAGCTCTCGGCGACAGCAGCCCGCCCCCCGGATCGGAGAGGCCAGGCGGCGCTGTCATCGCCGTCCGATCAGCCTCTCGACGACGAGGTCGGGCCGCTGTCGGCGCTGAGCGGTGTCATATCAATGCGGGGATCTCGGCACGTTCGGAGCTCGATACGGTCGGTCGATGCCAGTGAAGTTCTCCTGAGTTCGCCGGAGTGTGCCTTGGCATAGCAGGCTCTTCACGTCGGCGTTCTCCGCCTCGGCCAGGGGCGTGTCGACGAAAATCTCGAAGAACTCGCCCTCGGAACCATGCGGCGGACCATATGCCGCTCGGCACGGACGGTGAGACGACGCCTGAGGACGATCAACCCGGTATCGACCATCAGCCGCGCGACTTCGCCGACGCGCCGGATGTCTCGATCTCGGCCTCGGCCTCGGTGAACCGAGGTCGCGGTTGAGCCCGTGACGAATATTGTCGCTATCGAGCAGAAGGTGCGCCGCCGCTGCCGCCAGCTTCTTCTCGACCAGGTTGGCGATGGTCGACTCGCCCGGCGCCGGAAAGTCGCCGTGAACCACAGCACCGCGGGCTTCTGCCCCTTGAGATGCGCATGGGTCTCGCGGCTGACGTCGAGGTGCTGGCGATGGATGTTGAGCGCGCGCCTCAGCGCGAAGTGCAGCATACCGCATGCGACCGTGGCGTTCGTCAGCTTGTCGATAAGGATGAACCCACCAAGGGCCTTGTTCAGGCTCGATCCTTCGGCAGCGTCAGGCCTCAACACGATCTCGCGATCGGTGGCGAGTTCGGCAACGCCGATGCTGTTCAGCGCGAGCGTCTCGGTGGCGAGATGCTCGAGCGTGTTGACGTTGATCTCATACTTGGGCTCCTGGACCATCGCCGTGACGGTCTGGGTCCCGAGCTTCAGCCAATAGCCACGCCCGGGCAGCAGCTCATCGTTGCCATCCAGACGATCGTCGCTTCGAACTGGTCGGCCGCCTCCGGTGGGTCGCCTGCGGCGGCGATCACGTCGCCACGCGAGCAGTCGATCTCATCGGTGAAGGTGACGGTCACCGATTGGGCGGCGACTGCCTCATCGAGATCGCCATCGAGCGTCGTGATCCGCTCGATCCGGGTGGTACGACCGGAGGGCAGGACGCGTACCTTGTCGCCGGGCTTCGCCTGTCCCGACGCAATCTGACCGGAGAAGCCGCGGAAATGCTGGTTGGGGCGATCTACCCACTGGACCGGCATTCGGAGCGGCTTGTGCGCGTCAGTCGAGACGTCGAGGGGAACGCTGTCGAGATGCTCGAGCAATGTGGCAGCCTCGTACCAGGCCGTCGCTCGCTCCGGGCTCGATGATGTCGTCGCCGTTGAGCTGCCCGGACACCGGAATGGCGACCCAGTCCTCGACCCCGATCTGCTCCGCGAATGAGCGATAGTCCGCCGAGATCGCCTCGAATGCTTCGCGGTCGTAGTCGACGAGGTCACATCTTGTTGATTGCCAGCACGAAACGGCGAATCCCGACGAGCCGAGCGAGATAGGAGTGACGGCGGGTCTGGGTCAGCACGCCCTTGCGCGCATCGACCAGCAGCACGGCAAGGTCGGCGGTGGACGCGCCGGTGACCATGTTGCGCGTATATTGCTCATGGCCGGGCGTGTCGGCGACGATGAACTGCGCGTCGCGCTCGTGAAGAAGCGGTAGGCGACATCGATCGTGATGCCTTGCTCGCGCTCTGCCGAGAGGCCGTCGACCAGCAGGGCGAAGTCGATCTTCGCCCCTTGCGTGCCGTGACGTTTGCTGTCGCTCTCCAGCGCCTCGAGCTGGTCGTCGAGATCTGCTTGAACTGGTCGAGCAGCCGGCCGATCAGCGTCGACTTGCCGTCATCGACGAGCCGCAGGTGATGAACCTTAAAAGCTCTTTCTGCTCCTGCTCGGCGAGCCAGGCGCGCACATCGCGCCGGATCAGGTCCTGGTCCGATTCGAGAGGGCGGCTCATCGAAGTAGCCCTCTTGCTTCTTCTTCTCCATCGATGCGGCGCCGGCATCACGGTCGATCGCCCTGCCCTGCCGCTCGCTCGTCTTCGTAGAGCAGCATTTCGGCGACGATGTCTTCGATCGTCGCCGCCTCGCTCTCGACCGCGCCGGAGAGCGGGTAACGACCGAGCGTGCGGAAGCGCACCTTGCGCATCACCGGCCTGTCGCCGTTCAACGGGAAGCGGTCGTCGTCGATCATCAGGAGAAGGCCGTCGCGTTCGACCGTCGGCCGCTCCGCCGCGAAATAGAGCGGCACGATCTCGATCCCCTCGCGCATGACATATTGCCAGACATTCGAGCTCGGTCCAGTTGGACAAGGGGAAGACGCGCATGCTCTCGCCCTTGTTCTTCTTCACATTGTAGAGCGACCACAGCTCGGGCCGCTGCCGCTTGGGGTCCCAGCGGTGATTGCGGTCGCGGAAGCTGAACACGCGCTCCTTGGCACGGCTCTTCTCTTCGTCGCGTCTCGCTCCACCGAACGCCGCGTCGAAACCAAATTTATCAAGCGCCTGCTTCAGCCCCTCCGTCTTCCACATGTCGGTGTGGAGCGGCTCCGTGGTCGAACGGGTTTATCCCTTGCCGCTCGGCTTCCGGGTTCGTGTAGACGATCAGCTCGGTGCCGGCTTCAGCCCCGACCCTGTCGCGAAGCGCGTACATGTCCCTGAACTTCCATGTCGTGTCGACATGGAGCAGTGGGAAAGGCAGCGGGCTAGGAAAGAATGCCTTCCGGGCGAGATGCAGCATCACCGCCGAATCCTTGCCGATCGAATAGAGCATCACAGGACGATCGGCCTCCGCGACCGTCTCGCGAAGGATGTGGATGCTCTCGGCCTCGAGCCGGTCGAGATGCGTGAGTGAGCGCACGCTTAGATGAATCGCCCGCTCACGGTCTTGGGCGCGCCCGCTTCGCACGCGCGCCGCGCGCCGTCGAATGGTCAGGCGTTCTCCTTGACCTTGGCCTTGCCCTTCGGCTTCGGAGCTGGTCCTTCTCGGCCTTGCCGCCGATCGCGTCGACCAGCGGCTGCAGCCCGGCGCCATATTTCTTCCAGCGCTCCACCGAGCGTCTTGTAGATCGGCTTGCGGACCTGGGCGACGCTGGCCGTCTTCACCGGTCGATCCGACTTGTCGGAATTCGACACGTCTCGTTCCACGGCAGGCCGAGAAACTCGATCAGTCGCCTGCCGACGTTCTCAGTGTCCGCGACGACGTCCTCATAGACGACCGTGGTCAGGACCCCTGCGGAAGCCTTTCTCCCAGTGCTCCATCAGCTCGCGATACTCGCCATAATAGCGACCGAGCTCGGAGAGATCGTAGCTGTGCGGCATGGCGTCCTTGAACAGCTTGGTGAAGCCGCGAGGCAGGTATCGACCGGATCGCGCCTTGTGTGGATGACCTTAGCCTTCGGGAACATCAGGTCGTCGGCCGAAATAGTTGGTCAGCAGTTTGTCGGTGATCCGCTTCGAAATCGACAGCCCCTGGCCGAGCGCCTGCTGGATGAA
>CAVYAH010000053.1:0-18225 GCA_963766415.1 uncultured Alphaproteobacteria bacterium | reverse complement strand
ATCGCCACGTATTGCTGCCAATGTGGTCCGATTGGCTGCCACGGCTTACCCGGCACCCTGAGCGCAAGCAGAATTGCGCGATCGTACGACATCGTATCACCCTCGACCACTTCGGAGGCCAGGTGGATGAACAGGAATAGGCTCAGTCCAACCAGAGCCAGTGCGATGACGATGCCAGACTCGAACAGGAACGAATGCCCTAATTCGGTGCCAGATCGTATTGCTTGCGCGAGAAGAATCGCGACGTTTCCACCCGCGTCCCCCCGTTTCGAGCTTTGCGCTGGTTTTCGGGTCACCCTACGCGGCCACCATTTTCAGGTCCGAAATGGTGTCTTCGCTGATCTCCAATGAATTGGGCTTTTCGGCCCAGGGCGGTGCCTCAACGAACATGTGATGAAGCATGTGCGTCTGCATCATGTACATGATGACCTTGTTCGCATTGCGCCGAAGCTGCTTGAGCCGAAGGCGCCTTCGACGGGGGGACTCGCGCCAGCACTCTCGCCAGTCGGTAGGCGCGGTAAGAGAAAGCCCGGCGCGCTCGAACGACTGCCTTCGTGAGATAGCGCTCGAAGCTCTTTGCGGCGGCGCCGATCGCCGCCGAAGAAATCGACCGCTTCGCTCGTGCAGCATGAAGCCGCTCTTTCGGCGAAGGCGGAGATCCTCCGGCAAAATGCCCTTTGCGGCATCCCGAAGGACGGCCTTTTCAAGCCCGACGCGCATCTTGAAATTGACCGGGATCGTCTTGGCCAGGTCGTAAAGCTTGTGATCGAGGAACGGCAGCCTCGCTTCCAGCGAATGAGCCATTTCCTCGCGATCGCCGAGGAAGCAGAGAATATCGAACGGCATGGCCGCGATCCGCGCTTCCTGGACGGCGTTGATCACGGGCTCTTGATAGGGATCGCGCGGGAGCGACGATCCTGCGGCCCGCGCCTCGACCTCGCGCCGCGGCGGTCCTTCGCAAACAAGAGCAGCGAGAGCTTTCTGCAGGGCCGGACCGGCAAAGCGGCCGAGCTTCAGCCGCCTGATTGCGCAGACGAGCTATGCGTCGCGACGAAGCCGCCTTGCGCGTGTCGCTGATCGCCTCCTCGAAGAACCGCCGATAGCCCAGAAAGACTTCGTCGGCGCCCTCTCCGGTGAGAACGACAGTCACGAACTTGCGGGCTTCCTGCGACAGCAGGAACTTGCCGACGGGCGCGAGGCTGACAAACGGCAATTCCGAGAACCAGACGCATTGCTCGAAGATTGTCCCACAGCATTTGCTTGGTGACGGTGAGCTCATGGTGCTCGGTTCGAACGAAATCCGCTGCACGGCGTGCGAACTCCTGCTCGTTCCGATCGCTTCCTTCGAACGAGATTGAAAATGAATGGGGGCGGCGCGCCGAGATTGCGCTTCATGAGGGCGGCGATGAACGCCGAATCGATCCCGCCGCTCAAATAGAGACCGACCGGCACATCTGCGCGCAGCCGAACCGAACGGCTTCCTCGAGCTCATGCAACACCTGAGCCGCGTGCGCTCCCGCGTGTCGGCGGCGGCCATCAGGAACCGGTTCGGCGTATCGGCGGGAATCTCGCTGGACCAATAGCGAGCGATCTCGGACTGGCCGGTCTCAAGGTCGATCAGACAATATGATGCGGGAGGAACATGTTCGATCCCCTCGAACGGGAATTGCGCATCGTTCGGGTCGTGGTCGATCAGCGGATCGAAACCGGCGGCGTTGAGTTTCGGTGCGACGAGACCGCTTGCGAAAATGGCCTTCATCTCGGACCCAAATACGAAGCCATTCGAGAGACGCGAGAAATAGAGAGGCTTGATTCCGAACCGGTCGCGCGCCGCGACGAACTTCTGCTTTGCCTTGTCGTAGAGCAAGAAAGCGAACTCGCCCCTCAGATGCTCAAAGCAGCCAAGACCATATTCCTGATAGAGATAAAGGATGACCTCGGAATCGCTCTTCGTCCTGAAGCGATAGCCTTTGCCCTCGAGCGAAACCCGGATTCGTTCGAAATCGTAAATCTCGCCATTCGCTGCAAGGACGAGGCTCCCATCCTCGCTTTCCAGAGGCTGTGCCCCGGTCGCGAGATCAATGACGGCAAGACGCGTGTGAGCAAGCGTGACTGCCGGCCGAGCTGTCAACGAACGATCCCTGCCCGTCCGGACCGCGATGGTGCAGAACCCTAAGAACGCTATTGAGCGCGCAGGTCGGAAGCTCGCGACCGACTGCGCCGAAGATCCCGCACATGCCTCAGGCATGTGCTGTTGGCGGCATTCGGATTGTATTGACGTTAGATTACGTTTTCCCAACGTGACCGACACCGAGCGCCGGTGCAGTGACCTCCCTGCGCAACGCATATGGTGTACTGCTCGGCATCTAAAGGTTGGGATATTGTATAGGCGCAGCCATTGGCCACCAAGGCTGGATGGCCGATGTGCGCCTCCCCTGTAACGAGTAAGGAATCAAGGAAAATGAATAAGTTGCTCATGTTTGCCGCAGTCGCCTCGCTTGGCCTTGGAAGCGTCGCAAATGCCTCCGCGCCGGCCCCGAAGATTTCGAAGGCGCGCGCGGAAGCGATGGCTCTCAAGCTCGCGCCCGGTAAGATCATCTCGAGCGAATATGAAAATGAGGGCGGCGGCTGGCGCTGGTCGTTCGACATCCAGCAGAAGGGCCACGTCCAGGAGATCGGCATCGACGGCCTCACCGGAAGGGTGGTCGAGAACAAGTCCGAGGGCAAGGTTGACCACGACTGAGTCCAGGGCATCCTGAGCGGTGAGGATCCTCCTCGCTGAAGACGATAGGGATACGGCCGAGTTCATCCGGCGAGGGCTGCGTGAACTCGGCCACAACGTCATCCTGACGGATGACGGCTTCGATGCATTGCACCTGCTTTCCATCGAGCAGCTCGACGTTGCGATCCTCGACCGGATGCTTCCCCGGCTCGACGGCGTTTCGATCGTCCGGCGCGCCCGAACGGCAGGAATTGACGTGCCGGTCCTGTTGCTAACAGCGCTTGGCCGCATCGAAGACCGTGTCACCGGTCTTGAGGCAGGCGCCGACGACTATCTCGTGAAGCCGTTCGCATTTTCAGAATTGGCAGCGCGCGTGAACGCGCTCGCCCGCCGCAAGCCAGTTCATGCCGAGCCGACGTGCCTCGAACATGGCGGCCTTGCGGTCGATCTTCTGAAGCGGCAGGTGCTGCGCGATGGCGTGACCGTTCGCTGCAACCGCGAGAATTCCGGATCCTGGAAGAGCTGATGCGCGAAGAGGGAAAGGTCGTCACCCGGACGATGCTGCTGGAGCGCGTGTGGAATTATCATTTCGACCCCCAGACCAACATCGTCGATACCCACATCAGCCGCCTCAGATCCAAGCTCAACGAGGGCGGAAAATCGGACCTGATCGAGACGATCCGGGGTGTCGGCTACCGGATGGGCGGCGATGCGTAGCTGGCGGTCGAGCGCTGCCTATCGCATCGCATTCATCAACTTCGGCGCCTATTTCGCCGGCCTCGCGCTGCTTGGCGTCCTCGTCTTTGCGGTGATGCACATTGCCTTCAGCCGGCAGCTCGACTCCATGGTTTTGGACGAGTGCGCGAACGCTTCAGAGTGAATATGCGGGCGGCGGCGACGGCGAGCTGGCTGAAGCCATTGCCGAACGCGAAGCCCAACATTCGCCGACCCAGATGCTCTATGCGGTCTTTGCTCCTGACGGCCGCCGACTTCATGGAACTTTGCGAACCGTGCGGCCTGCGGTCGGCCGCCACCCCATCATTTTCAATGATGCGCGGGAAGGTCCTGATGAAGCGCGCGCTGTAACGGTCGATCTGTCGCCGACCGAGCGGCTCGTCGTCGCAATCGACAGCGAATGGCTCGAAGGGATCGAGCGGGTCGTCATCATCATCTTCGCCGCCGCGCTTCTCGGCGCCTGCGTCGTCGGGTTCGGCGGCGCCGTGATCCTCGGTTCCTATCTGCAGCGCCGGTTGCAGACGATCAGCAGTTCAGCAGAGGCGATCATCCGCGGTGACACTCGCCGCAGAATGCCCGTGGGGCCGCGCAAGGATGAGTTCGACGAGGTTGCCGCGACGCTCAACAGGATGCTGGATCGCATCGAGGGCCTCCTCGAAAATCTCAGGCAGGTCTCGAGCGACATCGCTCATGACCTGCGAACGCCGCTCGCTCGACTGCGCAATAGGCTTGAAGAGGGGGTGCTCGACGAACCGAGCGCCGATGCCCTGATCTCGGACGCGATCCGGCAGCTCGACGAGGTCTCTATTGCTGTTCGGAGCGATCCTGCGCGTCGCAGAGGTCGAAAGCGGCGAAACCAAGCGCTTCTTCCGTTCCAGTAGATCTCACCGAGATGCTCACGGAGCTCGCAGAGAGCTATGCGCCCGCTTTTGAAGACCAGGGCCGAGCGTTCATGTGGTCAATCGAGCCTGGTCTCACCGTTCAGGAGATCGCGAGCTCCTCGCACAAGCCGTCGTCAACTTGCTCGAGAATGCGCAAAGGCACGTTCCCGAAGACGCGGTCGTAAGAATGACAGGCTCGGCCTCAGGACCCGTGGCTTGCATGCAGGTGATCGATAATGGCCCAGGAGTGCCGAAGGAGGATCTCGGACGCATCACCAAGCGCTTCGCGAGGCTGGAGAGCAGCCGCAATACGGCGGGCCATGGTCTTGGTCTCAGTCTCGTCAGTGCAGTCGCAAAGCTCCACGGCGGTCGGCTCATCTTGAGAAACGCTGAGCCGGGATTGTCTGCCGTTATTGAAATCCCACGAACCCGTTCGCGCGGGGACGCGTTGGACGGCGGGCCAGAAGCAACGAAAGAGGAAGAAAAAGCCAAATGAATGAACGGCAGTCCGCGCGTGAGGCGCTCACCAAAGTTCCGGCCGTCACGCTTGGGTTTTGGATCATCAAGGTGCTCGCAACGACCTTGGGTGAAACCGGCGGTGACACTGTCACCATGACCTGGCTCGGCGAAACAACCGATCATCCATTTCCAAATGGCTATCTCATCGGGACAATCATCTTTGGCATTCTTCTAATGGGGCTCGTCTTCGCGCAGATCAGGGCGCGCAAGTTCAACCCATGGCTCTACTGGGCAACCATCGTCGCCTCGACGACCTGCGGAACGACGCTGGCGGACTTCGCCGATCGATCGCTTGGCGTCGGATATCCTGGTGCCTCTTTGTTGCTTCTGGCCTGCGTCCTCTTGTCGCTGTTCACCTGGTACAAGGCGGTCGGAACGGTTGACGTCAATACGGTCATCGAGCCGCGCGAAGAGACTTTCTATTGGATAACGATCACCTTTTCGCAGACGCTCGGCACGGCGCTCGGCGACTGGATTGCCGATGCGGGACTTGGCTATTCAGGCGGGCGCCCTCGTTTTCGGCGCAGGGTTGCTGGTCTTGGCAGCGCTCTATTTCACGACCAAGGTCAGCCGGGTCTTTCTGTTCTGGGCAGCGTTCATCCTCACTCGGCCGCTTGGGGCAACTGTCGGCGACTTCCTCGACAAGCCGCTGAGCAAAGGCGGGCTAGAATTGAGCCGGCCGATCGCGTCGACGGTGCTCGCCGTCGTCATCGTCCTTCTCATTCTCATGCTCCCGCAGCGAGCTGGACAGCATCCCGGACAATCAAAAGCGCAGGCGTGAGATTGGGCGAACCTGGCTCCCCATTTTCGCTTCCGCGGGCCTCGCCTCGGCCCACCAGCAAACCGGTCATGAATTACGCGGCCCTGTGACCGATCTTCTGGACTAGGGAGAGACGACCAGCACTCGGAACGTTCCCGGAACCGGCTTGGGCCTTTCGCCTCCGACTGCTGGCGCAAGGGTCGCAGATGGCAGGTACGCGCGCCCAGTCGAAGGATCGAGCGCGATGGTGCGCGCGCTGACCGCCGTACTCACCTGGCCTACTACAGTTGGAGCGGGTGAAAGGCTGATCAGCGTCAGATTGCCGTCGCGGCCAGCCGGCACGAGCGCCAGATGGCGCAGGGGATCAAAAGCAGCGCCATCGGCACCCTTGCCGATCGCGAGGCGCGCGACCTGCTTTCCGTCGGGCCGGGAAACTACAGCAACACCGTTGGCGCAGGCAGAAAGAATGTTCTTCGAGCGAGGGTCGTACGCGATCCCGGTCGGTCCGTCGCACCCTTCGCAGTGCAAACCGCCGCTCGAGTTTGCGTGTGCGGGTGTTGAGAACGACGACTTCATTCTTGTCCTCGACGTTTACGAACATTCTGCCGTGCCCATCGGCGATGCCGAGTTCGAGTGAGCCGCCGACGGGTACGGTCGCGACAGCCTTGCCATCCGCTGGCTCGACAACGGTCACCTCTCCGCTCCCCGGGTCCATGATCCAGATGGTGTGCGTCGCCGGATCCCAGATGGCTGCATCGGGCTTCGTGCCGGTTGGAATTGTCGCCCGAATTTTGCCGGTGCGTCCGTCGAACAGCAAGGCATTGTTCGTTTCGCCGTTGGTCGAAAGAACGTCATGCGTACCTGGAACCGCAAGCGCCGCATGGACCCGCTGGCCAGTGACAATCTTGTCAGTGGCTTTGCCTGTGCGAAGATCAATCGCGGTTACGCCGTCGCCGTGGGCGACGTATAGGCGCTGATCGTCCGGAGCCACGCTCAGCAAGTCCCAGCCGCCATCGCCGGCCGGCAGCCTTGAGATGATCTTGTAGCTCACTTGCGGCGCAGCAGTGGGGGGAGCTGCGGACACCGCCAGCAACGCCAGCAAAAACCCTGAGCGCATGGAAGATCCTCCGGAATCGTCGGGTGAATTAGCGAGCTTAGCGGCCCTCAGCGGCAATTGACGAATTACTTGCCCCCAATGTCGCCAGCCGCCCCCCGTGTCAGCGTCGCTAATGGTGCTTGGGCGGCGTGCGGAATTTGAGAGCGTTGGCCGTACCCGAAATCGAGACCAGCTCGGAGGTGACGACTTTCCCGTGGTGCTCAACCGTCTGAACCACTCCAACGCCCGGACAATAGGTCTTGAACTCGATCGCCCCTGGCTCGAGCACAGTCCATTCCTTGGTCACGATGCAGTTCGAATAGCTCGACTGATATGCATCGTCGCGGCTCATCTTCGCGGTTATGCCGGTTGCGGTCACCAGCGCCTGATCCTGCGCAACTCCGGCTGAGAATTCCTGCTTATAGGAGGCTCCGGATTTTGGATGCGCGAGCATGATGACCCCGGGCTGAGCGCCATTAATGCCGGCAATCCAGCCTCCTTCGCCTGGAGTGCAATTGCCCGCCCCCTCGCAGGTGAATGTGTCTTCGCCCATGTACCAGACGTTCCCGGCATTATCCTGGGCGTAATAGTCGCTGGTATCTTCGGTGAGAGCCCCAGGATCACTAGTGCATGTTTCACCGTCGAACACCTGGTCATGAACGACGCGCGCCGTCACCCCGTCAATCGTTCGCGTATCGTAGGTGATCGCCGTAACATCTTCCTCGCATCCCTCAGCAATCGTCGACTTCGATGTATAGATCGTTCCCGAGACGAGCGGGAAATAGCCGTTGTCGATCGTGAGGGGATCGGAGAAATTCGCGGCGTTGAAGGCGATCGAAACCGTCCGCGCCCCGGCGCCGCTCGCGACTTGCACGAAAACAATGAGGGCTATCGAGTTTATTGTGCGGGAAAGTTTGAGCATGGCCGCCCCCTTTCCGTTTTTGCAAAAGCGCCATCGATTTCCGGCAAGTGCTGGAAGAGGCGCCCCTAAAATCGCATACGCTCTTTCAGTGCCTCCCGCCATTTGCGAAAATGTAATGCCGAACCGGAGTGAGATTGCATGCGAGAGAGACAGACCGTCCCAATCTACATTGGGATAAAGTCATGCTCCCGCGGGGCTGCTGTCAGGTCGAGGCATTTATGACCATGCCCGGCATGGCTTCCTGGAATATCGCCGATAGCGCGGAACGGATCGTTTATCGGGTCGCGGGCTTGCCGGTCGCAGTCCGGGAGCTGCTGGGCGGTCCGGTCGTCGGCGAGGCCAATGCACTCCGATCTGCCTTTGCCGCGCAATATTGGCACCCCGAAGGACTGACGGATTGGCTTGAGCTCATCCTGGGTATCGCCGTCTCACCGTTTGGACTCATTCTCGCATCGGCCTGGTTCATTTTCAGGAACGGAAGACTGATCAACAGGCGCTTTGGGAAAAGCATTCCAGCGCAATTCCTCGAGCAGATTAAGCTCTATTTTTCGGCCGGCGTGCTCCCGCCCTGGTACTACATTTTCTCGCTCCATGATGAAGGAGCAAAGAGGGCCGGAACCTACATCCAGCGGTTCGAAACCAAGCGGTGCCTGTTTCCCATGTTGAAGCCGAAAAAGGGCACTCCGCTGAATGACAAGAGGCGGTTTGCCGCTTATTGCGCTGAGCGCCAAATCCGCTGTGTCGAGACACTGCTGGCGCTCGAGGGAAAGCCCCCGGATCTGAGGCTTCCGGAGCGCGACCTTTTCGTGAAGCCGGCCAGCGGACGCGGGGGTCGTGGAGCCGAACGGTGGGACCGGGTAGGCCCGTCAATGTTTGCAAGTCCCGCGGGCGAGCGCCTCGAAAGCGAGCAATTATTGAGGCGCCTCGTTGAGCGATCGCGTCGCCGCCCTCTCATCGTTCAGCCGCGGATGCAGCCGCATCGGGAGCTATGTGAGATAACGGCCGGCGCATTGCCGACGGTCCGGGTCCTCACGTGTCTTAACGAGACCCGCCAGCCAGAAGTGATTACGGCCATGCTCCGCACGTCCTTTGGCAGGAACGTGACGGTGGACAATCTTCACCAAGGCGGAATTGGAGCGTTGGTCGATCTTGATACTGGAGCATTGTCCAAATCGAGCAATCTTGGTTCCGATGCCACCATCGGCTGGTTCTCCGTTCATCCAAATACAGGGGCACCGATCGAAGGGAGAAGGATCCCCTGTTGGGAGCAGGTCAAGGCGGACGCAGTCACCGCGCACCGTCACTTCATGGATCGGGTCGTGATCGGCTGGGACATCGCCATTCTCGAGGACGGTCCGATCTTTATTGAAGGCAATGGCAATCCCGATCTCGATATCCTGCAGCGTTTCATGCGAATCGGCCTGCGCGAACATCGCTTCGCCCGTCTCCTCGTTCATCACATTCGTGAGCGATCCGGGGCGCCGCATTCATTGCGCATGACCTCTCGTTCGGAGTTGCATCGGTCCTGATCTGGCACTGCTTTTGCACCGCACCCGGATGGGATTGGACGAAACCGGGCGAGGATCGCCGTGGCGGCTCACGCCGGATCATGCTTCGATATGGTTCGTTTCGGATTCGTATTGACTAACATCAATTCAAACCGCTTTGGTCGCTCTTATCCTTCGCTAGGGTTTGAATGCTCCAATCCGCCGCTAAACGGGGCCCGAAACTCGCGTGCCCGACGCTCAGCTAAAACGCCGAGATCGCGAGTCTCAACTTCCCTTTTGTGAACTGCCCGCGTTTCGGCCTCTTCGCCCTGATAACTTAGGATAAATCATCTCGCCGCCCGATAGCCTATAGCCCGATGAATCGGGGGTTGTGGCGTATGCGTGATTATCGGCTCTACTGTCTCGACGGTGCAGACAAATTCACCAAGGTTTACGAGATCGACGCGGTGAATGATGCCGAAGCGCTCGTGAAGGCCCGTGAGCTAAGTCTCCCGATCAAGTGCGAACTATGGGAACGCGGACGCAAGGTCGCCGTGCTCGGCCCTCACTCGGGCAACTGATCGCGCATTTGCTCAGAGCTGTGACGCTCGGCCTCCAACTTCGCGATGTCGGCCTCGCCCTCGTCGATGATTTTCTGGATTATCTCGATCATGCGCGGATCGTGCGCGAGGCTGATAACCTTTCGAAGCTGCTGAAGGCGGCCACGCATCCGAGCGATCACGGCATCGTGCATCCAGCCGCGAAATAGCGTCCGGTCTGCAGTAGGCAAGCTGATGGACGTCAAGATTGGGTAGGTCGCCGGGGGTCAGACGCTGCGCCGATTAGCTGGCTCCAGCGGCACGTCGCAGTTCGTCCAGGCGCCCCAAAGAGAAACGTTCTACGAGATCGCGGAGACGTCGAACGGAGGCGGTGATCGCCTCCAGATCATCGAGTCCGATCTCATAATTCGCCGAATATCGTGCTTCGACATAAGCGCGTTTCAAAAGCTCGAAGCGCCGCCGATCGATCTTAGTCGTGCGGGGCCACGCCCCGACCAGCCCGGGCTCATTATCTTCGGCGAGCGAGCGCAGGAATTTGATGTTGTGCGATCGGGGAAAATAGAAAATGCGCACCAGAAGAAAGCAGGCGTACGCCGCCTCAACCGCCTGATGAAGATTGAAGGCCGCGTGCCTTCTATAACGCTCTTGATCGCCCTCCTTTCCCGATTGTTCGATCGCGGTCTCAAGCCATACGTCAACGTCGCCCAATTTCGTCGTGAAGTATCCGATCGCCATCTTCAGCGCATCATCCGCGGATGCCGGCATCGGCGTCGCAAGTTCGTGCTGCGGCAGCTCGTAAAACGCGATCCCGTCGCGCACGATGTCGACCCAGAAATATTCGCCGCGCTTCAGAGCCTGGTTCACCTCGTCAAGCGAGTGAACGATGATGTTCACGGGGCGGCCGATCGCCGGGTCGCGCATGATCCGGTCCTCGGCGACGTACCAATAGTCAGCGATGTCGGTGAGGTCCTTATGGCTGACAACGATCAGCAGATCGAAGTCCGATTGGTACCCGTTCTCCGGCTCGTCGACCCAATCATCGCGCGCATAGCTACCGAACAGGATGATCTTGTAGACCTTGCCGTTGCGGCGCGATGGCTGCGTCGCGTGCGCAGTCGCCTTTTCGAATTCCTCCATGAGGATGCGCGCCGCACGTGCAAGTTCGTCCTGCTGGACCTGCGGGAGATGATCCAAGTCGGTGCGCATCAACTCTGTTCGTTCCCGTTTCTCAAGGAGGATGCAAGTCGGGCTTGAGCCATTTTACAAACCGATCATTGGGGATTTTTCAATTTTCAGGATCGCTCGCACCCTGGATAAGGCCAGGGCGAGACTCGCCCGTTGCCCAAAGCGTGTCTCCGGCCTGGCACTCAGTTCCACTGTTGTGCCGAGCGGTTAGCTGCGCAATGTGAGAGTGCCGATGGCCAGTGAGTGCGACGAGCGCATTGCCAATCTGAAGCGGGTCAACGACTTGCTGCAGCAGGCCCTGCAACAGACGCAGGCGCTGCTTCGGCAGGTGGAATTAGAGAACAGAAAGTCTCAGCAGGATAACGATCCTGACGGCGTTACTCCGGCCTCGCCGCCTTCTGCTTAGCGACCTTCTTCAGCCGCTTCTCCCAATGCCGCGCTAGGCAACACTTGATTGGGACTTTCCCAAAGCCCATGAAATCGTGCCCGGCAAGACTTCTTGAGGGGCCCGAAAGTTCGCGGAGGGTCAGATGCGCGCCACGCTTGCCTTGGTCTTCGCTTCGCTGATCGTGAGCCCGGCCCTCGCCGATCCGCCCGACATCCATCTCGATGTGCCGGCCCGCAAGGGCCTGGAGGTGAACGTCGTCGAGCACGACATCGCAGCGGGCCAGAGCGTCGGCTGGCACATTCATCACGGGACGGAGATCGCTTACGTCCTCTCCGGCGCACTCAACGTGCAAATTGCGGGCGGTCCGATCCGCCACGTCGTCAAAGGCGATACGTTCGAGGTCGACCGCGACACGCCGCACCGGGCGACCAACGACGGCAGCGAAACCGCGGCGCTCCTTATCACCTATCTGAGGGACAAATCGGGGCCGCTGGCAATCCAGGTTCCGCCGCCCACGGTTCACTGAAGCTTACGGAACCAGCTTTCCCGGGTTCATGATGTCAAGCGGATCCAGCGCCTGCTTGATAGCGCGCAGCGCGTGGATGCGGCCAGGCGACGCGAGGCGGGCGAACTCCGCGCGCTTCAATTGTCCGATGCCATGCTCCGCCGAGATGGACCCATTGGCGGCCGTCACGAGATCGTCGACGAACCGCGTGATCTCTTCGCCCTCGCGCTCGTACCAATCGGGGGCGGCGTTGCTGCCGGCGCGGACATGGAAATGGATATTCCCATCGCCAAGATGTCCAAAGCCGGTCGCGATGACGCCCGGGAACTTGCGCTCGACCTCGGCAGACGCCTCAATAATGAAATGAGGCATGTCGGCGACGGCGACCGAGACGTCGTGCGCAAGCGTCTGCCCCTCCACGCGCTCAGCCTCCGAAATGCCGTCGCGGATCTTCCAGAAGGCGTCCGCCTGGGCTTCGCTGGTTGCAAGGGCGGCATCCCCGATGATGCCTTCATTGAGCGCTTGCCCAAGTAGCCGCTCCAGCTGGCCCTCGATGTCGATTGCCCGCTTGGCGGTCGTTGCCTCAATCAGCACCTGCCAGGGATGGCTTCCCCGGAGCGGTGGCCTAGTGCCGCGAACATGCTTGACCACGAGTTGCAGGCAGTCTTCCGGCACCAGCTCGAAACCCTCGATGCTATCGGTGCGCGCTTCGAGGAAGCGCAGCAGATAGAGAGCGCGCTCCGGGCTCTCGACGCCTACCCAGGCGACAGCACGCGCATCAGATCGGCGGGCACCAGGCGGAGCGCAGCGGCGGTGATCACGCCGAGCGTGCCTTCAGCACCGATCAGGAGTTGGTCGAGGCTGTAGCCGCGATTGTCCTTCTTGAGGCCCGAAGGCCGCTGTGGATCGAGCCGTCCGGCAACACGGCTTCGACGCCCGCGACCAGCGAGCGCATCGTCCCGAACCTTGAGCACCTGTGTCCCGCCGGCGTTGGTCGAGGTGAGGCCGCCAATGGTGCAGCTTCCCGCGCGCCGAGCGTCAGCGGGAAGCGCATGCCGACCTCGTGCGCCGCGTCATGGAGCGCTGCGAGGATGACGCCCGCTTCGGCGACCGCGAGGCGGTCTCGGCGCTCATGGAGCGGATCCGGTTCATGCGGCGCATCGAGAGGAGCAGCGCCGATCCGTCCGCCGGCGGCGTCGCGCCCGCGGCCATTCCGGTGTTCCCGCCCTGCGGACAGCGGCACCGGTGCTTCGCGGCGAGCCTGACGATCTTGGCAACCTCCTCAATCGTTGAAGGGGCCAGCATCGCCGGCGCGGCGCCGTGGATGCGCCCGCGCCAATCGGTCACCCACGGCTCGATCTCCTCGAGGTCGGTGACGACAGCCTTCGGGCCGAGCGTCTGCTTTGCCTCGGCGATCAGCTCTGTTCGCTGTCCGTCATGCAGCCGCGGCTTGGCACGCGCCGTATGCCACGTCAAAGCAGGCCCGATGAATAAGCCGCCGATCACGATCGTCGTTGCCCGAGCCAAGAACGGCGTGATCGGCCGCGCCGGCAAGCTGCCCTGGCACCTCCCTTCCGACCTCAAAAGGTTCAAGGCGCTGACGATGGGCAGCGTGATGGTGATGGGCCGCAAGACCTTCGAGAGCCTGCCTCGCCTGCTTCCAGGTCGGCGGCACATCGTTCTGACACGCGACCGAGGGTGGCGGGCCGAAGGTGCTGAAGTCGCCCACGACGTCGAGGAAGCGCTCAAGCTCGCCGGTGGCGAGCGCATTTCGGTGATCGGCGGCGCCCACGTGTTCAGCCAGTTCCTGCCGCTCGCCGACAAAGTGGAGCTCACCGAGGTGCTCGAGGAGATCGAGGGCGACACCAGGATGGAAGATCCCCGCGCGTCAGGCGATTGGCGCCAGACGTTCCGCGAGGATCATCGGCAAGGAGAGCCGCCCTTCCGCTTCGTGACGCTAGATCGAGCCTAGGCCTTCGGGCGGCCGGTGGCGTAGACGCGGAACCGCTTCAGCTGCTCGGCAAGGACACCGTCGACCGCGGGCGCGAGCTTGTCGGCTCCGCCGTTCGCGAAGCCTGCGACCTTATAGTCGAGGATCAACTGCGATCCGCCGGCAATGGTCTTCACCTGGACATCCATCACGCCCGTTGTCGCTTCGTAGAGCAATGGACCGAGCGGTCCCGTCAAAACAATACGCTTGCCGGGCTCGACATAAGCGACGCGCATATGCTCGACGCCGCCGCCGGTCTTGGGAATGCGTTCGCAAAAGCAGCCGCCCGGGACGAGATCGAAGCTCAGGTTCGCGGAATCGCCGCTGTAGGTGTGTTCGGGATCCCACCAGGAAGGGAGAGCGCCAAAAGCCTTGAACGCCGCCTCGGGCGGTACGACGAGCGGCACGGTTTCGCGCACTTCGAACCCGTTTGCGGACGAGCTTACCACCTCAGCGGAGGCTGGCGCCGCGGTCAAAACGAGCAATAGCAGTAGATATTTCATCAAGCCCCTCCGGCGAGGCGGAGGATGCCTCAGCTAGGCCGCGCCGTCCAGAATGGCGTCGATTTCGGCGCCGACGTCTTCGATGGAGGCCATGCCGTTGACGCGACGGATGAGGCCCCTGGCTTCATAATAGGGCCGGATCGGCTCGGTCTTGGCGCGATATTCGGCCATCCGCGTGCGCACCGTCGCTTCATTGTCGTCGGGACGCCGCTTGAACTCATTCGATCCGCAGACGTCGCATACACCCGGCACTGTCGTCGGCCGGAAGGTGTCGTGGTAGCCGGTGCCGCACTTCGCGCAGGTGAAACGGCCGGTGATGCGCGTCACGAGCTGGTCTTCGTTGACCGCGAGCTCGATGACGTGATCGAGATGGCGGCCGCGCTCGGCGAGGAGCTGGTCGAGCGCTTCCGCCTGGGCGCGGGTGCGCGGAAAGCCGTCGAAGATCGCGCCCTGCTCCGCGGCCGCATCGAGCCGCTCACCAATGAGCTCGCTGACGATCGCGTCGCTGACCAGTTCGCCGCGTTCCATCACCGTCTTGGCCTCGATGCCGACGGGGGTGCCGGCGGCGACTGCCTCGCGGAGCATGTCACCGGTCGAGAGCTGCATCATTCCGCGCTCGGCCTGGAGCCGTGCGGCCTGGGTACCCTTGCCGGCGCCCGGTGGGCCCAGGAGGACAATATTAAACACGTCGGCGTCTCCCCTGTTCGCCGATGAAAGTTAGCGCCGTCGCGGCGTGGTCTTGAGCTTCGCCTTCTTGATTAGATCGCCATACTGGTGCGCAATCAAGTGGCTCTGGATTTGGCTCACCGTGTCCATCGTCACATTGACGACAATCAAGAGGCTGGTGCCGCCGAGCTGGATATTGAGACCGGCCTGCGCCGACAGGATCTGCGGAATGACGCAGATCAACACCAGATAGGCTGCGCCGACGACCGTGATCCGGTTGAGCAGATAGTCGAAATATTCCTCGGTCGCCTTGCCCGGACGGATGCCGGGGATGAAGCCGCCGTGGCGCTTCAGATTTTCTGCCGTCTCCTCGCTGTTGAACTGCACAGCGGTGTAGAAGAAGGTGAAGAAGGCGATGCCGATCGCATAGAGCGCCATGTAGGCGGGCGCGTGCGGCTGAAGGAACGTGCTGATCGTGATCAGCCAGTCGCTCGCGCCGCCCTCGGTGCTCGCCCGGGTGCCGGCCCAATTGAGGATCGTCAGGGGCATCAGGAGCAGCGACGAGGCAAAGATCGGCGGAATGACGCCGGCGGTATTGAGCTTGATCGGGAGGTGCGAGCGCTCCTGCTGCATCCCGCGCACCGTCTGCCGCTTTGGATATTGGATGAGCACGCGCCGCTGCGCCCGCTCCATGAAGCAGATGAAGAGGACAAGGACGATCGTCAGGGCCACGATGCCGACCACCAGCAAGCCGCTGATCGAGCCGGTGCGGCTGCCCTCGAGCAGCTGTCCGATGGCTTGCGGAAGCCGGGCGATGATGCCGGCCATGATGATGAGGGATACGCCGTTGCCGATGCCGCGGCTCGTGATCTGCTCGCCGATCCACATCAGGAACAAGGTGCCGCCGACGAGGCTGACGGTCCCTGCGATCTCGAACAGAAGACCCGGAGCAACCACCGCCTGGATGCCTTGCTTCAGCGACTGGAATTCGAGGCCCTTCACCGCGAGATAGCCCTGGACGAGCGTGATCGCGACCGTGAGATAGCGCGTGTACTGGTTGAGCTTCTTGCGCCCGGTCTCGCCCTCTTTCCTCAGCGTCTGCCAGGGACCGTAGAGGGTGGCGCCGAGCTGAACGACGATCGAGGCTGTAATGTACGGCATGACGCCGAGCGCGACGATCGAGAAACGCTGAAGAGCGCCGCCCGAGAAGGTGTTGAAGACATCGAGGATGCCGCCGCTCTGCGTCTGGTAGAGCGCGCTCATGGCAGCAGGATCGATACCGGGCACCGGGACGAATGAGAGAAGGCGAAAGAGGATCAGCGCACCAAGGGTGAACCACAGCCTCTTCTTGAGCTCGGACGCTTTTTGAAAGTTCGCAAGCGTGAGGCTCGAGGCCAGATGTTCGGCTGCGGATGCCATCGACTAAAATTCCCCGGAAAAACAAACGGCGGCGTTAAGGGCTCGGAAAAAGAGCCTCCCCGCCGCCGATATAGTGGCTCGAGGCGCTTGTCTAAGGCCCTCAGGCCCCAGCTTTGGCGGCGGCCTTGCGCGATCCCTTCTTCGCGGCGGCGAGCTCGGCGGGGTTCTTGCGCTCGATCAGCTCGATCGAGCCGCCTGCCTTCTCCACTGCCTCGCGTGCGCCCTTCGAAACGCCGGCGATCTTGAACGCGAGCTTCGCCTTGAGCTCGCCCTTGCCGAGCAGGCGGACGCCGTCCTTGCCGCCGCGCGCAAGGCCAGCGGCCCTCAGCGAACCATGGTCGAGTGCGCCCTTCACGTCGAGCCTGCCGGCGTCGATCGCCTTCTGGACCGCGCCGATGTTCACCTCGGCATAATCCTTGGCGAAGATGTTGTTGAAGCCGCGCTTCGGCAGCCGCATGTGGAGCGGCATCTGGCCGCCCTCGAAGCCGGCGATCGATACGCCCGAGCGCGACTTGGCGCCCTTCTGGCCGCGGCCCGCGGTCTTGCCCAGGCCGGAGCCGATGCCGCGGCCGACGCGCACGCGGCCCTGCCGCGCGCCCTTGTTGTCCCGAAGTTCGTTGAGTTTCATTTCTTGCACTCGCTTTCGCTTTTGTCGCGCAGCCCCTTAAAATGGGGCGGGATTGGTTAGGCTGCCTCGTCGACCCGGAGGAGGTGCTGGACCTTGCGGACCTGTCCCATCACTTCCGGCGTCGCCTCAACCTCCACCGTGCGGTGGAGCTTGTTGAGGCCGAGCCCGACGAGCGTCGCCCGCTGGGTCTTGTCGCGGCGGATCGGCGATCCGGTCTGCGTGATCTTGATCTTCGCCATGCGCCTTACTCCGTGATCGCTTCGGCCTGCGCTTCGGCATCGGCAGCATTTGCGCCGCCGCGTCCGAGCAGGTCTGCAACCTTCTTGCCGCGGCGCTGCGCAACCGAGCGCGGGCTCGTCTGCTCTTCAGCGCCTCGAAGGTCGCGCGGATCATGTTGTAGGGGTTGGACGTACCGACCGACTTCGTCACCACGTCGGCAACGCCGAGGCTCTCGAAGATCGCGCGCATCGGGCCGCCGGCGATGATGCCGGTTCCTGCCGGAGCCGAGCGGATCGCGACACGCCCCGCACCGAAATGCCCGAGACCATCATGGTGAAGCGTACGGCCGTCGCGCAGCGGAACGCGGATCAACGCCTTCTTCGCAGCAGCGGTAGCCTTGCTGATCGCCTCGGGAACCTCGCGGGCCTTGCCATGGCCGAAGCCGGCGCGGCCCTTGCCGTCGCCCACGACCACCAGCGCAGCGAAGCCGAAGCGCTTGCCGCCCTTCACGGTCTTGGAGACGCGGTTGATGTGGACGAGCTTCTCGATCAGCTCCTCGCCGCCTTCCTCGTCGTCACGTCGCCCGCGCCGGTCATCGCGGCGGCCACGGCCGCCACGATCACCGCCGCCGCGGCCGCGTCCGCCGCCGCGGCCGCCACGCGGGCCGCGGCCCTGCGGCTGCTGCTGCGGCTGCTGCTGCTGCTGCTGCTGCTCGACAGGCGCGGTTTCGGCCGGAACTTCGGCCGGCGCCTGCACGGCAGGTTCCTGGGTGACTTCAGGCGTTTCAGTCTCTTGTACGATTTAGAACTCCAGTCCGCCTTCGCGGGCAGCGTCGGCGAGGGCCTTCACACGGCCATGGAAGAGGAAGCCGCCACGGTCGAACACGACCCGCGAAACGCCGGCCTTCTTGGCGCGCTCGGCGAGCGCCTTGCCAACGGCGGCCGCGCTCTCCTTGGTGGCGCCGGTCTTGCTCTTGAGGTCTTTGTCCAGGCTCGAAGCGGCAGCGACGGTCTTGCCGGCGGCGTCGTCGATGACCTGGG
>CAVYAH010000052.1:0-13098 GCA_963766415.1 uncultured Alphaproteobacteria bacterium | reverse complement strand
TGTCCTCTACTTGGTTCAGTTCGTGCTGTCGAAACGCAAGGACGGCTGTCCGATCCGGAGCAGTTCGCGAACGTCATCGTCCGTACCGATCCTGACGGCCGTCAGGTGCGCGTGTCGGATGTCGCGCGGGTCGAGCTCGGCGCGTCCGATTATGCATCGAACACCTATTTGTCGGGCGAGCCGACGGTGATCCTCGGCGTGTTCAGCGTCCCGGCTCGAACGCCTTGGCCGCAGCGGCCGCGGTCAAGGCCGAGATGGAAACCATGTCGAAGAGCTTCCCGCCCGGGCTCGAATATCGAATCATCTAAACCCGACCCGAGTTCATCTCGCAGTCGATCGACGCGGTTCGCGACACCTTGCTCGAGGCGATTGCCCTCGTCGTGCTGGTCGTGATCGTCTTCCTCCAGCGCTGGCGAGCCGCCGTCATTCATGTCGTCGCCATTCCGGTATCGCTGATCGGGACGTTCGCGATCCTCCTGGGCGTTCGGATACTCGCTCAATAACCTCTCCCTCTTCGGCCTGGTGCTGGCGATCGGCATCGTCGTCGATGACGCGATCGTCGTGGTTGAGAATGTCGAGCGCAACCTGGCGCGCGGCCTGTCGGACTCGAGGCGGCGCGGAGATCGATGGACGAGGTCGCCGCCGCCCTCATCGCCATTGTGCTGGTGCTGTGCGCGGTCTTCCTGCCGACGCTGTTTCTCAACGGGCTGGCGGGCGCCTTCTACCATCAGTTCGCCGTCACGATCTCGGCGGCAACGTTGATCTCGCTCCTTGTGTCGCTGACACTTTCGCCGGCGCTCGCGGCGATCCTGTTGAAGCCACATAGCGAGGACAAAACGGGCGGTCCGGTCGTCGAATTGCTTCGCGCGGGCGGTGCCCGTTTCAATCGGGCGTTCGACCGCTTCAGCCAGGGCTATTCGCGGCTGACGCATCGGCTGGTCCTGATGCCCACGCGGATGATGCTGGCCTATGCCGTGTTGATCGCGGCGACGTCGGCTTCTTCGCGATCACCCCGACCGGCTTCATCCCGGCCCAGGACCAGGGCTATTTCCTGACCGTCATTCAGCTCCCGCCGGGATCATCACTCGATCGCACCGACGCAGTAATGCGCAAGGTCGCGGCACGCATACTGCCGATCCCCGGCGTCAAGGGCTCGGTCATGCTCGCCGGTTTCGACGGTGCGTCGCAGACCTTGGCACCAAATGCCGCGGCGGCTTACGTTCCGCTGCAGTCATTCGCGGAGCGCAAGAAGCTCGGCGTCACGCTCGCCAGCATCATGGCCGAAGCGCAGAAGCGCACCGCCGACATCAATGAGGCGCGGCTCATCATCGTGCCGCCGCCGCTCATTCAAGGCATCGGCTCGGCCGGCGGCTATCGAATGATCGTCGAGGATCGCGAAGGTCACGGCTTCCAGCAACTGTCCGGGCTGTCGTGGGGCCTGATCGGCAAGGCCAATCAGACCCCGGGCCTGAAACAGGTCTACACCCTGTTCGATATCTCGACGCCGCGCGTGTTCGCCGACGTCGATCGGCGCAAGGCCGACATGCTCGGCGTCCCGCCGGAGCGCATCTTCGAAGCGCTCCAGGTCTATCTTGGCTCGGCGTTCATCAACGACTTCAACTTGCTCGGCCGCACCTATCGCGTGACGGCCCAGGCCGACGCGCCGTACCGCGCGAGCGAAGCCGATATCGCCAATTTGCGCACGCGCTCCAATTCCGGCGCGATGGTGCCGGTCGGATCAGTGACGACATTCCAGGACCGCACCGGGCCATATCGCGTGTCGCGCTACAACGGCTTCCCAGCGGTCGAGATCGATGGTGACACGGCACCCGGCTATTCGTCAGGCCAGTCGCTAAGGAGCATGGAAAAGCTCGCGGCCGAAACTCTGCCGCCCGGTTTCGCGACGGAGTGGACGGAAATCGCGTATCAGCAAAAGGCCGCCGGAAGCACGTCCGGCCTCGTCTTTGGCATGGCGGTCCTGTTCGTCTTCCTGGTCCTCGCGGCGCAGTTCGAAAGCCTCATCCTGCCGCTCTCGATCATCCTGATCGTGCCGATGTGTCTGCTTGCGGCGATGGCCGGCGTTCACCTGCGCGGGATGGACAACAATGTGCTGACGCAGGTTGGGCTCGTGGTGCTGATTGCGCTCGCCGCGAAGAACGCGATCCTGATCGTCGAGTTCGCTCGGCAGGATGAAGCAAAGGGAATGTCGCCGGTCGAAGCCGCGGTGCGCGCCGCGCACGACCGGCTCCGGCCGATCTTGATGACAAGCTTCGCCTTCATCCTCGGCAGCGTTCCGCTGCTCCTCGCGACCGGCGCCGGCGCCGAGTTGCGCCAGGCGCTTGGCACCGCTGTATTTTTCGGGATGGTCGGCGTGACCGGCTTCGGTCTGATCTTCACGCCGACTTTCTATGTCGTGTGCCGCGGCATCGGCGACCGCATCGCCAGGCGACGGCCGCGCCATGAACCAGCGCTCGTCCCGGCTGAGTGAGGAAAGTCATGATGCTTCGTATGCTCTCAATCTCGGCCTCGGCATTGGCACTGGCGGCATGTGCAAGTGGGCCGAACTATGTGCAAAAGCCTGTGTCGGCGTCCGCAGCCGCCCCGTTCGTCATGGCCCAAGGATCGACGGTCGTCTCCGCTGCGCAACCGTCCGGAAATTGGTGGCGGCTCTACGACGACCAGGTGCTCGACGGCCTGGTCAAAGACGCGCTTGCGGCGAACACCAACATCCGCGTCGCCGTTGCCCGCCTCGCCAGGGCCAGGGCCAGTCTGAGCGAAGAACGCGGCGCGCCCGATCCGCAGGTGGGGATCAACGGCAGTACCCAATATGGGCGCCTGCCCGGTCCCCCGGTTCCCGGTGAGAAACGCACCGATGTCCAGGTCGATGTCGGATTGAGCGTCGCCTACGAAGTCGACCTCTTCGGCCGTATCAGTCGGCGGGTTGAAGCGGCAAGGGGAGATGTCGGGGCTGCCGACGCCGACGCCGATGCGGTGCGTGTGGCCATCGTCGCCGATACGGTTCGCTCCTATGCCGATGCGGTGTCGTCGGCCGAGCGGATCGCGGTCGCGGAGACGATCGTGACATTGCTCGACCGATCGCTCGCGCTCACCGAGAAGCGGCACCAGATTGGCCTCGCTAACGGCCTCGACACGGCGCGCATCGCCACATTGCGCGATCAGCGCCGCGCGGAGATTCCCCTGCTCGAGGCGCGGCGTCAGGGCGCGCTCTTCCGCCTCGCGACCCTGACCGGCCGAACGCCGCGCGACCTTCCGGCCGAAGCTACTGCACGCACCAGCACATTGCGGCTCGAGCGGCCGATCCCCGTCGGCGATGGTGCTGCCTTGCTTGCCCGCCGGCCCGATGTTCGCGCCGCCGAACGGCGGCTCGCGGCGGCTACTGCGCGGATCGGCGTGGCGACCGCAGACCTCTACCCGCGCATCACGCTTGGCGGCTCGGTCGGCTCAAGCGGGGCTGGGCTGGGCAATGTGCTCGGCGCCAATCCGCTTACCTGGCTAATTGGCCCGCTGATCAACTGGACGGCGAACCGCAGCGCTTCCCGCGCGCGCGTCGTCGGGGCGCGTGCGGATACACAGGCGGCGCTCGCGACCTTTGACGGGACTGTTTTGCAGGCACTGGAAGAGACCGAAACCGCACTGTCCGCCTACCAGCAGGCGCTCAGCCGTCGCGATGCGCTACGCGCGGCACGCGACCAGGCCGAGACGGCGGCGCGGATCACGCGCGCTCGTCAACGCGAAGGCGACATCAGTTCGCTCGAGCTACTCGACGCCGAACGCACGGCCGCCGAAGCCGAAGCTGCGCTCGCGGAGGCGGACGCTTCGATCGCGGATTCGCAGGTCGATCTCTTCCGCGCGCTCGGCGGCGGATGGGAGAGATAAAACCCGGCATTGATCCACGCGATGCACGCCTAAGATCGCGAGATGCTATTCCAACGGCGCCAAGGCAGCAATTTTGGCGGTCAGAAGGCTGTTCCGACAACTTGTAGGCAAAGGGGTGACTTCTGCGGCCAATGGCAGGATCAGGCCAACGTCAGCCGGTAGCACTAGCGGCAATTTCCGACCCCATTGCGGACATTAGCCCTTCTGTTACGCTCGCGTAACTGCCGGGGGCTAGCCGAATGCACGTCCACCTGCCGAAACCCCTCCACGGCTGGCGCGCGTTCGTCGGCGAGGTTGGTATAATCGTCGTCGGCGTGTTGATTGCCCTCGGCGCGCAGCAAGTGGTGGAAAGTTGGCAATGGCACCAGAAAGCTGCGCAGACGAAAGAAATACTTGACGCTGAACTTCACCGGGACGCGGTAAGCGCTTACGACTGGTTGACCGTGGCCCCGTGCGTGGACCAGCAACTCAATTCGATAGACAAGGCGCTCTCGTCCGCTCGCCAGTCGGGGAATGTTCAAGCCACCCCGCAGCTAACTCCACCATTAGAAGTGTTTACCGAGGATGCTTGGCTTGATGCCAGAGCGATGCAGGTCGCCGATCACCTGAGCCCGCAAACGGTTGCCCTCTATTCCTCGCTTTTCTTTCTCTCCCGGGACCTCGCTGGGGCAATACCTGAGCTGCACAACGAGGCTGCGGAGCTGCAGTCGCTTAGCAACGGCGTTTCGCCAATCTCAACGGCAGAGGTCGGTGCTTATCAAAGACAGGCAGGCCGAGTTCATGAATTGCTCGACCGCGTAGAACTTGGAGAAACACTGTTGCTCGGGGAGCTGAAAAGGCATGGCATCGAACCTTCGCGAGAAGAGAGGACGCGGCTACTGAAGATCAGTCGCTCGTGGGCCGGAGAATGCGCCGGACCGCCAAATCCGCAGCGCCATTTTGCGCCCAGCGACGTTAATTAGCGCGGGGTCTGGTTCCCGCGCCACAATCTCTAAGCGGTCCCGATTGGGGTGGCTGCTTCCCACCCCTTTGCAGCCATGCCGGACGTGCCGCAAAGCAAATCGCCACCAAACATCACGGACCGGCTGTTTTCGACGCATTGTCTTCGTGTCGGGCGTTCGCATTGGGACGCGGGGGTCACGGCAACTCAACGGCCTCAAGCGTTCAGAACGCAATCCAAGTGAAAAGCCTCAACGCGTTGTTATCGACCGCATTGGCGCCGGCATCATCGAAATTGTCGCGTCGCCCATTGAACCTTCCATAGACCGTGTATTGGACGCCGACGCGTGCAATCGCAGGAGCGGTTGGATGAGATCGCGAGACAGCTTAATCAGCGGCCACGCAAGACGCTCGGATTCGAAACACCAGCCGAGCGTTTTGAAGCATGTGTTGCGATGACCGTCTGAAACGGCAACCCATTGCGGCCACAACCGTCAATCAGCCCGCACGGCCGCGCAACGCGAACCGATTGGCTGTAAGTCCGTGTAGAAACTAGCCTGAGATTGCTCCCGAGTCCCGTGCGATCTGGAGAGTGTCGAGGTATTGCTGAAACTTCACCACCCGTCCGTCCCGGATCGTCCAGATGTGAGCGACCTGTGCTTTGAACTCCTCAGCTTTGCCGCTAAACTTGCCGTAATAGTAGCCGAGAGCCACAACTCTTCCGCCCCCGCACTCAAAGATCTCGTCCGTCACGATGATCAGTTTTTCGAAGCCCGCCGTAAGGCGCTCAAAAACGCCTGAGCGGACGGCAGCTATTCCGCGATAAGGGCTTTGGTCCGCAAGCGGCGAATTATCGGCTACGATCCAAACGATGTCGTCCGCCAAATGCGACATCACCCCTTCGTAGTCACGTGCTCCTAAGGAGGCGTAGAGTTCTTCGATATCGCCAATGGTGTTGACACTCATAAGTCTGTGGCCGCGTCGAACGCGCCAAGGATGATGTTGCGCATTTTGACCGCTCCTCCGGGGTCGCAAGACATCAGTGTCTCGCAACTGGGCTCCTAGCCTTTATTAACTGCTATGTTAACAGAGCTACGCTCGTTCAGCGCGATGCCAATGTCCGATTCCCACCCCACTTCGGCCATGACCGACCCGTTGCCGACATTGCGGCCCGAAGGTCTGCAACACAAATGCCAGGACGTGGGCCGGATGAGTTGCAACGACATCGGATAGGCCTAATCCGACTCTCTGAGCCGTTACGGGAGCGATCTGCATGCCGTATGGCTCCGCTGGAGGACGCCCGATGCAACCATTTCTCAGGACGCTGTCGCTCACAATTGCGCTGGGCGCCGTTTCCGCGACCACTGCCTGCCACCGTCACGGCGATTACGGCGACAAGCATGATCATCATGGCGCAATTTTGAGCGACGCCGACGCAGCGAAGATCACCGATGCAACTGTCGCTACCTGGCAATCGATGGATGCGTCCAAAATCGACGGGCTTTATGCGCCCGATGTCGTTGGCTTTGACGTCTCAGCGGCGCCTCTGTCGACCGATCGAGCGAATTGGACGAAGTTGCAGCAAGGCTTTGCAGCGATGAAGTTCGATCATCTGGCGATAACCCAAAGCAAAACTCAGATCCTCGACCCTGACACCTTCATCTTCTCATCGGTTGGGAACCTCACCAGCGCCGCCGGGACCGTCAAGGCTCTGCCGATCCGTTGCACCGACGTTTATCGCAAGCAGGCCGACGACAAGTTCTTGATCGTAAACGAACATTGTTCATCCGTGCCGGGCACGAAAGCCTAAGACGTCTGTTTTGCGTCATCCCGGTCCGCCGGGGTGACGCATATGGCGACTGCGAGCCAGTGAATCAATTCACAAACTACGAGCCCGAGACCTGCTGCGCACCGACGCCACAGCAATTTGACCCGCTAGCGCAGCGTCCGCTTCTGTAATGGGCCGTTGTGTCAAGCTGCCCCGGTTATCCTGCCGCTGGTCACTTGCTTCTGTCCGTGGTCAGCTTGAGCTGCCCAGCGACGGGACCTCGGTGGCGCAGACCTGTCGTCTGCCCAGTTCGAACCTCTCCTTCTTATGCGATTGCAGTTGCCTCGTTGGACCAGCGGAAGTCGGTGCCGTCGACCCACATGCGGTGGAGGATGACACCGAGCTTGCGCGCCAATGCGACCCGCGCCTTCTTCGTCCCGCGCCGCCTGGCAACCGCCATCGCCCACGCCTTGAGGCTCGAGAAGCGAACCGTGCGCGTCAGCATCACGCTCGCCGCCTCATAAAGCGCGGTGCGCACCATGCGATCTCCGCGCTTGCTGATCGCGCCGGTCACGTCGACCTCGCCGGACTGATGCTTCTTTGGCGTCAGGCCAAAGTGAGGTCCGACATCGCGCGAGTGCTTGAAGCGCGAGGGATCATCGACGCCGCTTCTGAAGGTGATCGCAACGATCGCGCCGACCCCTGGCACGCTCATCAGCTGACGGCAGACGGGATCATCTCGAACGATCCCGAGCAGCGCGCGGTGAAGGCGCTTGAACTCGGCCTCGAGCGCAGTCCTGGCGGCGAGCATGGCATCGATCACGGTCTCGAGGGTCGCTTGGCCGGCGACCAGCTCGCGTATGCGCATTGCGAACCGGCCGCGGCTGATCGGACCAACCTTCAAGCCGAACCCGCGCAGCACACCACGCATCCCGCACTCGATATCGAGGAGCTTGGTCTGGATGAGCTTGCGCGCGGTCAGCACCGCTCGCACCTCCTGGGCGCTCACGGACTTCGCGTGGACCGGCTTGAACCACCCAGTCCTCAACAGCTGGGCAATGCCCTGGGCGTCGCGGCGATCGGTCTTCACCGTCATCGCCGACAATATCGCCTTCACGTGCCGCGTCTCGAGGAGCACCGTCTCGAACCCGGCGGCGGTCAGACCGGCATGGATCCATTGCGACAAGGGTCCCGCTTCAAGCGCGATCCGGGTGATCGGATGCTCCAGCGCTCCGAAATAGCGAACCAGGTCCTCGGGATCGCTAGGCACCTTCGTCTCACGGACAATGCGACCCTGCGCGTCGACAATGCACACGCTCGTCAGTTCCAACGACACGTCTAATCCGGCATAATGCTCCACGGCTGTCCTCCATCAGGCTAGCGGGGCGTCGAGGCGCCAAACCTGAAACCCCGTCACTCCATCATGACCGGGGGACAGCCACTCCTCCAGTCGACCTGGAGGCGCCGCCGATTACCGTATCTTTCCACCCCCTTCCGGCCACAAGCGACCCATTCTTGCAATAGCTCGATGGACTCGGAGGTGAGGAGGTAACCCTCTTCAGCAAGTAAATCGGATAATTTGGTTTCGTCCCATCTGCGATCGGTTTGCCGCCGGCTGAGATAGCGCAGCCGAGTTCGTCGGGCCGCCGCGCCACCCAAGCTGGCGGGGCTGCATATCCTCGCTGGAACTATGGTTAACTTTTTGTTACCAGAAATTAAGCCAGTGACTCGTAAACACACTTTCTGGGAGGGATTATGTCTCGTCGTTCCGCTCTCCAAATCCCAGTCGCACTTGCAGCGCTGTTCGCGTCGGGTCAGGCCGCTGCCGACCCGGTTCCGGTCGCGACATGGAACATGGACAATACGTTCGGAACGACGATGACCGATTCTTCTGGCAACGGAAACGACGGCACCGCCTATAATGTCGTCACGTCCGGCGGCGGTTATATATTCGACGGAACCTCGTCGATGGTGGTCGTTCCGGGTTCCCCGACCCTCATTCCGGGCACTCAGGATTTCTATTACAGCGTGCAAATCCAAACGAGCCGGGTCCCTCCCTCGGGTACGGATTATGATCTCATACGCAAGGGACAGGACGGCACGCCCGGGGGCGGGTTCAAGGTCGAGCTCATTCGCAGCAACGGCCAGGCTAGAGCTTTCTGCCTGATCAAGGATTCGAGGGGCAAATCAGCGGGGCTCACCGGCAAAACGAACCTTGCCGATGGCCTACTTCACACGATTACGTGCAAGAGAACCGGCACGACATTCAGCCTGAAGGTGGAATTCGTTGTCGAGCCTCAAGAAGCTCGGCATTTCGGTGCAATCGATCAGCAATAATTCGAGCCTGAACATCGGAGCGAAGTCGGCCACCGGCACCGGGGTCGCCAACGACTGGTATTCAGGATCGATGCGCAGCGCGAGTGTATCGATCGCTCCTGTCGCCGAATAGCGGCGCGGCTCGGGAGCCGCCGATAGCCCATCATCTTTTGCCGGCACAGCGGCGGATGGCAGCTTTCGATCCACCCCTGGCCATTAGCGTAGTGTCAGCTTCCGCCCAGTCCGGCCATAACCGACCCAATCTTGCCGGTAACACTAACGGCAACTTCCCACCGATGGTGTTGAAAGACCCAAAGTTGTTGGGGTGGACGGCTCCCAGCGGCATCGCAATGTGCCAAGGTGAGGTCGTTGTAAGACTCACAAAGGAAGCCGTCCGTGACAGACATTATCCGCGTTGGCCTCGATACGTCAAAGAGCCTTTTTCAATTGCATGGCGTCGATACCGGAGAACAACCGGTGCTTCGTAAGCGATTGCGCCGCGCCGAAATGATCAAGTTCTTCGAGAAATTGCCGCCGGCAGTCATCGCCCTTGAGGCCTGCGGTGCCTCCCATCATTGGGCCCGTCTGTTCAGGTCTTTCGGGCATGAGGTGAAGCTGATCGCGCCGCAGCTGGCCAAGCCTTACGTCAAACGCGTGTGGCGGAGGCCGGGGACTTATCGCTTCTGAAGGAAGAAGAAAACGTAATCAGTGGTATCCCAGCGGCGTTCAATCAGCCGCCTCTCAAGGATCGTTAGCTGAAGCTCTCGGAAGACTTTTTCGACGGCGCGCTTCCGATGGATATGCATGCCCCAGCGCCTCACGCGACGTGAGGGAAGGCCCGCCAATCGGATTGCCGTCGGTATCAGATTACGTGCGGATAGCTCCACTTCACTTATTGGCGTGAGATAGCGGACTCCGACGAGGAGATTGTCCGAACTAACCCGTGACAACTCCCCAATCACGTCTCTGAAACGCTGTTTGTCAATCCAGTTGAGGAAGCGCAGGCAAGTGACCAGCCTGAATGATCCGTCGGGGAACGGAATCTTTCGGATGTCTCCCTGGATCAATTGCGCTCGCGCGCCCGCGCGCGCGGCGCATTCCTCAGCCTCGGCAAGCATGTCTGCGGAAGCGTCGAGGCCGGTAACGACTAGCGCGCAACTTGCCAGGATGGGAATAAGACGGCCCGTACCGACCGGTACATCAAGCACTTTCGATCCCGACGGTACACGCCTTACAAGCTCCAGCGCGGCCGTCAGCTCAGCAGCCCACTTACTACCACGGCGCTTCGCCTCGTACTCGCGGGCGACCGAGCCTTTGTACTTGGATGAAAGTTTATCGAACTCCACGCACGAACCGCCCCCGCGCCGCTAATCACTGCAGATCCGCAACCGCTCTCTTGCGCCAACTGAGCAAGAGAATTTCCCGTTACACTCAGGCGTTTACCAAAATTTTCCGCGTACGCCTACCGCCATCCCATTTTGCGACATCCGCAGCTTAGGTCTGCTTCCGACCCATTCCGGACATTGGCGGCATGATCGTCTATATCTCGATCAGAGAGTGAGGGTATGGGCCAGGAAATTCGGGGTCGTGAGTTTTCCGAAGAGGATTTCGCACGGTTTCGAAGTCGGCTGACGCAAGAGACGAACTCGCTGCGCCAGGCCTTCGCCGCCGGTCAATGCTCGGACGCCGGTCCGTTCATCGGCCTGGAGCTCGAAGTTTGGCTGATCGACCACAACTTCTTCCCGGCCCGACACAACCAGTCTTTCCTCGAACGCCTTGCCGACCCATGCGTGGTTGCCGAACTGTCGCAGTTCAATATCGAGATCAACGCACCAGTTGAACGGATCGAGGGCCGCTGCTTCCATCGCATGCACGAGCATTTGTCCGAGACGATGCGCCGCTGCGCAGCCAACGCGCACGAGGACGTCGATACCGTCATCGCCATCGGGACTTTGCCAACACTTCGTCAGCAAGACCTTTCGCTCGAGGCGATGACTTCGTCTCATCGGTATCAGACGCTCAATCGTGAAGCGATGCGGCTTAGGGGCGGCATGCCGCTCAATATAGATATCGATTGCGCGGTGCCCGGCGGGCACCCCTTTATCGCCTGCTTCAAGCACGTAATGCTCGAGGCGGCGGCCACATCCTTCCAACTCCACCTGCAGGTGCCACCGGATGTTCTATCGCGCACGTACAACGCTTCGCTGGTGTTGACGGCGCCGCTCGTCGCGATTGCCGCAAATTCGCCCTTCTTGTTCGGCCAGCCGCTCTGGATGGAAACGCGGATTGCGATCTTCGAACAGTCGCTCCAGCAGTCTCATGGCCCCGCACGGGTTACTCTGGGAACCGGTTATGCCGGGGACGATATCACCGAGCTGTTTGAGGAGAATCTAAGGGATTATCCTATCCTACTGCCGGTCGAGCCGCGCGACCCGGTACGCTGCTACTCCTGCCTACGTCTCCAGAACGGCACCATCTGGCGCTGGATACGGCCTATTGTCGGTTTCGATCCGGACGGCACACCTCACGTCAGGATCGAACAGCGCGTTCTGTCGGCCGGGCCGACCGTGCGCGACATGATGGCCAATGCCGCACTATATTTCGGCGCCGTCCACATGCTCGCGCGCGCCCTCGACGATGCCGAGAAGATGCTGCCTTTTGCCTTGGTTCGGGAGAATTTCTACGAAGCCGCTCGCCTTGGTCTCGACGCCGAAATCCATTGGTCGAGCGGGACTGGCAAACGCGGCATCCGCGATGTCCTGGCCGACCTCGTTCCACTCGCCGCGGACGGACTGGCAGCGCAGGGAATGGATGAGGACCTTATCGATCATTATCTCAATATCATCTCGCTGCGTCTGGCTTGCGGCCGAAACGGCGCGGAATGGCAGCTTGCCCACTTCAATCGGCACGGAGACCTGCACAAGCTGACGGCCGCCTATCTGGAGAACCAGAGAACGGGTCGACCGGTTCACGAATGGCCACTCTGATGAACGTGCCAAGGGCGCCCCTGACGATCCTCGATTCGCTGCCGAACGGTCTTCTCGGCTGCGGAGCGCGCGATCTGCACCTGATATTGGAAGGCCCGACGCTCATCGAGCTTCCGGGTAAGGCCGAGCCGCCCCTGTTCGTTTCAGTCCTTCTGCACGGCAATGAGGATTCCGGCCTAGGCGCAGTGCAGTGCGTCCTCCGCAGTTATTCGGACGAGCCGCTGCCGCGATCGCTGATGCTGCTGATTGGTAATGTCCAGGCGGCGCGCCAGGGCTTGCGACGCCTGGATGGGCAGCCGGACTATAACCGCATTTGGCCAGGCGCACCGAACGATGGCCAGACTTTCGAGGCGCGCATCATGGCGGAAGTCCATGCGCGGGCGGTGGACCGAAGCGCGTTCGGGGCCATTGATCTGCACAACAATACTGGCCGCAATCCGCATTATGCGGTCGTCTGCGATCTCGATCCGCATACCCTCGGACTTGCCGTCTTGTTCGCGCGCCGTGCCGTCCGCTTCCGTGGCATCCCGGGCACTTCAACGGCCTCGTTCGCCGGCTTAGTTCCCGCCGTCACCGCGGAATGCGGGCTGCCGGGCCCCGCGGCCAACCAACAAGCGGCAGCCCGATTCCTGGACGCAGTGCTCAACCTTGATGAATTGCCGGGCGGTCCGGGCGGTCCGGGCGGCCGCTCGGCACTCGACCTGTACCATACGCTTGGCGTTGTACGTTTGAGGGAGGACGTGAGCTTCCTCTTCGGCACGGACGAGGCAGACCTTCGCTTCGACCCTGCCATCGACGCGTATAATTTCGGGGATTTGCCGCCAGGAACCATCTTCGGCGCGACGGTTCATCCCATGCCGCTCAGCATGATCGACGAAGCCGGCCGCGACGTTGCCGAACAATATTTCGAAGTCAGCGAGGGGAAACTGAGGCTGCGCAAGAGGGCCGTGCCGGCGATGCTCACCACAGACCCGCGAATTGTTCGGCAGGATTGTCTCTGCTACCTGATGGAACGTCTCTGACTGGAGCAAGCGTCAGCTTTCCACCCACTCCGGCCATCACCGAGCCATTGCAGACATCAGCGGCTAAGCTCTGCTTTCGATGCCTTGAAGGCAGCAACGCGACTAAGTCGATGTCGTACGCAGCCATGTCCGACGCGTCGCGCTTATTCGGCTGAAGCCGTTGCCAGTC
>CAVYAH010000051.1:0-94858 GCA_963766415.1 uncultured Alphaproteobacteria bacterium | reverse complement strand
CGCCAAGGACGGCAAGCGTGGCGACCAGCTCGTCACGGTCGAGATCGAGCTGCCCGCGAACGATGCCGCGCTCCAGCAATTCGCCGAAGCTTGGGACGATGGCGGCAACCCGCGTGCGGGGCTCGGATTCAGTCCCTCGCCCGATGAGAGATCATTCACCGCTTTCTCCCGAGGAACGACGCAAGCGCCTCGCGACGATGCGGGCTGCCTTCGGCACCGAGGTCGAGGAGAAGCTGAAGCCGCGCGTCACCGCCTGGGAAGTGGTTAAGCGCGTTGCGATCGGGGTCTACAACGACGGCTTCATCCACGCCGGCAACCTCGCTTATTTGTCGATCGTCGCCTTGTTTCCATTCATCATCGTCGCCGCCGCCGTTGCGCACCTCCTGGGACAGAGCCAGGACGCCGCACTCACTGTCACCAACATCCTTCGCCGGCTTCCGCCCGATGTCGCAGCGACTTTGCGCGAGCCCATAGCCGAGGTGCTGACGGTCCGGACCGGCTCGCTGCTCTGGCTCGGCGCCGTTGTCGGCCTGTGGACGGCGACCAGCTTCATCGAGACGATCCGCGACATCCTTCGCCGGGCTTACGGCGTGAAATATTGCTCTCCGTTCTGGGAGTATCGCCTGGGCTCGATCCTATTGATCCTCGGCGCGGTCCTGCTGCTGATGGTCGCCTTTGCGCTCAGCGCCGCAATGACGATCGCGCATCATTATGTCGTGGAGTGGTTTCCGCTGGCGCAAAATGTCGGACACGACCTCGGGCTCTACCGGTTCGTTCCGGGCGCCACGCTGTTCTGTACCTTTTACGCTTTGTTCTACGCGCTCACGCCGGCTCGTTATCGCAAGCCGGACAGCAGGAAATGGCCGGGCGCATTGCTGGTCACGGCCTGGTGGCTGGGAACCGTCGAGCTTCTGGCCCCCGCGCTCAGCCTGTTCGGCGGCTATACGCGCACCTATGGAAGCCTCGCCGGCGTGATGATTGCGCTGATCTTCTTCTTCGTCGTGGGACTTGGCGTGGTGATCGGCGCGGAGCTCAACGCGGCGCTGGCGGAAAGCGGCGCCACAGCGCTAAAGGGCGAAATCTACACCGGGCCATATAGCGACGAGCTTGAAGTCGAGGAACCGCAGCCCGGCGAAGACGTCGAACCGGTACTGCAGACAGGGGGACCGCAACTTTGAGCCAATTCATGCAAGGCAAGCGCGGGTTGATCATGGGCCTTGCGAACGACCGCTCCCTTGCCTGGGGAGTTGCCCGGTCCTTGGGCGGCCAGGGCGCCGAACTCGCTTTTTCCTACCAGGGCGAGGCGCTCGAGAAGCGGGTGCGGCCGCTCGCGGCCGAGCTCGGATCCGACATGCTGATCGATTGCGATGTGAGCAGCATGGAGGCGCTCGATGGCGCGTTCGACGAGATTGCCAAGCGCTGGGACACGATCGACTTTGTCGTCCACGCGATCGGCTATTCGGACAAGAACGAGCTTCGCGGCAAATTCGTCGACACGTCGATGGACAATTTCCTGATGACCATGAATATCTCGGTCTACAGCTTCGTCGCGGTCGCGCAGCGCGCCCGGAGGCTGATGACCAACGGTGGCTCGCTCCTGACGCTCACTTATTACGGCGCCGAAAAGGTCATTCCGCATTATAATGTGATGGGGGTAGCGAAGGCCGCGCTGGAGGCCAGCGTCAAATATCTGGCCATGGACCTTGGTCCCGAGGGCATCCGCGTCAACGCAATCTCCGCCGGCCCGATCAAGACGCTTGCAGCGAGCGGCATCGGCGACTTTCGCTATATCATGAAGTGGAACGAGCTGAACGCGCCGCTCCGCCGCAACGTCACGATCGAGGATGTCGGCGGTGCAGGGCTGTACCTCCTCAGCGACCTCTCGGCCGGCGTGACCGGCGAGATCCACCACGTCGACGCCGGCTACAACGTGGTCGGGATGAAGGCCGAGGACGCTCCCGACATTTCGACGGTGTAATGGCGGAAATCGCGCGGCACCTCAGCATCGCGGAGAGAGTCCAAGGCGTCTTCTTCCGAGCCTGGTCGCGCCAGCAGGCCGATGAGCTCGGCGTCGCCGGCTGGATTCGCAATCGCCCCGACGGGCATGTCGAAGCCCATGTCGAGGGCGAGCAGGGCGCAGTTGAACAAATGATCGAGCGGCTCCGAGGCGGGCCTCCCGGCGCACAGGTCGAGAACGTACGGGTCTGGGATGCCGATGTCCTCGACTTCGACGGTTTCGAGGTGCGGGACTAACCTGCGAACGGGTCGCGTACCAGGATCGTGTCGTCCCGTTCCGGAGAGGTGCTCACCAGCGCTACCGGGCAGCGGATCAGCTCTTCGATGCGGCGGACATATTTTATCGCCCGGGCGGGCAGGTCGGCCCAGCTGCGCGCGCCCCGCGTCGATTTGCACCAGCCCTTGATCTCCTCGTACTCGGGTTCGATCCGCATCTGGTCCGCGGCATGGGCCGGAAGGTAGTCGAGCTTCTTCCCGTCGAGCTTATAGCCGGTGCAGACCTTCACCGTATCGAGCGTATCGAGCACGTCGAGCTTTGTGAGCGCGATCCCGGTGACCCCGCCAACTGCCACCGCCTGGCGCACCAGCACGGCATCAAACCAGCCGCAGCGGCGCTTGCGTCCGGTCACAGTGCCGAACTCACGCCCGCGCTCGCCCAGTTCCTGGCCGACCTCATTGTCTTGCTCGGTGGGAAAGGGGCCCGAGCCGACGCGCGTTGTGTATGCCTTGGTGATGCCAAGTACGAAGCCGGCCGCGGAGGGAGCGGTCCCGCTACCGGACGCGATGGTCCCGGAGACGGTGTTGGACGAGGTCACGAACGGGTAGGTCCCGTGGTCGACGTCGAGCAGCACGCCCTGCGCACCCTCGAACAAGATCCGCTTGCCGTTGCGGCGCGCCTGATCAAGCTCGCGCCAGACGGGGCGTGCGAACGGGAGGACGAAGCCGGCAATCTTCGCGAGATCGTTCTTCAATCGTGCGCGATCGACTGGAGGCTCACCGAAGCCGGCGCGAAGCGCATCATGGTGCGCGCAGAGGCGGTCCAGCAGGGGGTCCAGATCCTCGAGCCGGGCGAGGTCGCAGAGGCGGATCGCGCGCCGGCCGACCTTGTCCTCGATAGGCTGGGCCTATGCCGCGCCGGGTGGTCCCGATCTTGCCTGCGCCGGAGGCGTCTTCGCGAAGCGCATCGAGGTCGCGGTGGATCGGTAGGATCAGCGGGCAATTGTCGGCGACCATCAGCAGGCTCGGCGTGACCTCGACACCCTGCTCGCGGATCCGCTCGACCTCGCTTTTCAGTGCCCACGGATCGAGGACGACGCCGTTGCCGATGGCCGAAGGAGTGCCGGTCACGATCCCGCTTGGAAGCAGCGAGAGCTTGTACGTCTTGCCTTCGACGACGAGCGTATGGCCGGCATTGTGACCGCCTTGAAACCGAACGACCATGTCGGCGCGGCTCGCCAGCCAGTCGACGATCTTCCCCTTGCCTTCGTCGCCCCACTGAGCGCCGATGACGGTGACGTTTCCCACGTTGTTGTGCTTCCTGCTGTGCGGCCCGCGCGGGCTCTAAGGGTGAAGCGCGGCAAGGTCCAGCGCACGACAAATCATTGAACAGGCGGAACAGAAAAGTGCGGTTCGGCGTATTGCATTTCCGTTAGGGCCCGAGTGCCGGAGAGAACAACTGAAAGGGGAGTGAAGAAATGAAGACCACGACCATCCTGGCGATTGCGCTTGGGCTTGGCTCGCTTGCGGCCTGCAACAAGAGCCCGCAGCAACAGGCGGCCGACAATTACGAGGCCAATGCCGATAACTCCGCCGACCAGCTGCAAGCCAACGTGGGTAATGCGGCTGACCGAGATGACCGCGAATGCCGACAATGCGTCGGACGCGATGAAGTCCGCGGCCGACAACAAGGCAGACGCGATGAAGAGCGCCGCCGACAATAAGGCCGACGCGATCGCCAACAACTCGCAGTGATTTAGCCGGCCACTCGCACGCAGGTGGTTGGACCGAAGGGCGCGCCGGTTCGGCGCGCCCTTTCATCAGAAGCTCAAAGGCACGACTTCGCGAACGCCAGGGAGCCCGCGGAGCTGTCCGGCGACCGCCGTCGTGATCGGATCGTCGACGGCGACCAGGGCGACGGCTTCGCCAGCTTGTTCCCGTCGTCCCAGATTGAAGGTGGCGATGTTGATCTTGTTCTCGCCGAGCTTTGTCCCGAGCGCTCCGATGAAGCCGGGCGCGTCGTCGTTGACGATGTAGATCATCTGGCCGTTCAAGTCGGCCTCCACGGGAATTCCGAAAATCTTCACCAGTCGCGGCGCCCGGTTACCGAAGAGCGTACCTTCGACCCGCTTGTCGCCGTGGTCTGTCCCGACCGTCACCGCGATGAGCGTGTGGTAATCGCCTTCGCCCTCGTCGCGGATCTCGCGCACCGCGATTCCGCGTTCTTTCGCGAGGTAGGGGGCGTTGACCATGTTCACCGTATCCGACCAGGTGCGCATGACGCCTGCGAGAACCGCGCCGGTCACTGGCTTGATGTTGAGCTCGGCGGCGGCGCCCTCGACCTCGATATCGATCGAGCGGATCTCGGTTCCCGCGATCTGGCCGACCAGACGGCCAAGCTTTTCTGCAAGGCCCATGTAAGGCCTAAGGCGGGGCGCCTCTTCCGCCGACAGGGACGGCACGTTCACCGCATTGGTGATCCCGCCGAGCAGCAGGAAGTCGCTCATCTGCTCGGCGATCTGGATCGCGACGTTCACCTGCGCTTCGGTGGTCGAAGCACCAAGGTGCGGTGTGCAGATCAGGCCGGGCGTACCGAACAGTGCATTTTCCTTCGCCGGCTCCTCGGCGAAGACGTCGAGGGCGGCGCCGGCGACGTGGCCGCTCTCCAGACCTTCTTTCAGCGCCGCCTCGTCGATCAGTCCGCCGCGAGCGCAATTGACGATGCGAACGCCGGGCTTCGTTTTCGCCAGTGCCTCCCGGCTGAGAATGCCGCGGGTCTGGTCAGTAAGGGGCGTGTGGAGGGTGATAAAGTCGGCGCGGGCGAGCAGCTCATCGAGCTCGACCTTGTCGACGCCAAGCTCGACTGCGCGTTCGGGCGAGAGGAAGGGGTCGTAGGCGGCGACCTTCATCTTCAGCCCATGTGCTCGATCAGCAACGATTGAGCCGATATTGCCGCAGCCGATCAGCCCGTAGCGTCTTGCCCGACAGCTCGACGCCCATGAAGCGGTTCTTCTCCCACCGGCCGGACTGGGTCGACTGGTCGGCTGGAGGAATTTCGCGGGCGAGCGCGAACAGCATCGCGATCGCATGTTCCGCGGTTGTGATCGAATTGCCGAACGGTGTGTTCATGACGATGATCCCGCGCGCCGAGGCTGCGGGCACGTCGATCGTGTCGACGCCGATCCCGGCCCGTCCGATCACCTTGAGGCGCGGTAGGGCCGAATCCATCGCCGCGGCGTTGACGCGGGTCGAGCTTCGGACCGCGAGCCCGTCGTAATTGCCGATGATCTCCTTCAACTGGTCGGGCGACAGGCCAGGCTTCTCGTCGACTAAGATTCCGCGCTCGCGAAAAATCGTGGCTGCTCTCGGATCCATCTTGTCGGCGATGAGAACGCGCACAGGATCGCTCATCGGGTGGCCTCCCATGCCCAGTCAAGCCAGGGGACGAGTTCCTCGATGTCGCTCGTCTCGATCGTTGCACCGCACCATATGCGAAGCCCAGGCGGTGCATCGCGGTAGGCGGTAATGTCGAGGGCGGCACCCTCGTGCTCGAGCCGCTCGCCGATCGCCTTTTGGCGCACGCGGTTGGCGTCTTCGTCGGAGCGGTCGGCGAACTGGAGGCAGACCGACGTGTTCGAACGGATAGCCGGATTAGCGGCTAGATGCTCGATCCAGCTGGACTTCGAGACCCAGCGGTCCAATGCTGCCGCGTTTGCGTCCGCGCGTGCGACCAGCCCCTCAAGGCCGCCCACGCGTTCGGCCCAATCGAGGCAGAAAAGCCAGTCCTCGACCGCGAGCATCGAGGGCGTGTTGATCGTCTCGCCCTTAAAGATACCCTCGATGAGCCTGCCGCCCTTCGTCAGTCGGAAGATCTTGGGAAGCGGCCGCGGCGCGGGCTCCCTTTCGAGCCGCTCCACCGCCCGCGGGCTGAGCACCAGCATCCCGTGCGCGGCCTCGCCGCCAAGCGCCTTCTGCCAGCTGAAGGTGCCGACATCGATCTTCGGCCAGTCGATCGACTGCGCAAAGGCGGCGGAGGTTGCATCACAGATGGCAAGGCCGGTGCGGTCGGGCGCGATCCAGTCGGCGTTCGGCACGCGAACGCCGCTCGTCGTTCCATTCCAGGTAAAGACGATATCGCGGCCGGGCTCGATGCCGCCAAGATCCGGGATCCTGCCGTAATCCGCGGAGCGGATCTCGGCATCGAGCTTCAGCTGCTTGGCGACGTCCGTGACCCAGCCGGCACCGAAGCTTTCCCAGGCGAGCACGGTGACAGGGCGTGTCCCGAGCAGTGACCAGATCGCCATCTCCATCGCGCCGGTGTCCGAGGCCGGCACGATGCCAAGCCGGTAATCGGCCGGCAGCCCCAGCAAGGCGTGCGTACGCTCGATCGCTTCGGCGAGCTTGGCCTTGCCGAGAGCGCCGCGGTGCGAGCGGCCAAGTGCGGAGGTGTCGAGTTTCTCGGCACTCCAGCCGGGCGGCTTGGCGCACGGGCCGGACGAGAAATTGGGGCGGGTCGGTGTGGTTTGCGGTTTCGCCACGCGCACTTCGGGCGTGGCAGCAGTTGCTTCAGTCAATCTGACTCTCCTTGCAGAGAGCTCGCGCCGCGTTGGGACGGCGTGGCCCGGAGACAGGTGTAACGGCTGCTCGAGGGATGGCAACTGCGCGCGTGAAAAGTATTCGCTAGCGAATTCATTCAGAGCCTTGTTGCACCGCACAACAGATTGAATTTGTTCAGATGACCGCCTTCAGCAGGAGAGTTGGAACGCTTCATCGCGCTGAGCTGACGGTTCATCCCGACCGGGGGCGAGGTAGGTTGAATTCATTAACCGTCCGGAAGCACTGTCCTCCTCGCCGAGGCGCGGAGGGCAACGAGCGCGGCTGGGGGCTGGGGAGCTCCTATCGTTGATGGAAACGGCGACGTGCGCCTTTGGCGCGCGGCGTGTAGCTTTGGAGCGGGGACGTAATGACCCAAGTACTGGCCGGCACTACGGCACTGTTCCGCGATCGCGACTTCTTCATTCATGATGGGAAGAAGCTCCGCCGCTTCCGCATTTCCGCCCCGGTCCAGATTTTTTTCTTCGTTGTTCTGTTGGGCCTCGTTGCCTGGGCGAGCTTTGCGACCGCTCGCCTGGTCACGCGTCCGCGCGCCGTTCTTTCGGCCGCGACCGAGGCTCGTGCGCGCCTTATCGAGCAGCGCCAGGCGCTGATCGAGGCGGCGTTGACGGGACAGAAGATCGATCCTGCGATGATCCAGGCGGCCGCATCGAGCGGCCGTCTTGCTAAGGAAGGTCTGCTCGCTCGCGTCGAGCAGCAGCAGCTCGAGCAGGCGGCGCTCGTCGCTCAGGCGCTGGACGTCCGTTATCAGGTAACCGCGGCCGAGCTCCACAAGCTCGGCATCAAGCCGGCAACGGCGGGCCAGCCGGGCGGCGTCGGCGGTCCGTTCGAGAGCATCGGCAATCCAACCTTCAAGGCGCTGTTCAACAGCTGGAAGAAGCTCGACCAGCTGCAGGACGATGTCATTGCGATCCCGTCGGATAAGCCGGTGAAGACCGACGTCAGCTTTACCAGCGGCTATGGCGTGCGCGCCGATCCGTTCCATGCCGGTGCCGCGATGCACCCGGGCATCGACCTCGCCGGCTCCTACGGCACCCCGATCTATGCCACTGCAGACGGCACCGTCGTTCGCGCCGGCTGGAACAACGGCGGCTACGGCAACCTCGTCGAGATCGACCACGGCCGCGGAATTACCACCCGCTACGGTCACATGTCTGCGATCCTGGTCCACGCCGGCGATCATGTTACTCGTGGCCAGCAGGTCGGCCGCATGGGCTCGACCGGCCGTTCGACCGGCAACCACCTGCACTATGAGGTCCGGATCGACGGGCGCCCCGTGAACCCGATCCCCTTCATGAAGTCGACCGACTACGTCCTCGCCATGCAGAAGAAGGCGAATGCCGCACCGATGGATCTCGCGGTGGGCGGCCCGGACGGCCAACACTGATCGTAGATAAGTTGCCGCAGGGCGCGGCAGTTCCTATCTCGCTCACGTGAGCGAAATCACTCTTACCGAAAATGCCGCCAGGCGCGTCGCATGGATCGCCGAGCGCCAGTCGAAGCCGGCCATCCTGCGGCTGGCGGTCGATGGCGGTGGCTGTGCCGGATTCACCTACAAGTTCGAGCTCGCCGACGAGGCGGAGAGTGACGATACAATCGCTAAGACCGACGGCGTGATGCTCGTCGTCGATCCAATCAGCCTCGATCTTGTCCGCGGCTCAGCAGTCGATTTCGTCGAGGACCTCGGCGGAGCAACCTTCAAGGTGCTCAACCCCAACGCGCAGTCGGGTTGCGGCTGCGGGAGCAGCTTCTCGGTCTGATTGCTAAGGCGCGCGGCTGCCGAGCGGGCGGCGCGGCATTCGGCGAACCTCACGGTTTTCCGCACCCCTGACATCGCGCAGCCCGCTCCGGCGCGGTTCGCTGTCATTGACCAGCCCGCGCTTGACTGCATCTGCCCAGGCGGCGCGCGCGAGGGCGAGATCGGGCCACAGCGGACTCGAAGCGGGAACGCCCGCACTCCGGTGAGCAGCTGAACTGCCAGCAGGATCATCATGACCGTGACGATTCCGCTGGTTCCTGATCTTGCCCGATCCGTGAGCATCACTGGTTCCCCCGATCGCTTGATTGACGAAGCGTGGGTGCCTCTTTGCGTGCATCTGGTTCGATGCTCCGCGGCAAAATCTTGAAGACGCTTGCATCTTTATTAGGCCGATTGGCGAGGGACAGTTCCGTTTGGCGCTGTTGAACCGGCCATCGGCCGGCGCTTTGAGCGGGATTCTCCTGACGCTGGCGGTTGGCGAGGGTGCACAGCCCATTCCCGCCGCCGTCCCAATCTCGCTGACGATGCTCAGGGACGATGTTGAAGTTGCTTTCGGCGTGATCCCCCGCGAAGGTCATGACTGTTATTTGGACTATCGCCCTTGGTTCGATCGTGTGACCCAGCGCGGATTCGCCTGCTTCCCTGCCTGAACGCCGCCCGCTAAGCGGACCTCGTGAAGCTTTCCACCTACAACCTAAATGGCATCCGAGCACGCTTGCCGCGGCTCCTCGAATGGCTCGATCGCGAAAAGCCGGACGTTGTCTGCCTTCAGGAATTGAAATGCGCCGACGAGGCCCTGCCGATCGCGGACATCGAGGCGGCCGGCTATGGCGCGGTGTGGCACGGTCAGAAGGGTTTCAACGGAGTAGCAATCCTCGCCAAGGGCGACGCGCCCGAGCTGAGGCGCGTCGGCCTTCCCGGCGACCCTGACGATACGCACAGTCGCTATATCGAGGCCGAAGCGAAGGGCGTTGTCGTCGCCTCGCTCTATCTCCCCAACGGCAATCCGGTCGGAACCGAGAAGTTCGACTATAAGATCAAGTGGATGGAGCGCCTGTGCGTCCGTGCCGCCGAGTTGCTCCAGGAAGAGCGTCCCGCGGTGCTTTGCGGCGACTGGAACGTGGTTCCGGAGGACCGCGACGTCTTCTCGGCGCGGGCGACGGCGAACGACGCCGTGATGCAGCCCGAGGCGCGGCAATTATGGCGCCGGATCGTCTATCAGGGCTGGACCGACGCCCTGCGCGCGCTGCATCCCAGCGAGGAGAGGCTTTACACCTTCTGGGATTATACCGCTGGGTGCTGGCAGCGCGACCAGGGCTTTCGGCTGGACCATCTACTCTGCTCGCCTGAGGCAGCGGACCGACTGGAAGGCGCGGGCGTCGATAAATGGGCGCGCGCCGAGGAGAAGGCGAGCGACCACGCGCCGACCTGGGTCGAATTGAACTAAAGGGCTTTTTCGTAGATCCGGTAGCGGTGGTTCACCCGGGCGCCGGGCAATTCAGCGATCGAGAGCATCCCCTTATTGTCTTCCAGAATCCAGCCAAACTCCCCGATATTTATGCCGAATTTCCCGACGCAGTCGCGGCGAGTGTACTCAATCAGCATGAAGGCCAACATGCTCGCCATCCGCGATTGATGAAGTCTGCGCGCTACGCCCATCAAGGGCACGCGCGAGCGCTTGACGCGCGGATTGCGTAGCCGCCACAGCAGTTTAATGAAATTGAACGGGAACAGCTCGCCGTTCAAATCCTTCGTCAGCTCGTTGATGTCGGGGATCGTGATCATGAAGGCCACAGGTTCGCCGTCGAGCTCCGCGATCCGGACCAGCTCGTTGTAGATGATCGGTTTCAACTTCTTGCCAGCATAAGCGATCTCGGCCGGCGTCAGCGGTACATAGCCCCAGTTGCCCGACCAGGCGTCGTTGAGAATATTGAGGATAAGCCGCGCTTCATCGTCGAACTTCGACTTGTCGACCATCCGAATACGGATGTGCGGGTTGCGCTCGCCCGCTGCGATCAGCCGATTGATCTTTGGATCTTCCCAATGCGCGATATTGACCTCGTAGGTCAGGAGATCCTTGGCTTTTTCGTATCCGGCAGCTTCGATCCAGGCGCGATATTCGGGGCGGTGATGTCCCATCATCGCGGTCGGGTCTTCGTCGAAGCCTTCGATCTCAAGCCCGGGCTCGTCCCAGATGGATAGGCTGATGGGACCAAGGGCCTCGGTCATGCCCTGGTCGCGCAGCCAATTTTCGGCAGTGGCAATCAATGTCGCGGCGGTTTCGCCATCCAGAGCCTCGAACATGCCCCAATTGCCGATGCCCTTGCCCATATGCTCCTGGACGAGATCGTCGACCTGCGCGCTGACCCGCCCGACGACCTTGTCGCCGCGTTCGGCCAGCCATAGCTGCGCGCGGGCATGTTCGAACCAGGGGTTCTTGCCCGGCGTGATCAGGCCGTGGACCTCGTCCTTGAGCGGCGGCACCCAATGGGGGTCGTCCTTGTAGACGTCCCACGCAAAGTCGACGAAGGTCTTCTTGTCCTTCTTGGTCTGGACGGGGCGGATGGTAACGGCGCTTGTGCTCATGCCCCCCGGCTAGCGGCTCGCTGCGCCAAGCGCCAGTTAAGGTTGAGACGCCTAAGTCCCGCCACTATCTCCTGCCACAAGACGTTCTTCCGGAAGACGATGAGCAACACCGCGACCCTCGAGCGCACGACCGACGCTGCCCAGTCTCAGCGCGCTTTCCGCGCGCCCGAAGGACGATGCGGCGATGCTGAAGGCCGCGGCGAACCTGACGCGCGATCTCAATACGCCGAATGCGGTGATCTACTGGGCAGACATGCTTGGGTCGGCTGTGCTCGGATATGCGGCGTTGTTCGCCGCCATCGTCGTTCATCCGACCTTGCTTGCCATCGGCTGCGGCCTCCTCGCAGTGCTCGCGCTCTATCGTGCCGGCTCGTTCATCCATGAGCTGACGCACATCAAGAAGGGCGCGCTGAAGGGCTTCCGCTTCACCTGGAACCTGATCGTCGGCGTCCCGCTGTTGGTGCCGAGCTTCATGTATGAGGGCGTTCATAACCAGCACCATGCGAAGCGTTATTACGGGACACTCGATGATCCCGAATATCTGCCGCTGGCGCTGATGCATCCGTGGACGCTTCCCTTGTTCCTCATCGCCGCCGCGCTCGCGCCGATCGGCATGCTCATCCGGTTCGGAATTCTAGCGCCGCTCTCGCTGCTATCGCCCAAGCTCAGGGCCATGGTTGTTGGGCGCTATTCCGGCCTGCAGATCAATCCCAGGTTCGTCCGTCCGAAGCCCGAAGGCGAGTTCGCACGCGACTGGGCCTGGCAGGAAGCGGCGTGCAGCGTCTGGGCGATCGCGCTCCTCGCGATGGTTGCGACCGGCATCGTCCCGCTTCGCCAATTCATGGTCTTTCTCTTCGTCTCATCGGGCGTGATGTTCCTCAATCAGATCCGCACGCTCGTCGCGCATCTGTGGGAGAACGAAGGCGAGCCGATGAGCGTCACCGCGCAATTCCTCGACAGCGTCAACGTACCTCCGCCAGCGACCTTGCCGATGTTCTGGGCACCCGTCGGCCTCCGCTACCACGCCCTACACCATCTCCTTCCCGGATTGCCCTATCATGCGCTCGGCGAGGCCCACCGGCGGCTTTGCAAGGAACTGGATGCGGGATCGGTCTACCACTATTCGACCCACCGCGGCCTTTCGCCGCTCGTGGTCCGGCTTGCCGGTCGAACCTTGACTAACGGACGCAAATCCGCTTGAGGCGGCCAGTCCGGCGGGCCAAGCGCTCGCCGTTGTCATTTAAGGGAAAAGGGCGGCTCCCTAAGTCCGCCTGGCCTGGGTTACCTCGCACGGACCCCTGACGAACGAAAGGAATGACCCATGCGCCATCGTGTTGGCGGACGTAAACTTCAGCGCACTTCCAGCCACCGCGCGGCTCTGTTCCGCAACATGGCCGCGGCTCTCATCAAGCACGAGCAGATCACGACAACGACGGCCAAGGCGAAGGAGCTTCGCCCGTACGTCGAGAAGCTGATCACGCTCGCCAAGCGCGGCGGCCTCTCAAACCGCCGGCTGGCGCAGTCGCGCCTCATGGACGATGCGCAGCTTGCGAAGCTCTTCGACGTGCTCGGGCCGCGCTATGTGAACCGCGATGGCGGCTATACCCGCGTCGTCAAGGCCGGCATCCGCCAGTCGGATGCGGCGCCGATCGCCATAATCGAGTTCGTCGACCGCGATGCGTCGGCCAAGGGCCAGGACTCCGGTCCGGTCATGAACGAGGATGAGTTCGAAGCCGCGTAACGGCTAGAATGCCGGGCGGCGGCCGACCGCCGCCCGGGCACTGATTACTGATGGCCGGCGAACGCGCCTTGGCCGTTCCCGGTCCGGTTATAAAGCCGGAACAAGCCACCCACTTCAGCGGCCTGGGGGCCATAGAAATTGCCGTACTGGTTGCAGTGTGTAGCCGCTCGACGTGTTGCTCGTCGTAAAGCCGACCTGGCGGGAGTTGATGGTCCCGTTCCCGGCGAATGCGAGCGGACCCACGGGTACGCCGTTGATGCTCGCGGTGTAGCTGAGCGTGCCCGCTCCGAAGTCGGCCGTGATCCCGCCGCTGCCATTCAGCGCATGCTCGCCGTTCTTGTCGACGAAATTGCCGTCGTAGATCGTGCTGTAGCTCGCCGAGCCGCTCACCGGCAGATCGTTCCTTGCCGTCTTCGTGCCCCACACGAGATAGGTGTCGTTTACGCTCGTCGTGCTGTTCGCCGTCGAGCTGCGCTTCCATTCGCCGAAATCGACATAGGTGAGACTGACCGCGGCCTGGTTGAGGACCCGGAAGGTCTCGGTCGGGCTCTTCGTGTAGACAGTGAAATTGCCGCTCACGACGCCTGTCGGCCCGAACGTCGACTTGGTCGTCAGGCTTCCGGTGTCGCGGATCGTATAGGTGTTCGCCACCGGATCGTAGACGACAGTGCTCGTGGCGCGGGCGTAATTGTTGAAATAGGAAGTGACGCCGCCGGTGGTCGAATATTGAATGGTCGACTGCTGAGCCGGAACATTCGTCGGAGCTGAGTGAGCCGAGGCACCGATCAACAGGGCAGCCGTGGCCGCAGGATACATGATACGCATCGCTTCGAGTCCCCCGTTTGTTGGCGCTTGGAGTAAACTCCCGATAGCCATTTCAGTCAATGTAAAGGGGTGAATATTCCTGAAATGACACGAGTTTATGACATTTGGGCGGAAGCGTTGCGGACTGCTCCATCGCTATTGAATCCGGCCCCGTGGCTGATACCCATGGGGGCCTTCGGGGGGAGCGGAGTTCCATGGGTCGCAGCGTTCTTGCAGCAGTTCTTTTGTCGAGTGTTTCTGTTTTGACCCCACCAGATCTTGCCGGTGCGCAGCCGGTTAGCGCGGCTCCGGCCATCGCCTATCCGCAGACCCGCCGCGTCGACCAGGTCGACGACCATTTCGGCATGAAGGTCGCCGATCCTTATCGCTGGCTCGAGAATGACGTCCGCACCGACGGCGACGTGAAGGCTTGGGTCGATGCCGAGAATGCGGTCACGGGTTCGTTCCTGCAGACGCTCGCAGGCCGAAAGGCGCTCGAGCGGCGGATTACCGAGCTTTACAATTACGAGCGCTTCGCTGCGCCCGAGAAGAAGGGCGGTCGTTATTTCTACACGCACAACACGGGCCTTCAGAACCAGGCGGTGCTGTACGTGCGGAATTCTCTCGACGGCGAGGGACGGGTCCTTATCGACCCGAACCCCTGGTCCAAGGACGGCGCGACCGCGCTCGCCGAGTGGGAGCCGAACGAGCAGGGGACCAAACTCCTCTACGCTATCCAGGACGGCGGCACCGACTGGCGAACGATCCGCGTTCGCGACGTGAAGACTGGCAAGGATTTGGCGGACGAAATCAAATGGGTGAAGTTCTCAGCTCTGAGCTGGGCCAAGGATGGTAGCGGCTTTTATTATTCACGCTTCCCCGCGCCGAAGAGCGGCGCGACCTATCAATCGTTGAACGAGCACCAGCAGGTCTATTTCCACAAGCTCGGCACAAAACAATCGGCCGACAAGCTGATGTTCGCCACTCCCAGGAAGCCGGAGCTCAACAATAGCGCGCAGGTCAGCGACGACGGGCGCTGGCTCGTGATCAGTTCGTCGAGCGGAACGGATCCGCGGTTCGAAGTGACGCTCGTCGATCTTAAGAATCCCAAGGCCAAGCCCCGGGTTATCGTCCCCGGCTTCGACCATAATTACAGTTTCATCGGGAACCGCGGCTCAAGCTTCTATTTCGTCAGTGACGACGGTGCGCCGCGCCAGAAGATCGTCAGCCTCGACATCGCGAAGGCGCATCCCGCTGCGGTGACGATCGTGCCCGAGGATGAGGCGACGCTCGACGGCGCGAGCCTCGTCGGCGGCAAGCTCGTCGCCTCCTATCTCGCGGACGCGAAGACCGAAGTGCGCGTCTATTCGACGGCAGGCGAGCTCGCACGCAAGGTCGAGCTCCCGGGGATCGGCACGGCGGCTGGCTTCGGCGGCAAGTTCGAGGATCCCGAGACCTTCTTCTCCTTCACCAGCTTCAACCGGCCGACCACCATCTATCGCTATGACGTCAAGACTGGTTCGAAGAGCGTGTGGGCTGCGCCAAAGCTCGCGTTCAAGCCCGACGACTACAGGGTCGAGCAGGTCTTCTACACATCGAAGGACGGTACCCGCGTTCCGATGTTCATCGTGAGGAAGTCGGACGTGACCGGGCCCGCGCCGACCTTGCTCTACGGCTATGGCGGCTTCGACATCTCGCTGACGCCGAGCTTCTCGGCGACGCGTCTCGCGTGGCTGGAGAAGGGCGGTGTCTATGCGGTCGCGAACATCCGCGGCGGCGGTGAATATGGCAAGGCGTGGCACGACGCCGGTCGCCTTGCGCACAAGCAGAACGTGTTCGACGATTTCATCGCGGCCGGCGAATATCTGAAGAAGCAGCGACATCGCCTCGCCGCACGGGCTCGCGATCGAGGGCGGGTCCAACGGCGGCCTTTTGATCGGCGCGGTCGTCAACCAGCGCCCGGACCTGTTCGATGCAGCGCACGCCGCCGTCGGCGTCATGGACATGCTGCGCTTCGACCAGTTCACGGCCGGCCGCTATTGGGTCGACGACTACGGCTATCCGCAGAAAGAAGCCGATTTCAAAACGCTGCTCGCCTACTCGCCGTATCACAACATCAGGAAGGGAGTTCATTATCCGCCGGTGCTGGTGACGACGGCCGACACGGACGATCGCGTCGTTCCGGGGCACAGCTTCAAATATACGGCGGCGCTTCAGGCTGCGGACCCGGCGGGCGCGCCGCACCTCATCCGCATCGAGACGCGCGCCGGTCACGGATCGGGCAAGCCGACGAGCAAGATCATCGAGGAAGCGTCCGACGTGATGGCCTTCCTCGGCCACTTCACGGGGCTCGAGTTCGTCGGTCCGAACTGACTGGGCGAGCCCTAACTTCGGTTAGTCAACGGCGTGAGAGATAAGTGGTAAGAATGCGCCCGCCACATCGGGGGATGGCGGGGGGATGCTGTATTATCGCCTCTACTATTTCGACCGTTTCAGCGGTCACATCGATCAATTCCGCGAATTCGAGGCGGAGAGCGATTCTGCGGCCATCGGCCTTTCGGAGAGGTGGAGCGATGGCCGCCCGATGGAGCTCTGGAACCGCGAACGCCGGCTGAAACAGTGGCAAGACGACCCGCCTCCCGACTGAACAACTCATTGAGATTCATGGCTGAACAGCGGCCAACGACCGGTTCAGAACCGGTGCAGCGGCGTAATGAGACTGTCCAAATCGAGGCCGCCGTGCGTTTGTCCGGCGAGTCGGGAACGAGACAACAGGAGTAAGGCCATGAAGGCTATCACGAAGTTTCTGGCGGGCGGCGTCGCGATTGCCGCGCTGGCCAGTGCAGCGCCTGCCGCGGCGCAATATTTCCCGGGTTATGGAGCTCCCTACGGCAACGCATATCCGGGATATGGCTATCCCGGCAACGGCTATGGATACGGCGCTGGCGGCGGATCGACGGCTACGGCGGCTATGGCTACAACGTGCCGGGCGGAAGCCAGGTCGCCGCCAACCAGTGCAGCGCGGCTGTTCAGCAGCGTCTCGGCGGTTACGGCGGCAATGGTTACGGCTACGGATCTGCGAGCGGCCGAGTCCTTGGGATCGACAGCGTCGAGATCCGTTCGGGCGGTGGATACCGGGTGCGGGGAACTGCCGCGACCAACGGCTATGGGTATGGCGGCGGAGCCATCCGGTTCAGCTGTCGCACCGATCCGCGCGGTTACGTGGTCGATATCGACTTCAACAATCGCCAGTACGGAAACGGAAATTACGGAAACGGAAATTACGGAAACGGAAATTACGGAAACGAGCTATTATGGGTCGAACTACGACGATCCGTACAGCGCCTACGGCTACCACCGCTATTAAGCGCTGACCTAGCAAGAATAGATGCGCCGGGCTCCCCACACGGAGTCCGGCGCACTTCGTTCAGGCGTCGGCGCCGAGGCTTCGTGCGACTTCGGCCATCTGCTCGGCACAGGTTGCCCAGCCGCCTTCGAAGCCCATCGCATCGTGAGCATCGCGGTCCTTGGCGTTCGCGTGCAGCACCGTCGCTGTGTAACGGGTCTTTCCGTCGCCTGCATCCTCGAACGTGTGGATAGCGGTGAACGGAAAACCGTTGCAGCCGTCATCTAAGAACTCGTTCGGCCGGTAGCCGCCCCTCATCGCCGAGGACCAGACGATGCGCTCTCCCGGTACGACCTCGAGCACGCAGGCGTTCCCGCTATAGTCGAAACCGTCCGGGCCGGTCATGCGCGTGAAGAACTTGCCGCCCGGCCGCAGCTCGATCTCGCATTCCGGAGTCTCGTAGGGCCGCGGTGCCCACCAGCGCTTGATATGCTCGGCATCCGTCCAGGCTTTCCATACGAGATCGCGCGGCGCTTCGAGCGTGCGCTCGAGATAGAGGTCGAGATGGTCGTTCACGTGCATCCTCCTATTTGATGTCATTCAGATGATCTTCGAACCGGTCGAGCCGTGCCTCCCATTCCTGGCGCCGGCGGCTAGCCAGCCTTCGGCCTCGGCGAGGGTTCCGCCCTCGAGGCGGACCGTGCGCACGCGGCCCTTCTTTTCGGATGCGACGAGGCCGCTCGTCTCCAGCGCCCTCAAATGCTGCATCACGGCGGGAAGGCTGATCGACAGCGGCCTTGCCAGCTCGCTGACCGACGCCGGTCCCAGGCTGAGGCGGGCGAGCATTCCCCGGCGCACCGGGTCTGACAGCGCTCCGAACGCGCGATCGAGAGCAGGTCGAATCGTTAAGCATGCGCTTAAGTATCGAGACGACGAGCAGTCGTCAAGAAACTTAAGTATCTGCTTAACTTTACTCGCGCGCCCAGCGTCTCTATCGGCCCGCCATGACGGTCCAGCCCACCCAGTCCATCCTCGTCGTCGACTTCGGAAGCCAGGTCACACAGCTTATTGCCAGGCGCGTCCGCGAGGCCGGCGTCTATTGTGAGATCGCGCCGTTCAACGCGAGCGAGGAGGCGTTTGAGCGCTTGCAGCCCAAGGGCGTGATTTTCTCAGGCGGCCCTGCATCCGTGACGGAAGCCGAAAGCCCGCGCGCACCGCAAATGCTGTTCGACAGCGGCGTTCCGCTCCTAGGAATTTGCTACGGTCAGCAGACATTGCATCAGCAATTCGGTGGCAAAGTCGTCAGCTCGGACCAGCGCCGAGTTCGGCCGCGCCTTTATCGAGATCGTGTCTCCGAGTGCGCTGTTCGACGGCCTGTGGCAGGTCGGCGAGAAGCACCAGGTGTGGATGAGCCACGGCGATCGCGTCGAGACACTGGCGCCCGGCTTCGACGTCGTTGCGCGCTCGGACGGGGCACCGTTCGCGATTGCGACGAACGAGGAGCAAGGCGCTACAGCCTGATGTTCCACCCCGAGGTCGTGCACACCCCTGATGGCGGCAAGCTGCTCGCCAACTTTGTGCGCCACGTTTGCGGCTGCGCCGGCGACTGGACGATGGCGAGCTTTCGTGACGCCAAGATCGCTGACATTCGCGATCAGGTCGGGATGGGCCGGGTCATCTGCGGCCTTTCCGGCGGGGTCGACAGTGCCGTCGCCGCGGTCCTCATCCACGAGGCGATTGGTGATCAGCTCACCTGCGTCTTCGTCGACCATGGGCTGATGCGGCTGGGCGAGGCCGAGCAGGTCGTGAGCCTGTTCCGCAACAGCTACAACATTGCGCTAGTGCACGTGGACGCGAGCGCGGACTTTCTCGGCGGGCTCGACGGGATCAGCGATCCTGAAAAGAAGCGGAAGTTCATTGGCTCCGAATTCATCAACGTTTTCGAGGAGGAAGCGAAGAGGATCGGCGGCGCCGACTTCCTTGCGCAAGGCACGCTCTATCCCGACGTGATCGAGAGCGTCAGCTTCACCGGCGGCCCGTCCGTCACGATCAAGAGCCACCATAATGTAGGCGGCCTGCCCGAGCGCATGAACATGAAGCTCGTCGAGCCCTTGCGCGAGCTGTTCAAGGACGAGGTTCGCGAACTCGGCCGCGAGCTCGGGCTGCCCGAAGCGTTCGTTGAACGGCACCCGTTCCCGGGGCCTGGCCTGGCCATCCGGATCCCAGGCGAAGTCACGCGCGAGAAATGCGACATCCTGAGGAAGGCTGATGCCATCTACCTCGAGGAAATTCGAAACGCCGGCTTGTACGACGCCATCTGGCAGGCGTTCGCCGTGCTGCTTCCGGTTCGCACCGTTGGCGTCATGGGCGACTATCGCACCTACGATTATGTCTGCGCGCTTCGGGCTGTGACCAGTGTCGACGGGATGACCGCCGACATTTATCCGTTCGATGCAGAGTTCCTGAGCCGCGTGGCGACCCGCATCGTCAACGAGGTCCAGGGGATCAACCGGGTCGTTTACGATTATACGTCGAAGCCGCCTGGGACCATCGAGTGGGAATGAATTTGGCCTATCCGGCCGAAATCCGAATTTGCGCTGCAGCACTACGATAAGCAGCTGATTCAAAACAACTAATCAGAAAAATCAAAACCAAACCAGGGGTTGGCCAGCGATCGGTTTTACCGGCGTAATCGGCGGTACGCGGTTGGTTGACCACTGAGTCGAAAACGGCCTTACCGTCGGGCCAGTCAAGCGGTTGACGGCAAATTTTTCGCTTGAGTATAAGAACTGAACCGAAAATTCGGTGGTGGTGGCGCCGAACCGGCCTGGTGGTAACCTTAGGAGACCGTTATGCTGACGGATACGGCGCTGCGCGCCCTCAAACCTCGTTCGAAGCCTTCAAAGTCACTGATCGTGATGGGATATGTCCATGTGGCGACCTCAGGGACGATCACCTTCCGACTTGACTATCGTCTCCACGGCAGGCGCAAGACGGTGACCTTTGGTCGCTATGGCGGGCCGGCGTCCATAGCAACGTTTGTGCGGTGGGACCGCTCGCTAAGCCCGACCGAAATCAGGGTCATGTTGCGGATGCTGAAGAAGGTACCGACCCTGCCGACGATCCGGCTGGGAATGCGACTTTACCTCCTGACGCTTGTCTGAAAGAGCGAACTCCGGGACGCGACCTGGGACGAAGTCGACTTCGAAAAGGCGGTCTGGCGGATTTCCAAGGAGCGAATGAAGCGCCGCAAACCGCATAACGTTATCTCCCACGGCAGTCGCTCGACATCTTCGTCGCGCTTCGGACGTGCGCCGGCAATTCGAGGTATGTTCTTCCTTCGCGGTATGAAGCGGACGAGCCAATGTCGCGCGCGACGTTCAACCGCGTAACCTATGCGGTAGTTGCTCAAGCCAAACACGGACGGGCTGCCGCCTGAGCCTTTCACTGTTCACGATCTTCGCCGAACGGGCTCGACCCTCTTAAACGAGACCGGTTTCAACCGTGATCGGATTGAGAAGTGCCTCGCCCATGACGACGGGCACTCGTCACTCGGCGTCTATAACAAGGCGGAGTATGAGCCGCAGCGCCGTCACATGCTTCAGGAATGGGCGAACATGATCGACGCCTGGACCAAGGGTGACACCTATTTGCCGATGATCGCTCTTCCAGGAGCGGCAATCGTGCCGCTCGATCCGTCGATTCGAGGGCCACTTGTCCACTCAATTGGTGGCGACTCGCCGTACCGGGTCAGCACTAAACCGGCCCAGGTCAGTCGAATGTGAACAGGGGAACTTGGGTCACACGGTTGAGTTTGTTAATTCCTCGACCTATATGATGGTCTGAAACGTCGTATTTTGACAGCACCAGCCATGACCCTTGCGAAGCAAATCCTCGAGCAAATCCCGGTGGGCCGAACGCTCTGCCGCGCGGATCTGTCGGTGCCCGCAGACTATGATTCGGTGGGGTCGAGTTCCTAGGTCAGTTGGTCAAGCAGAGAAAGCTTATCCGAGTTGGCCGCGGGCGATATCGGAAAGCAGGATCGGCGAATGCCAGTTCAACCGGCACGATCGCGAATGCGATCGAGCGGAAGGTCAAAAGATCAAGCCGTAACGTCTTTCTGCGGTGCGACTTCGAGACCCTTGGCAGCTATGACGCGGTCGGTCGGGCGCTGAGGCAAAAGACCGAAGATGGGCAACTCGTCCAGATCGGCTACGGCCTTTATGCGAAGGCGGAGCGCTCGCCTTTCACGGGCAAGCCGGCGCCCGTTGTCGGGATCAAGAAGCTCGCTACCGAGGCACTCGGACGACTGGGCAAGAAGGTCGCGACGTCCAGTCTCGAAGACTCTTACAACCGCGGACGCTCAACCCAGGTCCCAACCGGACGGACGATCGCGGTCGAGGATCGCGTACGCCGGCGTATTGGATACGACGGCAATTATGTCGTTCTCGAACGCACCGGATAAGCGCGCTCTCGGCCGCGTCGCCGGTGCGCTCGCGGTCGATGAAGCCTTTGTCGAAAAGGATTGGTACGTCGTTCAGGCGATCAGGACGCTGCTCGCCCTGAAGCACGACGATCTGACGCCTGTGTTCTCGGGCGGCACGTCGCTTCTCAAAGCGTACGACCTGATCAAACAATTCTCCGAAGACATCGACTTCAAATTCCAGCTCTCGGACGCCTTCATGGCCAAGAGCGCCAATCAGAAGCGCAAAGCGCTGGGCGACTACCGCGATGCGCTCGTTGCCGAATGGACGGCGGCGGGCTTCGAGATCACTTCGGTCGTATCCCGGGACGGCAATGGGTTCCTGAAGATCGAGATGGACTATCCGTCGCTCCTCGACCCGCACGATTCACTGCGCCCCCACATTCTTGCCGAACTGTCCGCCAAACCTCCGCGCCTGCCAGCGCAGGAGTGCTCGATTGCGTCCTTCGTCTCGAGATATGCGAGCTTAGAGCCCGAGGTCACCACGATTATCTGCGTAGATCCGGTCGAAACCGCTGCCGACAAGCTTAGCGCTTTCACCTGGCGCATGCTCATCCGGGACCGGGACGATGAAAATGACGATCCCACAATCATCCGGCATCTGCACGACCTGGCGGCTCTGGAGCGGGTAGCCTTGGAAAGCGAAGCGTTTCGGGAACTGCTGAAAACAATTCTCGATGCCGATGCTCACCGCGGAGGTAAGGCCGTCGCGGACCTCGGTTCAAGCGAACGCCTTGTCCAAATGTGCGCGCGGCTCGCGGACGACAAACTCTACGCGGGTGAATATGAGCGCTTTGTCGGCGGCATGGCGTTCGCCGGCGATACCGAAGTGCCGAGTTTCAATTCGGCGGTGGCCGCCGTCGATCGACTTTGCCAAGCGGCGAGACCGTCGGTTGCCTAGCAGGGCGGAGATCGAAGCAGCTCGCATGCCCGCACACCGGGAGCTTTGGCGAGGTTGTCGAGCAGATCGTCGCTCTTCTCCGCGCGTCTCGGCGGAGTTGCCGGAGAGCGGCGAGCGGTTCGAAGGCCTTCTGCCGTATTCGCGACGGGAAAGCGCCGGAGGAGTCGACCAATCGGGTAAGGGTTTCAAGATGTTACGCGACAAACGAACCATTGAGTGGGAGTAAAGCCGCATGTGGAGGGGCATCAGTGTCCTGTTCGGAGCGCTTCTGGCACCCGCGTTCGCGTTCAGCGCCGCGGCTGACGGTCAGCCGCCGTCGCCGGCAGAGCCTAGGGGCGAGCTCACCCTCGCTGCGGATGACGTCATCCCGACGGGAAACGACTGGATTGCGCTCCCCTCGATCCGGGCGGGCGATGCCGCGCTCATGGACTTCAATGTCATCTCGATGCGGTACCGCGGGCTGATCGAATATGCCGGAGCCACCGGGCAACCGCTGATAAAGCCCTTTCTTGCGGTCGCCGACGTCAGGAAGCCGCTCGCCAATCTGCACTGGAGCCTGCGCGATTACTGGCTGCCCACCGGAACGATGGAAGCCGATGGCCTCAGGATACGGATTTCCTATGTGGCGCCCTTTGAGAGCCGGGCGGCGATCATTCGCTTCCAAGTTACCAATCTTAATACGGCGGCGGTCAGGGTCGCGCCGGGGATGGAGGTGAACTGGGCGCGGACAAACCGGGTCACCTATTCGCCTGAGCCCCTCACGGGCTCGCGCACGATGTCGCCGACACCGATCGACAGCGACATGGAGATCTTCAACTACAAGACCGACGATACAAGGTTCGCATGGGGCTTTGCCTATGTCGGCTCGCAAGGCGTCCTTCACGATGCGAGCGGCGATCCTGGTGTTACGGCTCAGCATGAAGCCACGCTGGCACCCGGCGAGACCCTGGACGTCCATTATCTGATCGGCGTCGGGCTGGAGGAATATAGCGCGGCCTATGCGATGCGCGTCTTGAACAAGCGTATCGATCGCTATGGCATCGATGGGGTCATCGACCAGGCCGCGGCAGAGGCCCGGCGCCACACGCGGACTACCGGGCGCGCGGATCTCGACCGGATCATGAACCGCAACCTCCTGTTCACGACTTATTATGCCTGGGGCCGCGCCCTCGACACCGAACAGTTCGTCGGCATGACCTCGCGCAGCAACCGCTATTACGTGTCCGCCGCCTATTGGGATCGCGACGCACTGCTATGGAGCTTTCCCGCAATTCTCGACACCGATCCCGCGCGGGCGCGGGAGATACTCAATTACGTCTTCTCCATTCAGGCGCGCAACGTCGGGATCCACAGCCGGTTCATCGACGGCGTGGTGCTGGAAGACGGCCTTGAGCTGGACGAACTCGTGGCGCCCCTGGTTGCGCTCAAATCCTATATCGACGCCACCGGCGACGAGCGCTCGCTGGATCGATATGGTCCACAGATCGATGCGATCAGGGAGCGGGTTTTCGCGCTTCGAGACCACGCCACCGGCTTATACGAGACATTCCAGGATGCTGAGGACGAATATGTCCAGAAACCATTTTCGGTCTACGACAATGTGCTGGCCTGGAAGGCTCTCAATGACCTCGCGGCGCTGGAGCAACGTCGCGGTCGGGTCACTGCTGCCAATGATCTTCGCGCCCGCGCTGCAGCGCTGAAGTCGGCGATCCGAAAATATGGCGTTCGCTCTGGAGCCGAAGGGGCGGGCGGACCGATCTTCGCCGCCACGGTGAGCGCCACGGCCGCGGATTTCATGGATGTCCCGCCCGGCTCGCTGTTGAAGCTACCCTATCTCGGCTTCATCTCGGAGGATGATCCGCTGTTTGTGCGAACCTACGATTGGCTCCACTCCGCCCATTATCCCTTTTCCTACGCCGACAAGCCGTGGGGACTGCCAGGCAGTTACCGCCTGCCGTTCACAACCTCCTGGTCGGTTGCCGACCATCTCCGCCTGAAAGCCGGCCGAGCGAAGGCGCTCAAGGTGCTGAACGAGAGCGTCTGGGACGGCGGGATCATCACGGAAGGCGTCAAGCCGGAGACGGGCCAGCCCGACCAGGCCGGCCGCGCCTTTGCCACAGCCGCCGGCTACGTTGCGCATGCGATTTGCGCGCAGTTCTGCACCGATCGCAAACCCGTCCGCCCGAGAGGCTCTCGGCGGATTGCCGAGTAGGAGGAGCGACATGCACCGCTCGCGCATCAACGGCATCTTGATCGACTGCAACGTCGACGACATTCAGGAGGCGGCGCGTTTCTGGGCGGGGGCGCTCGGCCGGCCGGTCGATCCCGATCACCCCGGCACGCGCGGTGATTATGTGATGCTCGAAACGCCGCCGGGCGGGATCAGCGTGCAGATCCAGCGCGTGGAACATGAAAGCCGCGTTCATATCGATATCGAGACCGACGACATCCCCGCCGAGGTGGCACGGCTCGAGAAGCTCGGCGCAGCAATCGAGAGGCGCCTGGAACGCTGGGTCGTGATGCGGGCACCCTCCGGCCAGCGCTTCTGTATCGTTCGTGTCCAGCGAGACGGTTTCGACCAGGACGCGAACAGCTGGGACTGATCTCGAGCCCAGGGTAGGCAAGGGAGACGCGGCGCATGGAAATCCTCGAAGCGTTCTGATTATTCGTCGGGCTCAAGAGCCGCGGCGAAAGGGTCCACGCGGTCCTCGCGATCCCCTTCATCGTCAGCCTCACATTTCCAGCGCTGACGAATTTTCACACGATGCAGTAGTGAGTTAATCGGTAACCTATTGTTTACCATAGGATTGACGCGCCACGCGGTTTGGGCTGTTCAATGAAACAGCAATTCACCTTGGGGCGTTGTGCGGATTCGATGAAAAGATGGACGATCGCGGCAGGCGTCGCGGCCCTGCTTGCCGGCTGCTCGAGCAATCCGCCGGCGCAAATCGCCATGGCGCCCGCGCCGCCGCCGAAGCCGAACAGCGATGTCCCTTACCGATGAACTTCGGGAACGCGCCGCAAGCGCACAAGGACCTCGTCGCCATCTTCGGGCGCGTGGGCCTCAAGCCCGGTGAGTATCTATGGGCGGCTTCGATCCCTTCCGACGGCGACATCCGCGTCGTGATCGATCGACTGACGCAGATGGCCTACGTCTATCGCGAAGACAAACTTATCGGCGCCGCGACTATCTCGACCGCAAGGCAGGGCTACATCACGCCCCTCGGCGAATGGAAAATCCTCGAGAAGCGGCCGTTCTATCGCTCGAAGAAATACGACAATGCGCCGATGCCGTGGATGGAGCGTATCGACGAATATGGCATCGCGCTGCACGGGGGCGGAACGCCCGGCCATCCCGAGAGCCACGGCTGCATCCATCTCCCCAACAAGTTCGCCGAAAAGCTCTACGGCCTGACGAAGATCGGCACCAAGGTCATCATCGAAGGCTGACGGCGGATCTGGCTCGCTCACTCGCGACGAGTGCGACTGAGCGCAGGGGCGGGTGCGTTCAGCGCGGCTTTTGCGGCGGATGCACCGGGAGCCTGAGCGTGGTGAGCAGGCCCGGCTTATTATCCTCGAGTAGCAGCTCGCCGTCGTGGAGATGGGCGATCGATTGGGCCAATGCGAGGCCGAGCCCGGCACCTTCATCGGAGCGGCTGGAATTGAGCCGACCGAACCGCCGAAGCGCTTCCTCCCGCCGGTCGAGCGGAATGCCGGGGCCTCGGTCGGCTACTTCGACGCCAATCTGTTTCTCCCCGGGCTGCACCCGCACCGCGATTTCCCCGGCGCCCGAACCATAGCGGATCGCATTCTCGAGGAGGTTGCTGAGCGCCTGTGCGAGCAGCTGGCGATGTCCGAAGAGGCGCCGGCCGGTTTGGTCGGTCGAAACGGAGAGAGCTGCCGCGCTCGTCGGCGAGCGGGTCGTACATCTCGGCGAGCTCCGCAGCCAATTCGCCGACATCAAACCAGGTGAACTGGTTGCGGCCGGTGAGTGCCTCGGACCGGCTGATCTCCAGCACCGTGGCCAGGATCCGGATGAGGGCATCGGCGTTGCGGACGACGCTGCCGAGTAGCTCCTCCTGTTCGGCCGGATCGTTCGACTCCGCCGCCGCGTGGGCAGCGGCGCGAAGACGGCTCGCCGGCGAGCGGAGGTCGTGCGCGAGCGAATCCGAAGCAGGCGAAGCTCTTCCATCAGCGCGCTGATGCGGTCGAGCATCGCGTTGATCTGCATGCCGAGCCGATCGAAGGAATCGCCGGCGCCCGACAGCGGCACGCGCTGGCTGAGGTCGCGCGCACTGATGCGGTTGGCGACCGCGGCAATGTTGCCGATTCGGCGCGACACATAGTGGGCGAGCACGACGCCGCAGAAGAGACCGAGGAGCCCGGCGACCACGAGCGACAGCAGCAGCGAGCGCTCGAGCGTCGCCCGGAACGCCAGCCCTTCGCCGACGAGTCGCCCGCTGACCAGCCATTCGCCCCCGGCAAGGCGGCTGATCACGAGCTGGGCCTGATGTGGACTTGGCTGCCCGCGCAGCCGGATGATCGCGTTGCGATAGCCTTCCTGCAGCGACTGGGGGTCTGGAGCGGCGGCGAGATTGCCTTTCACCTCGCGACCGTCGGGCGCGACGAGTGCCACCGCCGTCTGGGGGTCGGCGTAGGAGAGGGTGTCGTCGATCGCCTGGTCGAGCGCAGTCTTGCCGCCCGTCCGATAGACGTCGGTCAGGACTTGTGATTGCTCGGTTACCTGGCGGCGCAGGCTCGCGACTGCCTCGTCATGCGTCCTGGCGTAGATGAAGCCGATCACCGCAAGATTGGAGACCAGCGCGAGCAGGCCCGCGAGCAGGGCGATACGGAGCGTAGTTGGCACGAAGATGATTGTAGGGCTTCAGGCCGCGAGCATGTAGCCCGCTCCTCTCACCGTGTGGAGAAGCGGCTTTTCGAAGCCCTCGTCGAGCTTTCGGCGGAGCCGGCTGACATGCACGTCGATCACGTTGGTGCCCGGATCGAAGTGATAATCCCAGACCTGCTCGAGCAGCATTGTGCGGGTGACGACGCGGCCCTCGTTGCGCGCGAAATATTCGAGCAGCAGATATTCGCGGGGCTTGAGATCGAGCTTCTTGCCCGCGCGCTTCACTATGCGCGAGAGCGGGTCGATCTCGAGATCGCCGACGGTCAGCCGGTGATCTGCCGGGTCGACACGGGATTCCCGGCGCCGGAGCAATGCGTTCACGCGGGCATTCAGCTCGGCAAAGGAGAAGGGCTTCACGAGATAATCGTCGGATCCGCATTCGAGACCCTCGATCCGGTCCCCCACTGAGGCGAGTGCGGAGAGGATGAGGACCGGCGTCTCGATATGTGCCGCCCGCAGTGCGCGCAGCACGGAGAGACCGTCGAGAACCGGGAGCATCCGATCGAGGATGATGAGGTCGAAGCTGCCGTCGGTGGAGCGAAACAATCCGTCCTGGCCGTTGGTCGCTTGCTCGACGCTATGCCCTTCCTGAGTGAGCCCCTTGGCGAGATAGGACGCGGTCTCGCGATCGTCCTCGACCAGCAGGATCTTACGGCCCATCGCGGCTAGCTCCGTTGGCGTTCGTTTGATCGCATATATAGTGGCTCCGCACGGCGCTGGGAGGGAGTCTTCCCTTAGCGCCGTGCGGAGCCTCGCGTCGCTTTAGTTGCCGCTGGTCGACGTATCGGCCTTCTTCGGCGCGGCCTTCTTCGGCGCGGCCTTCTTCGGCGCGGCCTTCTTCTTCATCGACTTCTTCGCCTTGGCCTTGTGATGATGGCCCTTCTTGCTCGAGGCCTTCGTCATCGTGGTCTTGGCAGTGGTGGACCCGGCCTTTGTCGAGACCGTCGTCGTGGCCTTGGTGTTGCCCGACTTGGTCGTGACCGTCTTCGTGGAGCTCGACGCTTTCTGCGCGGCGAGAGCGGGCGTAGCGATGATCGCCAACGCTGCGACCGAGCTAATCAATTTTTTCATGCATTCCTCCTCGTCCCGGCACTGTTAGGCCGGCGAAGTGGCTGATATTGCGGGGCAAGTCTCATCCCGGTGGAAGCGAAGTTAAATGCAGTTCATCCGGCGGGCGCCCGAGGCCGGCGGCAAGGCTTGCCCCGGGACGCTGCCGAGCAAGAGAACCGGGACTTAGTTCGACTTGCTGGCGCCCTTCGCCAGCTTTGCCGGCTTCGCCTTCGAGGTCTTGGCGACCTTGGCGGGCTTCACGGGCTTGGTCGGTTTGGCACTGTCCGCCTTCGCGGTGGTCGTGGCGACGGCCGGTGCGGCAATGATGCTAAGAGCTGCGAAAGAAGCGATGAGGCTGCGTTTCATTGTACACTCCACAGTTGGACTCGTGATTGAGCCGGGCGGAGTTAGGTGAGCGCCTCTCGCAGCACCGTTTCAGGCCAATTAAAGCTTGTTCATCGCCAATTTCCCAATGCGCTTTGCCTGTGGCGGAGCAGGCCGCTAGGGTCGTCAATGCACGAATGATTGCGCAGAAAACCCGTTACGCGTTACGTTCTCTTCTCTTCCTCGCCGAGGAGCAGGGAGGCGCGCCCGTCCAGTTGGCGCGGATCGCCGAGACGCAGCGCGTCCCGCCCAAATATCTCGAGCTCATCATGCTCGACCTCAAGAAGGCCGGGCTGGTCAAAAGCGCAAGAGGCCCGAAGGGCGGCTACAAGCTGGCACGCACTCCAGAGCAAATTTCATTCGGCGAGATCGTCCGCACGATGGAAGGGCCGATCGCGCTCGTGTCATGCGCCAGCGTCAATTATTATGCCCCGTGCGGCGATTGCCACGACGAAGCGACCTGCGCCATTCGCCGCGCCTTCACGATTCTGCGCGACCAGAGCACGGCCGTTCTGGATTCGATTTCGCTTGCAGAAGGAGCGCAGTGGGAAGAGCGGCTCGGCGCCGACAAATAAGCGCGATCAGCCGCGCCGCTTCAGCGGAAAAGGCCGACCTGCCGATCGGCTGCCGAGGCAAGGACAGCCGCCGATTTCTGCGCTGGGACAGAATCGCTAGCCTTGTGGCGCTGCGGCCTCGAATCGGGCTGCGACAGTGCCGTCGCCGGCACCGCGATGAGGATCGCTAGGATCACATCGCCAATCTGTTGGCGATCGCGCATCGAATAGCTCCGCTTCATTCTCGCGCAGGACGCGCCTGCGCACCATGAAGCACCGACGCTTGAACAGCGGCCGGAGTTCCGAGCGTTTCGGCTACGCAACGCGCGCACACTGGCGGCGTGACGGGTCGCCCGCTAGAAGCCGCCGCCATGTCGACCTTCACCATCGACACGAGCACGAGCCGAGCGACGCCTTCGCCCGTTCCGGGCAAGCGCATGACGGCGCCGTCGATCCGCGCGCGAAAGATTGACGCAAAAACAGAACAGCCGATCGTGATGCTTACCGCCTACACGATGCGGATGGCGCAGCTGCTCGATCCGCACTGCGACATCTTGCTGGTCGGCGACAGCCTCGGGCAGGTCATCTACGGTTTGCCCTCGACGATTCCCGTGACGATGGAGATGATGTGCGCGCATGGCGCTGCCGTCGTTCGCGGCAGCTGGCATTCCCTGGTCGCGGTCGACATGCCGTTTGGCAGCTATGAAGCTTCTCCGGCGGGAGCATTCGAATCGGCCGCCCGGATCTTGAAGGAAACTGGCTGCGCCGCGGTTAAGCTTGAGGGCGGCGAGGCAATGGCCTCGACGATCAGCCTGCTGACCGACCGAGGCGTGCCCGTCATCGGCCATGTCGGCCTCACTCCGCAGGCAGTGAACGTCCTCGGCGGCTATGGCGCCCGCGGCCGCGAGGAGAGCGAGGCGCGAAAGATCATTGCCGACGCGAAGGCGGTCGCCGACGCCGGCGCTTTCTGCATCGTCGTCGAAGGGGTGATGGAGTTGATCGCGACCGACGTCGCGCGCAGCGTCGCTCCGCCCGTAATCGGCATTGGGGCCTCGGCCGATTGCGACGGCCAGGTGCTGGTGATCGATGACATGCTCGGCATGTTCGAGCGCACTCCGCGGTTCGTGAAGCGCTATGACGACCTTGCGACCCGGATCAGTGAAGCGGCCCGCACTTACGCGGAGGAAGTCCGGTCCCGGACCTTCCCCACAGCGGACCAGACGTACCGGCCGAAGAGTTAACCGCTTTGCGTTTTGCGCGACAGCCGCTAGACGAGCCGCCGCCAGCTTCCGTTCACCTAGGGTGGGGAAGGGGAGCGGTCGGCAAAAGGATTCCCAAGCGAGCGGACTGAAGGAACGTCTTTGGCGCAACCCCCGGACATTACGGAAACTTTCGTACGCGAAGTTGACGACAACTTGCGGCGCGACCGGATCCGCGATTTCTTCAAGGACAACGGCGGCTACCTCGTTGGCTTGCTGATCCTGTTCCTTGCGGCGTCCGGCGGCTTCATCTGGTTCCAGCAGCACCGCGAGAGCACCGCGCAAGCGCACGTCGAGCAGATCGCCCAGATCTACAAGGATATCGGCACGGGCAATACGTCGAAGGTGCCCCAGCAGCTCGAGGATCTTTCACAAAGCTCGAGCAAGGCGGTCCGAGCGACGGCGCTCTTCACCCGCGCGGCCTTCGCGCTCCAGCAGAACGACCAGAAGCTTGCGATCGCCACCTTGAAGACGATCGCCGACGATAGCTCGCTTCCCGATCCCTATCGTAACGCAGCACTGATTCGGCAGACTGCGCTGGAATTCGATCAGCTGCAGCCGCAGCAGGTCATCGCCCGCATGCAGCCGCTCGCGAAAGCCGGAAATCCCTGGTTCGGTTCCGCCGGCGAGATGACCGCGCTCGCGCTCGTCAAGCAGGGTAAGAAGAAAGAGGCTGGGGAGTTGTTCGCGGCGATCGCCAAGGACAAGAGCGTGCCCCAGTCGCTCCGCGACCGTTCGATCCAGATTGCCGGAAGCCTTGGCGCCGACGCCAGCGCCGCAATCGGACCTCAGGCCCAGTAGGACAAGAATGAGCAAATCCCGCAATATCCGTGTTGCACTGTTGATCGCAGCGGTGCTTGCCTCGAGCGGCTGCAGCATCTTCAAGAAAGGCGAACGAACGAAGACGCCGGTGCTCGGCGAGCGAATCCCGGTGCTGACCTCGGAGAACGACGCCCAGGTCGATCCAGCGACGCAGGCCCTTCCATTCACCCTGCCCGGGGCGGCTGAAAACGCCGACTGGGCGGAATTGGGCGGCAATGCGAGCAATTCGATGGGTCACGTCGCGCTCGGCAAAGCGATCCAGCCGGCGTTCACCGTCCAGGCCGGACGCGGCAGCAGCCTGACCGCGCGTCTCGCCTCTCCCCCGATCGTCGCCAACGGCCATGTCTATACGATGGATACGCTTGGCGCGGTGCGCTCGTTCGACGCGCGCACCGGCGGGATGCTCTGGGCGAGCCAGACACCCAATATCAAGGGCAATGAGGCGTCGCTCTACGGCGGCGGAATCGCTTACGACAACGGCCGCATCTTCGCGAGCAATGGCCTTGGATATGTCTCTGCGCTGAGTGAGCAGACCGGCGGCATCTTGTGGCAGGTTCGCCCTGGCGGGCCGCTACGCGGCGCGCCGACGGTCGCTAGCGGTGCGATCTATGTGATCAGCCAGGACAACCAGATCTACTCGCTCAAGGAAGCGGACGGCTCGACCAACTGGTCGCAGGCAGCTTCGCTCGAAATCGCGGGGATCTTCGGCGCGGCATCTCCTGCGGTCGGGCAGGGGACAGTCATCGCCGGCTTCTCCTCGGGCGAGCTTAACGCCTATCGCTATGAGAACGGCCGGCAAGTCTGGCAGGACCAGCTGCAGCGAACCAGCATCCGCACCAGCGTCTCGTCGCTTTCCGACATCGACGCCGATCCCGTGATCGATAACGGCCAGGTGTTCGCGATCGGCGCCGGCGGCCGGATGGTCGCGCTCGACATCAACTCGGGCCAGCGGATGTGGGAACTGAACATCGCCGGCATCTCGACGCCATGGGTCGCCGGTGATTGGGTGTTCGTGGTCACTCAGGACGCCAAGCTGCTGTGCGTCTACCGCCAGAACGGGCATGTCCGCTGGATCAACCAGCTGCCGCAGTTCGAGAAGCCCAAGTCGAAGCGCGGCGACATCGAATATTATGGTCCTCTGCTCGCCGGCAACCGGCTGTTCCTGGCGGCCTCGAACGGCATGGTTGTGCAGCTCGATCCGGCGACTGGGAATTTCCTGACGCAGTTCAACCTTGGGACGCGCATCAACCTGCCACCGGTCGTCGCCAATTCGACGCTCTACATCTACGACGACCAGGCGCGTCTTCACGCCTATCGCTAGGGAGTCGCGGCGCCGCTTGGGCGCTGCTATCGCCGCACTATGCCTATTCCGACCGTCGCGATCGTCGGCCGGCCCAATGTCGGCAAGTCCACCCTGTTCAACCGCCTCGTCGGCAAGCGCCTTGCGCTCGTCGACGACCGGCCCGGGGTAACTCGTGACCGGCGTGAGGGCGAGGCCAAGCTGCTCGGACTCGAATTCCGCGTGATCGACACGGCGGGTTTCGAGGACGAAGAAGCGCATACGCTTCCAGGCCGGATGCGGCAGCAGACCGAAGCCGCCGTTAGAGTTGCGGACGCAGCCCTGTTCCTCATCGATGGGCGCGAGGGGATCACGCCGCTCGATGAAGAGATTGGCCGCTGGCTGCGCGCGGAGACGACCCCGGTGGTCGTCGTTGCGAACAAGGCCGAAGGCCGGGCTGCCGAGGCCGGAATCCTCGACAGTTACCGGCTCGGGCTGGGGGATCCGATCGCACTCAGCGCCGAGCACGGCGAAGGCTTCGCCGACCTGTTCGAGGCCATCCGCCCTCACGTCGAACACGAGCATCTCGAAACGGAGGACGAGGAAGAAGCGCGGCACGCTCCCTTGAAGCTGGCCATCGTCGGACGCCCTAATGCGGGCAAGTCGACGCTCGTCAACACGATGGTCGGCGAAGAGCGGATGATCACCGGTCCTGAGGCCGGGATCACGCGGGATTCGATCAGCCTCGACTGGGAGTGGGAAGGCCGACCGGTGCAGCTCGTCGACACCGCGGGTCTGAGAAAGAGGGCCAAGATCGATGACAAGCTCGAGCGCTTGTCGGCAGCTGATACCAAGCGTGCACTCGATTATGCCGAAGTGGTCGTCCTCCTCCTCGACGCAACCCGAGGCCTCGAATCGCAGGATCTAAGGATCGCCAATCAGGTGATCGAGGAAGGACGCGCACTGATCATCGCGGTGAACAAGTGGGATGTGGCCGAAAACGCCTCCTCCCTGTTCAACGGCATCAAGGCGGCGCTCGGCGAGGGGCTGGCGCAGCTTCGCGACGTGCCGCTACTCACCGTGTCCGCGAAGACTGGGAAGGGCATCGACACGATCCTCAAGGTTGCGTTCGATCTGCGTGAAGCCTGGAACAGGCGCGTTACGACCGGCGCACTCAACCGCTGGTTCGAGCAGGCAATCGACGCGAACCCCCCGCCTGCGCCCAAGGGTAAGCGCATCAAGCTCCGCTATATTACGCAGGTGAAGAGCCGGCCGCCGAGCTTCGTCGTCTTCGGCAATCGCCTCGAGGAACTGCCCGAAAGCTATCGCCGTTACCTGCTTAATGCGATGCGGCGCGACCTCGATCTTGGTCCAGTGCCTCTTCGCCTCGAATTCCGTGGCCGCTCCAATCCATTCGACCGCGGGCGCCGCTAAGGAGAAATTTACCCTTCAAAGGCTACTCCGGCGGAAGTGGACCACGGCCGGCTTGCCGGCTTTTGAGGAGCTTGGTGTGACCGACGAAGCTCGGAACATCGTTGACTGGGGGCATTTCGAGAGGAGCCGGACCGAGCTTGGCCCGAGCTTCATCCGCATCCTTAGCTATTTCAAGGAAGATGGCGTCAAGTCGATCGCGCAGATCGAACAGGCCATGCACGAGCAGAACACCGCGGCGCTCGTAATCCCGGCGCACACACTCAAGGGCGAATCGCGTCAACTCGGCGCCGAGCCGCTGGCCAAGATCGCCGAACTGATTGAAACCACCGCGCGCTTCTGCGTGGAGGGGCATCGCTTCCCGGACGAGCTGGTTCCCGAGGTCGTCGAGTTGCGCAAGTTGTTCGATCAGACGATCGAGCTGTTCGACAAGGCGACCAATCCGCTGGTCAGCCGCGGCGGCACCGGCGGGCCCGGCGGATTCGGCCGCAAGGCGAACAACCAGAGCTTCGGCCGGATCTAATCCTCGTCGGACGCAGCTTCGGACTGAAGCTGGACGTAGTTCTGGATTCCCATCCGTTCGATCATCTCGAACTGGGTTTCAAGCACGTCGACATGATGTTCCTCGGTCTTGAGGACGTCGGTGAAGAGGTCGCGGCTGACATAATCGTGGACGCTTTCGCAATAGGTCGCACCCTCGCGGTACATCTTCACAGCCTCATATTCCGCCTCGAGATCGGCTTTGAGCACCTCCTCCACATTCTCGCCGATGCGGAGGCGACCGAGCGCCTGGAAATTCGGTAGGCCATCCAGGAACAGGATGCGCTCGGCGAAGCGGTCAGCGTGCTTCATCTCGTCGATGGATTCCTGGCGCTCGAACTCGGCGAGCTTCGTGACACCCCAATTGTCGAGCAGCCGGTAGTGCAGCCAATATTGATTGACCGCCGTCAGTTCCGCCTTGAGCGCCTCGTTGAGCAGCTCAACAACCTTGGGATCGCCCTTCATGCCGATGTCCCCTGAGTGCAGGGACTGGCCATGCGTCGCAGTGGCGGCCTAGGTCAAGTCAGGCGACGACGCGCAAGCGTGGGCGCTTCCCGCGCTCCTCGTCGATCAGCTCCTGCGCATAATCTAGGCAGCACCCGCACACCGGCTCGCAGCCGACGCTTGCGTAAGCAGCCTCGGGGGTGCGTGACCCCTTCCGGGCCGCGTCGCGAATTTCATCTTCGCGGATGACGTTGCAGGAACATACGATCATGGGAGCTAAATAGCGCTAATGCGACTTATTCGCAAGAGAAGCTGAAACGGGGACGTGCTCAGCGGCGCTCGGTCAACAGATAGCGGCGTGAAACGAATGCAAACACGATCCCAACCAGGACAAGGTGGGCGAAAGCCTGGGTCGCGATCGAGATCGGCTTTGGCGGCAGGGGCGTGTGGAAGCGCAGCGGGACGACGAGCCAGTTCATCGCGAAATAGGTGACGGCGCCGTAAGCGAGGGCCGTCCGCCACGGCGTGTCCAGCAGGGCAGGCCGGCCGCGTACGACGAGGACGAAGACGATCGCCATGATGGCCATCAGCGAATAGTGGACGGCAAGGCCGAGAACCGCGCCGCCAGTTCCCCAGCCGGTCGCCGCCGGGAAGGGGCCCGACGCGACGGTTCGGAGCATGTCGGGGATGTGCCGCCCGAAAGCGACCGTCAGGATCATCGCGAAAATTATGTCGAATGTTCCCGAAATAAGCGTCGCGGCAACAATCGGCTTCCAAATTGAACGCTGCATCCGTCCCCCTTCAGCGATGCTCTTTCCTGATCACGAGCTTGAGCCCCGACCATATGTCGTCGACCGAACAGACTTTCACGTCGACGAGATGCATCGGCAATGCAATGTCGCGGATAACATCCTCGGTGATGCCGGTTGGAACGTTCGAGGCCTTCTTGGGCCAGCTCACCCAGATGAAGCCGGCCGGCTCCAGCATCGGCATCAGCCCTTGGAGCCTTGCTTCAAGATCCGGCCGATCGGTGACGAAGATGTGCGCCGCGCTGATTGGCGGTTCCGCCGCTTCGAGCAAATCGAGGCTGAGACCATCTGCGACAATTTCGTTGCACACACTCGCGGGCATTCCATCGAACCACACGCGCATGCCGTCCTTTAGCGACAGCTTCTTCGCGAGCGGCGTTCCGGAATAGCCTGACGTCAGCTCAGAACTCCGGGGTGAGCTCGCTGCTCATCAGCTTGGGGAAGAAGCCCTCGTGCGCGGCACGAAGATCGTCGAGGCGGACACTGAAGCCCGGTCCCGCGACCGCATCGCCGCCCGTCTGTCCGACGCGCGCCGAGTAGATGTTCGCGGCACCTGCACGAGCGGCGACGGCGTCCGGGTCGCTCGTCGTGACGAGCATTCGTCCCTGGTCCTCGCCGAACATCACTGCTGCAGGATTGGCGGCGGTCGGCAGCGTAAGCCGCGCACCAAGAGAGCCCGCAATGGCCATTTCGGCAATTGCGACCAGCGCTCCGCCATCGGAAATGTCGTGGACCGCGGAAACCAGTCCGGCGCCGATCAGCTGGCGCGCCAGTTCACCCAGCCGGCGCTCAACGGCGAGGTCCACCGGAGGCGGTTCACCTTCCCGGCGGCCATGGCAGATCTCCAACCAAAGCGACTGCCCCACATGCCCCGTTGAGTGACCGAGAAGCAGAAGTGTCTCGCCTTCGCGCTTGAACGCGATCGACGCTGACTTCTCCCAATCATCGAGCAGGCCGACGCCACCGATCGCCGGCGTCGGCAGAATCGCGACGCTGCTGCCGTCCTCGTTCTTCGTCTCGTTATAAAGCGAGACGTTCCCGCTCACGACGGGGAAATCGAGCGCTCGGCAGGCTTCGGCCATGCCTTCGACGCAGCCGACGAACTGGCCCATGATCTCGGGCCGCTGCGGGTTGCCGAAGTTGAGGCAGTTGGTGATCGCAAGCGGCTTCGCGCCGACCGCGCACAGGTTGCGATAGGCCTCGGCGACTGCCTGCTTCCCGCCTCCGACCGCGTCAGCGTAGCAATAGCGCGGAGTGACGTCGGTGGTGATCGCCAGGGCTTTCTTCGAACCGTGCACGCGCACGACCGCCGAATCTCCGCCTGGTCGCTGGACCGTGTCGGCGCCGACGGACTGATCATATTGCTCCCATACCCAGCGTCTGCTGGCGAGGTTCGGCGAACCCATGAGCTTGAGCAGGTCCGCGCCGATGTCGTTGCTTTCAGGAATGTCGATCAACGGCTCGGCCGGTTTCGGGATTGAGTAGGGCCGTTCGTAACAGGGCGCTTCGTCTGCGAGGGGGCCAAGCGGGATGTCGCAGACGACCTCGCTGTTGAACTCGAGTACCATATGGCCGGTGTCGGTCACTTCGCCGATCACCGCGAAGTCCAGCTCCCATTTACGGAAGATTGTTTCAGCCTCGGCCTCGCGGCCAGGCTTCAGGACCATCAGCATGCGCTCCTGGCTCTCGGAAAGCATCATCTCGTAGGGCGTCATGCCGGTTTCGCGGCACGGCACCTTGTTCATGTCGAGACGGATGCCGGCACCGCCCTTAGATGCCATCTCGACCGATGAGCTGGTGAGGCCGGCGGCCCCCATATCCTGGATCGCCACGATCGCGTCAGTGGCCATGAGCTCGAGGCACGCCTCGATCAGCAGCTTCTCGGTGAACGGATCGCCAACCTGCACGGTGGGACGTTTCTCCTCGCTGTCCTCGTTGAAGTCGGCGCTGGCCATGGTCGCGCCGTGGATTCCGTCGCGTCCGGTCTTCGAACCGACATAGACAATCGGATTCCCGATGCCTGTCGCGGCGGAATAAAAAATCTTGCCGGTCTTCGCGACGCCGACAGTCATGGCGTTGACGAGGATGTTTCCGTCGTAGGCGGTGTCGAAATTGACCTCGCCGCCTACCGTCGGAACGCCCACGCAATTGCCGTAGCCACCAATGCCCGCGACCACGCCTGCGACCAGGTGCCGCGTCTTCGGATGATCCGGCCGCCCGAAGCGCAGTGCATTCATGTTCGCGACCGGCCGCGCACCCATCGTGAACACGTCGCGAAGGATCCCGCCGACGCCCGTCGCCGCGCCCTGGTAGGGCTCGATGTAGGACGGGTGGTTATGGCTCTCCATTTTGAAGATTGCGGCGTCGCCGTCGCCGATGTCGATCACCCCGGCATTCTCGCCCGGACCCTGGATCACCCACGGTGCCTCGGTCGGCAGCTTCTTCAGATGGACGCGCGAGCTCTTGTAGCTGCAATGTTCCGACCACATCACCGAAAAGATGCCGAGCTCGACGAGGTTCGGCTCGCGGCCGAGCGCATTTAGGATTTGGCCGTATTCGTCGTCGCTGAGGCCGTGCTCGGTAACGATGTCAGGCGTGATGCGGGGGGCGTCCAGGACTTCCATGCGTGGCCCTTAGCGTTGTCGATGAAGCGTCGCTAGCGCTCGACAATTGGGTTTGGAGCGACTCCGGCAACAGCAGTATTGGGGCCAGTGCCGGCGGGGCCTTCAAGTTTCGGAGAAAGCAAATGACCAAGCCAGTTCCCGAAGGATATCGCAATGTGAACGTCATCCTGACCGTCGATGGTGCTGCGAAGGCGATCGATTTCTACAAGAACGCATTCGGAGCCGAGGAGATTTCCCGGCTGCCAATGGGCGACAAGATCGGCCATGCGGAGCTGCAGATCGGCGACACGCGGATCATGCTCAACGACGAATTTCCCGACCATGGCAATCTCGGCCCGAACGCCCGCGGCGGTACTCCGGTCAGTTTGATCATCTACACAAGCGACGTGGATTTCGGCGTTCCGCAAGGCGATCGACGCCGGCGCCACCGAGTTGATGGCGGTCGAGGATCGTTTTTGGGGCGACCGGATGGGCACGGTGACGGATCCGTTCGGCCACAAGTGGAGCATTGCCACTCATGTCGAAGATGTGCCTCCAGAGCAGTTCGAGGAGCGCATGGCCGCGGCGGAGCAACACAAAGAGACCGAAACGGTCTGACCTTTAGGCGTCGTGGCGGAGAAACTTCTCGCCTGAGAAGATAAACGTCTGCGGGCGGCCGTCCAGGGTATCGGCGAACGAGCCCCGTTCGGGCGACCAGCTTTCGTTGCCGATTCGCCAGAGATTGTCGCCGATCCGCTCCATCGGCACTTCGGTGCCGAGCCATAACCGGCCACCGCGCTCGACTAGCTGCGCCATGCCGAACCAAGGGCTGTCGTTCACGTAGCGGCCCGCGAGCTTCGCCAGCTTCGGATCGGATGTGGGCACGCGTGCCGTACTTCCGCTGCGCAGATAGGTGGAGGAACCCCAACTCGCAGCAGTGATGGTGCTGCCCTTGCGCTCGAATAGGAAGCTGAAGGCGCGGAAGGATGGGTGCGTGGTGCGGAAGATTTCTCCGCCCCACGGCTGGGAGCGGCGCCGACTTTCCGTCCGCGACGACCGTCAGCGGACTGCCGGCTTGAATTTCAAAGCTGCCGTCGGGCCCTGCGTAGCGTCCGACATATGCGGCCGCATAAGGAAGCGGGGTGTCCAGGCGAGGCGGGGCCGGCAGTGGGTGTCCCGCAGCAGCGTTGGTCAGCGCATCGACAGCGAAGCGGGTGAGCAGCCGCGGCCGATATTCGATGAAGGCGCTGGTCGAGGAGCTCGCGAAAGCGCCGACGCCGCTCGCAACATCGACATGGTATGAGGAAGAAAAGCTCACCATCCCGCCTGTGTGGTGGAGGTACGAGCGTTTACCGCTGCCCACGTGCATGATGCCGTTGCCGTAGGTAAGGCAGGCTCGTCGCTCGGCACGGCATGCGCCGTGAAGACCTTTCCTGCCTCTGGGGAAGTTCGATGCCGCCGCGTGCCCTGGACCGCATTCGCGACAGTGCGAAGGAAGCGAACCATGTCGTCCGCAGTCGAGGCGATGCTTCCAGCAGCACTGGTCGTGTCGACCCAGGCCGCCGGGGCGAGCGGGACCCCAAGAGCGAACGGCAATTCGTCGGCAGCCTCGTAGCCCTGGGCGTAGAGTTGCCGGTCATTGTCCTGATCGCGCCGCGGCTGCGGCTCATCCCCAAGGGAGCGAAAAAACGGTCGTGCAGCAGGCGCGGCCAGCGGCTTGCCGCCGATATGCTCGGCGAGCTTGCCGAGGATGTCGTAGCCGGTGTTCGACACGCCAGCGCTGGCCCGGAGCATAAGCAGTCCAGAGGCCGCCTTCGGGAAGGTCGGTGGCGTCAACCGGTAAGGCCCGCGACTGGTCCAGCAGGTGCTGGACCTCGATCCGTGGCTTTCAGGCGGAGCGCGATGCCGGCAGCAACGTGCCGATCCGATCCGTCAGCGCCAGCCGTCCCTCGCCGACGAACCGGTGGAGCATCGCGGCCGTGAACACCTTGCTCATCGAGCCGATCTGGAAAGTGTATCGGGTGTGATGGGCGAGCGTGCGTCGGCATTGGCAAAGCCGAGTTCATCGCCGTGCTGAAGCCATCGGGTGCTGCGACGCTGAGCGTCAAGCCCGGAGACCATAGTGCTCAGATGCGCATCGCGATAGCCGCGGATCGCTGGCAAGCGTGGCTGCGAACCTTGTGTCCTCGGCGAGCGAGGGCGCGGCGACCTGGCGGCCGAGCGCGAGGCTCGAGCGCTCCGCCAGCGAATCGCGGCTGCTGATCAACATGGAACCGCCGCAGCGGCGTTCAGGGCCGCGGAGGGCGAGTAAGCCACGAGCACCAGGCGTCGCAGGTTGGCGAGGCGTGGCCCGGCCCGCGATCTGTCCGCGCTCGACCCGACCGGGGAGCCCTTCGACCAGTAGTGGTCCGCGGCGGTCATCGGCTTGCCGGCTTCGGCCGGAACGACCTGCGTCGATGTGCTCTTCCTTGCCAGCGTGGACATTGGCTGACTTGTTGTCGGAGAGATAGTCGACCGTAACGACGCTGTTGTCGGCGCAGCGAGTAAAGCTTCTTGTCGCGAGGATCGAGGGCGGCAGCCGCACGTTCGTATTTGCCGCGCTGTTGGCCTGAGGATCGCCGGCTCGCCGCCGGCGACGATCGTGGTGGTTTTCGTCGCCGCAGCCGGTACGCGGTGGCGCAGCAAGCATGATGAGCATCTGGGGTGCCAGTCAACTCCGCCCCTTCGCGAAGCAGAAGTACCGCAGTCAAAAGCCGAATGCTTGCATATTGTCGACGTGAGCCATAGCTCTCGTCGATAGGAAATGGGCGAACCGACGGCGGCAGCAGGCGCCAGCGCATCCGTATCGGACCGACTGGCCCGCCTTCGCCTTCCTCGTCGCTGACGCCGGCATCATCATCGAGTCGATCGAGCCATGAAGACATGAACGCCGCGCAGCAGGCGAGCGCGAACGAACCGAGCGAGCCGTCTCGCCGAGCTGGTGTCTGCCCCAGGGGCGCCGACACCGCGAACAACGTACCAGCAAAAACGAGAAACGACCGCGCCCGCGGGCGCCGCCTGCTCTTTGGCGGCTGGCCGTTGCCGCTGCAGCGTCACCCGCGGCCGCGATTTTCACTGTCGCGCGGGCCAGCTTCGCTGCCGGCCCGGCCGGCGCAGCAGCGGCCAACTCTCCTCCTGCTTACGCCCCTTCCATTGATGTTCGGGCCGAGGATCTCTCGGTCCAAGGAACGGATCCCCGGCCCTCACCCGCGCTTGAGGCGCGCTACAAGGTCGTTGCGATCAGCGTCACCGATCGAGCCGAGCTCGCGAAGGGCAGGCTCGCCGTGATGGCGCAGCCGCTCGCGCAGCCGGCCGAGGATCTGGTCGCGCTCGACCGATGGGTGCGCCGCGGCGGCCGCGTGCTTCTCTTCGCCGATCCGATGCTCGAATGGCCCAGCGAGCGCCCGCTTGGCGACCAGCTTCGGCCGCCGCCCATGTTCATGGACACCGGCTTACTCGCTCATTGGGGATTGCGGCTCGGCGCGCCTGACCGGCCTGGCGAGAGAATCGGCAAGCTCGCCGGCTTCAAGGTGATGACGGTCTCGCCGGGGCGATTGTCCGGGGCATGTCGGATCGAAAGCGATGGGGCTTGTCGCGCACTGCAGCATCGGGGAGGGGCGGGCCACCGTCGTCGCCGACGCGGATCTTCTCGATACCCCTCGGCTCGGTTCCGATGCTGCGCATAATCTCGACGGCGTGCTCGGAGAGCTTGGCTCACTCGAGCGTAAGTGATTTCGCTTTGCAACAGACTTATCCACAACCGAGCGCTGTCAGAACGAGGCCGAGTTGTCCCGCGTGAACGAGGCGAAAAGCCGCAGAAATCCGGCATTTCCCATTTATTCCCATCTATTCCCATCAAAACCCATTGTATCCCGTAAACTCTTGAGTTACCTACAGGGGCTGTAGCGCGGGGCTAACCCGTTGATTTCGAAGCTGACACGGCGCGTGTTTCCGTGAACGCCCTTGCTCGCGCTGCGAACGGGGAGTGTTTTGAGCGTGGCGCTAGAGCATCTGTTTCAGGGCAGCGCACTGAACGCGGTCGATGGAAAGGGCCGCGTTTCCATTCCCGCATTCCTTCGATCCGTCATCGAACGCCGCGGCGACGCCCGCTCATCGGCGCCTCGCGAAGCATGAGGCGTTCCCGTGCCTCAGCGCACTACGACCCCGGCTACGCCGCGCTGAAGCACTCCAAGCTCGAGCGATTGCTCGAAAAGGAAGAAACCAATCCCGATGCGCAGCTGGAATATCAGCAGCGCAATTTGATGGCCTTCGCCGCTACGGAGGAGGTTCCATACGACAGTTCCGGCCGCATACTCATGCCCCCGATGATGCGGCGGAAGGGCGAGATCAGCGATCTCGCCCTATTCCTCGGTACCGGCGAGACGTTCCAGATCTGGAACCCGCAGCGGCTCCTCGACGAGCCGCGCATCCCGGACGACCTCAAGGATATCGCGCGCTTCCGCCTCGAAGAACGAGGCGGGTCATGACCAGCACCGGCACAAACCAGGCCCCACATGTGCCGGTGCTGGTCAACGAAGTGATCGGCGCACTGGCGATTCAACACGGCGATAGCGTTGTCGACGGCACTTTCGGAGCGGGCGGGTACACAAACGCCATGCTCGCGGCGGGGGCGGGGCGAGTGATAGGTTTCGATCGAGACCCCGAGGCGATCGAAGCCGGAAGATCGCTCGTCCCGAACTCGCGGTTGACGCTTGTCGAAGAGCGGTTCAGCCAGATGGACCGCGCACTCGCCGCGCTCGGGATCGCACAAGTCGACGCCATCGCGCTCGATATCGGTGTCAGCTCGATGCAGATCGACCGCGCCGAGCGCGGCTTTTCTTTTCAGGCGGACGGACCGCTCGACATGCGCATGAGCAAGTCGGGCATGACAGCCGCCGAGTTCCTGAATTCGGCCGACGAGGCCGACATCGCCCGGGTTCTGCGCGACTACGGGGAGGAGCCGCGCGCCCGGGCGATCGCTCGAGCAATTGTTGCCAAGCGCCCGGTTGGGCGCACAAGCGAACTCGCCGCGATTGTTCGCCGCGCCGCAGGTTTTCGCCCGGGCCAGAAGAGCGATCCGGCCACGCGCACCTTCCAGGCCATCCGAATTCACTTGAACGCCGAGCTCGACGAACTCGAGGAAGGCCTCGAGGCCGCTGAGCGCGCACTGAGCCCCGGCGGCCGGCTTGCAATCGTAACCTTTCACAGCCTCGAGGACCGGATCGTGAAGCGCTTCTTCCGCGAGCGTAGCGGAGGATCGCCTGCCGGTTCGCGCCACCGTCCTGCGCTGACCGACCCCGCCGAACCGACGTTCGAGCGGGTCGCGAAGCCGGTTTCCCCGACGGAGCGCGAACTGGCGGCGAATTCCGCGCGCCCGCTCGGCGCGCCTTCGCAGCGCGATCCGTACCTTTGCTCCAGCCCGCAAGGAAAGACTGCAATGAGCGCCCGCAGCTTCGGTTCGCTGTTCATGGTCGCCAGCTGCGCCGGTGCGGCGCTCGGCTGCTATCTTGTTTCGCTGCGCGTCGCCTCCGAGCGCGCGGCGCTCGAGAATGTCGAGACCCGCATCGTGCTTGCTCAGCGCGACATGCGCATGATCCAAACCGAGATCGGCACGCGCGGCCGTTTATCGCAGCTCGAGCGGTGGAACGCCGGCGCCTTCTCGTTGTCGGCGCCTGCAGCCGCCCAGTTCCTCGAGGGCAGCTTCGAACTCGCCAGGCTTACCCAGCCTGAGCATCAGGTCGACTTCAAAGCGCCAGTGGTGCTCGCCTCGGCGCCGGCGCCGGCGCCGAGGGCTCCGCTCGGCGAAGCGGTATCGAATGATAATGCGGTGCCGGCGCTCGCGCCGGGCGCAATGTTACACGAAGCAAGCCTCAAGACCGAGACGCGCGAGGTCCCGGCAAGAGCGGTCGCTGATCAGCCCCGACAGCCCGCTATGAAGTCCGCAGACAGGCCGGTTACGGCGGCGAAGCCGGCCCCCGTCAAGTCTGCGGATATGCCGGGCCTCGCGGCCGCCAAATCCGAGCAGTCGAGTGCTCTTTCGGCCCATTTTGAAGTGGCGAAGCCGGGGCAAAAGAAATCAGTGGATAAACCGGCACTTGCTGCGGCGAAGGCGATGACAAAGCGGGTTCAGCTTGCGAAGACCGACCCGCTTGCACCGCTCCCGGACAAGCATTCTGGCAAGACCAAGGATTCATCTACCGGCCGATGAACGCTCCGCAGCCCGCTCTCGTCGCGCCCCGGCCCGAGCGGCTCCGACTCGTCGGCCAGCGTCGGCAGATGCTCGCTGTCATGCACCAGCGGCTGATGTTCGGCATGCTTGTCTATGCCGGCCTGATCGCGCTGATTGCCCTCCGGATTGTCTATCTCGCAGCCTTCGGCGACCACGCCGGCCGCAAGGAGGAACTGACTGCGCTAATTCCCGAGCGCGGCGATATCCTCGATCGCGACGGCGAACCACTGGCCAGGACGATCGACGCCTGGACCATCGCCGTCCATCCCACCAAGGTCATCGGCGACAAGCTCGCGCTCGCGCAGAAGCTTGCGCAGCTGATGCCGGAGCATTCGGCCGAGCAATATTTCGCGCTGCTTCGCTCGAATAAGACCTTTTTCTATCTTCGTCGCCGAGCATCGCCGGACCTCGTCGAGGCCGTGAACGCAATCGGCGAACCCGGCCTTGCGCTCGAGCGTGAGCCCGACCGGCTCTACCCGCAGACAACCCTTGCTGCCCATGTGCTCGGCTTTACCGGCATCGACGGCCATGGCGGCGCGGGCGCCGAGCGCGCATTCGACACTTATCTTTCCGACCCGCGCAGGCGCGGCACGCCGCTCGTCCTGTCGGTTTCGAGCAAGATCCAGCAGGCGCTCGAGGCCGAGCTCGGCGATGCGATGCAGCATTTCTCCGCCATCGGCGCCGCCGGCGTCATCATGGACGTGCATACCGGCGAAATCCTGGCGATGACCTCGCTTCCAACCTTCAATCCCAATGCGCCGGGCCAGGCCGCCCCCGAGCAGATGTTCAACCGGGCTAGCCTTGGCGTGTTCGAGCTCGGTTCGACCTTCAAGCCGTTCACCCTGGCGATGGCGATGGACTTCGGCGTCGTGTCCGGTCCGGGGCAGATACTGAATTGCCCGCAGGTGCTACCGGCTTACGGCCACCTCGTTCACGACACGCACCCCTTCGGGCGCCAATGCTCGATTGCCGAGATCATGATGGAAAGCTCGAACATCGGCATGGCGCAGATCGCCGATCGCCTCGGGACCGAGCGGCAGAAAGCATGGCTCAAGAAGATGGGATTCCTCGACCGGGTTGAAGTCGAGCTGAAGGAGAAAGGCCGCCCCCTCACACCTGGATCGCGCTGGGGCCCCTTTGAAACGATGACGATCGGCTTTGGCCAGGGGATTGCCGTCGCGCCCCTTCAGCTGGCGATGGGCTATGCGACCCTTTTCGACGGCGGCATCTATCATCCGCCGACGATCTTGAAGATCGGTGCTGGTCATCCCCTGTCGCCGGGAAGACGCGTGTTCACTGCCGACACGAGCTACCGCATGCGCTCGCTCCTTCGCCTCGTGGTGATGAAAGGCACCGGGAAAAAAGCGGATGCGCCCGGCTATCGCATTGGCGGGAAGACCGGCACTGCACAAAAGCTGATCAACGGCCACTACAGCCAGACAATCAATCTCACGAGCTTCGCCGGTGTGTTCCCGATGGATGACCCGCGCTATGTGATCGTCGTGATGCTCGACGAACCCAAGGCAATGCCCGAAACTTACGGCTTCACGACCGCAGGCTGGAACGTCGCGCCGGTCGTCAGTCGCACGGTCAGCCGCATCGCGCCGATGCTCGGCGTGGCTCCCGAAATGAACCGCGAACCGAACATGAGCGAGGTGCTGCCGTTCATCCAGGAAGCCAAGCAAGACGCGAAGAAGGACTGATCGGCGTGAAATTGCGGGAAATCGCCGAGGTCGATTCCGATTCCGAAGTGACGGGCTTCGCCCTCGATCACCGCAAGGTGTCGGCTGGGAGCATATTCGGCGCGTTCAAGGGCGCGGTCTTCAACGGTGAGGACTTCATCGGGAAGGCGGTCGAGCGCGGCGCAATTGCCGTCGTCGCCCGCCCTGAAGCCGAGGTCGAGCGCGTCCCTCATCTCGCCGATCCGGAACCACGGCGCCTGTTCGCCGCGCTCGCGGCAGAGTTCTATGCGCCCTATCCGAACAAGGTCGTCGCGGTCACCGGCACCAACGGCAAGACGTCCACTGTCGAGATGACGCGGCAACTGTGGCGAATGTCGGGTTACCGTTCCGCCTCGATCGGGACGCTGGGCGTCACGACCTCTGACGACCAGGTCCAGACGGGTCTCACCACGCCGGACATCGTCACCTTCCTTCACAACATGGCCGGCCTCGACCGCATGGGCATGACCCATGTCGCCTACGAAGCGTCGAGCCACGAACTCGATCAACATCGCTGCGAGGGCGTTCCGCTGGCGGCTGCAGCCTTCACGAACTTCAGCCGCGACCATCTCGATTATCACGAGACGATGGAATCCTATTTCGAAACCAAGATGCGCCTCTTCGAGGAGCTGCTTGAGCCCGGAAAGCCGTCCGTGATCTGGACCGACGACCCCAAGTCGGAAGAGGTAATCGAGCGCTCGATGCGCCGCGGCCACCGGATCATGACTGTCGGCCAAAGCGGCGAGACGATCCGGCTGGTCGACCAGTCCGCGACGCCGCTAGGGCAGTCACTGCTGCTCGAGCATGAGGATCGCAGCCTCAAGCTCTCGCTTCCGCTGATCGGTGCCTACCAGGCGGCGAACGTGCTGGTTGCGGCCGGCCTCGCCATGGCGACCGGCATTGGGTTCGACCGCGTGTTCTCTGCCATGCAGCGCGTGGCGCCCGTTCGTGGCCGGCTCGAGCGCGCGGTGATCAGCCGCGCCGGCGTCCCCGTCTATATCGACTATGCGCACACGTCCGATGCGCTCGAAGCCGCCATTGCCGCCCTGAGGCCGCACGTCGACGGACGATTGATCACCGTTTTTGGCGCGGGCGGCGACCGCGACCAGGGCAAAAGGCCGGAGATGGGCGCCGTCGCAATCCGAATGTCCGACATAGTGATCGTAACTGACGATAATCCGCGCACCGAAGATCCTGCAGTGATCCGCTCTGCGATCATGGCCGGCGCGCCCGGTGCGACGGAGGTGCCAGGCCGCCGCGAAGCTATCGCCGAGGCTATCCGCATCTCACGCGAGGGCGACATTATCCTCGTCGCCGGGAAGGGCCATGAGACTGGCCAGATCATCGGTGACCGCGTCCTGCCCTTCGACGACGCGCTCGTAGCGCGGGAGTGCGCAGCATGAGCGCGCTCTGGACATCTGCCGAAATCGCAGCCGCGACCGGCGGCATCGTGAACGAGCCCTTCGAAGTCACCGGCGTCACCTTCGACAGCCGCGAGGTCGGGCCGGGCGACCTGTTCGTCGCAATGCTGGGCACGGTCCATGACGGGCACAAGTTCGTCGACGCTGCATTTGCCGCTGGGGCTCGAGGTGCGATCGTTTCGCGGCCCATCAGCGGCCCGCACGTGCTGGTCGAGGACACGTTCGCAGCGCTCCAGGCGCTGGGCCGTGCTTCACGCGAGCGCAGCCGAGCGACGATCCTCGCCGTCACCGGTTCGGTAGGCAAGACGAGCACGAAAGAGGCGCTCTACGCCGCGCTGGACCGCAATCGGCCGGGCAGGATCCATCGTTCCGTGAAGAGCTACAACAACCACACCGGAGTGCCGCTGAGCCTGGCGCGCATGCCGCGCGAGGCAGAGTTCGCGGTGCTTGAAATGGGCATGAACCATGCCGGCGAGATCCGCGCGTTGAGCGCGCAGGTTCGTCCGCACTTGGCACTCATCACCGCGATCGCCCCGGCGCATATAGAGAATCTCGGATCGGAAGAGGCGATCGCCGACGCGAAGGCCGAAATTTTCGCGGGCCTGGAGCCGGACGGCATCGCGATCTTGCCCAACGACACTCAGCAGCGCGGCCGGCTGGTAAAGGCGGCGCGTCGTCATGCCGACCGGATCATCACCTTCGGCGGCGGCGACGCCGATGTGCATGCGATCCATGCCGTCAGTGCCGAAACAGGCGGGAGCCTGATCTGCGCCGCACTGCTTGAGCGCGAACTCACCTTCACCATTTCCCAGCGCGGCGAGCACTGGGTGTCGAATGCCCTTGCAGTCCTGGCAGCGGTGGAAGCCGTCGACGAGGACGTCGCAGTCGCCGCGCTCGCCCTGGCCGACCTTGGCGGCCTGAAAGGCCGCGGCGAACGCCACTCGATCGAGATCGACGGCGGCGAGCTGCTTCTGATCGACGAGAGCTACAATGCGAATCCGGCTTCCATGGCCGCGACGCTCAAGAGCCTTGGCGCGGAGAGGGACGTGGTTCGGCGGATTGCCGTGCTCGGCCCGATGCGCGAGCTCGGAGAGCACAGCGATGCCTTGCACGCCGGACTCGCACCCGGAATCCTCGATGCCCACGTGGATCGCCTGATCCTGATCGGTGACGAGATGCGGCCCCTTGCCGAGAAGGTCGTCGGGATTATTTCCTACGATCTCGTCGCGAGCGTCGACGAGGCGAGAGAGGTGCTGATGCGGATCGCTCGCCCCGGCGATGCCGTCCTTGTGAAAGCGTCAAATTCTGTTGGACTAGCCGTGCTGGTTGAGCGGGTGGTGAAGGGAATGCCATGCTCTACGTGATCGCCGACCAGCTCGGCTTCCCCGGCATCCTCAACCTGATCCGCTACATCAGCTTCCGCGCGGGCGCCGCGAGCGCGACCGCGCTGCTGATCGGACTGCTGCTTGGCCCGAAGTTCATCAGCTGGCTCCGCGCAACTCAGGGGAAGGGCCAGCCGATCCGCTCCGACGGCCCGCAGAGCCACCTTGCCAAGCGTGGCACGCCCACGATGGGCGGGCTGCTCATTCTGATCTCGGTATCGATCTCGGTCCTATTGTGGATGACCCTCACGAACCCTTACGTCTGGGCGTGCTTGCTGGTGACTGCAGGCTTCGGGCTGATCGGTTGGCTCGACGATTACGACAAGGTCAAGAAGGCGCACCATGCGGGGCTTTCCGGCAAGGTGCGCCTGCTGCTCGAATTCCTGATTGCGGGAACCGCCACCTGGCTGATCGTCCGCACCGGAGGCACCGGGCTTCACCTGCCGTTCGTGAAGGACACGGTAGTCGACCTCGGCTGGTTCTATATCGTCTTCGGCGCTTTCGTGATCGTCGCGTTCGGCAATGCGGTGAATTTCACTGACGGGCTCGATGGCCTTGCGACCATGCCGGTGATCATCGCCAGCCTGGCCTTCCTCTTGATCTCCTATCTCGTCGGCAACGTGAAGTTCGCAGCCTATCTCGGTATTCCGCACGTGCCCGGCGCCGGCGACCTCACGGTCCTGCTGATGGCGATCATCGGCGCGGGCCTGGCGTTTCTCTGGTTCAACGCGCCGCCTGCCGCGGTCTTCATGGGCGACACCGGCAGCCTGGCCCTCGGCGGTGCACTCGGTGCGGTCTCGGTCGCGACGCACCACGAGTTCGTGCTTGCGATCGTCGGCGGTGTCTTCGTGGTCGAGGCTCTCTCGGTCATCATCCAGGTTGCCGTCTACAAGCGCACCGGCAAGCGCGTCTTCCTGATGGCGCCTATCCACCACCATTTCGAGCATCTCGGCTGGTCTGAGCCAACCGTCGTGATCCGCTTTTGGATCATCAGCTTCGTGCTTGCGCTCGCGGGCCTCGCGACGTTGAAACTGAGGTGATCACGGCCAAGGCCTTCGCGGGCAAGCACTATGCAGTTTACGGCTTGGCGCGGTCCGGTTTGGCGACCGTCGAGGCGCTGCTCGCGAGCGGCGCGCGTGTCACCGCCTGGGACGCGAGGGAAGAGGCGAGGGCGAACGCGCCCGCCGACACCGAAATTGCCAACCTCGATGAAGCCGACCTCGCGCAGTTCGACAGCCTCGTCGTCACTCCGGGCCTTCCGCTCAACCGCCATCCCATCGCTGAGCGCGCCCGAGAGAGCGGTGTAGAGATCATCGGCGACATCGAGCTGTTCGCCCGCGCCCGCCCCGAGCTCCCGCCCCACAAGGTGGTGGGGATTACCGGCACCAACGGCAAGTCGACCACGACGGCGCTCATTCACCATATCCTCAAGACCGCGGGCGTGCCGACGATGATGGGCGGGAACATCGGCCTTCCTATCCTCGCCCAAGATCCGCTGCCCGAAGGCGGCGTCTATGTGCTCGAGCTGTCGAGCTACCAGATTGACCTGACGCAGGCCCTCGATTGCGACGTGGCGGTCCTGCTCAACGTTACCCCCGACCACCTCGACCGTTATGAGAGTTTCGAGGCCTATGCGGCATCCAAAGCGCGGCTGTTCGAGATGCAGACACGCCGGCATGTCGCTATCGTTGATCACGCCGATAAGCTTATTGGTGAGGCGCTGCTGGGCGCCGGCTCATCGATCAAGTTCATCGACGGCCGACCCTTGGACCAGTCGAATTGGCCGACGCTGCAGGGGCCGCACAATGCGCAGAATGCCGCTGCGGCAATTGAATGTTGTCAAATTCTCGGCGTCGGTGAAGCCGGGATCAAAGAAGCCCTCCGCAGCTACCCCGGCCTGCCACACCGCATGGAGCGCATCCGCGAGAGGGGCGCAGTCCTCTTCGTCAACGACAGCAAGGCGACCAACCCGACCGCGACTGCGCCAGCCCTAGCCGCATTCGATCGCATTCGCTGGATCTGCGGCGGACAGGCGAAGACCGACAATCTCGACGAGTGCGCCCCGCAATTTGGTCATGTGCGAAAGGCTTATACCATTGGCGAAGCGAGCGAATTGTTCGCTTCTCTCTTGTCGCCGCACATGGCTGTGGCAGAGTGCGAAACGCTCGAGAGAGCGGTGGGAGAAGCGGCAGCTGAGGCGGAGCCCGGAGATACGGTGCTCCTGTCTCCGGCCTGCGCGAGCTTCGACCAGTTCCGCGACTTCGAAGATCGCGGGGACCAGTTCCGGCAACTGGTGGAGGGGTTATGATCGGAAGCATTCCGGGGAAGATCAAAGAGAAAGCGGCGCTGATCGATCCCAACCATTACGGCCGCTCCGACACGAGCGCGATCGGCCGCTGGTTCTGGGAGATCGACAAGGTCCTTCTCCTTCTGATCACGGTGCTGATCGCGATCGGGCTGATCGCCGTCGCGGCCGCGTCGCCGGCAGCAGCGGATCGCTATTCGGGCGGCAACGTCCGCTTCTCCGAACTCTATTATTTCTGGCGCCAGCTCGCATGGATCGCGGTCGGTGTTCCGGTGATGATCGGCATCTCGATGATGCCGAAGGAGCGCGCGCGGCGCCTTAGCTTGTTCGGTGCGGCCTTCTTCTTCGTGCTGCTCGTCTTCGTCCCGATCATCGGCCCCGAGCATAATGGTGCCCGCCGCTGGATCGAATTCGGCGTGGGGCAGGTCCAGCCTTCGGAGTTCCTGAAGCCCTTCTTCGTCGTTTCGCTGGCGTGGCTGCTAAGCCTCAGGGAGGCCGACAAGTCACTTCCGGTCTACCCCATCTCTGCCCTCGTCGTGGGCGGGATCGCTTATCTGCTGATGAAGCAGCCGGACTTCGGAAGCACGATCATCTTCTGCGCTGTGTGGGTGGCGATGCTCGCGCTCGCCGGCATCAACATCCGAATCCTCATCGGCCTTGCGATCGCGGGGCTCATCGGGGTCGTGCTCGCTTATTTCTTTTACGACGTCGCGACCCAGCGCATCGACGAGTTTCTTTTCGGCACCGGCGACAATTTCCAGGTCGAGAACGCCATGCGGACGCTCACCGCGGGCGGGCTGTTCGGCATGGGTCCCGGCGGCGGCACGCGAAAGTTCGGACTCCCCGAGCCCCATACGGATTACATTTTCTCGGTGGTTGGCGAAGAGTTCGGCCTCATCGCCTGCCTGGCGATTGCGCTCCTCTATCTGGGCATCGTCGCCCGAGTGCTCATCAAGCTCCTCGATGAGGAGTTCGAGCTTCGCCATCCTCGCCGCTGCGGGTCTGGTGATCGAGTTCGGATTTCAGGCGCTGATCAACATGATGGTCAACGTCCAGCTTGCACCCTCGAAGGGCATGACCTTGCCCTTCATCAGTTACGGTGGCAGCTCGATGTTGGCGCTCTCGATCGGCATGGGCTTGCTGCTCGCCTTTACTCGGCGGAACCCGTATCTCACGCGTTCACCCTATGTCGTAAAGTGGAGTGGGGAATCGCTACCGGCATGAACTTCGTCCTCGCCGCCGGGGGCACCGGCGGACATATGATTCCGGCACATGCGCTAGCTGCGGAGCTAAGAGCCCGCGGCCACGGCGTGCTGCTGATCAGCGACGAGCGCGGAGCGCGCTTTCCAGGACTGTTCGACGGCGTGCCGGTGCACATCCTTCCGGCCGGTCGGCTCGGCGGCGGACTGATCGGCCTCCTCAAGGCGGCGGGCGCTGTCGTGAAGGGCAGGGGCGAAGCCAAGCGTCTCTATCGCGAACACAGGCCGGACGCAGTGGTGGGCTTCGGAGGCTATCCCGCATTTCCGTCGCTTCTCGCCGCAAGCTCGATGCGCGTCCCGACCGTTCTTCATGAGCAAAATGCGGTGCTCGGGCGGGTCAATCGCCTCCTCGCCGGAGAGGCTTCCGCCATCGGTGTTGCCTATGACGAGGTCGATCGGCTCAAGCCGACACTCGCGGACAAGGTCGTTCTGATCGGCAACCCGGTGCGCGCGGAAATCGCGCGTCTCGGTGAGCTTCCGTTCCCGCCGTTCGACGAAGTCGCACCGTTGAAGATCCTCGTCACGGGCGGAAGCCAGGGCGCCAATATCCTCAGCAAGATCGTGCCTGCGGGTCTCGGCATGCTCGCGACCTCGCTCCGCCGGCGGCTGCAAGTGGTCCAGCAGTGCCGGCCCGAGGATATCGAGCGGGTCCGCGCCCGATATTCGGAACTCGGCATTCCCGCCGAGCTCATGACATATATCGAGGACATGCCCGAAAAGATCGCCGACGCGCATCTCGTGATTGGCCGCGCCGGCGCATCGACGGTCGCCGAGCTGACGGCCGCAGGACGTCCCGCGATCCTGGTCCCGTTCGCCGCCGCGACCGACGATCACCAGACCTCGAACGCGCGCGAGATGGTGAGGGCCGGCGGTGCCCGCGCCATCCAGGAAGCGACCTTCACGCCCGAAATTCTCGCCCGCCAGATCGAGGCGCTGGCGATGGATCCGATCGCCCTTGCCAACGCCGCGGCCCGGTCCCTGTCGGTCGGGCGCCCACATGCCGCCCGCGACCTCGCGGACCTTGTTGAGCGCATTGGGAACGGCTTGTCGCCTCTGGCCGTCGGCCCGGTGCTTAGCCCGCGGGTGCGAGCGGAAGCTCCCGAAGGGGGCGTGCCCGCATGATGAAGGCCTTGGGTACCGACATCGGCACCATCCACTTCGTCGGTATCGGCGGGATCGGCATGTCGGGCATCGCCGAGGTCATGCACCAGCTCGGCTACAAGGTGCAGGGCTCTGACCTCTCGGATTCCTACGTGGTCGAAAAGCTCCGGAAGGCTGGCATCCCGGTCAGGATTGGCCATTCGGCGGACAATCTGGGTGAAGCCGCCGTCGTCGTCTGCTCGACCGCGATCAAGGAGAATAATCCGGAGATCCAGGCCGCGGCCGAGCGCCGCCTGCCCCGCGTCAGGCGTGCCGAGATGCTCGCCGAGTTGATGCGGATGCAAAAGACAGTTGCGGTCGCTGGCACGCACGGCAAGACCACGACCACCTCGATGGTCGCCGCTTTGCTCGACAGCGGCGGGCTCGATCCGACCGTGATCAACGGCGGGATCATCAACCGCTACGGCTCCAACGCGCGCCTCGGCAAAAGCGACTGGTGGGTGATTGAGGCCGACGAGAGTGACGGCAGTTTCCTCCGCCTCGACGGGACCATCGCAGTCGTCACCAACATCGATCCGGAGCATCTCGAACATTACGGCAGCTTCGATGCCGTGAAGGACGCGTTCGTGGAGTTCGTCGAGAATGTGCCATTTTACGGATTGGCCGTTCTTTGCGTTGACCATCCTGAGGTCCAGAACATCATCGGCCGCATCCGTGACCGTCGCATCGTCACCTACGGCTTTTCGGCGCTTGCCGACGTCCGCGCGGATAATGTGACGCCGGTGGTTGGAGGCACGAAGTTCGATGCGCTGATCCTCGACAAGGACGGCGAACGCAGGACCCTGACCGTCCACGTTCCCATCCCTGGGCGCCACAATGTCCAGAACGCACTGGCGGCCCTTGCCGTCGCGCTGGAACTCAATATCTCCGACGAAGCAATTGTTGCTGGCTTCGAAAAGTTCGAAGGTGTCAAACGCCGCTTCACTAAGGTGGGCGAAGCGGATGGTGCGATCATCATCGATGACTACGCCCATCACCCGACCGAGATCCGTGCAGTTCTCGCAGCAGCGCGCGAGGGTGCCGAGGAGCGCGTGATCGCAGTGGTGCAGCCGCATCGCTACACGCGGCTCCAGTCGTTGATGGAGGAGTTCCAAAACGCCTTCAACGACGCGGATGCAGTGTTCGTGACGCCCGTTTATCCCGCTGGGGAAGAGCCTATCGAAGGTATCGATTCCAATGCGCTGGCGGAGGGCCTGCGCGCCCACGGTCACCGCATGGTCCGTGCGGTGGGCGACCTCGACGAGCTTAGCGAGGAGCTGCGCGATCTCGCGGCCGAGGGCGACATGGTGATCTGCATGGGCGCCGGCGACATCACCAAATGGGCTGCAGCTTTGCCTCATGGCATCAGCCAGGCGAGGGCGCGCAAATGACCGCCGTCGCCACCATGCCGCAGGTCCGCGGCAAGCTTACGCCCAACGCTCCGCTCGCGCCGCTTGTATGGTTCAAGAGCGGCGGCAATGCCGAGTGGCTGTTCGAACCCGGTGACGAAGACGACCTCGTCCAGTTCCTGAGCGACCTCGACCCGGAGGTTCCGGTGATGGCGCTCGGCCTCGGCTCGAACCTCATCGTCCGCGACGGCGGTGTCGCCGGTATCGTGGTGCGGCTTGGCAAGTCCTTCGCGAAGATCGAACAGCTCGACGAAAACACCCTGCGCTGTGGCGGCGGGGCGAGCGGAATCCTGGTCTCGTCGACCTCGAGGGATCATGGCATTGCAGGTCTTGAATTCCTGCGCGGCATCCCCGGCACGGTCGGCGGGTTCGTACGGATGAATGGCGGCGCCTACGGCCGCGAGGTTAGCGACATCCTCGTTTCGGCGAGGGCGGTGCTGCGCTCTGGCGAGGTGGTCGAATGGCCGCTGGAAAAGCTTGGCTACACTTACCGCCACAGCAACGTTCCGGCGGGCGCCATCGTCATCGAGGCCGTCTTCCGAGGCACGCCCGGGGACCCAGAAGCCATCGGCGCCGAGATGGATGCGATCGCCCGCGCACGCGAAGAATCGCAGCCGCTCAGGAGCCGAACGGGCGGCTCTACCTTCAAGAATCCGCCCGGCCACAAGGCCTGGGCGCTGGTTGACGCGGCGGGTTGCCGCGGCCTGACGATGGGTGATGCCCAAGTCTCGGAAAAGCATTGCAATTTCCTGCTCAATCTCGGTAGCGCGACAAGTGCGCAAATCGAGGCGCTGGGCGAGGAAGTCCGCCGCCGGGTCGAGGCGAAAACCCACATCATGCTGGAATGGGAAATCCAGCGGGTCGGGAGGGAATGAACAGGGATCTGCACGTCGTCGTCCTGATGGGCGGCTGGTCTTCCGAACGCGAAGTGTCGCTGACGAGCGGGAAGGGCGTCGCCGACGCGCTGCGCGAGCGCGGCTGGTCGAACGTCACCGAACTCGACATGGACCGCGACGTCGCGGTTCGGCTCGCCGCGCTGAAGCCGGATGTGGTGTTCAACGCCCTCCATGGTACGCCGGGCGAGGACGGCACGGTGCAGGGCATGATGGACCTGATGGGTCTTCGCTACACGCACAGCGGCCTCGAGACGTCTGTCATCGCGATCGACAAGGAGCTGACCAAGATGGTCCTTGTGCCCCATGGCATCCGAATGCCGGCGGGGCGGGTCGTCACCAGCGAGAGCCTGTACCAAGAAGACCCACTGCCTCGCCCATTCGTCGTGAAGCCGGTCAACGAAGGGTCTTCGGTCGGCGTCGCGATCGTGACCGATGACGGCAATTACGGAAACCCGATTGGCCGCGATGTCGAGGGCCCCTGGCTCCACTTCGGCGAGCTTCTGGCCGAGCCGTTCATCAAAGGGCGTGAGCTTACTGTCGCAGTGCTCGGGACCGAGCCGCTGGCGGTCACCGAGCTCAAGCCCAAGGCCGGCTTCTACGATTATGATGCGAAATATACCGACGGCCTGACCCAGCACATCTGCCCGGCCGAGGTCCCGTACGAAATCGCCTGTGCAATGATGGACATGGCCGCCCGGGCCCACGCGCTGCTCGGCTGCAAGGGCGCATCGCGCTCCGACTTCCGCTGGGACGACGAGCTCGGCGAAGCGGGGGTGTATCTGCTCGAAGTGAATACGCAGCCAGGAATGACTCCGCTGAGCCTCGTACCGGAGCAGGCCAAGTCCAAGGGCATCGCTTACGGCGATCTCGTCGAGCGTTTGATATCGGAGGCGCTCCAATGAGCGCGGCGCACGTCCGCCGCGGCGGTGGCGGCCGCGCCAAGACGCGCAAGAGCGGCAAGGTTGCCGTCCCCAACAAGATCGCCAAGCGGCTGCCCGTCGGCCAGGCCCGCGCGAACAAGGTCGCGGGACTCGTCTTCGGCGCATTCATGCTCGCGCTCGCGCTCGTAGTGCTGATTGCGCTGGACATACCGGCAAAGGCCGAACGCTCGGCCGCAGCCGCAGTCGGCCACGTCGGCTTCACCGTCAGCGGCTATCAGATCGTCGGTATCGCCCACATGGACCGCAGCCGCGTCGACGACGTCGTCAACGACGAACTTCGCCGCGCGGCCGACGAGGCGGGAAGCGCCAAGGCGCCGCAGGCACTGGTCGACGCCGGCGCTATCCGCGAACGCCTGCTGCGCTATGGCTGGGTCAAGGATGCTCGAGTCCTCCGCCGCCTTCCGGACACGCTCGTCATCGACATCGTCGAGCGCAAGCCCGCCGCGCTCTGGCAGAGCCAGGGCCAGCTCGCTCTCATCGATTCAGAAGGCGTGGTTCTCGACCGGGTACCCGTCGACCGAATGCCCGACTTGCCGCTACTGATCGGGTCTGGCGCCAACGGGCAGGAAAAGGAGCTATCGGACCTGATGGCGGACGTCCCGACGCTGAAGCCGCAGCTGGCTTCGGCGACCTGGGTAGGCGGCCGCCGCTGGGACCTGAACTTCCAGTCGGGCGAGACCGTCGCTCTACCCGAGGGCGATCCGGCGGCGCACGCCGCGCTCGACAAGTTCGCAAAGGCGGACAAGCAGAGCGGATTGCTCGGCCGCGGCATGGTCCGTTTCGACCTGCGCGTCCCCGGCAAGATGATCGTCCGCCTGCCCGCACGCGCTCGAGCCGGCCAAGCCGGTGCCCCAGGAGGGCTGATGGCGCAGACCGTCCAGCAGGACCTCATCGCCGCGCTCGACATAGGCTCCTCGAAGGTCTGTGCGATAATCGCCCGACTCGACGACGAGGGCCGTCCGACCGTGCTCGGCACCGGCCAGCGCGAGAGCAGGGGAGTGAAACGCGGCTACATCACCGACATGGGCGCGAGCGAGTTCGCCGTTCGCGAGGCAGTCGAGCTTGCCGAGCGTATGTCCGGCCTCACCGTCGAAGATGTCTGGGCAAGCTACGGCGCTGCCGGCCTCGTCAGCGACCTTGCAAATGTCGAGGTGGAACTTGGCGGGCATGCGGTCGAGCAGGCCGATGTCAATGAGCTTCTCGACGCCGGCAAGCGCGCGATCGACCGCAACGGCCAGGTCGTCCTCCACGCCCATCCGGCGCTCTACACAATTGACCGCGCCCAAGGCGTTCAGCAGCCGATCGGGCTCCACGCCACCCGCCTCGGCGTCGACATCCACGTCATCGCGGCCGACCCGTCGCCGCTCCGCAATATCGACACGGTGATTCGCCAGGCCCACCTCGGCGTGAAGGCGATCGTCGCTTCGCCGATCGCGGCCGCGCTCGCCTGCCTCAGCGACGAGGAGCGTGAGCTCGGAGTCGCGCTGGTGGAGATGGGCGCCGAGGTGACGAACGTCTCCGTCCATTATGGCGGCATGCTCGTTGGGCTGCGCTCGATCCAACTCGGCGCCAAGGACATCACCAACGACATCGCCTGTGCCTTTGCGGTGCAGCGCCGCGACGCCGAGCGGCTGAAATGCTTCTACGGCTCGGCGATGACGAGCCCGCGCGACAATCACGAGATGATCGAGGCTACTCAGATCGGTGCCGAACAAGGCGCGGAGCCGATGAAGATCACTCGCGCCCAGCTGATGATGGTCATCCGCCAGCGCATCGAGGAGTTGACGAACGAGATCGAGGCGTCGCTGAAGGCACTCGGCTTCACCGGTCCGGTCGGGCGGCAAGTGGTCCTCACCGGCGGCGGCGCGGAACTGAAGAACATCGCAGACTACATGCAGGGCGTGCTCGGCCGCGCGGTCCGCGTCGGTCGCCCGAAACAGATCACCGGCCTTCCTGACGCGCACAGCGGCCCGGCGTTTTCGACGCTCGTCGGTCTTGGCGCTGCTTGCGGCCAAGGGCCGGGGAGACATACGCGACATCGGACCAATCGCACGCGCCCGCCCACCCAAAGGCGTGGTTGGCCGCTTCATCGCGGCAATGAAGGGCGGCTATTAGCGTACCAGCTTGGGGGGACGGGCAGATGGCGACAGCAGCAATCGGACGCACCGGGCGCACCGCGTCGGCGCTCGTCTTCCTGCTCGGCGCCGCCGTCTTCTTAAACTATGTCGACCGGGGCGCGATCGGCATCGCCGCGCCGCTGATGAAGTCGGAGCTCGGCCTGTCGGAGGAAGCCTACGGGCTCGCCTTCTCGGCGTTCTTCTGGATTTACGCGCCGGTCCAATTCTTCGCGGGCTGGTTGTGCGACCGCTTCTCCGTTTACAAGCTGATGGCCGCGGGCATCCTGCTCTGGGCCGCGAGCACCCTATTGATGGCCCTCGCCGGCGGCTTCGCCTCGCTGCTCGTCCTGCGCATCATGCTCGGCGTTGGCGAGAGCATTTCCTTCCCCGGAAGCTCGAAGATCATCGCGAGGCACGTTCCGGCGGAGCGCCGCGGCATCGCGAACGCCGCGGTTGCGACAGGCCTGGCGCTTGGTCCCGCGGTCGGCACTCTCGCCGGCGGTCTGATCCTCGGCCACTGGGGCTGGCGTCCGATTTTCCTGGCGTTCGGCCTGGTGACGCTGTTCTGGTTGCTGCCCTGGACCGAGACGGTCCGGTCGCTTCCCAGCACCGGCGACGAAGATCAAGAGGCGAGGGTTCCGCTCGCCGTCATCTTGAGGAAGTGGCCGCTCTGGTCGATGTCGATCGTCCACTCGCTCGGCAATTATTGCTTCTATTTCCTGCTCGCCTGGCTGCCTTTGTTCCTCACCAAGGCGCGCGGCTTCTCGATCAGCGAAATGACGTTCCTCGCGACGCTCGGCTACGCGGTGCAGGGCGCCTGCGCGCTCAGCTACGGCCATTTCTCCGACTGGTGGACCCGCTCTGGCCGTTCGGAGGCCGCGTGCCGCCGCTGGATGATGGTCGGGAGCCAGACGCTCGCCGCGATCGCGATCCTCGGCCTCGCCTTCGCGCAGAGCGCCGTCGCCATCGGTATCCTTCTTTGCCTTGCTGGCGCCGCCTCGGCGTCGCTGTCACTCAACCTCTACGCCGTCGCGCAGATGTTCGCCGGTCCCCGGGCATCCGGGTCCTGGGTGGGCGTCCAGAACGCCATCGGCAATCTTTCTGGCATCATTGGTCCGATCGTGACGGGCATCGTGGTCCAGCGCGCGGGCTACGACAGCGCCTTCGTGCTTACCGCTGCAATTGCTGCGGTCGGCGCGGCGTGGTGGGCGTGGGGCGTGCCGCGCATCAGGCAGGTCGAACTGGATTGACGCGCTGAGCCTTCGCGCCGGATAGCGCGGCGAACGAACGGCCGTTATCATCCACGCCATGCTGACCGAAGACCTGCTTCAAGACGCACGCGGCATCGCCGATCGTATCACCGCGCTCCGCCGCGCAATCCATGCCGAGCCCGAACTCGGGCTTGAGACTCCCAAGACCCTCGCCAAGGTGCGCGCCGAGCTCGCCGACCTGCCGCTTCAATGGCGCGAGGGTTCCACCTGCACAGGAGCGGTCGCAGTCCTCAACACAGGCAAAGAGGGCCGAAGCGTGCTGCTGCGCGGCGACATGGATGCCCTTCCAATGGAGGAGCACACCGGCCTTCCGTTCGCGTCCACCGTTGCCGGTCGGATGCACGCCTGCGGGCACGATACGCACACTGCGATGCTCGCCGGCGCCGCCCGAGTCCTCGCTGCCCGCGCCGACTCTTTGCCGGGCGAAGTCCGTTTCATGTTTCAGCCGGGCGAGGAGGGCTATCACGGCGCCCGTTTCATGATCGACGAGGGATTGCTCGACCCGATGCCCGAAGCCGCTTTCGCGCTTCACATCATGCCCAATGCTCCGCACGGCACGATCGCCAGCCGCGCCGGCACGCTGCTGGCATCGGCCGACATGCTCGAAATCGTGGTCGAGGGCCGCGGCGGCCACGCCTCGATGCCGCACGATACACGCGATCCCGTGCCGGTGGCCTGTGAGATCGTCACGGCGCTCCAGACGATGGTCACGCGCCGTTTCAACGCGCACGAAGCAATGATCGTCACCATCACCCAGCTCGAGGCGGCGAACGCGCATAACATCATTCCCGAGCGCGCGCTGCTCAAAGGAACCATTCGCACCCTCACGGCCGAGCGGCGCCGCGAAGTCTGGAACGCCATAAAAACGCTCGCCGAGAACATCGCCCAGGCACACGAATGCGATGCCGATGTGACCATCACGCAGGGCTTCCCGCCGACGGTCAACGACGCCCGGGCCGTCGCTTTGGCCGAGAGGGTAACAACGTCACTGCCGCACGGCGAATACAGGAACCTCGAAGTGCCGATCATGGGCGCAGAGGACTTCTCCTACGTTCTCGAAAAGGTGCCCGGCGCCATGGCTTTCCTCGGTGTTGCGGAATCGGGTGCTGACTGGTGGCAGTGCTGCGGCATCCATTCGAGCCACATGATGGTTGATGAAACGGTCCTGCCGCGCGGAACGGCGTTCCTCGCCGGCTGCGCGACAAGATTCTTGGAACGCGGCTGGGACTGATCGGGAAAGAGGGCAGATGGAAAGCGACTCCGTACGTGCAATGGGCGACAGCACGCTCGTCGACCTGTGGATCGAAGGGAAGTTCCGCGCGATCATTGTTTCGCGCCAGGCGATCGAATCCTACCTCGGGGTAGCGCCGGACGTTGCAGAATTCGATGGGCGAAACGGACCGCCGCGAGTTCGTCCGGACGCATCTTAGCGTCGTGGTCAGCGCAGCGATCGCTTGGCTCCGCGCCAATCCCGAGGCGGAAACGATCGTCATCGATACGCTGAATTCCAGCGGTGCGCCGCGCGCTTCTGAAGGGGAGCGTCGCTCCAACGACCGCCGCAAGGGCGAGCGGCGAAAGATCAACATCGGACCGCCCGGAGGGATCGAGCGGCGCAGGCGCTAGGCGTGACCGGGCCCGAGCCCAACCGCCCAATTGGCGCGGAGCGTGACGGCCCCCTCCTCCGCTTGACCCTGGAGAACCCACCGGCAAACGCCCTTTCAATCGAGGTCATAAAGTTGCTCCAGGCGAAGCTCGATGCCGCCGGGGATGATAATTCAATCCGCCTCATCGTCATCGCAGCCAAGGGCAAGCTCTTCTCGGCCGGGCACGACCTTAAGGAAATGACCTCGCATCGCGGCGATGCCGATGGGGGCAGGGCATTCTTCGATCGCGTCTTCGCACTCTGCTCGCGGCTGATGCAGTCGATCGTGAACCTTCCCAAGCCAGTCATGGCGGAAGTGGACGGGATGGCGACGGCGGCCGGATGCCAGCTGGTCGCTTCCTGCGACCTTGCCGTCGCCTCGGATCAGTCGACGTTTGGCGTCAACGGGATCGACGTCGGCCTGTTCTGCTCGACGCCAGCGGTAGCCCTGACGCGCAACATCACCGCCAAGCGCGCGATGGAAATGCTGTTGACGGGCGAGATGATCAGCGCCGCCACTGCACTCGAATTCGGACTGGTCAACCGCGTCGTCCAACGCGAGTCCCTCGCCGAGACGGTGCGCGAACTCGCGAAAACGATCGCCGCCAAGTCGCCGATATCGGTGAGGCTTGGAAAGGCCGCAGTCACGAGGCAGGCCGGGATGGGCCTCGCCGAAGCCTACGACTGCGCATCCCGAGCGATGGTCGAAAACATGCTCGCGGCCGACGCCGAAGAAGGAATTCAGCGCCTTTCTCGAGAAGCGTGCGCCGTCGTGGCGCTCAGATTGACATTCGGCCCTCGAGGCGCGGAGCTAGAGCCGCGCCTCGAAAACCAATGCTCGGCCGCAGATCAGGCGGCGAGCGACCGCATAGCTCAGCCGCGTTCACCGGCGTGGGTCGGCGATGGCGGCGGCGGAGGAGGTGGCGGTGGGGGCGGGCACGGTGTCCCTGCCGGCACCGACGTACCGTCCGGGCAGACCGTCGGAGGCGGCGGCGGGGGCGGCGGGGGCGGCGGAGGCGGCGGGCAGGGTTGTCCCGCTGCAACTTGCGACCCATCGGGGCACGTTTGCATCGGCGGAGGCGTGGTCGCACAGGCCGAAAGCACGGCCGTCGCCGCGAATAGAAGTACGATCCGTTTCATCTCCGTCTCCTTTTTAACCCGTTCGCCAACGCAATCGTTGCGGCAACGTTCCCTCAGACTTGCGAACGTCGGCAATCGCGCTCGGCCGCGGCATCCGATATTCTGCATTCAAACGTCAGGAGGCAAGCATGGGGGTTCTTGGCATTGGCGGCCTGTTTTTCCGGGCCCGGGAACCGGAAGCGCTCTCGGCCTGGTATCGCGAACATTTGAACGTCGGTCCGGGCTGCAGCGCCGAGGGCGCCGGCGAGGGCGACGAATATAGCTGGATGGCCGGCGGCGGCCCTGTCGTCTTCATGCCGTTCACGGCGGACACCGACTATTTTGCGGCCGACAAGGCCTACATGCTGAACCTTAGGGTCAGCGACATCGCCGAACTCATCGATCGGCTGAAGGGCGCAGGAGTTGATGTGGAAACGCGAGACGAATGGAACGACCCGAACGTCGGCCGCTTCGCCCGAATCCATGACCCCGAGGGCAATCCGATCGAGCTCTGGCAGCCGCCGGGCAGCTAGGCTCAAAAGTTATCGCTTCGAACTCGCCCGCTCATGTAGATAGGCAACAGCGGCGAGGTCCTGCGCAACGTGCCCCAGCGACTTATAGATCGTAATCTGGCTATCATTCTCGCGCCCTTGGACCCGCCCGGCGAGAACATCGCCGATCTCGCCGATCACATGATTGTCGTCGATCAGGCCGGCGCCGCGCGCGGCCGCCAGTTCGGCGGCCTGGGCGAGCACGCCTGGAAGATAATCGGCAACGTAGCGAGCCTTCGCCACAAGCGCGCTGTCCACCTCGACCGGACCGAGATAGCTCGAGCCGACCAGGTTGATGTGCGTTCCGGGCCTTACCCAATCGGCGAGAAGGACCGGCTCTACGGACGACGTAACCGTGCAAATCACGTCGGCCCGAGCAGCCACTTCCCGACCATCTGAAACAGCCGTGATCGCGCGGCCCAGTTCCGCGCTCATCTTCGAAGCGAATTCACGCGTTCTTTCTGCCGATCGTCCCCACAGAAGGATTTCTCGAAATGGCCGAATCAGAGGCAATGCTCGCAGGTGCGATTCCGCCTGAATTCCGGTCCCGAAGATCGCGAGAATTTCGGCATCGGCGCGTGCTAGCGCATCGGTCGCGGTCGCACTCGCGCAGCCGGTGCGGATCTGGGTCACCGGCTCGGCGTCGGCGATGCAGCTTACGGATCCGGTTTTTCCATCATAGGCGACAACGACTTCCTGATGCCGCGACCGCCCGGGCCGGTCCGCGGCGCTAAATACGCTGACCAGCTTTGCGCCGAACGTCGAAAGCGCCTGCAATTCCCCTGGCATAGTTCCGAACATCTGGTTGTCGCCGACCGTGAAGATCTGTCGCAGCGGCTGCGGCCGTTCCCCGCTCGACAAGGCGACCATCGCCTGCCGCATCGCCTTGATGCAGCCGGGATAATCGAGCAGTTCCTCCACCTCAGCTGCGTCGTATAAAGCAATCGCCATGGGGCCGTCTCTATAACGAGCTTGGCTTTGCGAGGAAGGCTTCGATGGCTGTTCGAATTTCGAGCGTCCGCAAACGGGCGGAAAAGGGGGAATTGCAAGGACGGCCTTCAGCATCGCGGCCCCGCTTGGGCGGATCACTTGCGACGGCCCGATTTCGAGTGACAGGCCGCTTTCCCGGAGCCTTCGCTCGACTGCCTCGAGACTGATGCGATAGCCAATCGTGCGCCTGCACACTCCGGTCCATTTTGTGCAAGGACGCGGGCGAATTGGCGGTAAAAGTGAGTCTTTCGGGCGACACCCGCTCCAACTTTTTTCGCTACCTGTTAACTTTTCCGCTTGGCAGGAGACTCGCAACGATTGATTGATTCCTCTTGCAGGCTCAAAGCGTTGTCGCATTGGGGGGATTTTAGATCATGAGCATCGATTTCATCCGGCCGGAAGTCGACGAGCTTCGCCCGCGGGATCAGCGTGATCGGCGTCGGCGGGGCTGGCGGCAATGCCATCGCCAACATGATGCGCGCGGACGTCCAGGGCGTCGATTTCATCGTCGCCAACACGGACGCACAGGCGCTCAACAATAGTGAGGCGGACCGCCGGATCCAGCTTGGCCTGAAGATTACCCAGGGCCTCGGTGCCGGATCGCGCCCAGAAATCGGTCGGCGGCGGCGGAAGAGACGATCGAAGATATCATTCAGTCGCTCGAGGGCGCGCACATGTGTTTCATCGCCGCCGGCATGGGCGGCGGCACCGGCACTGGTGCTGCTCCGGTCATCGCCAAGGCGGCGCGCGACCGCGAAATCCTGACAGTCGAAGTCGTCACCAAGCCGTTCGCGTTCGAAGGTGCCCGCCGCTCGCGCTCGGCCGACGCGGGAATCTCCGAGCTTCAGCAGCATGTCGACACGCTCATCGTCATCCCGAACCAGAACCTGTTCCGTCTCGCCAATTCGGAAACGACCTTCAAACAGGCATTCGAAATGGCGGACGAGGTGCTTCAGCAGGGCGTTCGCGGCATCACCGACCTGATGGTCATGCCCGGCCTCATCAATCTCGACTTCGCCGATGTCCGCTCCGTGATGAGCGAGATGGGCAAGGCGATGATGGGGACCGGCGAGGCCGACGGCGACAATCGCGCGATCGAGGCCGCCGAGAAGGCGATTTCCAACCCGCTGCTTGATGGCGTCAGCATGAAGGGGGCCAAGGGCGTCATCATTTCGATCACCGGCGGCGAGGACATGCGCCTGATGGAGGTCGATGAGGCCGCCAGCCACATCAAGGAACTGGTCGACCCCGATGCGAACATCATTTGGGGCTCGGCCTTCAACAATGATCTTGGTGGCAAGATCCGCGTGTCGGTCGTCGCCACCGGCATTGAGGCCGAGGTTGGCGTTCAACCGACGCCAGCGAAGGTGTTCAGCTTCCCGCCGCGCCAACAGACCTCTGCTCTTATCGCGGATCCAGATCCGATCGCTTCCGCGGCGGAGGATATGCTCGAAGTCGATCTTACCGACGAGAATGACGATGACGAACTGCTGCTCGGCAGCGACGACATCCTGACCAGTCCGGTCGGCGCCCCGCCGATCGAGCCGCCGGAAGACGAGGACGAAACGACGCAGCCCGCAGCGAACGGCGGCACGCTCTTCGAGCGGATGTCGAACATTGCCCGCGGCGCTCCCAAGGCGCAGATCGACGAGGACGAAAATGGCTATAGGCGGGAGCCGATCGACATCCCGCGTTTCCTCAACCGGCAAAACAACCAGTAATTCACTAGGGATTGCTGAAAAGGGACAGGTCCCGCCAGGGTCTGTCCCTTTTTGTATATTTGGTCAGTTAATGGCCTAGCTTTGCCGCACCTCACCGCCTGCCTCGCACGCTTCAGCGTAACCGCACTAGGCAGAAAGCTCTCGGTAAGATTCTCTGTCGCACTGGGAGGGTCGATGCGGGGATTGTCACAAATTTCATTTGTCGGAGCGCTCGTTTGCTGCGCCGGCGGACTTGCCGTGGTTGCTGCGCCGGTGGCGGCGCAGGGAAGCTATTCGCCCTACAACGAGACCGCTGCCGCAGCGCTCGCCCGCTACGTGCGGGCGCTGGCCGACAACCCCAAGGATTTCCAATCGCTGATCGGCGCCGGCCGAGCCGCGCTCGAACTGGGCGATGCCCAGGCGGCCGCGGGCTTCTTCGCCCGTGCCGACGAAGTCGATCCGCGCAGTCCGCTTCCGCAGGCCGGAATGGGCGCGGTGCAAGTGGTGAGCGGCAACGGCAAGGGTGCGATGCCTTATTTCACCAGAGCCCAGCAGCTTGGCGCTTCGGCATCAACGCTCGGCTGTGATCGCGGCCTTGCTTACGACCTCATGGGGCAACAGGCGAAAGCCCAGACCGATTATCGGGCCGCGCTGAGCGGTGCCGATTTCGACGAGGCGCGCCGCCGCCTCGCCCTCAGTCTCGCCATCAGCGGCGACAAGGCCGGCGCCATCGCAGCGCTTGCACCGCTGTCCGCTAAGGGGGATGCGACGACTAACCGCGTGCGCGCCTTCGTTCTTGCCCTCACCGGTGATTCCAGGTCGGCGATGAGTGCCATCGACGCGGCCATGCCCGGCAGCTGGTCGAGCGTCGCGCCCTTCCTCGCCCGGCTTCCTTCACTGCCCGCGGGAGATAAAGCAGCGGCGGTCAACCTCGGGATCTTCCCCGATGCGAACCAGGCGGCCTACGCATATGCCGCACCAGTGACCACGGCGCCTTCGGCGGTCGCGATGAGCGAGACCGTGAGCACCGACAGGCTGTCCGGCATCGATGCGCTCTTGCGCCAGCAATCAGCGCCGCAGCAGCCGGCCACGGCGCCTGGTTGGGGGCAGCCGGCCGTTCAGGCAGAGCGTCCGCAGCCTATTCAGGTCGCCTATGCCCCGGCGCCACGCCCCGCAACGGTCGAGCGCACTTCGACGAGCGATCCGGCCAAGATTTGGCTGCAACTCGCAAGCGGCCATGATGCTGGCGCGCTTTCGAACCAGTTCGAACACCTGAAGTCGCGCAACCATGAGCTGTTCCAGGGCATAACTGCCTATGTAGCCCAGGGCTCGGACCGCGACCGGCTTGTCATCGGTCCGTTCCGCGGCTCATCCGACGCGAGGATCTTCTCCGAGGATCTTCACACAATCGGCGTCGACGCATTCCGATGGACCAATTCCTCTTCCGACAGGATTGTGCCAATCGCGGTGGAATGATCCTTCCAACCGGCGTCGCCGCCAATCCCGCAATCTCACGTGGCCGCCTCCATCCTGAAGACCGCTCCGGCCCTCGCGGCCCTCGCGACATCTTCCAGCGCGACCGCGACCGCATCATCCATTCGGTCGCGTTCCGGCGCTTGAGGCACAAGACGCAGGTCTTCATTGCACCGGACGGAGACCATTTCCGGGTTCGGCTGACCCACAGCCTGGAAGTCGCACAGATCGGGCGCACCATCGCCCGGGCCCTGGGCCTCAACGAGGACCTGACGGAGGCCTTGTGCCTTGCCCACGACCTTGGCCATCCGCCTTTCGGTCATGCCGGTGAAGATGCGCTGGACGCGGCGCTCGCCGACGCTGGCGGGTTCGATCACAACGCCCAGACGATCCGCATCGTGACGAAGCTGGAGAATCCCTATCCGGGCTTCGAAGGCCTGAACCTCAGTTGGGAGGCCCTCGAGGGCCTCGCCAAGCATAATGGGCCGATAGCCGAGCCAAGCTGGGCGCTCGCCGAGGCAAATGCCGAGTGGGACCTCGAACTCGCCACCTGGCCCGGACTCGAGGCGCAAGTTGCGGCAATCTCCGACGACATCGCCTATGACAATCATGACATCGATGACGGTCTCCGCGCCGGCCTCCTGCGCATTGACGAACTGATTGAGCTACCGATCGTAAAGCGGCTCTGGGAAGCGATCGGCGAGCGCCATCCGGGCATTTCCGTTGAGAAGCGCCAGCGAGCGCTGGTGCGCGACATGATCGGCACGATGGTTGCCGACGTCCTCGCCGAGACGGCGCGGCGGGTCGGTGAGGCTGGCGTCGAGACAATCGAGGACGTCCGCGCTGCCGGGCGGCAACTAGCAGGCTTTTCCGATGCACTCGGCGAGGAGGAACGCGAGCTCAAGCGCTTCCTTTATGCACGGCTTTATGGCCTCGCCGAGTTGAAAGAGGTGCGCGAGGAGGCGCAGCGCGTGGTAGCCGACCTCGCCGCCGCCTACCGCGCGGACCCATCCCGGCTCCCCAGGGGTTGGCAGCTCGGCGGCGATACCGTCCGACAGATCCGCACGATCGCCGATTTCGTTGCCGGCATGACCGACCGCTTCGCCATTGCCCGGCACGAGGAAGTGGCCGGACCAGTGAACCTCCCGGCTGACCGCTTCTAGGTCTGGCACTCCGGGGGCGAGGCACATCCGGCGCTGCCTCGATCGCCAACCTCCTTCCATGCGTAGTGACGAGCAGGAAAGGCTGCGCTAGAGGGCCAGCCCTTCCAGCATTGGTGGAATGTCTTGAGCCTCTACGCCCAATATGCCGCGCTCCTCGACGGAGTGCTCGATGATCTCGTTTCCGAGGGTGTGCTTCCCGCCGACCTTGATCGCCGGAACGTGACGGTCGAGCCGCCGCGCGATGCATCTCACGGCGATGTCGCGACCAACGCAGCGATGGTCCTCGCTAAGTCCGCTGGCACGAACCCGCGCTCGCTCGCCGAGCGGATCAAGCCGAAGCTGGAGGCGCTGCCGCCGGTTACCGCCGTTGAGATCGCTGGCCCAGGCTTCATCAATCTTCGGCTGGCGCTCGATGCATGGCGGGACGAGCTCCGGACCATTGTGCGTGAAGGCGAGGAATACGGTCTTTGCGCCGTCGGCAACGATGAGCGCGTCAATGTCGAATATGTGTCTGCGAACCCCACCGGGCCGCTGCACATGGGTCACTGCCGGGGCGCTGTCGTCGGTGACAGCCTTGCCCGGATCCTCGAGGCGGCGGGCTTCCGCGTCACCAAGGAATATTATGTCAACGATGCAGGCGCGCAGGTAGACACGCTCGCACGTTCGCTGCACCTGAGGTACCGCGAGGCGCTCGGCGAGGATATCGGCGAGATCCCCGAGGGCCTCTACCCGGGCGATTACTTGATTCCCGTCGCGATCGTGCTCGCGGCCGACTACGGCGATGACCTCGTCGAAGTGCCGGAACAGCAGTGGCTTCCGATCTTCCGCAAGTGCGCCATCAAGGCGATGCTCGACCTAATCCGCTACGATCTGGGTCTGCTCAATATCCACCACGACATCTTCGCCTCGGAAGCGGAGCTGCAGAGTTCGGGCGCGGTCGAGCTTGCGATGGAAGAGCTTCGCGCGAAGGGGCTCGTCTACGAAGGGACGCTCGAGAGGCCCAAGAGCCTCGATCCGCACGACGAGTGGGAGCCGGTCGAGCTGACCTTGTTCCGTTCCACCGAGTTCGGTGACGACCAGGACCGCCCGATGAAGAAATCGGACGGTAGCTGGACCTATTTTGGTGCCGATGCCGCTTACCATTGGCAGAAAGCCCGGAACGCTGACCACCTCGTAAATATCTGGGGCGCGGATCACGCCGGAACCGTCAAGCGGGTTCAGTCCGCGGTGAAGGCGCTGACGGACGGCCGCGTCGATCTCGACGTCAAGCTGGTCCAAATGGTTCGGCTGTTCCGCGGTGGCGAACCGGTAAAGATGAGCAAGCGTGCTGGCGATTTCGTAACCCTCGAAGAGGTCGTGAACGAAGTTGGCAAGGACGTTGTCCGCTTCATGATGCTGTCGCGCCGGGCAGACGCTCCGCTCGACTTCGACTTCATGAAGGTGGTCGAGGCATCGAAGGACAATCCGGTGTTTTACGTCCAGTACGCCCATGCGCGGATCAGCTCACTCAAGCGCAAAGCCGCTGGAGCGGGTGTTGACCTCGCGAACGGGGCGGATTTGTCGCTCCTCGATGAGGAAGAGCTCGCGCTGGTGAAACGCGCTGCACAATATCCACGCGTGCTGGAGGGCGCCGCGCTGGCGCACGAGCCTCATAGGATCGCCTTCTATCTGTACGATCTTGCCGCCGAGTTCCACGCGCTGTGGAACCGCGGCAATGACGATCCGAACCGGCGCTTCCTCCTTGAAAACAATCCACAACTTTCTCGGGCTCGGCTGGAACTGGCGCTCGGCATCGGGCAAATCATAAGGAGCGGCCTCGCGCTGATGGGCGTGGCGGCCGCCGAGGAGATGCGTTGACCATGAGCCAGGCCCAAACGGCGGCGGCGATGGACCGGCTGCCGTGGCTCCCAGATGATCCGGCGCCGGTACAGCCGCAACGAAAGCGCAGCGGCAAGCGCGAACTTGTCGGCTGGGCAATTGTTGCAGTGTTGCTGGTTGCGGCAGTGTCCTACTGGATGGGCTCGCGCAGTTGGAGGCAGCCAGCCCAGAGAGAGTCCGTGCAGCGCGGCGGGACCGTCACGGTTCCGCAGCCGCGCACTGCCGAGCCGCCTCAGCCGGAGCAGCCGCAGGTCACGTTCAAGCCGGCGCCCGAGGTCAGCCCGGTTCCGGTCCGCGAAGTTCCGATTGCGCGTCCGCGAGTGGATAAAAGGTCGGTCGCACGTCGCCCACGATCGCAACTGAAGCGGGAATCGCCTTCCACCGTCGAGATCGACAGGATCGTCGCCGATCAGGAAGGCATTTCTCAGCCCGCCAAGGCTGCTCCACAGGCGGCGAAGCCGGCCCCAAATCCCGACGCAAAGCCCCTCACAGCCTGGCCTGCGTCCCAGTCGCAGGGCGCCAAGGGGCGCATCGTCCGCATCGGCGCATCGGCAGTCGTGAGAGGGCGAAGTCGGCTCGGCGCCACATGGTTCGTGCCGATCCGGCCCTTGTCCGCCTCAAGGCGACGGTCGTCACCGATCGCAACTCACGCGGCCGGTATTTCTATCGATTTCAGATCGGCACGACCTCGCAGGCACACTCCGAAGTACTATGTCAGCGGATGGACAAGATTAATTTCAGCTGCGCCGTCGTCGGCCTCTCGTGGAAACCCAAAGGCGTCGAACGATGACCGACAGCCGTCCGTATGACGAGCAATTGCCGTGGCTCCAGCCCGTCGACGACGAAGACGAGCCGCGCGGCATCTCGGCGCGCAAGATGTTCGCAGCGCTTCTCGTGGTGTTGCTCGCTGCGCTTATCGTCGCCGCCACCTTCTTCTGGCTCGGCCAGCGAGGCGCCGTCATCAGCGGCCCGCCGGAGCTGATCCACGCTCCCGTTGGCCCTTATAAGGTGAAGCCGCCCAATCCGGGCGGCCTCGACATCAGCGCGGAGAGCCAGACAGCGTTCGAGACGAGCGCGGGCGAGGACAAGGATGCCCAGCTGGACACCAGCAAGCTTCCCAAGGGCATCGTTACGAAGCCGGAAGAGAAGCCTGCCACATCGACGGAAACGCCGCCGGCACCGGTAAAAGTGCCCGAGGCCCCGGCTCCTTCGAAGGCAACAGGGGGCGCCGGAAGCGTAATTCAGCTCGGCGCATTCGCGAACCAGGCGCAAGCGGAGCGCGCATGGACCGCCTTGTCGGCACGCTTTCCCAGCATCGCTGCGATGAACAAGATGATTGTTCCCTTCGCGCACGGCATCCGCCTTCGCGCCGGCGCGGAGTCCGCCGCGGACGCCAAGCAGATGTGCGATACGCTGAAGGCGGCCGGCGAAAACTGCTTCGTCGCGGAGTAAGCCCGGAACGATGCAGGCTGCGATCTACGGTCTCGAAGGGCTGGAACTCACAAGCGGGGAGCGAGGATTCTTCCGCGACGCTGATCCTGCCGCGTTCATCCTCTTCAAGCGCAATTGCGAGACCAGGGGCCAGTTGCTCAAGCTCACGGACTCGCTGCGCGACCTGACCGGCCGTGCCGACCTTTCAATCCTGATCGACCAGGAAGGTGGCCGGGTCGCCCGGATGAAGCCGCCGGAATGGCCAGCCTTTCCGGCTGCCGAGCGTTTTGCCGACCTCTATCGGGTTGCGCCGTCTTCCGCGATCGAGGCGGCGCGCTCGAACGCGCGGGCGCTCGCGCTGATGCTTCGGTCGGTGGGGGTCAACGTCAATGCACTGCCGTTGCTCGATGTCCGCCAGGAGGGTGCGAGCGACATCATCGGCGACCGCGCGCTTGGTTCGGAACCGATGCAAGTCGCCGCGCTCGGCCGCGCGGTGCTTGCGGGAATGGCTTCGGCTGGGGTGGTCGGGATCGTCAAGCATATGCCCGGCCACGGACGGGCGCTGGTCGACAGCCACAAAGAGCTGCCAATCGTCATAGCAAGCACGGACGAACTCGAGACTGACCTCGAGCCGTTTGAGCGCCTGGCATCAGCGCCGATGGGGATGACCGCGCACGTCGTCTATACGGCGTGGGACCCAGATCAGCCCGCGAGCATGTCGCCGACCGTCATCCGCGATATCATTCGCGAAAGGATCGGCTTCGACGGCTTCCTGATGAGCGACGACATCGGCATGGAGGCGTTGCGGGGTGACTTTGGCAGCCGCGCAGCGGGCGTGGTCGCGGCCGGCTGCGACACCGCCCTTCATTGCTCCGGCGACATGGAGGAAATGATTGCCGTGGCGAGCGCAGTCCCGCCGATGAGCGCCGAAGGCGAAGCCCGCCTCGCCCGCGCAATGGCCACGACGATGATCGAGCCTGACGGGCCCGATTTCGCCGAGGCCATCGAGAAGCGCGACACGCTCCTTGCGCTAGCCTGATTTCGATTCGGGCGTTCGGAAGACACCGGCCGCCCGCTCGTCGATCGAGAGGGGGCCGACTTCGCGCGGGGCGCCACGAGCGCTGACTTATCCACGATAGAGTGTGGTGCTCCCTTCGCAGCGCCACCACTCGTGGTATCATCAGCGCGTGGACGAGGATTTCGACGAGCGCCCGATCCGGCAGTCGGATGAGCTGACGCTCAGCCTCGACGGCTGGGAGGGGCCACTCGACCTGCTGCTGAGCCTCGCCCGTGTCCAGAAGGTCGACCTCGCCCAGATCTCGATCCTCCAGCTAGTCGAGCAATATCTCACCTATCTTTCCGAAGCGCGGGCATTGAAGCTGGAGATTGCGGCCGATTATCTCGTGATGGCGGCGTGGCTCGCTTACCTGAAATCCTGCTTGTTGCTGCCGAAGGATCCGGAGCAGGACCCGAGCCCCGAAGAGATCGCGTTACGGCTACAGCTACGCCTCCAGCAACTCGATGCGATGCGCGAGGCCGGTGCGCGGCTGCTCGGACGCGATCGCATTGGCCGCGACGTATTCTTGCGCGGCGCGGCGGAGGGGTTGCGGCTCGTTCGCAAGGCGGCTTGGCAGGTCCGCGATTTTGACCTGTTCGCGGCATATGGCGTGGTTCGCGCCCGCACCCAGCCGGCGATGCACGTGGTCCATGCGCGCTCGGTCATGACTCTCGAGGAGGCGATCGAGCGCGTCAGTCACATGATTGGCATGGCGATCGAGTGGACCTTCCTCGAAAGCTTCCTTCCGGAGACCCAGGATCCGCAATTCCGCCGCTCTGCACTGGCATCGAGCTTCCTCGCAGCCCTTGAATTGGCTCGGCGCGGGCGCCTTAGCATCGCTCAGGACGAGCCGTTCGCGCCGATCAAGCTGAAGGCAGCCTGATGGACGAATTGATCCGTGCCATTGAAGCGACGCTTTTCGCGTCAACCGAGCCGCTCACTGTCGAGGAGATCGCCGAGCATGTCGGCGAAAGCGAGATCGAGATCGCGCTCGGCCAACTCGCAGCACATTATGAGGGCCACGGGATTGAGCTCGTGGAGCGCGGCGGGCGCTGGCATTTCCAAACCGCGCCGGATCTCGCTCATCTGCTTCGCCGAACGAGAGAGGAACCGCGCCGCCTGTCGCGGGCCGCGACCGAGACGCTGGCGATCATCGCCTATCACGAGCCAGTCAGCCGCGCCGAGATCGAGGCGATTCGCGGCGTCCAGATCTCGAAAGGCACGCTCGATGTTCTGATGGACGCCGGGTGGATACGCCCCGCGGGGCGGCGTGAAGGGCCTGGCCGGCCCCTGCTCTACGCAACGACCAAGGAGTTCCTGACCCATTTTGGCTTGGGCTCGCGCCGCGACCTGCCGGGTATCGATGATCTGAAGGCCGCTGGCCTGCTCGATCCGCTCGACGAGGCGGTCTTCCAGCTTCAACTGGAAACCGAGGACGAGGCAGACTAGATTACCGGCTCAAAGGAGTTCCCCATGGGCGGTCAAGCATTTGGCATCTTCTGATCCTCGCGATCATCCTCCTGCTGGTCTTTGGCGGGAACCGTTTTTCCTCAATGATGGGCGACGTTGCGAAAGGTCTGAAAAGCTTCAAGCAAGGCATGGCCGACGAGGACGACGACAAGCAGCGACGCTATGACGAGCAGCGCAGGGCCGACCCGCCGCGCCAGCTTCCACGCGACGAGCCGATCGACGTCACGCCGCGCCGCGAAGAATTGGTCCAGCCGCCGCGGGACAACGAGCCGCGCTAAGCCCTAAAGGGCATCCATGTTCGGTATCGATTCCAGTGAGCTTGCGGTCGTCGTCATCCTCGCGCTGATTTTCATCGGCCCGAAGGACTTGCCCAAGGTCATGCGCTCGGTCGGCTATTGGATCGGCCGGGTCCGCGGCATGGCGCGTCATTTCACCGCGGGCCTCGAGAACATGGTGCGTGAAGCCGAGCTCGAAGAAATGGAGAAGCGCTGGAAGGAGGAGAATGAGCGGATCATGCAGCTTCATCCGCCCGATTCGCATTATCCCGAACCCGGTCGGCCCGATGAAATGCCGCCGCTCTCCGAGGTGCCTGAACCGAGGCTGCCGCTCGACGAAAAGCAGCCCGAAGACGAGCTTCCACCCGATAAGCGGCCGCTGCCGTGAAGGACATCGACGACACCAAGCAGCCGCTGCTTGAGCATCTGATCGAGCTGAGGCGCAGGCTCCTCTGGTGCCTCGCGACGCTCATTGTGACTTTTTTCATCTGCTTCGCATTCGCCAAGGACATCTTCGCGGTACTGGTTCAGCCGCTGATCAAGGCCGGCCAGGGCAAGCTCATCTATACGGACGTCTTCGAAGCCTTTTTCGCCCAGGTGAAGGTTTCGCTGTTTGCGGCGCTGATGCTGAGCTTCCCGGTTATAGCGACCCAGCTGTGGCGCTTCATTGCGCCCGGTCTTTACGTGAAGGAGAAGAGGGCTTTCCTTCCGTTCCTGTTGATGACGCCGATCTTTTTCGCCGGCGGCGCCTGCTTTGCCTATTTTGTCGCGATGCCATGGGCCCTCCATTTCCTGCTGAGCTTTCAGGGCAATATCGGCGGCATCAACCAGGAAGCGCTGCCCGGCGTTGGAAATTATCTCAACTTCTGTACGCGTTTCATCTTCGGTTTCGGCGCCGCCTTCCTCCTGCCGATCCTCCTGATGATCCTGGAGCGCGCGGGAATCGTGACCCGCGACCAGCTGGCGAAGTCGCGCCGCTATGCGATCGTTGTCGCCGCGGCCGTGGCCGCCATCCTAACGCCGCCAGATGTTGTCTCGATGCTGATGCTGCTCGTGCCGCTCTATGGCCTCTACGAGTTGGCGATCCTCGCCATCCGGATCACGCACTGGCGGGCGGCTCGGAAAGCCGCTCGATCGGGCGCTGCTGTTACGGGACCCTAGACAGAAGAGGGCCCGAAAGCGCCACCGGGGGGGGGAGGGTTGGCGGTTTCGGGCCCATTTATACGGATAGCGAGAGCGGGGGGGCAAAAGGTCACTATCCGAACAACATAACGCCCCTTCTTTCGAATGGGTTCCGCCCCCGTCCAAGAATTTAGAAGATTTTTTTCGCTACAGCCGTAACGATCGGACCTGGGGTCAAACCGGCGGAAAGACCGGTAAATCAACGCCGTAACGGCCGAGCTTGCGCTCCAGCGGGGAGCGAAGCTGTTTCGCCAGGCCGCCGACGATCCGCTCGAACTGGACTTTTTCCGGAGACGTATCGTCGTCCGGAACCAGCACCCTGCTGGTCAGCAGTAGCTGGGCAGTCAGCTCGCTCGTGCGCCGCAGTGAAATCTCAATCGGGTCCGACGGGCAATGAAGCATCGCGAACTCGACGATTTCGGTCATCAGGAATGCGACCGCGACCGCGACGTCCTAAGTCGTGTTGACGCTGTCGAGCTCGAGATCGACCCTGAGGGTTCGCGCTGCCTCGGGCGCGCCCGCACGCAACTCAGCCGCGAGCTCGGTGATCAGTGGCCGCATCGCGATGCCGCGATTCTCCTCCATCTCGGCGAAATGGTTGCGATGGACGATCGAAAGTGCGCCGACCCGGCGACTGATTGCCGCATAGGCCGAGCGCGCGTCGGGCGTGTTTGCGCTGCGGCCGTGGATATTGAGCAGCGAAGCGACGACTTGGAGATTGTTTTTCACCCGATGATGAACCTCGCGGACAAGTCGTCGCTGGCCTTCGAGGGCGTTGGTCATTTCTGCGTCCGACTCTTCGACCCGCGCCACGGCGCGTGCAAAGGCATCCCGCAACTCCTGGATTTCCTCGGAAGGACCAAGTTTGCGCGGGAGGTCGAGGGCTACGCCCGGCTCATAGCGGGTGACCGCCCGCTCGAGCCGCTTGAGCGGGCGGATCAGCAATCGGCTGACGAGTAGCCAGTTGAGGAGGACTGCCGCGACCCACATGAGCACGGGAAGCAGCAGCACGAGCCGGTCATACGTGGTAATTCGGCGATCAGCGGCGCCGATGCGCGCTTGAATGGCTCCATTACCGATCGACCATTCGCTCAAATGCAGGCGTGGGTCCTTTGTCGTTGGAGAACCCAAGATCCTCAGCTCGCGTGCGCCGTCGCGAAGAACAATCGCATCGACCTCGCCCGGGGCTTCGATCGCCGCGGTTCGAATTCACCTCCTCGGGAACGAATGCTGTAGCCATCCCGCCAATCACCCCGACGCGGATCGCTACGCCATTGAGGCCGGGCGCGATGCGAAGAACGATGCTGCCCGGTGCAACCAGCGGCAAGCTCCCCATGTCGCCGACAGTTCCCGCCGCACAGATGGGCTTCGCGTCGCTGGTCTCCAGTTCGAAGCTTTGGGCAATCCCGGGGGCAATTGTGAGGGACCGCAGGGCGCGGGCGCATGCATCGCCAGTTCCTTCCGCCAGCGCGCCGTTGGCGGCGACACGCAGAGCGAGGGCATCGCGGGCGAGCAGGCCTTCCATGCTTTCGGCCGCAGCGCGGGACTGGTCCTCTGCGCGGCCTTTCAGCGCTTCATTGGCTTGCCTGATCCCGGATTCGCCGAGCCAGACCAGCGTAGTGCCGATCGGCAGCAGGACGGCGGTGAGAATGACAAGCAGCTTGGCCGCTGTAGGCAGGCGGGCGAACCGCTCGGCAGCGGTCATCGCACCGATCCGACTCTGCTAGCTGAGCTTGCCGATGAGATTGAGCAGGTCGTCCGGCACAGTTTCGCGCAAGGTATCGTCATAGACCGACCGGAGCGCACGCCCCAGATCGCCCTTCCGAGCAGTACGATCGGAAGATTTGGACTTCTTCGAGTGCCTGGAATGTCCGGCTCCCTCCGTCTCACTTCCTTTCCTGGCACTCAACTCCTCGTCCCCCCTCGCGCGGGTTCTCGACGCGCTCATACAAATCTCTCTGCGCGGCGCAACGGCTCCTCTTCGGGCCGCCCCGCTTTGGTACGTAGCAAGCCGGTCGCCGCCGTTGATAAGCTAACGCGACGTGCCGGTTCAGCCATCGGAAACCAAATGGCCGGTGCTTGGTTCCACACCTGAGCCACTTCTCTGGGGGGCGATGCCGCGACGCAACAGCCGGTTCTTCCAGGGTTGAAACAATAACGGCGGCCCGCCAAAGACGCCGCAACACAGATTTCCAGGGAGATTTAACGACCATGTCCCTTGGCCAGGAACTCGCTCCGCACCTGCCGTTTCTTCGCCGCTACGCGCGCGCACTGACCGGCAGCCAGGCGCACGGCGACGCCTTTGTCCGCGCAGCGCTCGAAGCGATCGTTGCGAAACCCGATGAATTCCCGCGCGACGTCGATCCGCGGCTCGGGCTCTACAGGACCTTCCACGCGATTTGGTCGACCGCCAATATCGAGGAAGGCGAGGAGCCGTCCAAGAGCCCGGTCGGCGCGGAGGGCATCGCCCATGCGCGGCTGTCGCGGATCACGCCGCTCTCGCGCCAGGCGCTGCTGCTGACGGCGCTCGAGGGCTTCTCGTCGGAGGATACGGGCTATTTGATCGACGTCAGCCCAGCCGATGTCGATTCGCTTGTCGCCGAGGCGCTCGAAGAGATCGAGCGCCAGACGCTGGCCGACGTGCTGATCATCGAGGACGAGCCGATCATCGCGATGGATATCGAGACGATTGTCCGCGATCTTGGCCATAACGTCACCGGCGTCGCCGTGACCCGGGACGAAGCGGTCGCTCAGGCGCGCCAGCACCCGCCCGGGCTCGTACTCGCCGACATCCAGCTCGCCGATGATTCGAGCGGGATCGACGCTGTGAAAGACATCCTGGCGGAATTCTCGGTTCCAGTGATCTTCATCACTGCATTCCCCGAGCGATTGCTGACGGGAGCCCGACCCGAACCGACGTTCCTGATCACCAAGCCGTTCCAGCGCTCGACCGTGAAGGCGGCGATCGCCCAAGCATTGTTCTTCGACGCAGCCACGGTGCCCGCAGCCTGATAATCGTCTCGGAACACGACTTCGGTCGGCGCGTTGGCCGGGGGAACTTTGATTTCGTGACGAGAGCATAATGGCTGATCCGAGGCATTCCGAACCTTCGATCGTCGAGACGACGACGGAGGCGCGCGCGGGCTCCACTCCGGGCGTTGCACGCAATGTCCTCGTGGTCGGCACGTTGCTGGTGATCATTATTTTCGCAGTGATCGTCTTGGTCGGGCGCAGCTGAGCACCTACCTCCTGTCACAGTCATCGTTCATGTTTGATCTAACCGCGCGTGGCCAAGGTCGCGGGCTCGTACAGGGTGGGGTCTAGATTGGCAGAAGCACGTGAACAGGACCAACCAGTAGCCGCTCCGGCGGAGCCGGTTCCGCTGTCCGATCCCGAATTCAAGGATCAGCTGGCGGCGGTGATCCCGCACCTGCGCGCATTCGGCCGCTCGCTTTCGGGCAGCCGCGATCTCGCCGACGATTTGGTCCAGGAAACGCTCCTCAAGGCATGGGCCGCGCGCAAACGCTTCCAGGCAGGCACCAACATGCGTGCCTGGACCTTCATCATCCTGCGCAACTTGTTCCTCAGCCAGATGCGCCGCGCGCGCTTCAAGGGCGAATGGGACGATATCACCGCCTCGAAGATCCTCGCCGCGCCGGCGAGCCAGGACCGGCATATCGAACTAGGCGATATGCAGCGTGCGCTGATGCACCTGCCGCAGCCGCAGCGCGAGGCACTGATCCTCGTCGGCGCGGGCGGGTTCGCCTACGAGGAGGCGGCCGAAATCTGCGGTTGTGCGGTCGGTACGATCAAGAGCCGCGTGGCGCGTGGGCGAGTCGCGCTCGAGCAGCTCCTATCGAGCGGCAAGCTGCCGTCGCGCCGCCAGCACAAGACCGATCCCGGTAAATCGGCGCTCCAGACGATCATGGGCGAAGTCGACGAGCTTAGCCGCGATCACGAGTGAGCGCTTGCTGCCCTTCCGGCGGTTCCGATCAGCTACGGGTTTCGACTGTCAGTGCAGCTTGCGCAGAAGCTCGGCGAAGTCGCGGTCGGACGGCTCGCAGGCCGCCGCCTCGAAGGCACGGCGAAGCGCGGCCGTGATCCCCGCATGAGTTGGCGGGACATCCACGCGGATGATCCTCCGATCCATGGGGTTCAATTCCGGCACCTTTACCTCTTCTCTTTGAAACTTCATCGCCATTGCAAACGACCAAAAGCCCGCGGAAGTTTCCTCCCGATGCTCGTAACCGATCGGAAATGCCGCCAATGAGTTCGCGCCGACGCTGCCTTGGCAACAAGAGCGCGCGAGGATGCCATCGCACGGGCACGCGCTCATTCGCCATTCCTGCGCGACGCGTTGCTGGCGCGCGGGGAAGTTTGTGACGCTTTTCTCGAAAGAGGGGCGGCAGCGGCGGCCGATGCCGCGCTCTTTGCATCGGCCGATCTACCGGTCGATCGGCGCTTGAGGCAGCGGCGGTACGGTCTTGCCCTCGCGGTCGCCCTTGGGGACCTTTCAGGCGAACTGCCGCTCGAGGATGTCACGGGATTGCTGTCCGGTTTCGCCGATGCGGCCATCGACGAGGCGGTTTCAGCGGCGATTTCGGAGCGGGTGCCGGACGCAGTTCCCACAGGCTTCGCCGTGATTGCCATGGGAAAGCTCGGCAGTCGCGAGCTTAATTATTCGTCCGACGTCGATTTGCTGCTGCTGTTCGATCCCGGGACGCTTTCGCGCCGGGCGCGTGAAGATGCCGGCGAAGCTGCGGTGCGCGTCGGGAGGCGATTGATCGAGTTGCTGCAAAAGCGGACTGAGGACGGTTACGTGCAGCGCGTTGACCTGAGGCTCCGGCCCTCGCCCGAGGTCACGCCAATAGTCTTGCCGATCAACGCAGCTATTTCTCACTACGAGTTGAGCGCCCTTCCGTGGGAGCGTGCCGCTTTCATCCGCGCACGAGCCGCCGCAGGCGATGTCGCGCTCGGGCAACGCTTCCTGGACTCGATCCAGCCCTTTGTGTGGCGGCGCTCCCTCGACTTTGGCGTAATCGACGAGGTGCGGCAGATATCTGCGCGTATCCGAGATCATTTCGCCCAAGGCGCCGAGATTGGCCCCGGCTTCGACCTGAAACGAGGCCGTGGCGGCATCCGCGAGGTCGAATTCTTTGTCCAGATCCAGCAGATGATCCATGGCGGACGCGACCCTTCGGTCCGGGTTGCGCCGACGCTCGATGCAATTCAGGCGCTCAGCGCCGCCGGAAGGCTCGCCCAATCCATGGGCAGCGAGCTCGCCGGGGCGTACCGGCTGCTGCGTACGATCGAGCATCGTGTGCAGATGGTCGAGGATGCCCAGACGCACCTGCTTCCCGCGAGCCCGGCCGCCCTCGACAATGTCGCACTGCTCCACGGGCTGGCTAGCGGTGATCAACTGCTCGACGAATTACGGCCGCATGTCGAGGAAACGGGACGGATCTTCGACAGCCTGGCACCGGACGAAAGGAGCGCCCTTTCGAACGATCCTGATATCTTGAATGGAGAGCTCGATCGCCTCGGTTTCTCTGACCCGGAAGCGGCCGCCCGGCATGTCGGTCATTGGCGATCGGGCAAGGCGCGGTCGCTCCGATCGCCCGCGGCGCGGCAGGCGTTCGAGGCGATGCTGCCCGCGCTCCTTCCCGCAATTGCCGCCGGCGCGCACCCGGATCATGCTCTTAATCGGTTGAGCGACTTCGTCGAGCGCCTGTCGAGCGGGGTCAATTTCTTCCGCCTCCTGGAAGCACGTCCACAGCTAGCGCAATTGCTGGCGAAGGTGCTGGCCCACGCGCCCGCGCTCGCCGACCAGCTCGGCCGCCGCCCCGAGCTGTTCGAAGGGCTGTTCGATGCATCGAGTTTCGCAATGCCGCCGCCCGCGGAGGAATTCGCGCAGGTGCTCAGTCACGCCATGGCCGGACATCCCTACGATGTTGCGCTCGACCGGGCGCGGAGGCTGGTCAACGAACGCCGCTTCGCCCTCGGCGTGCAGCTTATCGATCGAAGGCGCGATCCGCTGGAGGTGACCGAGGGCTATGCGCGGGTTGCCGAAGGCACTCTCATGGCTCTTGGCGGAGCTGCACAGGCGGAATTCGAGGCAGCGCACGGAAAATTCCCGGAAGGCGAGCTACTTGTTCTGGGGCTCGGACGATTCGGCGGCCACTCGCTGACCCACGCTTCCGATCTCGACATCATTTATTTGCACAACGCGCAGCAGGGCGGCGCGTCGAAGGGCCCCAAGCCGCTTGGACCCAATGACTATTTCAACCGACTCGCGAGCCGCGTGACCGCGGCGCTGAGCGTTCCCACCGCGTCGGGCCCCTTGTACGACATCGACGCCAGGCTCCGTCCCGGCGGCGCCAAGGGAATGCTGGTGGTTTCGCTGGACGCCTTCGAGCAGTACCAGCGCAGGGAAGCCTGGACGTGGGAGCATATGGCCTTGTGCCGCGCACGCGCAGTGTTCGGGTCGCCGGCCCTGCGCGAAGAAGTCGCCGCGATGATCGACAACATCCTTCGAATGCCGCGCGACAAGGCGAAGGTCATCGCCGACGCGGCGAAGATGCGCGGCGACATGGATCGGCACAAGCCGCCGAAGAGCGCGCTCGACGTCAAGCTTGGACCGGGCGGGCTGATCGACCTCGAATTCGCCACTCACGTCCTTCAGCTGACTACTCATGTCGGCATCAACACCCGGCTCGAAGTCGCGCTCGAGGCGCTTGCATCAGAATCTTTGGTGCCGGCAAATATTGTCGATGCGCTAAAGTTGCTTTCCAGAATGCTGGTGATGATGCGTCTCGTCGCGCCTGACGACATCAAGCCTACGCCCGAAACCTGGCAGCTGGTTGCCGAGGCATGCGGTGCCCGAAGCTGGGATGAACTGCTTGCCGAGCATGACGCGGCGAGGCAGAGCATCCTCGAACTTTGGACAAGAATCAAAGGGGGATCGTGATGGTCAACGAAGGCGACAAGGCGCCGGCAATCGATATCAATGCAACCGACGGGACTAGCGTCAATCTCGCGTCTCCAGGCCAGCCACTGGTGCTCTATTTCTATCCCAAGGACGACACCTCCGGCTGCACCCGCGAGGCGCAGGACTTCACCGCGCTGGCCGGTGATTTCAAAAAGGCCGGAGTGAAGGTGGTCGGAGTCTCACGTGACCCGATGAAGAGCCACGCGAAGTTCATCGGCAAGTACGGCCTTGCCGTCCCTCGCATCCGACGAGGACGGCAAGATCTCGGAGGCATTCGGCACCTGGGTCCAAAAATCGATGTACGGCCGCAAATATATGGGGATGGAGCGGGCGACCTATTTGATCGGTGCCGACGGACAGGTTCTGAAGGCGTGGCGCAAAGTCAAAGTGCCGAAGCACGCCGAGGAAGTGCTCAAGGCGGCGACCGCTTAAGTTCTCCCGCTATAGCCCGCGTGCCGGAGCCGGGAGGGGTTCCCGGTCGCAGCGAACCGCCGCCCGTCTATGCCGTCGCTGGACCTTGGCTTTCGCCGGCGAACCTTACCCCGCGAGAGCCCGAATGATCATCGTCCAGTAGACCACGTCATCATACATCGAGCGGACGGGCGTTCGTTCATCCAGGCCATGGGCGCGCTCGTCGATCGGCGAAATGCCCCAGCTGCCGTCGATGTCGTAAACGGGAATGCCCTGCGCGCGGAAGAAGCTGCCGTCGCTCGCGCCAGTCGACATCATCGGGAAGACATGCATGCCCGGCCCGTGAAAATGCTGGATCGCCTTGGTTACGGCGCTGACGACGTCGGGGCGAAGCGGCGATGCCGGCGTCGGGACCCCGATGTAGTTCGGGTCCGGCTTCACCTCGACGTTCGGCCCGACGAGCTTCTGCAGCGCGGCCTGAACATCCGTTGGCTGGACCCCGGGGAAGATGCGGCAATTGACCGTAGCGGTCGCGCTTTGGGGCAGCGCGTTGTCGGCATGACCGCCGGCCAGCATCGTCGCAACGCAGCGCGTCCGGGTCAGGCCCACTTCGAGCGGGTTCGCCTCGATCGCGTCGGCAGCCGCGCCATCATTCGGGTTCGCGAGCCAGGCACGGATTTGCTGGCCAAGCTCACTATTTCCTTCCTGCCTCGCGCGTTCTTCGAAATAGGCGCGGCTGACGTCGTTCTGCATCGGCTGGAAGCGGTACGTCCGCACCTTCTCCAGCGCGTCCGCAAGGTCATAGATAGCATTGTCCGGCCGCGGCCTGCTGCTGTGGCCGCCAGGATTGTGGGTCGTGAGGAAATAAGTCTGGAAGGTTTTTTCGGCCATTGAGATGCCGCAGCCGAGGGGGCGGAACTGCTGATCGTATGCGGCACAGCCGCCGTCGGCATTGAGCCCGAACTCCGCTTCAGTGAGGTTACGCCATTTTGTCGAACCGAGCGTTGCGCCCCGACCGTTGGTTTCCTCGTCGCCGCTGTAGAAGAAGATGATGTCGCGGTCGGGCTTGAACCCTTCGGACATCAGCTTCACCGCCGCCATGGTCGTGGCGACATCGCCGTTCTTCATGTCGCTGGTGCCGCGGCCGAGAAAATATCCGTCTTCCTCCCGGAACACGAAGGGATCGAACTTCCAGTCTGAAGCCTTGGCTTCGACCACGTCCATGTGGCCAAGAATCAGCATTGGCTTCTTCGTCGGGTGCGGCGAGCGCCAGCGGATGATCAGCGCTTCGGTCTGGTCGCCGGGAAGGGCCTCGTACGGCATGAATTGGATGTCGGCATCGGGGATGCCGGCGGCACGGAATTGATCGGCAAGCAGCTTCGCCATCTTCGGCACTTGGCCGCGATGGTGGACGCTCGGGATCTCGATAGCCTGCTTGAAGACATCGCGGGTCTTCGACTGCCAGGCGGGCGACAATTGCGTCGGCACGGTCCGTGGATCGGTGGCGGCAACAGCCGCGGAAGCCGTGAAGGCAAACAAGATTCCGAGCGCAATTCGCATGAACTTTCCTCTCCCCGGGATAAGGTTGCGCGACGCTACCCATCGCTGGCGCTGCGTCAAGTTACAGCGCCATGACCCTCGGCAAGATATTCGGCGCTCCGCATCTCCTCGAGCCGGCTGACGGTGCGCTGGAATTCGAAGCTTCCCGACCCTGAGGGATAGAGACCCGCCGGTTCGGCGTCCGCCGCGGCGAGCAGCTTCACCTTATGCTCATAGAGCGAGTCGATCAGCGTCACGAACCGCGCCGCCTCGTTGCGCATCTCCGGGCCCATCACGGGTATGCCGACGATGATCACGCTATGGTAGCGCCGTGCGATCGCCAGATAGTCGGCCGCACCGCGCGCCTCCCCGCAAAGCCGCTTGAACGAGAAGACCGCGACGCCCTTGAGACTCTTGGGCACATGGAGCGTTCGTCCGCCCCCGACGTCGATATCCGTCGCAGGCACCTTGGCCCGGTCCTCGACCGGATAGTCGGTCAGCTGGAAAAACGCGCGGGAGAGGGCGGCCGTGGCTTCAGGGCCGTTCGGAACATGCCAGACCTCGACACCCATCAATCGCTCCAGCCGGTAATCCGTTGGGCCGTTCACCTCGAGCACGAGCAACTGCTCTTCGATCAGGTGGATGAAAGGCACGAACAGCTCACGGTTGAGCCCGTCCTTGTAGAGATCGCTCGGCGGACGATTGGAGGTTGTGACGATTTTCACGCCTTCTTCGAGCAATTTCCCGAATAGCCGTGAGAGGATCATCGCATCGGCAGGATTGGTGACCTGCATCTCGTCGAAGCAGAGCAGCTTTGCCTCGGCCGCGATCTCGTCGGCGACCGGCTCGATCGGATCGCCTTCGTGGCGCCCACGTACTTTGCGCAGGCGGCCATGAAGTTTCGAGCATGAACTCGTGGAAGTGAACGCGTCGCTTCGGACGAACGTCGATGTGGGCGAAGGCCAGGTCCATCAGCATTGATTTGCCGCGTCCCACTCCGCCCCAGAGATAAACTCCGGCCGGTCCGTCGGTTTGACCGCCGAACAGGCGCGCGAAGAAACCACCGCCATTTCCAATGGTCGCCGCAAGCCGATCGAGCGCTCCGACAGCCTGTTCCTGGGCAGGATCCGGCTTCAGTTCGCGGGCTTTGACGAGCTGGTAATATGCTCGGCCGACCGGCCCCGTCATGCCGGCGCGTTGCGCTCGCGGATGCGTTTCAGGGTGCCGCTGAAGCTATAGCAGGGGGGAGCCGTCCTGGTAGACGACGCCCTGCATGAAGGCATGGCCGCGCGTCTGCTTCACCAATTCGACGTGGGCATCAAGCGGAGGCCCGGGCTTTCCGCGAGCAAGGAAGTGGGTCGTGAGGTCGAGCGTCACATAATGCCCGCGCTCCATCCCTGCGCACAGCCCGCCGGCGAACATCGACATATCGATGAAGCTCATCACCGACCCGCCGTGGAGCGATCCGCCAAGGTTCATATGTTGCTCGGTCGGGAAGATGCGGCAGACGGCGCGGCCGGCGCCGTCGGGCCTGAACAGAAGTCGCCCGGTCGCCGCCGCAAAGCTTCCGCGCGGAAAGTCGCCCCAGCTGAACCATCCGGGATTGTCGGCGTCGAGCGTCGCCCCGGTGGGGACGCCCACGTCTTCCAATCCTGTCGCCTCGAAAGTGTGGCCGTCTTCGCTCAAGCGGCGCGCTCCGCAATCAGTTTCTTCGTCTCGGCGATCGCTTTGGCTGGGTTCAGCCCCTTCGGGCACACGTTCGCGCAGTTCATGATCGTGTGGCAGCGATAGAGACGGTACGGATCCTCGAGCTGGTCGAGCCGTTCGCCGGTCGCCTCGTCGCGGCTGTCGGCGATCCAGCGATAGGCCTGAAGCAGGATCGGCTGGCCCGAGGAACCGGTCGGAGTTCCACCAATAGCTCGGGCAACCCGTCGAGCAGCAGAAGCAGAGGATGCACTGGTAGAGTCCGTCGAGCTCCGCCCGATCCTCCGGCGATCTGCAGCCGCTCGCGCGATGGGACGGGGCTCGAGGTCTTCAGCCACGGCTGGATCAGCTCATATTGCGCGTAAACATGCGTCAGGTCGGGAACGAGATCCTTCACCACTTCCATGTGCGGCAGCGGCGTGATCTGCACCTCGCCCTTCAGATCGTCGATCGCGGTCGTGCAGGCGAGACCGTTCCGCCCTTCCATGTTCATCGCACACGACCCGCAAATCCCTTCGCGGCAGGAGCGACGGAAGGTCAATGTCGGGTCGATCTCATTCTTGATCTTGATCAGCGCGTCGAGGACCATCGGACCGCACTGGTCGAGATCGATCGTGTAGCGGTCGAAGCGCGGGTTCGCGCCGGCATCCGGATCGTAGCGGTAGACCTTGAACGTCTTCAGCCGTTTGCCCTCCTCGGGCTTCCACTCGCGGCCCTTGGTGATCTTGCTGTTCTTGGGAAGAGTGAATTCGGCCAAGCGGGGAACTCCTTGCTTGGGGAGAGCCGCTAGCACGACGCCGCCGCATAAGAAAAGGCCGCCGGGGCTGCCGGCGGCCTTGTCCTGGCCTGGTCTGCCGCCCTCTTATCCACCGAGGACGTCGATCATCACGCGCGTCACCGCATATGTCGTCGGGTCCACCACGTAGATATAGCCGTTGCTGTAGACGTACCGCCCATCTGGAGCCAAGCTGTATTGCGAGACATAGTCGGGCGGCAGCATGGAAAAGGGCGTGTAATCATATTTCGGCCCGAAGACGTTAGCCGTTTGCGTAGGCCCGAGCGGCGGCGCCGCGGGCTCAATCGCTTCCACGACACGCAGGTGCCATTCTTCACCAGCGAGCATTGGATATAATTGCTGTAATGTTTCTCGGCCGCTGCGGGAGCAGCGGACAGACGCGCAGCAGCGCCGAGCGCCGATCTGCTTTGGTCATCGTCAACTCCTCTTTGTTGGGGAAGTGTAGTTTAAACGACTCAAGCACAGCGCGGTTTCGCTCGTTTCGGCCGAGAATCCTTTGAAACTAATGGCTTGGAACGCGAAAAGGCCGCCGGGGAGGGAGCCGGCGGCCTTTACTACGCTGGACAGCCCCGGATCAGTTTGTGGGGATGACTCTCACGACCCGATAGTTGCGCGGGTTGACCACGTAGACGTAGCCGTTCTCGTTCACATACCGGTAATTGTGGCCGAGCCGGTAACGGGTCACGACCGGTCCCGGCAGTGCACCGAAGTCGGTATAGCTGTAGCTCGGACCAAACGTGTATCCGACGTTGTAGCGGGACCTCCACGTGACGCAGTGCCCGTGACGCCATTGGGCGCAGGTCACCGGCCCGGTTCGCCTTGCATCAGCAGGCGCGGCAACGGTGAGCGCGGCCGCGGCTACACCGAACGCAAACAGTGCCTTCGTCATTCCATTTTCTCCCTGGATGTGTGGCGCCCTAACGATCCACGCCTCGTGGCGGTTGCGGGGTTCATCCGGGAGAAAGCACCATTTAATGATTCCCGCTTGGTTGCCCCTTCCGAGCCACCTCGCTAAGCGGGCGCCGCGCTCCTGAGCGGCGACTCCCGTCAGCCGCCGCCCACACAACAGAAAGGTGAAGGCCAGCCCATGGCTCGGAAGAAGATCGCCCTGATCGGCGCCGGAATGATCGGCGGAACCCTCGCCCACCTCGCGGCAATGCGCGAGCTTGGCGATATCGTTCTCTTCGACATCGTCGAAGGCGTGCCCGAGGGCAAAGCGCTCGACATCGCCCAGGCAGGCCCGATCGACGACTTTGATGCCGACCTGAAGGGTTCATCCGATTACGCCGACATCGAAGGCGCCGACGTGTGCATCGTCACCGCCGGCATCGCCCGCAAGCCTGGCATGAGCCGTGATGACTTGCTGGGAATCAACCTCAAGGTGATGAAGTCCGTCGGCGAAGGCATCCGTAAGCATGCGCCAAGCGCTTTTGTGATCTGCATCACCAACCCGCTAGACGCGATGGTCTGGGCGCTTCGCGAATTCTCGGGCCTTCCGCACCACATGGTCGTCGGCATGGCCGGCGTGCTCGACAGTGCGCGCTTCCGCCATTTTCTCGCGGACGAGTTTAAGGTCAGCGTCGAGGACGTGACCGCTTTCGTGCTCGGCGGCCATGGCGACACGATGGTTCCGGTGGTCGAATATTCGACTGTGGCCGGCATTCCGATCCCCGACCTCGTCAAGATGGGCTGGTCGACAAAGGACAAGATCGACGCGATCGTGAAGCGCACTCGCGGTGGCGGCGGCGAGATTGTCGCCCTTTTGAAGACCGGCTCGGCCTATTACGCGCCGGCGACCAGCGCGATCGCGATGGCCGAGAGTTTCCTCAAGGACAAGAAGCGCGTGCTGCCCTGCGCTGCCCACCTGGCCGGCCAGTATGGCGTCGACGATCTCTATGTCGGCGTGCCGTGCGTGATCGGTGCGGGCGGGGTTGAGCGGGTGATCGAGATTGAACTCAACCAGGCCGCCCAGGAGAATTTCAACGCCAGCGTCGATGCGGTGAAGGAACTGCTCGCCGCCTGCAGGCAGATCGACAACAGCCTCGCCGAAGAGGCGGTCGCGTGAGCATCCTTGTCGACCGCAACACCAAGGTCATTACCCAGGGGATGACCGGCGAAACCGGCACGTTCCACACGCGCCAGGCGCTCGATTACGGGACACAGATGGTCGGCGGAGTGACGCCGGGGAAGGGCGGGACGACGCATCTTGGCCTGCCCGTATTCGACACTGTGCACGAGGCGGCGGCGAAGACCGGCGCAGCGGCGTCCGTGATCTACGTCCCGCCGCCCTTCGCCGCCGATTCGATCCTCGAGGCGATCGATGCGCAGGTGCCGCTGATCGTGACGATCACCGAGGGCATTCCGGTGCTCGACATGGTTCGCGTGAAGCGCGCGCTCTCGGGCTCCAAGTCGCGGCTCATCGGACCGAACTGCCCGGGCGTTTTAACCCCCAACGAATGCAAGATCGGGATCATGCCCGGCAACATCTTCAAGAAGGGCAGCGTCGGCGTCGTCAGCCGCTCGGGGACGCTCACCTACGAGGCGGTGTTCCAGACGACGAACGAGGACCTCGGCCAATCGACCGCCGTTGGCATCGGCGGCGACCCGGTGAAGGGCACGGAGTTCATCGACATCCTCGAGATGTTCCTCGCGGACGACGAAACCAAGTCGATCATCATGATCGGCGAGATTGGAGGGAGCGCCGAGGAGGACGCCGCACAGTTCCTCGCCGACGAGGCGAGATGCGGGCGTAGCAAACCCGTTGTAGGCTTCATCGCCGGACGTACCGCGCCGCCGGGACGTCGAATGGGTCATGCCGGCGCGATCGTCTCGGGCGGAAAGGGCGACGCCGAAAGCAAGATCGCGGCGATGGAAGAAGCTGAAATCACCGTGTCCCCAAGCCCATCTGAGCTCGGCAAGACGCTGAAGGAGTTGCTGGTTACAGCATAACCACATGGCCGACGATCAAGCCCTCATGTTCGAACGCGAATTAGGTCCAAGCTGGGAGCGGCCCAACTGGCCCATCGAGGAGCTGGACGAGTTGAACCTCGGGCTCGACCCGACGCAGGCGACGGTCGAGAAGGTCAAGCAGGCCGTCGCCGAGCGAGCGGCCGCTGCCGGCGCGAGCCCCGACGAAGTCCGCCGGGCGGCCGACGACAGCATCCGGGCGATGATGCTGATACGGACGTACCGGGTGCGCGGGCATCTCGCCGCCCGCCTCGATCCGTTGGGCCTCGCGCGGATGGACGTGCCGCCGGACCTGACGCCGGCCTTCCACGGCTTCGGCAACTCGGACCTTGACCGGCCGATCTATATCGCCGGCACGCTGGGCTTCGAGAGCGCGACGATACGCCAGATCGTGGCGGTTCTGCAGGCGAATTACTGCGGCCACGTCGGCCTCGAATATATGCACATCAACGATGTGGAGGAGCGGCGCTTCCTCCAGTCGCGGATGGAGGGCAAGGACGCCGAGATCACGTTCACGCCCGAAGGCAAGCAGTCGATCCTCGCCAAGGTCATTCAGGCGGAGCAATGGGAGACGTTCCTCGCCCGCAAATATGTCGGCACCAAGCGGTTTGGGCTCGACGGCGGCGAGGGCGCTGTCCCGGCGCTCGAGGCCGTCATCAAATATGGCGGTCTCAACGGCGTCGAGGAAATTGATATCGGAATGCCGCACCGCGGCCGCCTGAATATCCTGTCGAACGTCATGGGCAAGCCGTACCGGGCGATCTTCAATGAGTTCGCGGGCGGCGCGACCAACCCGGCGGACGTGGGGGGCTCGGGCGATGTCAAATATCACCTCGGCACCTCGTCGGACCGGGAGTTCGAGGGCATCAAGGTACACCTCTGCCTGCTCGCGAACCCTTCGCATCTCGAGGCGGTCGATCCGGTCGTGCTCGGCAAGGTTCGGGCCGTCCAGACGATCAAGGGCGATCGGCAGGGCGACCGGGTACTGCCGTTGCTGATGCACGGCGATGCAGCATTCGCCGGCCAGGGCGTTGTCTGGGAATGTCTCAGCTTCTCGGGCCTTCCCGGCTACGGGACCGGAGGCACGATCCACTTCATCGTCAACAATCAGATCGGCTTCACGACCAGTCCGCAGTTCGGCCGCTCATCGCCTTATCCGTCGGACGTGGCGAAGGGAGTCCAAGCGCCGATCCTGCACGTCAACGGTGATGATCCCGAAGCTGTAACCTTCTGTTGCAAGCTCGCGACGGAGTTCCGCACCACGTTCAACCGCGACATCGTCATCGACATGTGGTGCTATCGCCGCTTCGGCCACAACGAGGGTGATGAGCCGAGCTTCACGCAGCCGCTCATGTACGCAGCGATCAAGAAGCACCCGCCGATCAGCGAAATCTATGCCAAGAAATTGATCGCCGAGGGCGTGGTCGACCAAGCGTGGGTAGACAAGACCACCTCCGATTATGTCGCTCATCTGGAGGAGGAGTTCGAGGCCGCGACTTCCTACCTCCCCAACAAGGCCGATTGGTTCGAAGGCCGCTGGGCCGGGCTCGCACGTCCCTCAGAGCCGGTGGTTGGCCGCCGCAACATCGACACCGCCATCGGCGAGGAGGAGCTCCGCGACCTCGGGCGGTTGCTGACAACGGTCCCCGCGGGCTTCAACATCCACAAGACGCTGCAGCGCATCCTCGATTCGAAGAAGGCGATGTTCGAAAGCGGCGAGGGCTTCGACTGGGCCACGGCCGAAGCGCTGGCCTTCGGCAGCCTGATCGCCGAGGGCTCCGGCGTACGGTTGTCGGGCCAGGACAGCGGGCGCGGCACTTTCAGCCAGCGTCACGCCGTCTGGGTCGACCAGCAAAGCGGTGAGAAATACATCCCCCTATGCCATGTCGAGGGCGGCCGCTTCGAAGTCCGGGACAGTCCGCTCTCGGAGTTCGGGGTGCTCGGCTTCGAATATGGCTATTCGCTCGCCGACCCACGCTGTCTCGTCCTTTGGGAAGGGCAGTTTGGCGATTTCGCCAACGGCGCGCAGAGCATCATTGACCAGTTCGTCGCCGCCGGCGAAGCCAAATGGCTGCGCGCGAGCGGGCTCGTCATGCTGCTTCCCCACGGTTTCGAAGGGCAGGGGCCGGAACATAGCTCGGCACGGCTCGAGCGCTATTTGCAGCTCTGCGCCGAGGACAACATCCAGGTCGCGAATTGCACGACGCCCGCGAACTACTTCCACATCCTACGGCGGCAGATGCGCCGCGGCTTCCGCAAGCCGCTGGTCTTGATGACGCCCAAGTCGCTGCTCCGCAACAAGCTCGCGGTGTCGAGAGCTGCCGACTTCACTGGCGAGAGCCATTTCCGGCGCATCCTCTCGGACCTCAATGCACCCGCTGAAGGGGAGACGCGCCGCCTCGTCCTTTGCTCGGGCAAGCTCGCCTACGAATTGATGGAGGCGCGCGCTGAAGCCGGGGACGTCGGTGTCGAGATCGTCCGCATCGAGCAACTCTATCCGTTCCCCGCTGAGCCCTTGGTCGAACGCCTCAAAGCCATGCCCAACCTGACCGACCTGATCTGGGCTCAGGAGGAACCGAGGAACAATGGGGCCTGGTCCTTCGTCGAGGACCTGCTCGAGCAATGCCTCACCGACGCCGGCTTCAAGGGCATGCGTGCACAATATGCCGGCCGCGAATCCTCTGCATCGCCGGCGACGGGTCTCGCTAAGCGGCATGCGGCCCAGCAGGCGGCCTTGATTGCGGCGGCGCTCGGCCATAGCAGCCGCGCGGAAGGTCCCGCGGTCGCGGCACAATGAAGGATATTCATGGCCACTGACGTCCAAGTCCCCGCCCTCGGGGAATCGATCACCGAAGGAACGCTCACCCAGTGGCTCAAGAAGCCGGGCGAAGCGGTCGCCGCGGACGAACCGATCGCCAGCCTCGAAACCGACAAGGTCAGCGTCGAGGTTCCTTCGCCGATTGCCGGCGTTCTGACCGAGCAACTGGCGCATGAAGGCGACAATGTCGCCGTTGGCGCAGTGATTGCCCGGGTCGACGAAAGCGCGACCGCTGCCGCACCTCCAACGCCTGCGCAGGCTGCCGCGGCGACGACAACCAATCCAGCAGGAGCCGGCGAAAATCCGCAGCTCAGGGGCAGCGATCACGCGCCGGAGGCTGCTGCCGACGCGCACACCTCCTCGGCCGACGAGGATCACGTAACGACGCTTTCGCCCGCGGTTCGCCGCGCTGTGCTCGAATATCACGTCGATCCGACGAGGATCAGGGGCAGCGGCAAGGATGGGCGTCTCACCAAGGACGACGTTATCGCCGCCGCCGAGGCCCAAAAATCCGGTTCCTCGACGCAGGCGCCGCAAGCGAAGGAACCGTCAGCGCCGCCCCCTGCTCAAGCGCATCAGAGGGCGCCAGCCGCCGCTGGAGAACGCCGCGAGGAACGAGTGAAGATGTCGCGGCTTCGGCAGACCATCGCGAAGCGTTTGAAGGACGCACAGAATACCGCCGCCATGCTGACGACGTTCAACGACGTCGACATGAGCGCCGTCATCGACGCGCGCAGCCGCTACAAGGATTTGTTCGAGAAGAAGCACGGCATCCGCCTCGGCTTCATGGCCTTCTTCGTGAAGGCCTGCGCGCTCGCAGCCAAGGACGTGCCGTCGGTCAATGCCAGTCTCGAGGGCGACGAGATCGTCTACCACGACTATCTCGACGTATCGGTCGCGGTGTCGGCGCCGAAAGGCCTGGTCGTCCCGGTCGTCCGCAATGCGGCGCGGATGAGCTTTGCTGAAATCGAAAAGACGATCGCCGAATATGGCAAGAAAGCGAAAGAGGGCACGCTCACCGTCG
>CAVYAH010000050.1:0-29281 GCA_963766415.1 uncultured Alphaproteobacteria bacterium | reverse complement strand
CACGTATCGTCATTGCTGCGGCGTTGGGTCTCTCTATTCCGAACATTTTCATCCGCGCTAAGGCCGATCGGCGCCAGCGGGAGCTGGTCAATGCCTTTCCCGATGCGCTCGACCTGATGCTCGTCTGCGTCGAGGCTGGGCTGGGGCTAGAAGCCGCATTCTCCGCGTATCGGCATGGAGATGACGACTTCGCATCCTTCTGCTAGCCGAGCAATTCGGCGCGGTTGTGCTGGAGCTGAGGGCCGGGCGCAGCCATGAAGGACGCGCTTCGCCGAATGGCAGATCGCGCCGGTCGCGGATGACATCCGCGCGTTCGCGACTTTGCTAATCCAGTCAACAAAGCTCGGATCGTCGATCGCACAGACGTTGCGGGTTTACTCGGCCGAAATGCGAGAGAAGCGACGCCTGAGAGCGGAGGAAAAGCCGCACCGGCTACCGGTCCTGATTTCAATTCCGCTGGTCGCGTGCATGCTTCCGACGATGATCGGCGTGTTGATGCTCCTGCCGCGATCCGGGTCGATCAGGGCTGCGTGCCAGCACTTCATCACGGAGGATGAAATGAACCGGGGGGTCAAAGCTGCACTGTTCATGTCGTGCGCCGCACTCGGAACGGCTGCACTGCTGGAACCAACGAAGTGAAGGTCAGGCCGATCGCCGATCCGGCGGCGGCGTTCCGCGGTGGCGGCGATACGGTCGCACTCGCGAGAGGCCAACTGATGATCGGTGACGCCGGTCTCGCGCTCGAGGGCTTCCGCAAGGCGCAGCGTTACGATCCGAACAATCCCGCAGCCCTCCAAGGGATCGGCGACTGCTATACCGCGATGGGGCGGTTCGATATTGCGCAGTCGAATTACGAGGCGGCGCTCGCACTCGCTCCCCACGACCGCAGGCTTCTTCTGGGCCTTGCCGACATTTTTGAGCGCGAAGGCTTAAAGACCCGAGCAATGGCGGTCCGCGCTGAGGCGGGCGCAGTCGCACTGGCCGCTACGATCGTGCCCTCAGCGATTCAGACGGCGCAGCCCGCTGCCGCCCCGGCAGAGCAGGCGGTCGCCATACCCGCACCCGCGCTCGGCAGCATTACCGTGAACTGCCCGCCGGCCGCGGCCCGCAGAGCATCTCGCGTCCCGTGCGGACCTCACGGCGCCGCATCTCGAATATGTCGCGCCGGTCGTTCCGTGACTGTTGCCCTGCCGCCGGTGCGTCCAGCCGCGGATCTGGAGGCACATTCGGCCGACCTGCCTGCGACCTCACCTGGAATATGCGCCAGCCTCCGCGCCGGTGACCGTCGTACTTCCAAAGCCCGGCCCTGCGGAACATTTGGAGGCAAGGGCCGCCGATTTGGTCGCCCCGCAGCTGGAGTATTCTCCGACAGCGACTCCCGTCACGGTCGCGAAGGTCAAGCCTCGCTGAGCATCTGGAGGCGCGCGCAGCCGATTTGCCCGTCCCGCAACTCGATCAGCTACCGCTATCGTCATCGATAACCGTGCCGCTTCCGCCAGCTCGTCCGGCTTCAGTGCCGCGTCCGGCCCCGAAGCTTCAACAGCAAGTGGCTACAATTGAAGCGCGCGGCCCCAGGCTCGAGCGGCTTTCGACCAGGAGAAGTGGCGCTGGTCAGACCGGCAAGCCGCTCTGGAACGCACCGAAGAACGTTCTCGCTTCGGCGAGCAGCGTGCGCTGGGTTGCACTGGCGCCGACTACGGCCAGGCCGGGCATCCAGATCCTCAATGCGGCCCGTACGCAGGGCATCGCTGCTTCGGCGCGAACAGTCTTGCTGGGCCGCGGCTGGCGTAAGCTTGCTGTTGGCGATGCGCCCGCCACGCAGCAGAGGAGCGAGGTCCTCATCGAAGAACCGCGCTACGCTGGCGCGCGGCTCGCAGCTCAGTTCGGGGTGGCCGCGCGCATGGTCGAACGGGACATTCTCGTGCTCGTGCTCGGCCGTGACGCTCCGGGCAAGGTTGGCGGCCAGCGGAAGTCATGATCCTAAGCCTGGTGGTCGCTTCGAGCGTCGCGGCGCAGCCGCCTCCCGCCGCGCCTGCCAATCCGTCGACCTTGAAGGATGCCTCCCACGCCATCGAAGCCGGACGGCTCGAGGAGGCGAGGCTCATCATCGGTAGGGCGATCGCTGGCGGTGCGACAGGCGCACCGGTCGAACGCGTGACCGCGGACCTGGCTTTCGCGACGGTGACTATCCGCAGGCATTGGCGGCTTTTCAACGCCTCTCCAGGTCTCCGAACAAGCAGCCGAGCGATCGCGAGAAAGGCGCCATCTCAGCGCTCGAAATTGGCAGGATCACCGACGCAAAACCGCTCGTCGAATGCGCCGTAACTGCACAAGAACATCCTGGCGCGCGTGGAACGCACGCGGGGTCCTTGCCGATCTCACGAATGACTGGGCGACGGCCGACGAATCCTATTCCCGCGCCCATCAGCTCTCCGCCCGATGAAGGCCCGGATCATCAACAACCAGGGCTGGTCGAAGCTGCTCCGCGGCGAGTGGGCTGCGGCAATTCCTTCTCTGGAGCAGGCGGCGTCGCTCGACAGCAAGTCCAAGCGAATCGCCAACAATCTTGAGCTCGCGAAGGCCGCGCTCGCCGCAGATTTCGCCGCGGCGAACGCCGGGAGAACCCGATCAGGACTGGGCTGCACGCCTCAACGATGCAGGCGTTGCCGCCGAATTGCTCGGTGACAGGAAACGCGCGGTCGCGGCGTTCACGCAGGCGCTCGAAGCGAGCCCCGTCTGGTACGACCGTGCCTCGAGCAACCTCAAAGCATTGAGCCAGAATTGAACCCGGTCGCGGCCGCGCCTTCTGTGGCTGACGCTCGTGCTCTGCTGCGCACTGCTCGCGGCCGCTGCCGAAGATGCCGCGCGATTTCGGATCTCGAACGCGGCCAGCATCCTTGTCCTTATCGGCGCGATCATCGCCGCGATCATCGCCGGTCCCTCACCAGCATCTGTGGCAGAACGGCGCCGTGTTCCTTGCCATTCTCGTCCTCGGGACCGCGGCATTTTCGGCCGGCCTCCTGGGGGGAGGCGACGTGAAGCTTCTTCGCGGCTGCAGGGCTGTGGTTCGATCTTCGCTCCTCCATCTGGTTCATCGTGCTCGTGCTCATTTCTGGAGGGGTGGTCGCGATCCTCTACCTCGTCAGCCGGCCATTTCGGCGGGCTGCAAAAAGCACGAAGAACACGCGCATTCCATACGGTATCCGCAATCGCACTCGGTTCTTCGGCGATGATCGTCCTGGATCGCGGGACTTTCCGCCATCACGATCGGCCGCTGTCCTCCGTACACAAGCATCCCGCATCGTTCCTAGCGACTCGGCCAAGGTCCGCCCGAAGTCGCTACTGAGTCGCAACGATTGGCCGCGCGGATTCCCAATCTGATACAGACCAGCGACCACATTCTTCGCCATCCGGCGTTCCTCGCCTGTTCCCCGCTGCTCGGCGACGAGAGTCGGACATCCGACAATGTTAAATATAAGCTAATTGGTTAACGGGAACAAAAGGATGCCCTCGATTGATGTAACTGCCGCGTCCATTTCAATTCATACCGCGAAGAAATATGCAAACTGTGCGTTCGTCAATCCCGTAAAACCATCAATCGAGAAGCACTGTTCAATGCTATTCTATGTAGATAGCACTTTCGTTAACTGATGCTATTCTTTCAAACATTCTTTCAGGAATCACAATCCCACTTCCCGAGTCGTAGTGCGCTGCTTGCAAACGGTGCGGACTAGTGTTCTTGTCGCGTGATTGACGGGGGCGTCGGGGCTCTCCTGTTAACCTTTATCGTTCAACGATCGAGCGAGCTCCAACGTCCTCGCCTGATGGGCAAGTCCCGCGGGCATTGAACGCGTGACGACGTTTAGGGGTGACATATGCGCTACGACGACGCTTCCCAGACCACTTCGACTGGGCACGAGCCGGTTGCACGGCCAGATGTAGATACGCTGCCAGCGGGCAGCTACGGTCCGGCCAGCGGCAACGCAATCACAGGCGCAGGGACGAGCTCAGGCGCTTCTGGCGCCGATAGCGCTGCAGGGGCGAGCATCGTCGGGGTGCAGGGCGCGGGCGGCCAAGGTGCGCTTGCGAACGGCGCCTACCAGGCGACCGGCCAATTTGGCGTCCTGTCGATGGATACGCAGGGCAATTTCAATTACGTCCGCAATCCAGGCACCCCGGACGGCGTCAAAGACGTCTTCAACTACACGCTCGCGGATGCGAGCGGCGCCAATTCCTCAACGACGCTGACGATCGACATCGGCCAGGTGGCCGCTGCGGCGGCGGGAGAACGCGTCCTCAACCTCCCCGCGGGAGTCGAGCTCTCCGACATTCACGTCAACGGCACCGACCTTGTCATCAACATGCCCGACGGCACGCAAATGGTGATTCCGGGCGGCGCAGTGTTCGTTCCGCAGATCACGATTGGTGACGTCGAAGTTCCGGCAACCAACCTTGCAGCGCTGCTCGTCAATTCCGAGCCGCAGCCAGCGGCCGGTAGCGTAGGCGAACCTGGCGGCAATTGGGACGAGCCGGCGCCGCCATTGGATCCGGGCGTTCCGCTCGGCGATCTCATTCCTCCGACCGAGCTCGGCTACACTCCGCCGACGTTCGAGGAGATCTTCCCGGGCGAGCATAAGCATCCCACGGTCGTCATCGAAACTCCGGACAATCCGCCTCCGGGCATCGTCAACGCATCGGAATCGGTGGATGAAAAGGGTCTTCCGACCCGCAACGGCGGCGAGCCCGCAGGTTCCGGGGAAATTGCCGATGGCAACGGATCGAACAACAGCGATGGAAGCGAGACCAACACTGGTACGATCGTGTTCACGACCGATGGCGGTCTTGCCAGCATCACCGTCGATGGTGTTGCGATCACCCAGGTCGGCCAGACCATCCAGGGCCAGTTCGGTGTAATGACGATCACCGGAATTGACCTTGGTTCCGGCCAGATCACCTACAGCTACACGCTTTCGGACAATACCAGCGGTGACAATACGCACGATCTGTTCACGGTCGTCGTAACGGACAAGACCGGAGATACGGCCACTGGCACGCTGACAGTCAACATCATCGATGACGTGCCGACGGCACGCAACGACACCGACAGTACCGACCTCGTCAGTCACGTCGCCGCAGGCAACGTGATGACGGGTGCCGATACGACGTCGGGAGCAGCCGGCGCCGACACGGTGGGCGCTGACAACGCATCGCTGAGCGCGGTCTCGAGCAACGGCACGGGTCAATCCGATTCGAGCTTCGATGCCAGCGGCGACCTTGTCGTCGACGGAACCTTCGGCACGCTCGTGATCAAGGCGGACGGCAGCTATACCTACACGCTTCACTCGGACGCACCCGGCGGGTCGGTCGACGTCTTCACCTATACGCTGACGGACGGCGACGGCGACACGTCGCAGGCAACGCTGACGATCACCAATCCCGATCATATGCCGACAGCGGGGGATAATCCGCTCGTCCAGCTCGATGACGATGCTCTTCCGGGCGGTAACCCAGGCGGCCCTGGCGACACGCCTGATGCTGTCAACACCACTGGGACGCTCAGCGGCTCCGGCGGCGATGGCGCGCTGACGTTCGCGCTTTCCGCTAATGGTGCGCCGTCCGGCTTCACCTATCAGCTGCAGTCCAACGGCGATCTGTGGGTCCTCCAGGGCTCGACGCACGTGCTGACGGTCACCCTCAACAGCGCCACGGGCGCCTACGACGTAACGCAGGTTGCGCCGATCATGCATCCCCCGGGCGACAACGAGAACAATGTTGATTTCTCGATCACCTACACGGTGACGGATGCTGACGGAAATTCAGCGAGCAGCACGCTGCAAATTCAGGTCAACGACGATACGCCTATTGCCCGGAACGACACGGATGCGGTCGATCTCCAGACGCACACCGCAACTGGCAATGTCGTTACCGGCGTAGGCACGACCTCGGGCGCGGCGGGCGCGGATAGCGCCGGCGCTGACGGCGGCGGCCACGTCACGGGCCTTTCGAGCAACAACGTGTCCGGCCACGTCGACAATGACGTGAGCGGCGGGTTCGTCGTGGTCGGCCAGTACGGCACGCTCACGATGCAGGCCGACGGCAGCTACAGCTACGCACAGAACCCGAGCGTACCGGGCGGCGTGACTGACGTCTTCACTTATTCATATACCGATGCTGACGGCGACACGGTCACGGCAACCCTGACGATCACCAACCCGGATCATATCCCGACAATCGTGATCGAGACGCCGGACAATCCGGCGGGCGCGGTCAATGCGAGTGAGTCCGTCAATGAGAAGGGCCTTGCCCCCCGGGGTAGCGAACCGCCAGGTTCGGGCGAAATCGCCGACGGCAATCCGAACAACAACAGCGACACAAGCGAGACGAACTCGGGTACGATCGTGTTCAGCGCTCAGGACGGTGTCGCCAGCGTCAAGGTCGATGGCGTGGTGATCGCGACCGTCGGCCAGGTCATCCATGGCAGCTTCGGCGACATGACGATCACCAGCATCAACCTTGCGACTGGTCAGATCGGCTACAGCTATACGCTGCTCGACAACACGAACGGCAACAATACGGCCGATCACTTCAGCGTTGTCGTGACGGATTCGGACGGCGACACGGCCACCGCCACGCTCACCGTCAACATCATCGACGACGTACCGACGGCGCATAACGACACCGACACGCTCGTTGCCGACACTCGCAACGGGGAACGTCATCACCGGTGCGGATACCGACGGCGGAACCTCCGGACCGGGCGTCGACGTAGTCGGTGCGGACAATTCGTCCGTTACGGGCATCTCGAGCAACAACTCGGGCCAATCGGACACGACCTTCGATGGTAGCGGCAATCTCGAAGTCCATGGCGACTTCGGCACGCTCACGATCAAGGCCGACGGCAGCTATGTCTATACGCTCGACCAGGGCACGCATGGCGGCGCGAACGAGGTCTTCACCTACACGATCACTGATGGCGACGGGGATACGTCGACCGCGACGTTGACGATTTCCGGTCCCGGCCGTGGACAATCCACCAATTGCCGAGAGCGACGCCGTGAACGTGTCCAGGAAGGACTGCCCGGCGGAATCCCGGATAACACCGGTTCGCCGGATACGACGGACAGCGCGACGGCCTCCGGAGCCATCATTGCTTCCGATCCGGAAGGGGATCCCCTGACGTTTACTCTCGGAACTCCGAGCGGCAGTTACACATCGGGCGGCCAGGCGGTGAATTGGGCGGTTTCGCCCGACGGACACACGTTGGTCGGCTACACTGGCAACGACTCCAGCCTGAACCACGTCGTCGAAGTGGTGATGCATAGTGACGGTACGTACGACGTCACTCTCGTTCAGCCGTTCGACGATCCGAACACCAACATCGAAGATTCGATCAGCTTCGACGTTCCGGTGTCGGTGAGCGACGGAACGCTCAGCACTCCCGTCAGCATCACTGTCACGGTCGAGGACGACAGTCCGGTAATCGTGGGCGTCACCAACAACGAGAACACGGTAACTGTCGACGAATCCGGCCCAGCCGCTGCGGCGAGCGTCGGCCTGGGCGGCCATACCGCCGGCGACGATCCGGACGTCGCGGGCTCTGGCCCGATCGGTACGGGCACGTCGAATGTCGCGGGCCTCGTTAATGCCAACATCGACTTCGGCGCCGATGGCGCAGGGTCGAAGTCCTATTCGCTGGTCGTGACTGACAGCAACTCCGGCCTGACCACGACTGAGGGCAACGCTATCACCCTCGTCCTCTCGAGCGACGGGACGATCCTCGGCATCGTTCAAGGCGGTCCGAATAACGGCGACGTCGCGTTCGCGATCGGAATCGATCCATCGACCGGCCAGGTCACGATCGACCAGTATCTCAGCCTCGATCATCCGGATACCAGCAATCCGAACGATGCGCTGCATCTGGCCAACGGCACCATCGGTGTCGTGGTGACCGCCACGGACGCCGACGGCGACCATGTCGACAATAGCGCGAGCCCGGTGGACGTTTCGGGGAACGTCACCTTCCTCGATGACGGACCGCAGATCACCAGCATTCACGTCAGTGAAGCGACGGTGACGGTCGATGAATCAGGCCCCGCCGCGGCGGCCAGTGTCAGCCTCGGCGGACACACGGCGGGCGATGACCCTGACGTTACCGGTGCGGGGCCAATCGGCACCGCAACCTCGAACGGCGCTTCGCTTGTTGCGGCGTCGATCGATTTCGGCGCCGACGGAGAGGGAACGGCTCCTGCCTATTCGCTGGTCGTAACCGACGCAGCGTCGGGCGTGACGACCACGGATGGCCACGCTGTCACGCTCGTACTGACGGCCGATGGCACGATCGTCGGCATCGTCCAGGGCGGCGCATTCGATGGCGAGGTCGCATTTGCGATCGGAATCGACAGTTCGACGGGCGCGGTCACGATCGACCAGTATCTCTCGCTGCATCACCCCGGACTCGACCGATCCAAACGATCCCCTCCATCTCGGCAACGGGACGATCGGCGTTGTGGTTTCGGCGACGGACGGTGACGGCGACCCGGTCAGCAACAGCGGTAACCCTGTTGATATTTCCGGTCACCTGACGTTCCTCGATGACGGTCCGAGTGGGAACCCGGCGCTGAACGCCGACGCGACGGTGACGCTCGATGAGAGCGGCCTCGGCGCTGGTGCAGCGACGATCGCCACGGGCGCAATCGTCAAGGGTGACGATCCAGACGTCGCCGGCAGCGGCGCAATCAGCAAGGCCAACTCCGGCTCAGCGGTGGTGAACGCCATGGCGGCATTCGGAGCCGATGGTCCCGCGATTAGCGGAAGCATCAGCTACGCTCTGTCTCTCACCAATGCGACATCCGGCCTGATGACCACTGACGGCCACGCCATCAATCTGCAACTCGTGAACGGCGTCATCGTCGGCGTCGTGAGCGGCGGAGCCTTCAACGGCGAAGCGGCGTTCGCGATCTCGATCGAACTCGAGCACCGGCGTAGTCTCGGTCGAGCAATACCTTTCGCTCGATCATCCCAATGCGAGCGATCCCAACGATGCACTGCAGCTCGCGCTGGGCACTGTCGGTGTCACCGTTGACAATCACGGACGGCGACGGCGATCATGTGACGTCGAGTGCGGTTGACGTCTCGCATCAGGTCACGTTCCTTGATGACGGTCCAAGCCTTACCCCGGCGGTTCACGCGGAGGCGACCGTGACGCTCGACGAGAGCGGCCTCGGGGCGGGTGCGGCGACGATCAATACCGGCGTCATCGTCAAGGGCGACGATCCTGACGTTGCCGGCAGCGGCGCGATCAGCAAGGCGACTTCCGGTTCGGCGATCGTTACCGCCAACGCGGCATTCGGCGCCGACGGCCCGGCGCTCAGCGGTTCGCTGAGCTATGCATTGTCGCTCACCAACGCGACGTCCGGCCTGATGACGACTGACGGCCACGCGATCAATCTGCAACTCGTGAACGGCGTCATCGTCGGCGTGGTGAGCGGCGGGGCGTTCGACGGTGAGGCGGCATTCGCAATCTCGATCAACGCGGGCACGGGCGTGGTGACGGTCGAGCAATATCTGTCGCTCGATCATCCGAACGCGGGCGATCCGAACCACGCGCTCCAGCTCGCGCTGGGGACGGTCGGCGTGACGGTCACGGCGACCGACGGTGACGGCGATCATGTGACCTCCGGCGCGGTCGACGTGTCGCACCAGATAACCTTCCTCGATGATGGTCCGAGCCTCAGCCCTGCGGTTAACGCGAACGCCACCGTCATTCTCGACGAGAGCGGTCTCGGAGCGGGTGCGGCGACGATCAATACCGGCGTCATCGTCAAGGGCGACGATCCTGACGTTGCCGGCAGCGGGGCGATCAGCAAGGCGTCTTCCGGTTCGGCGATCGTTACCGCCAATGCGGCATTCGGCGCCGACGGCCCGGCGCTCAGCGGTTCGCTGAGCTACGCATTGTCGCTTACCAACGCGACCTCGGGTCTGATGACCACGGACGGTCACGCCATCACCCTGCAATTGGTGAACGGCGTCATCGTTGGCGTCGTCAGGGAGGCACGTTCAACGGTGAGGCGGCTTTCGCGATCTCGATCAACGCCAGCACCGGCGTGGTGACTGTCGAGGAATATCTATCCCTGCAGCATCCGAACGCCAGCAATCCGGACGACACCGTCCAGCTTGCTCTCGGCACGATTGGCGTGACGGTCACAGCTACCGACGGCGACGGCGACCATGTCACCTCGGGTGCGGTTGATGTTTCGCATCAGATTACGTTCCACGACGATGGTCCGACACTCGGAACGATCCAGCCGATCGAAACCGATGATGATCCAACCGATACTAACGCGACGATCAAGGATGGTCAGGGATCGCTCCATCTTGCGAGCGGCGCCGATGGGTTTGGAAGTGTGACGATCACACCGGATCTCGACGGCCTCACGGTGGGCGGAAAGGCCCTCGTCGGTCACCAGACCGGCAATGTGTTCACCGCGTTCATCGATGCCAACGGCAACGGCAGCTACGACGCGGGGGATACGTTTGTCGGCAGTCTTCACGATCACCGTCGATCCCAACGGCGGGACGTCGGGAACCTATACGTTCGATCTTCTCCAGGCCCTCGACGGATCGATTGAGCAAGTCGACATCGGCGGCTCGCATGCGTTCGGTTCTGGTCCCGCTCAGGCGCAAACGCTGACGGATGGCGGCACTCAGAACCTGGCGGTCATCTCCGGCTGGGCAGACAACGGCTCTTTCAATTTTGCCAATTGGTTCAATGGGACGAACCAGCTGCCCGCCGGCCTTGACCTGCATGACGTCAATGGCTCCACCTCGGGCTGGGGTGTCGACAACAACAACTTCACGGCCGGCGAATTCATGCGGTTCGACTTTGGCGAACCTGTCGACGATTTTCGACGGCGCCGGTCCCTACGATACCTCCGGGGCGCCGACGGATATGCCGGAAGTCGCTTTCGCAGACTTCAAGCTGACGGGATATTCGACCACCGAGCACGTCTATTTCGTCGTGCATTACACCGACGGCACTTCGGCCAGTTTCACGCTCACTGGCGCGGCTCTCGCCGCCGCCGGCACGACGCCGTACGATGTCGACGCGCCGGCCGGTAAATTCATCGACTGGATCGATCTTACACGCCGGACGGAAACGGTAACGGCAAAGTCGACCTGTTGTTGGTCGGAATGACCTCGACCAATACGACGTCACCATCCCGGTCGACATGAATTTCACCGACGGTGACGGCGACAGCGTCACTGGCTCGACCACCATCCACATCACGGATGGCGGCAACGGCAACCACCCCCAATGCGGTCGTTCACCAGAACAGTGTCCAGACCCAGTCGGTCTCGACCTCGTCGCTCGCGTCGAGCAACGACAACCATCCGGGCCATAATCACCTCGACCGCGCATTTGCGGCCGGTCAAAGCGCGACACTGATGGCTGCGCTTAGCCGCGGTGGGGCTGGAGGCGGAGCACACAAGGCTCGACCTGCACATCATTGCGGGCGGATTGCACGCACCGGTGATGGCCCCGCTGCACGCGGCGGCGTCCATAGCGGCGGCGGCGGCAGGGGCGAGCAGCGCCGCTGCGCCGACCCACATCGTGCAGTCGCCCCTCGTTGCCGCGAGCGGCCACGCACCGCAGGCTGGCAGCCACCTCCACGACATAACTTCGTTCACTCATGGCTCGAACCATGGTGAAGGCAGACATGCCGCGACGATCACCGAGCTGCTGCACGGTACTGCGCCCGTGGCTCATGCGCCGGCGGCAAGCCCGGGGCCGGTCATGGCTCCTGCGGTTGCAATGCCTTCGGCCCAGCAGCTTGCGGCTGCGGCGGCGGCTCACGGGCCTCAGCAACCGCAGACGTCGGTTGCGGGGCAGGACGCCCAGCATAACCAGGTTGTCAGCAAAGTGCTGGCTGATGCGCTGCACGGCGGCGAGGCCCATGGTCCCAGCATCGACCACCTCGTCGACAGCCTGAGCAGCCACCACGGTGGCGGCAGCAGCGCGATCGCGGGGTTGGCAAGCCACGGCGGGGCCGGTGTCTCAGTCGGAGACATGAGCTTCCAGATGGCTTTCGGATCGCCGCATGCAGTTCCAATGGAAGAGGCGATGCACGTTGCTGCGCCTGCTCATGGATGAGTTGAACTGAGACGATAACCCTGGCCGCCGCGCGTACCTTCGTGGCGGCCCGGACTGACCAACAGGGGGGTTTTATGTCGAACAAATCTTGGATGCTCACCATCCCGGGGGCCCTTCTGCTCAGCGCCTCGCCGGCATGGGCAGTTGATCTTCGAGAAGCCGTTCAATCGGCCCTCGGAACGAACCCGGAAATCCGGCAGGCGGTCTCCAACCGAGCTGCTACCGAGGAAGAGCTGCAGCAGGGCAAAGGTTTCTACTATCCGCGCATTTCGGTCGAAGGTTCGGCCGGCGTCGAGGCCCTTCACAACCCAACGCGGAAGTCGCTCGGCATCGCCGATCATACGCTGTGGCCGTACGAGGGCGACCTCATTCTTGACCAGCTCGTCTATGACAGCGGCGGCCGCGAAGCTGAGATTCGCCGCCAGGCCGCGCGTTCGGATGCAGCCGCCGCCCGCGTCCAGGAGCGCTCCGAATATGTCGCTCTGAACGTCTCGCGCACCTACATCGATTATGTTCTCCAGCAGCAACTCGTTGCCATCGCTCAGGACAACGTGACGTTCCACGAGCACCTTGCAGGTGATCTTCGTGAAGGCGTCTCCAAGGGCTCGATCAGCATCGCCGACCAGCAGCAGGCCGAGGAACGTCTCCAGGCGGCTCGCGCGAAAGTGACCCAGGCCCAGGAAGACCTCGACACCGCGGGCATCACCTTCCGCACGCTGACGGGCATTCCGATCGACACCGTGTCGCTGCCGCCTGATTTGACGCAGTGCATGCCGGCAACGCTCGAGGACGCCGAAGCCGCGGCCCGCCAGGAGAACCCGCGGGTCCACGAGGCGATGGCCGATCTTGCCACGACGCGCGAAGAAATCCGCGCCGCGAAGGCGGAGCTCGGGCCGACGTTCCACATCGAGGGCCGCGCCCGCGCCGGCCACGACATCGACGGGTTCGAGGGCAAGACCACCGATCTTCAGGCCCGCGGCGTAATCCGCTGGCTGCTTTATAACGGCGGCACCAAGGAAGCGAACGTCCGCGAGCAGCAGGAGCGCTCGAACGAGACCCACGCTCGCCTGTTCCAGCGCACTCGTGAAGCCGAAGAGGATGTCCGCACCGCGTGGAGCCGCCTCCAGAACCAGACGGCTCTGGCAAGCGAGCTCGAGGCCCAGGGCCGGATTTCCGATGACCTGCTGCTCTCGTACCGCGAGCAGTTCAACATCGGTCGCCGTTCACTGCTCGACGTGCTCGACGCGCAGAATTCGCGCTACAATGTCCAGCAGCAGGCCGAGACGGCGCGTCTCGCCAAGCTCTACGCCCAGTACCGGGTGCTCGCGTCCGAGAACAAGCTGATCGATTGCCTGGGCGTGCAGGCGCCGGTCGCTGCGCAGCAGACGGAAATGGCGCGCTATCACGTCAATCCGATCCCGCCGGCCGACCTCCAGGAAAACAGCATTCCGACGCCGGCCATGGCCAATGCGCCAGCTGCGATGGCTCCGGCTGCGGCTCCGGCAGACGCTGGTGCGCCTCCGCCGCCGCCCCCGGCTCCGGAGGGAGCAATGCCGCCTCCGCCGCCTCCGCCGCCTCCGGCTGAGCGCGGCAACGACGGCCGATAAAAGTGAAGAGGACGGGCTGTGAGTTTCATGCATTGGCTTGATGTCGAGCCGTCGCGGGAAATCGATCCCGTCCTCGATTGCCTAGCGTTCCTTGCCCGAAATGCGGACCGGCCATCCTCGCCGGTCCTCATCCGGGCCGGCCTGGCGCTTTCACCTGACGGGCGGTTGCCGTTCCACCAGGTCGAGCCTGCGCTCGACCAGATCGGAATGCGGGCCGACCCCGTCGCGCGCAACCTCAAGGCGTGGCCGTCGGGCAAATGCCCGGCGATCCTCGAGCTCGAGGATAATCGCGCCGCCGTGCTGCTCGAAGTCCGGGACCGCGACGGGCTGGTCTACGCGCCCGGCCTCGCCGAGCCGATATGGGTCAAGCTCTCGGAGCTCGAGCCGGCTTACACCGGCCGGGCAGTGGTCGTCGAAACCGATCCGACGCGCGAGCGCGAAAACGAGCGCCCGTGGGACCAGGCGAAGCGGCGCCATTGGTTCTGGTCCGAGATCTGGAAGGTCCGGCGCGAGTTCTGGCCGGTCCTGCTCGCGGCCTTGATCGTGAACCTCTTGGCGTTCGCAATGCCGCTCTTCACGATGAACGTCTACGACCGGGTGATCCCAAACAAGGCTGTGGCGACCCTTTGGGTTCTTGCGCTTGGTGTGCTCTTAGCCCTGGCCTTCGACTTCGTGCTGCGCATCGCCCGAGCCCGGCTGATCGACGAGGTCGCCCGCAAGCTCGACGCCAAGCTTTCGCAAAAGTTGTTCGAGAAGGTCATGAACCTTCCGATGGCCGATCGGCAGGGAAGCACGGGCGCGCTCGCCCGCCGCGTCTCCGATTATGAGATGGTGCGTGACTTCTTCGCATCGACCACGGTCGTTCTCGCCGTCGACATCACCTTCCTAATCCTCTTCCTGGGGTTCATCCTGCTCGTCGGCGGATGGCTCGTGCTGGTTCCGCTCACAGGCATCGCGGCCATGCTCATCGCGGGGTTCAGCCTCCAGCGGCAGATGGGCAAAGTCGCGCTCGATGCGCAGGCGGACTCGAGCCTTCAGCATTCGGTCCTCATTGAATCCATCTCCGGCGCGGAAACGCTGAAGGCCGCCCGCGCCGAAGGGCAGATGCTGGGCCGCTGGCGCCGCTATTCGGCGATGAGCGCAGCGACCAGCGAGCGGATGCGCAAGCTCTCCGCGGTCGCGGTCAACCTCGCGAGCATCTCTCAGCAGACGATCAGCATCGGCTTGCTCGTTGGCGGTTTCTACCGCTTCCAGGAAGGCGAGATGACGATGGGCGCGATCATCGCGATCATCATGATCTCGGGCCGGTCGCTTCAGCCAGTTGGCCAGCTCGCTTTCCTGGTCACGCGCGGGAAGCAGGCGTTCGCAACGCTCGCATCGCTGCAGAAGATGATGGAAGCGCAGGACGAGCGGCAGTCGGCGATGCACAGCATCGTGCCGGAGATCCGCGCCGGCCATCTCGAGCTGCGCGATCTAACGTTCCGCTATCCCGACGCTTCGCGTGATGCACTTGCGGGCATTACCCTCAAGATCGAGCCCGGCGAGCGGATCGGCATCATCGGCCGAGTAGCTTCCGGTAAATCGACGCTCGGCCGAGTGCTCTGCGGTCTCTACGCTCCGACCGAGGGCGAGATGCTCGTCGATGGCCTGGACAGCCGCCAGTATCATCCTCACCAGCTCCGCGAAGCCTTCCGCTTCGTCAGCCAGGACGCCGACGTTTTCAGCGGCACCATTCGTGACAACTTAATGCTCGGTGCGGCGCAGGCCGACGATAGTCAGTTGATCGACGCCGTCGTTCGCTCGGGCGCAGACATTTTCCTCTCGCGCGATGCGGCGGGCTTCGACCTTCCGGTCGGCGAGCGAGGAGGGCGTCTTTCCGGAGGTCAGCGCTCGCTGCTCGTCCTTGCACGGGCCCTCGTCACTCCCTCCAGGATGCTGTACCTCGACGAACCCACCGGTTCGATGGACACCCAGACCGAGCTCTATTTCATCGAGCATCTGAAGACGGCACTTGCGCCAGGCCAGGCGCTCCTGGTCGCGACGCACCGCCACAACATGCTCTCGATCCTCAATCGCCTGATCGTGATCGACGGCGGCAAGATCATCGCCGACGGTCCGAGGGACGAAATCCTGAAGCATCTGACGCAGGCGGCGAGCCAGCAGAGAGCAGCCCAGTGATCAGGCGCGCCCACAAGCGCTTAGGCCTTGCCGCCGGCGCCATTGTTCTCGTTGGAAGCATCACGGCAGCGGTGACGCTGCTCCCGGCCCGCGCGCCGGCAAGCGCAGCCATCACGGTAGAGGTTCCGAACGCAAGGGCAGCTTCGCTCATCGAGGCGACGAGCGGAACAGCGATCACCGACATGCGTGCTGTCGGCGAGAAGGCACGGGTCATCAATGCCACGCTGCCCTTCGCCAATGGTCCGCTGCATCAGGCGCAGCGCTTTGTGCTCAGCGGCGATGAGCTCGACCAGCGCCGCGCTCTCCTTTGCCTGACGCAGGCCGTCTATTACGAATCAGGGTTCGAGCCGCTCGAGGGCCGCCGCGCCGTTGCCCAGGTCGTGCTCAACCGCATGCGTCACCCGGCCTTTCCGAAATCGATTTGCGGCGTCGTCTACCAGGGCGCCGGCACCGGCACATGCCAGTTCACTTTCGTCTGCGACGGCGCGCTCTACCGCCGTCCGGCAACGGACGCCTGGCGTCAGGCCGAGGAGGTCGCTCGCGCGGCTCTGTCGGGCTATGTCGAAAAGACGGTCGGCGAAGCGACCCACTATCATGCCGATTATGTCGCGCCGCGCTGGGCTCCGCTCCTCGCCAAGGTCGCCGAGATCGGTCAGCACATCTTCTATCGCTGGCCGGGCGGCTGGGGCCAGCCCGCCGCGTTCACCGGCCGCTATGTCGGCGAGCCGCGCGACCCGCTGTCGATGCGACCGCCGATGCCGGTGGCCGGCGTCCAGGGCGACGGCTCGGTCGACGGGACCGCGCTCGCTCAAGCTGGCCCGCCGGTACCGCGTTCGCCGGACGATGTGGGCGGCCTGCTCGACACCTCAAAGGGCTGGACTCTGCACATCCCGGGTCCCGACGAGAGCGACGGTGCCGCGGCGAAAATAGCAACTCAGCAAGGCGCACCCACACCGGCGAGCGAGGTCGCGGCGGCTTCAGCCGGCGGCCCGATAACGGGCAGCAAGTAAACGGCAATCCGGAGCAAGCGTAACCATGGCTAGTCTTCCTCTCATCGGACCCGCGATCAAGCACCGCAAGCCAATGACCGGCGCGCGGATGATCATCGTCGCTGCTGCGACGCGCGTTCGTGGTTTTCCTGCTCTGGGCGAGCCTTGCTCAGGTGGACGAAGTCACTCGAGGCGAAGGCAAGGTCATTCCGTCGAGCAAGCTTCAGACCATCACCGCGGCCGACCCCGCGACAGTGAGCGAGCTTCTCGTCCGCTCCGGTCAGCGCGTGCACAAGGGCGAGCTGCTTGTTCGCCTCGATAATCCTGAAAGCGAATCCCAGCTGGGCCAGCTCCAGGCTGAGACGCAGTCGCTGCAGGCGCGCTCGGCACGGCTGACCGAAGAGGGGGGAATGAGCCGGAACAATGCCTGTCAGGGCGCAGATTGTGCCGGCGAGGAAGCACTTCAGGCGGCCCGCCACTCGGCACTGCGTAGCAAGGTCGAGGCGTCGCAGGCGACCGCCGACCAGGCTCGCCGGGATGCAGCGGAAGCCGCGGCGACGATCAGCAGCCTGCAGAGCACGCTCGGGATGGCACAGCACCAGGTCCAGATGATGGCGCCCCTCGCCGCAAAGAACATCGTTCCCCAGACCGACCTCCTCGACAAGCAGCGTGAGGTCATCGACATCCAGGGCCGCATCGCTGCCGCGCGTGAGCAGCAGGGCAAGGCCCTCGCCGGAGTACGCGAAGCCGAGGCGCAAGCCTCCCAGGCCACGTTTGAGTTCAAGCAGCAGGCGCTGGACGAGCGCAGCCAGGTCAATGCCAAGATCGCCGTCAATGAGCAGTCGCTGCGCGGGGCCGAAGGAAAGCTCAATCGCACCGAGATCCGTTCGCCGGTCGACGGCGTCGTCAACGACGTGCAAGTCACGACCATCGGCTCCTACGTCCAGCCCGGCCAGAAGATCATGGAAGTCGTGCCCTTGGGCGACAAGCTCTTGGTCGAGACCCGGGTGAAGCCCAGCGACATCGCTTTCATCAAGGTCGGCGACCGGGCCCTGGTGAAGGTGACCGCTTACGACTTCTCGATCTATGGCGGATTAGATGGCCGGGTGGTGCAGGTTTCCGCGGACTCGATCTATGACGAGAAAGAGAAGGAGGCCTACTTCACGGTCATTGTTCAGACGGACAGGAGCTACCTCATGTCGCTTGGCCATCCGCTCCCGATCACCCCCGGAATGATGACCAACACGCAGATCATCACCGGACGCAAGAGCATCCTGACCTACCTCTTGAAGCCGGCGTTGAAGGCCAATAGCGAAGCGCTCCGCGAGCGCTGATCGTCCGACGCCAGTGTTGCAACGGCAGGCGCCTCCTGGACACGGTAGCCGTGGGTCCACTCGCCATATGAAGCGAAGGTGAGCACGGGCCGGTAATCGGGAACGCGGTTCGAATCGAGGACCTCGTCCGTGCCGTCGTCCAGCACGTACAAATGGCTGGCCGCTCGAGCGATAAGGACCGCATGGTCAGCCCGGCGTACGAGATCGCGAACGATCACGAGATAGAGGTCGCGCTGGGAAAAACCCGCCGCGCGGAGCATCTGAAGCTTAGCGATCGCATAATCCTCGCAATCGCCGCGGCCGCTGCGAAGCGTCTCGTTGGCCGTGGACCAAACGTCCGGGCGGCCGAAGCGCTTTGAGTCTTCTTCATATTGGACGCGGTGGTTCACGAAATTGTTCACGAGCTCGAGCTGCTCGACGGCACTGAAGCCCTTGAGCGTCGCGGCGAAATGCGCGGGCGCTCCAGTGACCACACTATGCTCGGCAGCGTGCCAGCGTGCGTCGAGCGGCGTATGCCCAACCTTCAAGGCTACCGAACCGAATACGTCGGGCCGGCCATTGAGGGCTCCGTCATCAGCGCTCCGGCGCACGAGCGCGCCTGTCATGACTGGAAACGAATAGGACGCGGGGACGACACTGGGCGCGATTGCGCCGGCATGCTGCTCGCTCAGCACCGATTGAAGCGCGCTCGGCGCACCCAAGATCGCTTCAGTTTTCGATTGCGCCGATGCGGTGCCTGAAGCCAGGAACGCCGAGGCGGCGGCACAAATCGCGGCGGAAGCGCGTGCGATGCTGCGGATCGTCATGCGTCCGCATCTGCCGAACTAAGACCAAGATTGGCTTAGCGGCCATGGTTACTCAGGCATTTACGATGGTTGGGACGCCCCAGTTTCCGATCAGAGATAGGCGAGAAGTCTCAGATGCCTTTGTTCGATCGGTAGCGCTTCCTCGGCGACGGCGCGCAGCGTCGGGCTGCGGCCATTGGCTGCATAAGCGGAATCGAGCTTAACCGCCTTCTCGTGCACCGTCCGCTGGTCGCGGACATATTCCGTGTCGAACCGGGCACTCGCCTCGAGAGCGCCGAGCATCGCCTGCTCGCCCGGCAGCAACGTTGCCGAAGGCAGGAGGTTGAGCCGCCTTCCCGCGAGCGACAGCTGCGCGCTTGTCCCCTTGTGCGCCTCGATCATCGTCCTCGCGAAGTCGCGTACGCGGGGCGAACTCGACCGTTGCAGCGCGAGCTCTGAAGAGGAGATGACGAAAAGATCGATAGACCCGTTGACCGCAACGAACATTGCCTCCGAGACTGCGGGCGAGGGTGGCGGCGCCTTATGCTGCCGAGGCGCCTTGGAAGGCGGCGCGTAAAGCCGATCTTCCCGCCGCAGGCCGCCAGGCTCAAGATGATCGCAATGCCTACGAAAATTGCGAATAGCTCGCACGGCCAAAGCTCCCCCCGTTGCTGGCGAGGCACATAGCACAAGGAGCCGCCGTTCGTGAGGCGGGAGCTTACTTCCGAACAGTCCCCGAGGTAGTCGCCGATGCCGCGATGAGCGTCGAGGGACCGAGCGTCGTTCGCGGCATGTGAACCCAGGCGCCATACATTCCAAAGCTGATGAGCGGCTGGAATTCGCGGCGCCGCTCTTCCACCGTGAAGGGACGTCCGCCGGTATCGTCCATCACGTAGTAACGGCCGCCATTTCGAACGGTGAGCACCGTGAGCGGGCCGCCGACCTGGTCGCGCGCTAATGTCAGGAACAGGTCGGAATTGCTGAACCCGAGCGCCCGCAAGGCCTGCAGCTTCACGATCGCTCGGTTCTTGGCGTCTCCCGCCCCATGGGCGAGAGTCTGGGCGGCGCTAGCCCAATAATCGTGCTGCCCCCATTCGGTCGCGTCCGAAATCCACCTTATGCTTCTGGTGACGGCGGCCTGGACGAATGCCATCTTCTGGAGGGGCGCCATGGTTGCGGCGGGGGCGACCATCCGTTGCAGGAGCGGCGAGCTCGTCGCATCCTCGCGGGCACGTCTGATGCTCTCGGCGAACCGGTCGGCTCGGATCGGTATCGCACGCGTGCCGAGCATGTCGGGGCTTGCGATAAGGAGGCTCCGACCATTCGGTGAGGCCGCTATTGTCGCGGTCGGCAGGGCCATCGCGGCCACGCCAATGAGCAGCGCGCCCCAGTTTGCGCGACGAACCATTCACTTCCTCCCCTTTTGTCCCAAAGGGAAGCAAACACGGATCGCAAATGTCGGGAATCCGGCGGTAAACGCGGAATTAACGGTCAACGACGAAACGTTACGGGGCCGCGACGAACCGCGGCCTCAGGCTGATCTGCGTTAGATCGGTTAAATCCTGACCTTGCGGATAATGGCGGCTAAACCTTTCACGGAATGGATCTAGCGCCGCCCAGTCTTCATGAATCGACCATGCGTTTAGAGCGCAATCAGCAGACGGTAGCCTACGGCGGGTTCGGTCTTGATCACCTGAGGACGGCTCGGGTCAATTTCGATCTTCTTGCGCAGCTCGCGTGCGACCACTCGCAAATACTCGACCTGCTTTTCGTGGGCTGGTCCCCACACAGCGCGAAGCAGCTGCGCTGTGGGTGAGCACGCGGCCGGGATGCTTGGCGAGCTCGGCGAGAACGCCATATTCCTTCGGCGTCAGGTGGATGTCCTCGCCGCCCCGCCGGACACGCCGGGCTAAGCAGATCGATCTCAAGGTCCGTCGAGTCTGAGCACCTGGCCTTCGCCGCCGGTCACGACGTTGGCGTAGGCGCACGCCGGAGGCGGGCCAGCACTTCGTCCGTATCGAATGGCTTCGTGACATAATCGTCGGCGCCGAGATCGAGCGCGGCGACCTTCTCCTCGCGTCGCTTCGCGCGCCGAGACGACCAGCAGGGCCGCGCCCGACTTGGCGACGAGCGGCACGAGCTCGAGCCCGTCGCGATCGGGCAGACCGAGGTCGAGCAGCACCGCGTCCGGCCGGTCGATCGCCAAGCAGTCATGGGCTTCGCGGCCGGTGCCGACCTCGACCGACGTATAGCCTGCCCGCTCAAGGCGCAGCCCTCAGCAGCCGACGGATGGCCGGCTTCGTCGTCGACGATGAGAATTTTGTGAACCCTTCATTCGGCGACGGCCGCTTCGCGCACGAGCGCCTCTTCCGGGAAGCGGATCGTGAAGCAGGCGCCCGGCGTCCGTCCTCGTTGTTGCCGCGCGCTCACCTGCAGCCCCATCGCCTCGGCGAAGCCTTTCACGATCGCGAGACCCAGGCCGGTTCCGCCCTTTGCGGTCCGAGCCTTCAAGTCGAACGAAGGTCTCGAACACCCGGCCTTCCTCGCCAGGCGGCAAGCCGGGACCCTCGTCGATCACGGAGAGGCTAATCCCGTCGCGCCCGCGATTGGCCGCAACGGAGATGGGTGTCTCTCCGCCCGAATATTTGGCTGCATTCTCCAGCAGGTTCACGAGGCACTGGTGGAAGAAGCTGCGGATCGACCCGACGAGCGGCAGGTCGGGCGGAACGTCGAGCCGATCGGGTGGCCCTTGAGCTCGCGTTTCAGCTGGTCCGCGGCAGCCGCGACGGCTTCAGCGAGATCGACCGGCTGGAGGTTGAGCTGCAGGCCGCCGGCCTCGACGCGCACCATGTCGAGCATGTTGCTGACGAAGCGGTTCAGGCGCTCGCTCTCGTTTTCGATGTCCGTCAGCAGCGCAGGATCGGCGCCCTGCTTAGCCTTCTTGAGCTCATCGGTTGCGGCGATGATCGCAGTGAGGGGCGTGCGGAGGTCATGGCTGACCGGACGAGAGAAGCGCGCCGCGCAGCCGGTCGCGCTCGCGTAGCTGGGCGACGGTGCTCATCTGCTCGGTCAGCGTCACCCGTTCGAGCGCAAGCGCCGCCTGGTCGATGAAGCTCATCAGGAAAGGCAGCCGGTCCGGTCGGACCGGCTCCCCGCCGTCCTTCTTTGCAACGCCGAGGACACCGAGCGCCTCGCCTCCCGCGAGCAGGGGCTGGAAGAGCCATTCCGACGCGGCGAGCGTGTTCGAGCCTCGGCCCGTCGCCTCTTTGTGCTCGAATCCCCATTCCGCCGCGGCGGTATCAATTGGTCCAAGAATGCTATCGGGCGGGACAGCGGACGTCAGTTCGAGCTTTCCGCTTTCGTTCGGAAGCATCAGGACCGCGTCGACGTCGAACTGCCCCGCAACTTCGCCGCAGAGCGTCTGTCCAAGTTCCTGCCGCGAGCTTAGGCTGGCGAGCATCCTTGCAAAACTCGCAAGTGCGGCGTTCTGGCCGGAACTTCGCTCAGCGAGGTTGGCCTGCACTCTCACCCGGGACGCGAGCTGACTGGTCACAATCGCGACCACGATGAACACCGCGACAGTGAGCACATTCTCAGGGTCCTCGATTGTAAAAGTGTAGATCGGAGGCAGAAAGAAAAAATTGTAAGCGAGCGCCGAGACGATGCCCGTGAACACGCCCGTTCGCATGCCGTAAAGGCTCGCTGAGGCGAGCACTGGAATGAGGTAGACGAGCGCGACGTTCGTCAGGCCGCCGAATGCGTGAACGGCGACGGCGAGCGCGGTGAAACCTCCGACGAGCAGGGCGGAGACAAGATAGCCGGCTGGCGAGCCCCAGGGGCGGCCGCCCGGCACGGCATTCTGGCGGCGGTCGGTCCTGTCGCCGAGAGTTTCGTGGGGGAGGACATGGACGGCCACCCCAGGCGTCTCGCGCACGAGCCGGTCGACGACTGTCCCGTGCCGAAGCTCGAACCATTTCGAGCGCGCCGACTTGCCGACGACGAGCTGCGTTGCGCGGGCGTCGCTGAGGAACGCCTTGAGATGGCTCGACGACGTTTGGCCCGGCAACGCTTGCGACGTTGGCGCCGAGCTGCGCCGCTAGCTGCATGTTCTCGGCGACCTGCTGACGTTGCTCCGGCGTGAAGCCGAGCGAGCGCGGCGTTTCGATATAAACCGCGGTCCACGGCGCGCCCTGGGCGTCGGCAAGGCGCTTGGCGGCGCGGATCAGCGATTTCGAGCTGGGCAGCTCGCTGACCGCGACGACGACCCGCTCTCCCGCGGCCCAGTTGCCAGCGAGGGCATGCGCCCGGATATAATCGAGCATCTGCGTGTCGACGGCCTGCGCCGCGCGGCGGAGCGCGAGCTCGCGTAAGGCCGACAAATTCGACTTCGAGAAGAAGTGGCCAAGTGCCCGCGTCGCCTCGTCGGGAATGTAGACCTTCCCTTCCTTCAGCCGCTCGATCAGCTCGTCGGGCGGAATGTCGACGACCTCGAGCTCGGCTTCCTCGACCACGCGGTCCGGCACGGTCTCGCGCACCCGAACCTTTGTGAACGATGCGACCACGTCGTTGAGGCTCTCGACATGCTGGACGTTGACCGTCGAGAAGACGTCAATTCCAGCCGCGAGCAGCTCCTCGACGTCCTGCCACCGCTTCGCATGGCGAGAGCCGGGCGCATTCGTGTGGGCAAGCTCATCGACCAGCGCGAGCTGAGGCTTTCGGTCGAGGATCGCATCGACGTCCATCTCGGACAGCGTTCGACCCTGGTATTCGACCTTTTTGCGGGGCATGATCGACATGCCCTCCGAGCAGTGCCTGGGTCTCGGCTCGGCCGTGGGTCTCGACGACACCGATCACGACGTCGAAGCCAGCCTTCTTGCGCGCGGCGCCTTCGGTCAGCATTTCGTAGGTCTTGCCGACACCGGGCGCGGCGCCGAGGAAGATCTTCAAACGGCCGCGGCCCTCCTGCGCGGCTTCACGCAGAAGGGCCTCGGGCGAAGGGCGGTCACTCTGGTCGGCTGGCGTCACCTCACGGATTTTGCGCTTGATGCGTCGAGTTGTCGATTGAGAGCCAGGACGTTGACGTGAGGCTCACCGAGGATGCCCAGCGTTCCCGGTGCGACGGTGCGGTCGACGAGCGCGCGAACCTGCGCCTCGCGCGCAGTCCGCTCGCCTTCGCGACCGCGTGCAACCTGAGCGAAGCGTTGGCCGGCGAGATGTCCGGGTCGAGTCCGGAGCCGGATGCCGTCACCATGTCGGCGGGAACGGGGCCGCTTACGCCGTCGGCACGGGCCTGGTCGATGTCGCCTTGATATTGTCGGCGAGCTGCTTGCGAGGTCGGGCCGAGATTTGAGCCCGACGAGGCCGACGCGTCATAGCCCTTGCCGGCCGCCGACGGCCGCGGGTGGAAATATCCCGGCTTGGCGAAACCCTGGCCGATCAGCTCCGAGCCGACGACGCGATTGCCATCGCGGATAAGGCTGCCATTCGCCTGGTGCGGGAAGATCACCTGCGCAATCCCGGTGATCGCCAGCGGGTAGATCAGCCCGGTGATCAGCGTGAACAGCAGGACGAGATGATGGCCGATCGCGCTGGGCCGAATGTGCGGTTCTTGATGCTCGAGTGCCACATGGCTTTATGTCCTTCAGGCGAGACTGAGGCCGGTGACGACCAGGTCGATGAGCTTGATGCCGATGAACGGCGCGACGATCCCGCCGACGCCGTAAATCGCGAGGTTGCGGCGCAGGACCTCGCCGGCCGGCGCCGGCCGATACTTCACGCCCTTGAGCGCGAGCGGGACCAGCGCGGGATGACCAGCGCGTTGAAGATGATCGCCGACAGGATCGCGCTGGTCGAGCTGTGCAGCTGCATGATGTTGAGCACTGCCGAGCCCCGGATAGAGCACGACGAAGATCGCCGGGATGATCGCGAAATACTTGGCGACGTCGTTCGCGACCGAGAAGGTCGTCAGCGCGCCGCGAGTCATCAGCAATTGCTTGCCGAGCCCGACCACCTCGATCAGCTTGGTCGGGTCGCTGTCGAGGTCGACCATATTGCCGGCCTCGCGCGCGGCCTGCGTGCCGGTGTTCATCGTCAGCCCGACATCCGCCTGGGCGAGCGCCGGCGCGTCGTTGGTGCCGTCGCCGCACATCGCGATCAGCCGGCCGCCCGTCTGCTCGCGGCGGATCAGCGCGAGCTTGTCCTCGGGCGTGGCTTCGGCGAGGAAGTCGTCGATCCCGGCCTCGGCGGCGATCGACGCGGCGGTGAGCGGGTTGTCGCCGGTGATCATCACCGTGCGGATGCCCATCCGGCGCAAGCTCGGCGAAGCGCTCGCGCATGCCGGCCTTGAGGATGTCCTTGAGTTGGAGCACGCCGAGGAGCCGGCCGTTGCTGAGCGACCGCCAGCGGCGTGCCCCCGGAACGCGCGATCTCATCCGAAAGTGACTGAAGTTCCACGAGTTCGGGGCGCGCGGAATCGCCTCCAGTCGCTTTCAGAATCGAATCAACGGCTCCTTTCTGAATCAACGTGTCGGCGGTCTTCAGGCCCGAGATGCGGGTCTGCGCCGAGAAGGGGATGACTTCTGCGTTTGGCGGCATTCCCGCGTCCGCGACGCCATATTTCTCCCGAGCGAGCGCCACGATCGAGCGGCCTTCGGGCGTCTCGTCGGCGAGGCTCGAGAGATACGCCGCCTCGGCGAGCTCGCGTCTCGCTGACACCGGAGAGCGGCCTGAATGCGGTCGCGTGACGGTCGCCGATCGTGACCGTGCCGGTCTTGTCGAGCAGGATGACGTCGATGTCGCCCGCCGCCTCGACCGCGCGGCCCGATTTGGCGAGCACGTTGAAGCGCACCAAGCGGTCCATGCCCGCGATGCCGATCGCCGACAGAAGCGCAGCGATGGTCGTCGGAATGAGCGTGATCAGCAGCGCCGCGAGAAGCGGCACCGGAATGTCGCCGCTCGCATATTTGGCGAAGCCGGGGATCGTCGCGACCGCGATCAGGAAGATGATCGTCAGGCCGACGAGCAGGATGGTCAGCGCGATCTCGTTCGGCGTCTTCTGCCGCTCCGCGCCTTCGACCAGCGCGATCATGCGGTCGAGGAAGCCCTGGCCCGGCTCCTGCGTGACGCGGACCTTGATCCAGTCGGAGATGACGCGCGTGCCGGCGGTCACCGCCGAACGATCGCCGCCGCCTTCGCGGATGACGGGCGCGGACTCGCCGGTGATCGCCGCTTCGTTGACCGAGGCGACGCCCTCGATGACCTCGCCGTCGGCGGGGATCAGGTCGCCGGTCTCCGACAAGCACAATGTCGCCGGCGCGAAGCTGCGCGGCCGGAACGACTTCCGTCTTGCTACCCTTCACGCGCTTGGCGGTGAGCTGCGACTTGGTGTCGCGCAGCGACGCGGCCTGCGCCTTGCCCGCGTCCTTCGGCGAGCGCCTCGGCGAAATTGCCGAACAGCACGGTCAGCCACAGCCAGAAGACCAGCTGGAGCTGGAAGCCGATCGGCGCTGTCCAGGCGCCGGCGACCATCAGCACGGTCAGCAACAAGGCGACCACGCCGGTGGTGAACATCACCGGGTTCCTGATCAGCTGCCGCGGGTCGAGCTTGACGAAAGCGTCGCCGATCGCCGGACCGATCAGCTCGCCGCTGAAGATCGAAAGTTGTTTGCGTTCGTGCTTGGACATCTTGAGCGTCCTTTAGAAAAGCTGGCCGTGGATCATCGCGAGCTGATCGGCGATCGGACCGAGCGCGAGGCCGGAAGGAAGGTGAGGCCGCCCATGATCAGGATGATGCCGACGAGCAGCCCGATCCACAGCCCGCCGGTGGTCGGGAACGAGCCCGGCGCCTTCGGGATGGTATTTCTTGGCGGCGAGCGAGCCGGCGATGGCGAGCGCCGGGATGATCATGAAGAAGCGGCCGACGAACATCGCGATGCGCGAGCGTCAGCGACCAGAAGGGCGTTGGAGGCGGTGAGCCCGGCGAAGGCCGAGCCGTTGTTCCCGGTCGCCGACGTGAAGGCGTAGAGCATCTCGCTGAAGCCGTGCGGACCCTTGTTGAGCAGGCCCGTCGAGGCCGTGCGGCTTGACCGACGGCGAGCGCGGTGACGCCGAGGATCGACAGCGGCAGCACGGCGATCGCGAGCACCGCCAGCTTGACCTCGCGGCTCTCGATCTTCTTGCCGACATATTCGGGCGTGCGCCCGACCATCAGGCCGGCGACGAAGATCGCGAGGATGGCGAACAGCAGGAAGCCGTAGAGGCCCGGCGCCGACGCCGCCGATGACGACCTCGCCGAGCTGGATGTTGAACAGCGGGACCAGGCCGCCGAGCGGCGTGAAGCTGTCGTGCATCGAGTTGACCGCGCCGCACGATGCGCCGTGGTGACGTCGCGAACAGGGCGGAGGCGGCGGTGCCGAAGCGCACCTCCTTGCCTTCCATGTTGCCGCCGGCATCGACGCCCATCGCATGGTGGATCGGGTTGCCGGCGGCTTTCGGCGAATAGGCGGTGGTGACGCCGGCCGTGAACAGGATCATCATCGCGGCGAGGATCGCCCAGCCCTGCCTGGTGTTGCCGACCGCCTTGCCGAACGTCCAGGTCAGGCCCGCGCCGAGCGCGAAGATCGACAGCATCTGGACCATGTTGCGAGATGTCGCCGGGATTCTCGAACGGATGCGCGGCGTTGGCGTTGAAGAAGCCGCCGCCATTGGTGCCGAGCATCTTGATCGCGATCCTGCGAGGCGACCGGGACCAAGCGCGATGACCTGCTTTGCGCCTTCCATCGTCGTCGCGCTGACCGAGCCGGCGAGCGTCTGCGGCATGCCGAGGACGACGAGGACGAGCGCGTAGACGACGCAGATCGGCAGCAGGATGTAGAGCGTGATCCGGGTCAGGTCGGCCCAGAAATTGCCGATGCCGCGCGTCTCGCGCCGCGCGAAGCCGCGGATCAGGGCGAAGGCGATGGCGATGCCGGTCGCCGCCGACAGGAAATTGTGGACGGCGAGCGCCAGCCATCTGGGTGAGGTTCGACATCGTCGTCTCGCCGCCATAGCATTGCCAGTTGGTGTTGGTGACGAAGCTCACCGCCGTGTTGAACGCGACCGGCTGCGGGCACTCCGGAAAAGCCCTGCGGATTGAGCGGCAGCATGCCCTGCAGCCGCTCGATCGCGTAAGTCAGGAAGATCCCGCCGACGCTGAACATCAGCATGGCGATCGCGTAGGCCGCGCCAGCCCTGCTCCTTCGTCGCGGATCGACGCCGCAGACCTTGTAGAGGCCGCGCTCGACCGGGCGCGAGAAAGCCGAGCTAGCGCGGACCGCCGCCCTTCGTAGAGCGCGAACAGCCAGGCGCCGAACGGCTTCGCCATGGCGACGGTCAGCACGATGAAGACGGCGATCAGGATCCAGCCCTGGGCGGTTGTATTCGCCATGCGCCGTTCCGTTCAGAAGCGCTCGGGCCGCGCGAGCACGGCCACGAGATAGACGAGGAGGAAGAGGGCGGTAAGGGCGCCGAGGATGAGCTGCAGGTTCATGAGTGCCGCCCCCCGTCTCCGGGGCCGAGAATGCGGACGTAGATCAGCCCGAGGATTGTCAGGCCGAGCACTAATGAAAGCCAGGTGAGGTCAACCACCGACCGTCTCCTTCCTAAAAAATGATCCCGGCCTCGATCAGGCCGCGGACTTGGGAATGCTTGTCGACGTTCTCGCCGAGGCCGAAGCTGTCGGTGACGCCATGCGCGTTTAGGTACGAGCCCTCGACGCGGGCGAACCAGATGCCCTTCTGCCAGGTCGGCGTGAGGGTGAATGACCAGGCGCCGCTGCCCGGGCCGTAGATCAGGCTCGGAGCACCGTTCGAAAGGCTGCCGCTCGAATTGATATACTCTGCACGCGCGGCCAGAGCCCACTGGTCGTTGAAACTGTATTTGCCGAGAATCGCCGCACCATAGCTCGACGCGCTGTGCAGGATGCCCAGGTGCTCGTCCTTCGAGACATGCTCCAGCTGGACGTACGGCTGGATCGTCCAGGGCCCGTCATTGTGCGTCCAGCTGAGGAAATAGAGCTGGCCATTGCTCAGCGTGACCGGCGTCGTGAAGCTCGACTTGTTCGTATGGCCGGAGATCAGCGGCTGCGCCGAACGTGATGCTGTCCTTTGAGGAAAGCGCGTAACCGATAGTGCCAGACAGCCAAGTGTACTTCTTCGGAATAGAAACCGTAGCAATACGATGGAGTCGAGAAACAGGCACA
>CAVYAH010000049.1:0-7120 GCA_963766415.1 uncultured Alphaproteobacteria bacterium | reverse complement strand
CTGAGGCGCTCGCATCCCTCGTGCAGGTGATCCTGATCACGATCTCCGCAATTTTCATTGGGGTCCGTGCGGTCCAGCGGCTGATCAGCGGAGCGCAGACGACGGACGTGGAACTGGGCATCGGCGTGTCCTTTATCGCCATAGTGCTGACTGCGGCGCTGATCACCAGCGGCATGTTGTCAGGCGCACCCAGTCGGTCGCGATCGGCACCATCCACTACTCGTCCGATTTGATGCTCAACTCTGCTCGGTCATCGTCGCCCTCGCACTCGATCAATATGCGAAGCTCAGGGGCGCCGATGCCATGTTCGGTCTCTGTGCCATTTGTGTGTGGCGATTACGGGGAGCATGGAGCGAAATTGAGCGGCTGCGCTTGCCCAGCTGATGACACCTGCGGCGAATGGCCCGACGAGCTTCGCGAGCGGTTCCTTGCCGCCACGAAGGAATATCGCGAGCTCACCGGTCTGCATGACCTGCGACTCGTAGCAGCGGGACGCATCATTTCGCCCAGTTCCACGTCTGGGTGCCAGCGGACTGGACGGTGCAGGAAGCGCATGACCGTCGGTACGCGGAGGAGGCAACTCGAGCAGCGCTTCTCCCGGCACAGAGATAATGATCCATGTGGATCCGGAGGGCCAGACGGACCGCGAGACCCTGCTGCCGCAGGAGATCAACCGCAGCGTGCAACGTGACCAGCATCCCTTTCTTTCAGGTCGACGCCTTCGCCGACCGTGCCGCGCTCATGCCGCTCCAGTCCTGGCTCGGCGACGCCCTGATGCAGGGGATCGCCAGTGAGAACAACCTCAGCGAAACGGCCTTCACGGTCCCAAGCCGGCGTGAGGATGCAAACTATGGACTTCGATGGTTCACACCTGCGGCCGAAGTTGAGCGATGCGGCGACGCTCGCGGCGGGCCATGTGCTGATCCACAGCGATCCAATACGGTTCGCGACAAAGTCGGGCATTCTTGTTGTCAGCAAGCGCGACGACATCCTCGAACTCTACTTCCAGCGGCCAAGCTGACCGAAGCTCGGGAGCCTGAAAATGTGCCGCTCACTGGGGCTTCCCGACAGCCCCGCCTGGCTCGCACGGGGCTGCAACGATGCAGCGATCATCGAGGTCGCCGATGTGAAGCGGCTGTACCGGGCGCTGAAGCCGGACTTCGAAAGGTGCCGCGAATGGCGGGCGGTCACAGCGCGCGGCGAGCGGGAGGACATCTCGTTGAGCCGTGTGTTCGTGCCGTATCTCGGTATCGACGAGGATCCGTCACCGGTCCGCGCATGCCTCGTGCCTTATTGGGCGGACCGGCTGGCCCGGACCGAGTTCACTGCACTTCAGGCGAGCGCTCGAACCGGCTTGCTTCACTGCCGCCTCGAGGGGCGGATCCGGCGCGATCCTCGGCGGCCATTGCCACACCGTCATTGTCGGGCAGTTCCAGCTATGAAACGATCGCCTTCCTCGCGCTCGCCGCTGCAAAAATCCGCAGCAGAAAAGGCCGCGATCGTGGGCATTGTCCGCCGCATGGAGCAGGCGTGGAACCACGGCGACTTTTGTGGTCTGCGGGCTTCAAGAACCCGACTTTGTCGTCTCCGGCGGGATTTTTCAGGACGGCTGGCAAGGCACGCTCGACCACTATATTCGCGATTACGGCGGCTCGGCGGAGCGCCAGGCAGCTGCATTTTTACAACATGAAGGTCGACCTGCTCGCCCCCTGATGGCCGATGCGATCGGCCAGTACCGCCTGAAGCGCGGCGAGCGCGTCACCGAAGGCGTGAATACGCGCCGTTTCGCAAGGTTCGCGGCAAGTGGCTCATCACCATGAACCACGTCTCGCGTTATGATGTTACTTCTCCCGAGCGCGCCAGAAGCTCGCTGAGGTCCTTCTTCCAGAACGTCGCCCAAGTATGGGTGCCGTGGCCATGAGTGTCGGGCGCTCTCCGGAATGAGCCTGCGCGGTCTTCATCCGCTTGAGCGCCTGGTTCGGCACGTCGAGATTGCGCGGGTTGATGAAGTCGGCTCAATTTACCGGTATGTCAGCGGCACCCGGATCTTCTCCAGGCTCGTCCACGGATTGTAGGTCCGCGACTGGTAGATCATCGTTGGCGTCGATTTCCCCATTCCACTCTCGACACGCTCTTCGACATAGGCCTTGGCTGCCTCGCGCGTCGGATAAATCTCTGTTGGAGGCCGAAGAGGCCGCTGGCAGCGATGAACAGGATGGATTGCGCAGCTCGAAGTCCCTGAAGGGGCTGCTTCAACATAATTGCCGCCATTCCAGGCCGGATCCTTCTCGATTCCGTCGATCACCATCTGCCCCTGGCATGCGAGCCGATCGAGATCGCAGGGCTTAACCGCATGTGGCGGCAGATGGTGATCGACGGAATCGAGAAGGATCCGGCCTGGAATGGCGGCAATTATGTGAAGCAGCCCCTTCAGGGACTTCGGACTGCGCAATCCATCCTGTTCATCGCTGGCGCCGCGCCTCTCGGCCTCCAACAGAATTATCCGACGCGCGAGGCAGCCAAGGCCTATGTCGAAGAGCGTGTCGAGAGTGGAATGGGGGAAATCGACGCCAACGACATGATCTACCAGTTCGAGTTCCTCGCGGACCTACAATCCGTGGACGAGCCTGGAGAAGATCCGGGTGCCGCTGACATGGGTGAATTCAGCCGACGACTTCATCAACCCGCGCAATCTCGACGTGCCGAACCAGGCGCTCAAGCGGATGAAGACCGCGCGGTTCAGGCTCATTCCGGAGAGCGCCGACACTCATGGCCACGGCACCCATACTTGGGCGACGTTCTGGAAGAAGGACCTCAGCGAGCTTCTGGCGCGCTCGGAGAAGTAACGTCGTAAGCCGAGACGTGGTTCATGGTGATGAGCCACTTGCCGCGAACCTTGCGAAACAGGCGCGTATTCACGCCTTCGGTGACGCGCTCGCCGCGCTTCAGGCGGTACTGGCCGATCAGCATCGCCGCGTCGGGGGCGAGCAGGTCGACCTTCATGTTGTAAAAATGCAGCTGCCCTCGGCGCTCCGCCGAGCCGCCGTAATCGCGAATATAGTGGTCGAGCGTGCCTTGCCAGCCGTCCTGGAACTTCCCGCCGGAGACGAAGACAACGTCGGGGTTCTTGAAGCCCGCCATGTAACCACGAAAGTCGCCGTGGTTCCACGCCTGCTCCATGCGGCGGACAATGCCCACGATCGCGGCCTTTTCTGCCTGCGGACTTGCAGCGGCGAGCGCGAGGAAGGCGATCAAGCTCATAGCTGGAACTGCCCGACAATGACGGTGTGGCAATGGCCGCCGAGGATCACGCGATCACCCTCGAGGCGGCAGTGAAGCAAGCCGGTTCGAGCGCTCGCCTGAAGTGCAGTGAACTCGGTCCGGGCCAGCCGGTCCGCCCAATAAGGCACGAGAGCGGCATGCGCGGACCCGGTGACGGGATCCTCGTCGATACCGAGATACGGCACGAACACGCGGCTGACGATGTCCTCCCGCTCGCCGCGCGCTGTGACCACCGCCATTCGCGGCACCTTTGCGAGAGCAGCGAAGTCCGGCTTCAGCGCCCGTACAGCCGCTTCATCGGCGACCTCGATGATCGCTGCATCGTTGCAGCCCCGTGCGAGCCAGGCGGGGCTGTCGGGAAGCCCCAGTGAGCGGCACATTTCAGGCTCCCGAGCTTCGGTCAGCTTGGCCGCTGGAAGATCAAGTTCGAGGATGTCGTCGCGCTTGCTGACAACAAGAATGCCCGACTTTGTCGCGAACCGTATTGGATCACTGTGGATCAGCACATGGCCCGCCGCGAGCGTCGCATGACCGCATAGCTCAACTTCGGCCGCAGGTGTGAACCATCGAAGATCATAGTTTGCATCCTCACGCCGGCTTGGGACCGTGAAGGCCGTTTCGCTGAGGTTGTTCTCACTGGCGATCCCCTGCATCAGGGCGTCGCCGAGCCAGGACTGGAGCGGCATGACGGCGGCAGGGTTTCCGGTCAGCGGCCGGTCGGCGAAGGCGTCGACCTGAAAGAAAGGGATGCTGGTCACGTTGCACGCTCCGTAATCTCCTGCGGCAGCAGGGTCTCGCGGTCCGTCTGGCCCTCCGGATCCACATGGATCAGTATCTCTGTGCCGGGAAAGCGCTGCTGGAGTTCCTCCTCCACCACATCGAGCCGGTCATGCGCTTCCTGCACCGTCCAGTCCGCTGGCACCCAGACGTGGAACTGGGCGAAATGATGCGTCCCGCTGCTACGAGTTCGCAGGTCATGCAGACCGGTGAGCTCGCGATATTCCTTCGTGGCGGCAAGGAACCGCTCGCGAAGCTCGTCGGGCCATTCGCGGTCCATGAGCTGGGCGAGCGCATGGCTTGATGCGCTCCATGCTCCCCATAATAGCCACGCGCCAATGAGCAGACCGAACATGGCATCGGCGCCCCTGAGCTTCGCATATTGATCGAGTGCGAGGGCGACAATGACCGAGCCGTTGAGCATCAAATCGGACGAGTAGTGGAGCCGGTCGGTGCCGATCGCGACCGACTGGGTGCGCCTGACAACATGCCGCTGGTAGGTGATCAGCGCCGCAGTCAGCACTATGGCGATCAAGGACACGCCGATGCCGAGTTCCGCGTCCGTCGTCTGCGCTCCGCTGATCAGCCGCTGGACCGCACGGACCCCAATGAAAATTGCGGAGATCGTGATCAGGATCACCTGCACGAGGGATGCGAGCGCCTCAGCCTTCCCGTGCCCGAAGCGGTGTTCGTAATCGGCGGGCTGGGCAGCGATGCGGACGCCGAGGAGGACGATGAGGCTTCGCGACGAGGTCCAACCCGCTATCCGCGAGCGAGCCCAACATCGCCGTGGAATCGGTGTGATAGGCAGCCCAGCTTTTCAGGATGATCAGGGTGAGGGCCATGGCGATGCTCGCCATCGCCGCACGGAAGGTCAGCCTGGAGCGCTCCCCCTGAGTGATGTTGATTTGGGTCACGGGTAGAGGAGACCCTCGCTCCAGCTTCCATCGTTCTGTTTCACGAACACCCGGCGTTCGTGCAGACGATGGGGCCGGTCCTGCCAGAATTCGAAGATGAGCGGGACAAGACAGAAGCCGCCCCAGTGGGGCGGACGCGGAACGGGCTGACGGTCGAACCGCGCCTTCATCTCTTCGTATCGCGCCTCGAACACTTCGCGGCTCTGAAGCGGCCTCGACTGGTCAGACGCCCAGGCGCCCAGTTGGGAATCCCGTGAACGCGTGGCGAAATAGGCGTCCGCACCTTCGTTTGAGACGCGTTCGACCTCGCCTTCGATCCGTACCTGGCGCCGGAGGGTCTTCCAATGAAAGAGCAGTGCCGCGGAGGGGTTCTCCTTCAGTTCCTTCCCCTTGTTGCTCTCCTCGTTGGTGTAGAAGGTGAAGCCGCCGGGGCCGTGGCCTTTCAAGAGCACCATTCGAACGCTGGGGTTCCCGACCGGTCCCGCAGTTGCGAGAGCCATCGCATTGGGATCATTGGGCTCGCTCGCCTGAGCTTTCGCGAACCATTCATCGAACAGGGCGAAGGGGTCAGCCATTCCGGCCGGCTCTAGCTGGGCTCAGGCGGCGAAGTCGAGATTCACTCCGGCATGAGGGTGAAATAAAAGGCGTAGAAAAGCAGCCACGAAACAGCGAGCAGGCCGAGCCGCCGCCGGACATTCAGCCAGCGGCTGAGAAAACCGGAAACGCCGCCCACCAACAGCGCCACTAAGAGGAAGCGCGGTAACCGAATGATGGGCGCGATGAATAGAAGTCCATAATCGGGCACCTTCGCCGCCTCGAGCGAGTAGAGCTTGAACGGGGTCCCGCTGAATGAGCCGGCGAGCATGGCGAGCGGTCCGCGATGATAGTCTGCCGCGGCGCGAGCCATCAGCGCCGGGTCGATCGCTGGCAGGCTCGCCATGGTCACGGCCGTGTCGGCGGAATCTCGCCCTGACCAGAAAAATACGACCGCGGCGCCGACGACCGACGCGAGCGCAGCGACAATTGCCGCTAAAATCGCCGCCCTCGTTCCGCTTCGGACTGCAATCCAGCTGATCGGGACGTCGGCGACGAGGAAGAAGACCGAGGCCTCGGCTGCCGACCAGCCGGCGACAATCCACAATGGCAGCGTCAGGCCGAGGGTCCTGATGAACAGGAGGAGCGCAGCGATGCTCATCGCTCAGCGCGCGAAGAAATAATTCACCAAATGGTAGAAGAGCGGAGCCGCGAAGGTCACCGAATCCATGCGGTCGAGTGCGCCGCCATGGCCCTCGATCATCACGCCCCAGTCCTTGGCGCCAAGCGAGCGCTTCACAGCTGAAAGAACGAGCCCGCCTAAGAAACCTGCGAGCACGATTGCTGCAGCCATGCCGGCTGCTTCGAGCGGAGAGAAGGGGGTGATCCACCAAAGCCCGGTTCCGATCGCCGTCGCGAGCAGTCCGCCGCCGATAAAACCCTCGACCGTCTTTGAGGGGCTGACCTTCGGCGCAATCTTGGTCCGGCCGAACATTTTGCCCACGCAATATTGAAGCACGTCGGAAAGCTGGACGACCGTGATCAGGAAAAAGAGCAGGTAGATCGGCCTTTTCGGGCCGAGGTCGAGCAGCAGCAGCGCGGGGGCGTGGCTCACACAGAAGACGGCGAGCATCAGGCCCCATTGGATCTTCGCAGTGCGCTCGAGAAAGTTGTCGGTCACGCCCCACAGGACCGACAGGGCCGGCAGCAGCAAGAACGCGTAGACCGGGATCAGGATGGTGAGCATCGCCTGCCAGTCGATCCACAGCAGCCAATATTGGAGCGGCAGGAAGACGTAGAAGGCGGCCGCGATAGCAGCATGGTCGCGCGGGTGCGTGGGCGTCAGCGAGAGAAATTCGCGCAGGCAGTAGAAGGATATCAGCGCGAACAGCACGAGCGTGACGCCCTTGCCGACGACAAAGGCGAGGGCAAAGACCAGCACCATCACCCACCACGCCTTGATCCGGGCATTGAGGTTGCGGACAGTCTCGCGAGCCTTGTCGCTGGTGACCCGGCGCGCGAGGACGAAGCCGACGAGCGACGAAACGACAAGGAGCCCGAGCACGCCGGCATAGAGCCACAGCATCATTGGCTCGATTGTCGGCAGCTGG
>CAVYAH010000048.1:0-8711 GCA_963766415.1 uncultured Alphaproteobacteria bacterium | reverse complement strand
ATCCTGGCCGCGCCTGTTGTCCTTGGCGTGCTCCGCGACGTAGGTGGCCGCGCCGCCGTACTCACCGCCCAGCGCCAATCCTTGCGCCAGGCGCAGGAGCACCAGGATGACGGGTGCGGCGAACCCGATGGTGCTGTAGCGGGGCGAGCACCCGACCAGCACCGTCGACGCGCCCATGACCGTGATGGTCATGAGGAATGTGTATTTGCGCCCGACCAGATCGCCGATGCGGCCGAACACCAGCGCGCCGAACGGCCGGACCAGGAAGCCCGCGGCGTAGGTGGCGAAGCTGGACAGCAATGCCGCCGTGTCGTTGCCCTTGGGGAAGAACAGCGACGCGAAGAACGGCGCCAGGATCGCGTAAAGATAGAAGTCGTACCACTCGAACACTGTGCCCAGCGACGATGCGAAGATGACGCGCTTCTCTTCGGGCACCAGCTCAGGACGAGACGAGCTCTGGGCGACGTTGCCGAGCGTTCCGGCCGGAGTTTCGGCTACCGCAAGATCAAGCCGGTTCTCGGGGCGGATCTCGATTACAGCTCCTGCACCATCGGCGAAAATCGCGCGCATACGGCCAATAGCTGCGGCGGCTCGGCGACGGCGAACCCGCGGCAATCGTCTTCGAACTGGGTCTCCGGGGCAGACCAGCACGTCGACGATCGGCGCCTTGGGTCCGGGAACGATCGCTCCGTTGAGCTCCAACGTCTTCAACTACGGACCGCTCAACTACTTCCAGCGCCCGGACGAGCGCTACACTGCCGGCGTGTTTGCGAACTACGAGATCAACCCGGCGATCAAGCCGTACCTCGAGTTCATGTTCATGGACGACCACACGGTCGCCCAGATCGCTCCGTCGGGTGACTTCGGCAACACCCTGACGATCAACTGCGACAACCCGCTGATGAGCGCTGCGCAGCGGACGGAGATCTGCGCAATCCGCAAACCTGATCAACGGGTTCCTCGGGAACCTTCCCGCTTGCGGCCGGCGCCGGATACAACCCGAACCCGGGCAATGCTCCTGTCACTTCTTCGACGCGCCGCGGCAACACCTATAACGAGGCGTACTTCCAGCTTCTTCGGCGTAACGTGGAAGGCGGCAACCGGCAGGCGGACCTGACGCACACCACCTACCGCGGCGTCTCGGAAGCGCGCGGCGACCTCAGCAGCGTCTTCTCGTACGACGCTTACTACCAGTACGGTCGGACCGAATATTCGCAGGTCTACCGGAACGAGTTCTCGGTGGCGCGGCTGAACAACGCGCTGAACGTCGTGAACGTCGATCCGGCGACCGGCCCGGTCGTGCCGGTCGGCACGCCTGGATCGGTCATCGAATGCCGTTCGGTGCTTGCTGGGACCGACCCGAACTGCGTCCCTTACGACATCTTCGGCGCCGGCGGTCCGTCGGCGGCGTCGATCAATTACCTCAACGTGTTCGGCGTCATTACCGGCCGCACCTCGGAGCAGGTCGCCGACATCAACGTGACCGGCGACCTCGGCAACATGGGCTGGACGTTGCCGTGGGCTACGGACGGCGTCGGCGTCAACGTCGGCTACGAGTATCGCAAGGAATTGCTGCATGCTCGAGCCCGGACCAGTGTTCCAGACGGGCGATCTCGCCGGTCAGGGCGCGCCGACGCTTCCGGTCGACGGCAACTTCAAGGTCAACGAAGTGTTCGGCGAAATCCAGATCCCGATCGTGCAGCACTCGTTCATCGATGAGTTGACGATCGATGCCGGCTATCGCCGTTCGTGGTACAAGACGAGCTCGGCCGCAAGTACAACACGAATACGTACAAGATCTCCGGCGAACTCGCGCCGATCCGCGACATCCGCTTCCGCGGTGCGTACAACCGGGCGGTCCGCGCTCCGAACATCCAGGAGCTGTTCGCTCCGCAGATCGTCGCTCTCGACGGCGGTACCGATCCGTGCGCCGGTCACACGATCACGGCGACCGACTATGGCTGTATCGCGCAGGGCTTGGCGGTCGGTGCAGGGCACGCCGCTCAACCCGGCCGCCCAGTACAACGGCTTCGTCGGCGGCAACCCGGACCTGGTGCCGGAAGTCGCGACCACGAAGACGGTCGGTGTCGTCCTCCAGCCGCGCTTCCTGCCGCGGTTCGCGGCGACCGTCGATTACTTCAACATCAAGCGTCAAGGGCGCGATCCAGGGCTTCGGCGCTGATGCGATCCTGGCGGACTGCGTTGCCAACTCGACCGCCACGCTGCTGCTCCGTCCTGCGCGCTCGTCCACCGCGATCCGTCCGGGCTCGCTGTGGCTGTCGCCCGATGGCTTTGTCACCGACCTTCCGCACAACGTCGGCGGCGACAAGACGGACGGTATCGACGTCTCAGCGTCTTATTCGCATCCCCTTGGTGGCCTCGGCGGCCTGTCGGCCTCGTTCCAGGGCACCTGGGTGCGCCATTTCGAGGTCGATAACGGTCTGACGCGAGCCGTACGACTGCGTCGGCTTCTACGGCAGCACCTGCGGCACGCCGATTTCAAAGTGGCGGCACAAGGCCCGGCTGACCTGGAATACGCCGATCGGCCTCGGTATTTCGGGTCAGTGGCGTCACCAGTCGGGCTCGACGTACGAGGGTTACAGCACGAACCCGACGCTTGCGGGCACCCACTTTGCGCTCGGCGCGCACTTCCCGGCGTACAACTACTTCGACCTGTCGGCGACCTATACGCTGTTCGGACATGGTGGACCTGCGGGCCGGCGTGAACAACATCTTCGACAAGGATCCCGCCGCTGGTTCCGAGCGGCGGCGCCTGCCCGGCCGGTCCGTGCAACAACAACGTCTGGGTGACGGCGTACGACGCGCTCGGGCGGTTCATCTACGCCGGCGCAACGGTGACCTTCGGTCATCACCCAGCGCCGCCGCCGCCGCCGCCGCCGCCGCCGCCGCCGCCGCCGCCGCCTGCTCCGCCTCCGGCGACGCAGACTTGCCCCGACGGCTCGGTGATCCTGGCAACGGCGACTTGCCCGGCGCCGCCGCCGCCGCCGCCGCCGCCGCCGCCGACACCGGAGCGTGGCAGCTAAGGCGTAACAGCGAAGCACAAGGAGAAGGGGCGGTGGGCCTGACCCGCCGCCCTTTTTCTTTTGGGCAGCAGCAGTCCGGGCTGGCACACGTACGGCAGAACGCTACAAAGGCTGAAATGGTTACCAGTACTACCCTCGACCCTGGGACCGCGGCCGCCATCCGGGAAGCGCTGGCAGCCGCCAGCAGCGGACGGATCGCCGACGCTCGCCGGATCGGCGAGACCGCGCTCGCGACCGGCGGTGATGCCGCGGCGCTGAATGCAATGCTCGGCACATTTTGCCTCAGGAGCGGCGACTTCGAGCGTGCGGCTCACCACCTGCGGATCGCCCGCGCGAAGCGGCCCGAAGACGTGCTCATCGCTTTCCACCTCGGCACTGCGCTCGCGCAGCTCGGATCGTACAGCGAAGCGCTGGAGGCGGCTCCCGAGCAACTGGCACAGCGCGATCAGACTTTGCGGCTGCACCGCCTTCGAGGCTTCTGCGCGCAGTCGCTGGAGGATTTCCCGGCCGCGATTGAGGCCTACGAACATGTGCTGGCCGCTTTTCCGTCTGACTGGGAAAGCTGGAACAACCTCGGAAACAGCCGACGATCCGCCGGCGATGCGGATGGCGCCGTCGAAGCGCTCCGGCGGGCTGCAGCGCTCGTTGCCGGACTCGCCGCCCGTCCGGTTGAACTTTGCCAATGCCCTCGTCGAGGCTGGCAAGGCAGCTGAAGCCGAGGCGGAGTTCAGGGCGATGGCCAGGGACTTTCCGGACGACTGGCGCCCGCTGCGTGAACTGCACGTCCTGCTTCGCTCACTAGCCCGCGAGGAGGAGGCGCTCGAGGCGATCGAGGAAGCGAGCAGGCGCAATCCCGACGATCTCGACCTCATCCTCGCCGTTGCCAGTCAGCGCCTGCTCCTGCTCGACAATCGCGGGCGCCGGATGCGGCTTACGGCGAAGTCGTGCGGCGCGATCCGCGCAACGCGAGCGGCAATCTCGGTCTGGCGGTCGTTCATGAGCTGTCGAACCGGACCGACGATCTCGCGCGCCTCGTCGGCGAGGCGGAGGCGCGCGGAGCCGGCGACGACGTGCTCAACTTCATTCGGGCTTTCGATCATCGCCGCGCGAAAAGGTTCGAGGACGGTCTGGCTGCAATCGCCGCTGTCTCCGACGAGCTGGAGACTGCGCGGCGCGCGCAGCTGCTCGGGCAGCTGAACGACGGCGCCGGCAATTACGACGAGGCATGGCGGCCTTCTCGCGCATGAACGAGATCCAGCGCGCCGACCCGTCACGCCCCGAGGAACGCGCCGCCGCCTATCGGCAGGCAATCCGGAGAAATGTTGAAGCGACGACGCCAGAATGGGCGCAGGACTGGACCGACGTGGAAATCAGCGACGGCCGGCCAAGCCCCGGTGTTCCTGGTCGGCTTCCCGCGCTCGCGGAACAACGCTTCTCGACACCATGCTGATGGGGCATCCGGAGGTCGAGGTCCTGGAAGAGGAGCCCACCTTTCACCGCGCCGGCGAAGCTGCTCGCCGACTATCCTAATCTGCCCCCGACGCTCGGCCGAGTGGTCGCCGCCGCCCGAGATGCGTATTTCGACGATGTCGCGAAGCGGACGCCGATGGCGCCGGGCAAGCTGATCGTCGACAAGAACCCGTTGCTGACGGGTCGCCGCTCCCACTGATCCGTCGCATCTTCCCGGATGCGAAGATCATCCTCGCGGTCCGCCATCCGTGCGACGTCGCGCTGAGTTGCTTCACCACCAACTTCAAGCTCAACGACGGCATGTCGAGCTTCCTTCGGCTCGACACCACCGCCGAGCTCTACGACCTCAGCTTCAGCTGTTTCGAGCGCGCGCAAAGCCTCCTGCCGATGCGCGACGCACACGGTCCGTTTACGAGAAGGTTGTCGCCGATCGGCGAAGCCGAGCTGAAAGGCCTGTTCGAGTTCCTCGGCCTCGCACTGGACAGCGAGATGTCCTCGATCACCAGACGACCGCGCTCAACCGCGGACGAATCAAGACCGCGAGCTATTCGCAAGTGACGGAGCCGATCTATTCGCGGTCGTCAGGACGGTGGCGCAACTATCGCGCGCATCTCGAGCCGATCCTGCCGGTGCTGAAGCCGTGGATCGAGACGTTCGGCTACGAGGTCTGATGGCGAGTCCGCGGGCCTCGTCGAAGAAGCCGACGCGGCAACGGCGGCCGGCAATCTGGCCCGGGCCGAAGAACTGCTCGTCGAGGCGAGCGCGAGGCCGCCCGCGATGACGTTTCGCTGTGCTTGAAGCTTGCCGCCGCTCCAGCGCGCGACTGGGACGCTCGGATGCTGCGCTGGCGACGGTTCATCGCGCGCTGACGCTCAGCCCGCTGGACTTCACCGCGCTACTCCTCCGCGCGAGCCTTCTCGACCGGATGAACCAGCCGGGAGCGGCCGAGGCCTGGAGCCACGCGCTCGCGCAAAAGCCGAAGGGCGACCTGCCGCCGCACCTGCAACCCGTCGTTGCGACGGCGGAAGCGCGCGTCGAGCAATGGACCGCCAGCGCGAGGCTAGGATGAAAGCGGCGATGGAGGCTCCGGAGCGAGCTGCCGACCCGACGCAACGCCAGCGCCTCGCACGGTTCAGAAGCAACGTGCTGAGGCGCACGCGGCCCTACCATAGCGAGCCAACCCACTTTCATTTCCCCGAACTTGCCGAGCGCGAATTCTATCCTCGACCGCTGTTCCCATGGCTTGAGGCTCTCGAAGCAGGCGACCGACGTCATCGCTTCCGAGATGGAAGCGGTCATGGCCGCGGAACGCGCGGAACTCGTCCCGTACATCCAATATGCCGACCATCTGCCGCTCGATCAGTGGCGAGAGCTGAACAACAACGCGGACTGGACCGCGATCCATCTGCTTCAGAACGGCGACGGGTCGAAGCCAACGCGCGGCTCTGCCCGCGCACTCTCGAAGTTCTTCGCAAATGCGGCCAGCCGCACATGCGCGGCGGCTTCGCCAAATGCGATGTTTTCGCTTCTTGCGCCCCACACGGCCATCCCGCCCCACGTCGGGGTGAACAACACGCGGCTCGTCTGCCATCTCCCGCTCGTGGTGCCGGAAGGCTGTTGGTTCCGAGTGGGAGCGGAGACCCGCGTCTGGAAGCGCGGCGAGGTGCTCGTGTTCGACGACACGATCGAACATGAAGCCCTGAACCCCACTGATCAGCTTCGGGTCGTCTTCATCTTCGACATCTGGCATCCCGATCTGTCGCCGCTCGAACGGGAGGCAGTCACAGCGCTCATCGAAGTCGACGGCGTTCCCGGCCAGCGGCCGTGATCGGCGCTGCTGGACAGCTGTGAGCCTTGAAGCAATCCTGGCTGCGGCACGAGAACGCCCGGACGACGAAGGGGCGCTTTCGAACCTGGCGAGAACCGCGCTCGCCGAAGGTGGCGAAGACGCGGCGCTGCCTCTGCTCCGTGCTGCCGCCGAACGTGGGCGAAGCTCGCGCTTGTGGCAGTGGACGGGGCTGCTCGAGCGATCGATCGACGAACATGAGCGGGCGCTCGCAAGCTTCGAAAAAGCGGCCGCTCTCGCCCCGAGCGACCGAAGCATCGCTCACGGACGCGCGAGAGTGGCGCTCGAGGCGGGCGTTCCCGCAGGAGGGCTCTTTGAAACAGCCTTGCGGGTGTCGCCCGGAGATCCGGATGTATTGCTCGGCTACGCTTCTTCGCAGTTCGCCGACGGCGACACTGCCGGAGCGGAATCGACGCTCGGGCATGCACTGGCCCGTTCACCGCTTTGGATCGACGGGCATATGCAACTCGCGCAGCTGCGCTCCATAATCGGCGAAAAGGACCGAGCCACCGATTTGATCGAGAGCGCGATTGAAGCGCATCCAGATCAGGAGCAGCTCTGGATCACGCTGTTCCGAGTGCTTTTGCAATCGCAGCAATTTTTCGCGCTGGATGAGGCGATCGCTCGCGCGAAGAGCAGCTCGCTGCCGCAGAAAACCCTGCTGCAGTACGAGGCGATAGCCGCCGTCGAAATAGGAGACACAAGTCGTGCCGACCGCATTTTCGCGGCGATGACACCGGATTTACGCCGATCTGCCGCGATTTGGTCGATCAGGCACTTGCTTCGGAGCGGACGAGTGGCGGAGGCATGCGCTTCGATCGACGCAGCCCTCAAGACGGAGCTGGCCCCGGATGTCTGGCCTTATGCTGCCGTCGCCTGGCGGTTGGCGGGAGAATCCCGCGCTGGGAGTGGCTGGAAGGCGACCTGAACCGGCTGACTTCGGTCTTCGATCTCACGAGCGAGCTTCCTGACATGCCCGCGCTCGAGCGAGTGCTTAGAAAGCTTCATGCCGGGAAAGGGCGAGTTCCTGGACCAGTCTGTCCGCGGTGGTTCGCAAACCAACGGACCGCTCTTCACCAAAATCGACCTCGAAATCCGAGCGTTACGTGCGGCGGTTGTCGCCGCCGTTGAGCGGCACATTGAAAATCTGCCTTCGCCGGATCCGGGTCATCCGCTGCTGGGCCGGCCGCGGGATCGCAAGATTTGCTTCTCGGGAAGCTGGTCCGTCTTGCTTCGGGGGTGGAGGATATCACGCTAATCATGTGCACCCCCAGGGGTGGATCAGCTCCGCTCTGTACATACATCTGCCTGAGCCAGGCGCGGACGATTTGACGACTGCGGGTTGGCGACCCTTGGCGAACCGCAGGCCGAGCTCGGCATCGAGCTTGACGCTTTTCGAGAAATTGAGCCGAAGGCCGGGCGTCTTGTGCTGTTCCCCTCGTACATGTGGCACGGAACCCGGCCATTCGCGCAAGGGGAGCGCCTCGCTGTGGCTTTCGACGTGGAGCAAGCACCGATCTAAATTTGCCTAAAATACAATCGAATAGCAGCCTCATTAGGAACTTGCTCGAGCTTAGTAACCGGGGTAGATGCATCTGTTTGCGCGATCAGGAGAATCAATCGTGAGACAGGTGGTGGGTTTTGCATTCGTTGCGTCGCTGGCTGTTGCTGCCCCGGCGATCGGGCAGAATCAGGCGCAGCCGCAAGCGCAGCCTCAACAGGTAGCACCGACCGTGGCGAACCCAAATGAAGTGGTCTGCGAAAGGGAACAGGAGATCGGAAGCCGCCTTTCGTCGCACAAGATTTGCCACACGCGCTCGCAGTGGCTGCAACTCCGTCTGAGCGACCGCGGCGCGATCGAGCACGTTCAATCGCATCATAACGGGACATCAGCAAACCCTTGACCGAAAACACATCGACGGCCACCCCAATCCCATCCCCAACACCCAACCCCCATCGGATCGCGCTGGTCGTGCCCGGCTTCCAATCCGACGCCGCCGATTGGTGCATCCCGGCGCTGACCAACCTGGTGCGCGCCCTGGCCGCCCGGCCCGGCGTCGATCTGCACGTCTACACCCTGCGCTACCCGCATCGGCGCGACACCTACCGGCTGCACGGCGCGACGATCGACGGCTTCGGCGGCGCGCCGTTCGGGCGGCGGCGGGTCTGGGGGGCCAGCCTGGGGCGGTTGTGGGCCGAGTTTTTCGCCGCCATCGGCGGGAGCATCGCCGGGCCCCGTTCGCCGTCGTCCACGGCTTCTGGGCCACCGAGTTCGGGCGCGCTGGCGGTGGCGGCGGGGCGCCGGCTGGGCGTGCCCACGCTGGTCCACCTGGGCGAACTGGCCTGTCGAG
>CAVYAH010000047.1:0-3659 GCA_963766415.1 uncultured Alphaproteobacteria bacterium | reverse complement strand
TGCTTCGCACCGCGACCTCGTGGCAGGAGTGCGGCGGCCAGCCATTCGAGGTGCCGCCGGCGGAGGAATGGTCGCACATGGTCCAGACCTTGCGCTACGTGCGCGACTATGTGGTGCCGGAAGTCGGTCCGGTCGAGGCGGTGTCGGTCTATCGCAACCCCTCGCTCAACAAGTGCGCGGGGGGCGCGCCCGAAAGCGCTCACAAGCTCGATTCCGCGATCGACATGGTGCCCTTGACGCCGATTGACCGAGTAACGCTGATGCGAAGACTTTGCGGCGTCCACAGCGAGCATGGATCCGCCTACAGCGCCGGCCTTGGCTTTTACGCCTATCTCCGCTTCCACGTGGACAGCACCAAGTTTCGCCGCTGGAACATGGACCCGGCGGTCGCCGCCGAATGCCCGCAGTTGGTCCAGCCTGAGGACATTGCAAGCATTGGACAGCCGCTGCCGTCGGCCTCGCCAAGTGCCGGGCCCATAGCTCCTGCCGCCGTGGCTGCGCCGATCGTCACGCCGTCCGCGATGACAATACCCGCTCCGTTCGTCGCCCCTCCGCCAACCGCGCCGGCCATCGTTGCCCAGCCGGCCGCTGTCCCTGTACAAAGCCCGCAACGAGAACGGCCGAATTAGCTCCAGCCTTGTGTTGCCTATCTGCAACACCATATCGGTGTTGAAGCAAAGAGGGGTTTCGCATGGATTTTGAGAAGCTCACCGACCGCGCGCGCGGATTTCCTGCAAGCCGCGCAGACGATCGCGGTCCGGGAGCACCAGCAGCGGATCGCGCCGGCGCATCTCTTGAAGGCGTTGCTCGACGATGAGCAGGGAATGGCTGCAGGGCTTATCAATGCGGCAGGCGGAGACGCGAAGGCTGCGCAGCGTGAAGCGGATCAGCTGGTCGCGAAAATTCCTGCAGTCACGGGCAGCGGCGCCACACAGGCGCCCGCAATGGACGGTGACACCATTCGCATCCTCGATCAGGCCGAGCAGGTCGCGAAGAAGTCGGGAGACAGTTACGTCACCGTCGAGCGGATCCTGCTTGCGATGGCGCTCGCCAAGAACACGGATGTAGGCGGCGCACTCGCGAAGGCGGGACTGACGCCGCAGAACTTGAACGCCGCCATCGACAAGCTGCGGGGCGGGCGCACGGCGGACACGCAAGGGTCGGAGGATCGCTACGACGCGCTCAAGAAGTACGCCCGCGACCTCACTGCGGCGGCTCGCGACGGCAAGCTTGATCCTGTGATCGGCCGCGACGAGGAAATCCGCCGCACCATCCAGGTGCTCGCTCGGAGAACCAAGAACAACCCGGTGCTCATCGGCGAGCCGGGCGTCGGCAAGACGGCGATCGCCGAAGGCCTGGCTCTCCGCATCACCAACGGCGACGTGCCCGACGGCATCAAGGACAAGCGCCTGCTTGCGCTCGACATGGGCTCCATCATCGCCGGTGCGAAATATCGCGGCGAGTTCGAGGAGCGTTTGAAGGGTGTGCTCGACGAGGTGCGCCAGGCAGAGGGCGACATCATCCTGTTCATCGACGAGATGCACACGCTCGTCGGTGCCGGGAAGGCCGAGGGTGCGATGGACGCCGGCAACCTGCTGAAGCCGGCCCTCGCCCGCGGCGAGCTCCATTGCATCGGCGCGACCACGCTCGACGAATATCGCAAGTATATCGAGAAGGACGCGGCCCTCGAGCGGCGATTCCAGCCGGTGTTCGTCGGCGAGCCGACGGTACAGGACACCATCTCCATCCTGCGCGGCCTCAAGGAGAAGTACGAGCTCCACCACGGCGTGCGCATCACCGACGCGGCGATTGTCGCCGCGGCGACCCTTGGCAACCGCTACATCACAGATCGCTTCCTGCCGGACAAGGCGATCGATCTCATGGACGAGGCGGCCAGCCGAATCCGCATGGAGGTGGAATTGAAGCCCGAGGAAATCGAGAATCTCGACCGGCGCATCATCCAGCTCAAGATCGAGCGCGAGGCGCTCAAGAAGGAGCAGGATCGCGCGTCGAAGGACCGGCTGGCGAAGCTCGAGGAAGAGCTCGCTAACCTCGAGCAGCAGTCGTCCGAGCTGACGCAGCGCTGGCAGGCAGAGAAGGAGAAGATTTCCGCCGAGGCCAAGCTCAAGGAGCAGCTCGATCACGCGCGCATCGAGCTCGAACAGGCGCAGCGTAGCGGCGATCTCGCCAAGGCGGGTGAGCTTCAATACGGGCGCATTCCCGAGCTCGAAAAGCAGCTCAATGATGCACAGGCCGCCGCGAAAGGCGCAATGCTGCGCGAGGAAGTCACGGACCAGGACATCGCCGCGGTGGTCAGTCGCTGGACCGGCATTCCCGTCGAGCGGATGATGGAAGGCGAGCGCGAAAAGCTACTCCAGATGGAGGCGATGATCGGCGCGCGTGTGATCGGCCAGGAAGACGCTGTGAAGGCCGTTTCGGCAGCCGTCCGGCGCGCCCGCGCCGGGCTTCAAGACCCGAACCGGCCGCTCGGATCCTTTCTATTCCTGGGCCCGACCGGCGTCGGCAAGACCGAGCTCACCAAAACGCTCGCCGAATTCCTGTTCGACGATTCCTCGGCAATGGTCCGCATCGACATGAGTGAATTCATGGAGAAGCACGCCGTCGCTAGGCTGATCGGCGCGCCTCCCGGCTATGTCGGTTATGAGGAAGGCGGCGTCCTGACGGAGGCAGTTCGGCGCCGGCCCTACCAGGTCGTTCTGTTCGACGAGGTGGAGAAGGCGCACGGCGACGTGTTCAACGTGCTTCTGCAGGTGCTCGACGACGGGCGCCTCACCGACGGCCAGGGGCGCACGGTCGACTTCACCAACACGATCATAATCCTGACCTCGAACCTCGGGTCTCAATATCTCGCATCACTGGGCGAGGACGAGCCGGTCGAGAAGGCCGAGCCGCAGGTGATGGAGGTCGTGCGCGCGCATTTCAGGCCGGAGTTCCTGAACCGCCTCGATGAGATCATCCTGTTCCACCGGCTCAGCGCAGCGCACATGAGACCTATCGTAGCTATCCAGATCGAGCGGCTTCAGAAGCTGCTGGAGGATCGCAAGATCAAGCTGGAGCTCACCGATGCCGCGCGGGCATGGCTGGCCGCGTCGGCTACGATCCGGTCTACGGTGCCCGCCCGCTCAAGCGAGCGGTCCAGAAGTATCTGCAGGACCCGCTCGCCGACAAGATCCTGTCTGGCGAAATCCCTGACGGATCAGTCGTGCGAGTCGACGAAGGCGACGGTGAGCTGGTGCTGACTTCCGTCGATCAAGAAGTGCGAGAGGCAGCGAAATAAATGGCTAACACTGAGTGCGGCCTTGGGAGCTCGTGCTTGTAGGCATACACGGTGCGGCCTGCGCGCGTTCGACGCCCTGGCGCTCCTGCAACCGGCGTTCGGCCCATGCCTCCGGCCTCATGCAAATTTGCTTTGCGCCGAGGCGGCTGCCGGTCAGGAGCTGCTTTTCACAGACCAGCTTTTCCTTCGGCGTCTGCGCCGAAGGTTGTGCCGCCTGCTCGGGCGCGGATAAGGCATTGGCCGGATCTGCAACTGCCGCGCCTGCCAATGCAGGGATCAATAGTAAGATCACTCGCATCTGCGATCCTCCACGGGCTCGCAGGCGACGATCAGTGGCCGTTACCATCCAGGCTGCGCTGCG
>CAVYAH010000046.1:0-91073 GCA_963766415.1 uncultured Alphaproteobacteria bacterium | reverse complement strand
CGAGCCGGCTGGTCTGACCGTTACCGACGCCGCGAGCGTGCTTGGCGTGTCGCGCCCCACCCTCTCGACGTTGATTAATGAAAAATCGTCTCTTTCCGGCGAAATGGCGCTGCGGATCGAAAAGGCCTTTGGCGTCAGCATGGAAACGCTGATGCGGATGCAAAACGCCTATGATATTGCCCAGGCCCGCAAAGGGTCCGGAAAGATCAAAGTGAGCGCTACGCCCCAAAGGTGCGTCGGGAATTGGTGACGGCGCGACGCGCCCGCAACCGCCCGAGGCGCACCGTGCGTCGCATCACTTTGCGGGCCTTTATGTTTGGATCGCCCGTCTTCTTCGACTTCTTGTCAGCTTAGACGCGTGCACGGTGCATGACGCCTTCGCGAGTGCCGACGGCAACAGGTGCGGTTGACGAGCCTCCACCGCCTCATATTCTCGCGCACTCGTTGGTGAGGTGGCTGAGTGGTCGAAAGCAGCGCTTTGCTAAAGCGCCGTACCTCAAAAGGGTACCGAGGGTTCGAATCCCTCCCTCACCGTTTCATTGCGCTTTCACGGGTGGATCTTGGAGAGTGATTTCCCCCTTACGAAAGGCGAGAGCCCCGCTTGTATTACGCAACGTGCGTAACGCAAACTGCGTAATGTGAGGAACCCATTCGAATACGGAGGAGTAGTTAGCGGCGGCGCCTCCTGCAACCGGAAGCAGGAACTCACGGATCTTACCGAAACTTATCAGGCACTGCCGGGCTCTCCTCCGCGGCGGCGACGGCCGCTTCGGCGCGGGGGACGCATCTTCGTCGGATGGCTTGACCTCTTTGGGCTTCGCCTCGGAGGATTTTGCTGCCTTGGGCTTCGGTTTCTTCTTCTTTTCCGATTTCTTGGTCGCGTTTTCGGGCTCGCTGGGAAGGAGGACGTGGCGTTGAAGAGTGCTCCCCGTTTGCAAAGGCATTACAACCACTTCACCATCGTGCCTTTTCCACTTCCAGGCGCAGCCCTTCCAACGAAAAACAGATGAAGACCAGTATGGCGAAAACGCGGTGATCCATAAGAAATCCTCTGCGAGAGGGAAGCAGGATCCGGGCACTGGGGCAAGAATAACAGGGCGTGATCCCCATTTTTGCCGCAAAACGGCCTGAGATTTTGCGGTTGAACGCGAAGCGGACGCACTAACGTGCGCAACTTAATGTTCGGCCCCGCACCTATATCGAAGCGCATTTGCTCTTACTCTTTTCGCGATGTGCACCGGTTGCGCGGAACTGGAAGACGCTCAAAAAGCGGCGGTTGATGCCGCCCAAACCCCTCCGACTCTCTTCAACCAAGGTCGGCCCATTGGAATGCCAGCCGGAATCCCGGGATCACGGAAAATCGTCGTGAAGCTGGGCCTCAGCGTGCCTATTTTTACAAAGGCAAAACCATCATCGGAGAATCAACTATTTCCACTGGACGCAAAGGCTACGAAACGCCGCCCTGGAAAATATCGCGTCATTCAGAAAGACGAGCACCATGTCTCGAGCGAATACGGCGATTTCGTGAGTGAGACGGGACGGTAGTGAAAGCGAATGTAAGCGCCCGCAAAGATCACGCGCCACCGGGAACCCAATTTCTAGGGGCGAAGATGCCTCTTTCTTCGGTTCAGCCGGAAGATACGGAATGCACGCCGGCTACGTCCCGCGCTACCGCGCGTCGCACGGCTGCATTCGCATGCCGACTGAAATGGCGGAAGCATTTCTTCAACGCGGCGGAGTTGGGTACGCCGGTCAACGTAAAGGAATGACAAGACCGCCGGCCAAACCGCGAGCCGATTTAGGGGCGCTTCTGCGAAGCGGTACGTGTTTAGCGAAGTCTTCGACCTCAAACCGACGAGTCACTACATATGCAGCGGGTCTTGCCTCCTCTCCCCTTGCACAAGAGGAGAGGACCTGAGGTGAGGAGTTCCTCAGGGGCACTGGAATGTACCACGTTGCTGAACCCTCACCCTACCCTCTCCCTTGAGAAGGGAGAGGCGATCGCGTTTGTCAGTCGGGTCTCATTCTCTTACATCCGACAAAATTCGGCACATTTGTCACGTTTTTCAGCAGCTACAAACGGTAAGGCCGGGCTTCTCTCGAGGAGCGGTTTATTGCCCGCGAATCACGCTAATTGACGCGAATGGGACCGAGACCATTTGCGCTAAAGGGCCAGCAACACCTGATGTTTTCTCCTCGCGAATCGTGTCTCATCGCGGGTTTCGCGGGCAACAAACCACCGCAGACACGTACGCGAAGCGCCAAGTATAACTCAGCCCCGAAGGCGCTTCGCAGAAACGCCACTACAAGGAAGCGCCAGCTCAATGGCGGTCTACCCCGGGGGCCAGGCCGAAGCGCGCGCTTCCCGAGCACGTGCACGTGCAGATGCGGCACGCTTTCGCCAGCATCGGGACCGCTGTTGATCACGACGCGATAGCCTGACGTCAGCAAGTCCAGCTTCTCGGCCACCGCGCGTGACGCCAGGAGCAGTTTCCCGAGCAGCGCGCTCATCCGCCGGCGTCGCTTCAGCCAAGTCTCGCGATCGCGCGCTTCGGAACGATCAAGACGTGCACCGGCGCCTGTGGATTCACATCGCGAAACGCGAGGACCTCGTCATCTTCCCAAACGATGTCGGCCGGAATTTCGCGCCGGACGATTTTTTCAAAGATTGTCACAAGCGCTGAACTTGCGCCGCTCAGCGGATGTAGCAGCGCAAATGTTCCAGTTCCGAAATGGAGGCGAGCCGCTCGCGGACAAAGCAAATCACTTCCTCGCGTAACGTATCGCAAGTGCGCGTCCAGGTCTTCACCCCGCGGAGATGCTTCACGCACGCTTGCAGATCGCAAAGGTGCAGGCTGTCAGCCCGGGCGCTCACGAGCGCGCTGATTCGTCTTTTCCAAGCCATCGAAAAACGCGAGCTCGTATCCGGCGCCAGCCTCCTGCGCGATCTCCAGCAGCGAAAACGAAACCGGCGGCGGCGACGGCACGAAGTACGGAACGATTTCCTTGTAGCCGATCACCTTCAGAACGTAGCGAACGGTTTGAGAAAGTTGATCGAACGGAACGACCGACTCGTCGTTTCGCAGCCGCAAATAAAACGCGATGCTTTCGGTCACGTGATCGGTCAGCCACCAGCTCGGATAACCGGCTTGATCCGCCGCGCGCGTGATCGCCGCGTGCAGCCAGGCCTGGTCGAACTCGAAGAGCTGGCCCGAATCGCAGCGCAGGTAAGGAAATTCTTCTTTAAACGCGACCATGTGTTTCGACTTGGTTGTTTCGGTCTCCGGCAGTCGCCAGCTGGGGAACGCGATCCACCGTCTCCGGCTCGAACAATTCCGGCTGGAGCGCATTCGGCTTGATGCCGGCGGCCGAGCGCCTGAATGGCGTCGACAAACTCGCTCGGCGTCCTCAAAGCGGCGATGGACCGAGGCGTAACGCAGATACGCGACCTCATCGATCTCGCGCAATTTCTCCAGAACTTTCGTCCCAATCGTCTGCGAAGGAATCTTCGCGGCCACTCGTCTCCAGTTCGTGCACGATCTCGTCCACCGCAGCTTCGAGCGTGACCAGACTAATCGGGCGTTTCTCGCACGCTTTGGCCAGACTGTTCACCAGTTTGCGACGATCAAAGGGTTCGTGCGTGCGATCGCGCTTGATGACGCGAAGATCGGAGCGCTCGATTTGCTCGTAGGTGGTGAACCGATAACGCGCACTGTAAACAAACGCGGCGGCGGCGGATGCTGGAACTATCACGAGACTGGCGGGAGTCGATGACTTTGTCGTCACGAAAGCCGCACTTGGGACAACGCATAGTGTCGGCGGAGTAAGTAACACACTATAGGTTGTGGCGTCAATGCTTTCACTGTCAAATTTTTTTGCATAAGTCGGAAATGCCTTTTGACGGCCAGCCGTGCCTTCAACAGCCGAGTTGCTCCGCGCGCAACTCCAGCCGCCTGCCAGAATTAAGCTTCCGCGACCGCCGGCTTTCGGGTCGGGGTCTTCTTGCGCTTTCGGCGCCCTCGGGGCGAACTCGAAACCGACTTTGCCGTTCTCCAACTTCAGGTGGGCCGAAAACGGACGGCCCTTTTTTGAAATGAACTTCGGCAGCAAATCGGTCTTCCCGGTCGTGATCAATTTTTGGACCTGCTCCTTCGGAATTTCCCGCTGCAAAATCACTTTGCCGACGCGGAACGTGCAGGTCTTTTCCGCGGAAACAGCGTGTTCGCAGGCATAGGAATTATCGAGCGCGTAAACCTGGCCTTTCTGGCAAATCGGGCAAAGTCCCAGCGCCTCGTGGCGCGCGGGGTCGATCACTACGGCGCCTGCGGCGTCATTGTTTTCAAACTCGAACTGCGGTTTGAACTCTTCCCCTAGTTTCACCATCGCGGTGAAGGGCCGGCCCATCTTGCTGCGGAAATCCTTCCAACGGCCCGACCTTGCCTTCGGTGAGCAGCGTTTCCACCTCTCCGGCTTCGAACAATCGTCCCGGCCATTGTCTTCCAAACGATCAGTCCACAGCTGGCACATTTGAACGTGCGATAATCTTCCTCGAAAGGACCGCCCCCGCATTTTGGACACTTCACTTCCAACGGCGCGAAATTTCCCGCTGACGCTATCACCTTCAAAGTTCTTCGCCTTTTCCACGATCTCGCGCGTGAAATCCTTGATCTGGGCCATGAACTCCTTGCGCTCCATCTCTCCCTCCTGGATGCGCTTGAGTTTGTGCTCCCATTCGCCGGTCATTTCCGGCGAACAAAGCGCGGAGACCCCGATGCCGCGCAACAACGTGATCAACGCCAGCCCCTTCGCCGTCGCGATCAATTCACGGCCCTGGCGTCGCACGTATTCCTGAAAAATCAGTCCTTCGATGATCGCCGCGCGCGTCGCCGGCGTGCCCAGACCGTTGGCACTCATCGCTTCGCGCAGTTCCTCGTCGTCGACCAGTTTTCCCGCGCCCTCCATCGCGGAGAGCAAGGTCGCTTCGTTGAAACGCGCAGGCGGTTTCGTCTCGTTCTGCTTTACTTCGATCTCGATCACCTTGGCCGCCTCGTTAGGTAAGATCGGCACGAGTGACGCGCCGCTTTCGTCGTCCGTCAATGCCGCTTCGCGTCCATAAACCGCCAGCCAGCCCGGATCGGTAATGATCTTGCCGTCGGTTCGGAACGCGTCTTTTTCGACCCGCGTGATGCGCGTCGTCACCTCAAATTGCGCCGCCGGGAAAAAGACCGCGATGAAGCGCCGCACGATCATGTCGTAAATCTTCTGCTGCACTTCATCGAGTCCGCGCGGCACTTCACCGCTTGGTTCCCCGGTTCGGCTGGACGGGACGCGCGCAGATTCGGACTTGCCGCCGCCAGCGCTCGGTCAGCACACGGATGAGGTATTGGCTAGCCTCGGGCTGTCGGCCGCCGCGGCGGAGCAGCTCAAATCAGACGGCGTCGTTTCCTGACTATTTGGACTTGTTGGCGCTAGCGACCAGCAGGTCGAGCTGGTTCTGGCATCCGTTCTCAATGAGCACCTGAGCCGTCCCCACCATGTCGGCGGGCACCGAGTTCACCGTAATGACGTCGAGGCTGCTTTTATCGCCCGAATCCGCCCACTGGATTTGATACTGCGTCCCGCTCTTGATCGGCAGCCCGCCCGGCCACGGGGCGAGGGCTTTGCCTGCAGCCCAGCTCAGCTTCTGGACCTGCCCGTCGGCGGACTGGATCTGGACGCTGGCTGTTCCGTCGGTGTCTGGACGCCAAAGCTGCAGTTTGGACGGATTTGTGACGCAAACTTTTCCGCTCTGGGTAACGTCGATGTCCCAGATGCTGGGGTTGTGCGCGACTTCGGCAGCACGCAGCGCGCCGAAGCGGCCCCGCTGACCGGCGGCGGACGCAAGGCTGATCTGGCTGGCGTCGAAGTTGCCGGGCCCGCGGAGCGTCTGGGCCGAACTTGGGCCGAGAACCGTGACGACATCGCCCCCCTGCAGCGTGATCTTCGCACTCGCGGAAAGGGTCTTGCCAGGCGGATAGGCCTTGGCCGAAGGGCCGAGCGATTTCACCACCACGACATTGGCAAGTGCCGCTGTTGAACTCAGGGCGATGGCAAGTGCTGCGCCCCACAGCATTGGCTTCGCACGCATCATTCCAGCTCCTTCATTGCGCATTCGCGACATTGTATTTCATCGCCTCGGCCTCACTCAGGCAGCGCCGTGTCGATTTGTCTCCCTGGGCGTCGGCGACCGCTTTCTGCTGATACATGACATCGGTGAGCAGCTTTCGCGAAACGCCCATCCGGATCAGGAAGTCATTATCCTCACTGGCCAACAAAGCCGAGTCCTGTTCGACATCGCCGATCATTCCGATCGCCTTGTCGGTATCCTTGAGCTCCGATCGAACCGCCTCCTTGTCGCCAAGGTGCGTGAACATGTGGACGATGAAGTAGCCGCTAGGATCCACGAAGCGGATGGCGCCGCCCATGAACATGAAATTGCATGCGGAAAAACAGGCCCAGCCGCCAGGGATTCGCGTCGGAATCCCCGTCGCGCGGATGATCTTGCCAGCGGCATTGCCGGCACGGGCAACGCCTCCCGGTGACCGAGCCAGATCTCCTGGACCGGATCGTTTGCTTTGAGCGCATCCTGGAGCCTCGCGGCTACATCCTCGTCGATTTGCCCCTCGGCTTTCAGAACCCGGACGCCGTTGATCGTCTCGAGCGTGAACTTCATCTCCGGGTAGGTCGACCAGTTGAGATGCTTGGGACAGGTCGGATTGTCCGGATCCATCGGCTCGGCCGCACCCAGGTTCAGAAGCATGAGAGCGGCCCCAAGAGCCGTCTTGATGCGCCCGGAACGCACGTCAGACCCTCGCGTAGCCGCTCTGGCCCTTGGCCCTGCACATCTTCTTTGGAACGGTTGTTTCCTCGCCGTCGACGATCACGACGTCTGTCACCGTCATGCACTGCGACCCATCCGCGAGCTGCTGCTGTCCGGTCACCTTGGAGCTGCCGGTGACGTTCGGGCGGCTGTCGCTCTTCCAATTTACCTCAGTGCCGACGCCGCCACGGATCGCCTCGTCAGTCGCTTTCGACGCTTGCTGCTGCTCCTTGCAGTCGAGCATCTTGAGGAGCTCGTCTCCCAGATAGGACGCGGCGGGCAGGGCAGCGGCGGCGACGTTGCCGGCCACTCCTGCACGGCCAAGCAGGCTGCCGCCAATGCTGCCGAGCATGCTTCCGAACATGGAGCGCTTAGCCTGCTTTTCCGGGGTATCCTGGCACTGGTGGGGATTTGGCGATCCCGCAGTCGCGGGACCAGCGCTAAGGACCACAACCGGCGCAAGCGCCAGCAGCCCGGTAAGAACCAAGGCACGCAGCATGAATCACCCCCGTGTCGCTTCGGTGACTGAATTATCGTTTGATTTGAATAGGGTCAATGAACGCACATCGAATTTGAGTGCGTCAGGCCGTGCCGCGGGACCGTTTTCCTGCAGCCGCACCGCCGACCATTGCCTCCAACGCCTCGATGCGCCGGCTATTATCAGCGATCAGCTCGGCGACCTCGGCCTCGCGCACCTCACGCTTGATGACGGTACGGACGGCGCGGGCGATTTCCTCGGACACTTCATTCAGCGCTTTTTGCTCCGAACGGCTCGGGATCGATCCATCGGGACGTGGACCGACCAGAAGGTAGCCGATCGGCTCTTCTTCGTCAGAGCTTGGAACGAGTGGGATTCGGATCGGGAACAAGCGGTCGGAGGCTTCGCAGATGTCGCTCTTATAATCCTGAGCGAAGACCGACGTACGCCAGGCCTCGGCCTCGTCGGTGCCAAGTCCGCGAACGCTGAGCACGCAGCCGTTGACGATTATCGCGCCCCTGACCGAGCGAACGCCACGATCGATCTGGGCCAGCACCTCTTTAGCATTTCGCTCAGTGAAGCCGTCTCCCGCATATCGCGCACGCTTTGCGGCAGGTCCTCGCGCAGCAGGAATAGGTTCTTCTGGAACTTCTTTTCGGACCAGCGCTGGACGCGCTCCTGGATCGGGTTGACCATGATCGTCGCTAGCGCGGCTGCGAAGATAATCGGACCCTCGCTATTGGTGTTGCCCGAGTAATTGTAGACGATCTGCTTCAGGCCATCGCCTGCTGCCGCGAAGATTGCAGCAACCCCTAAGGTTATCACGGCAAAGTTCACCGAACGGCCGATCGCGATCTCGGCATCGTAAAGCCGGAAGCGGAGCAGCGCGATGAGCAGGCCTAGCTGCAGGAACAGCACCGCGAGCGCGAAACTGACGCCCGCTGCGATTTCGACCAGCAGCTGCTGGCCGAAGCTTGCGGTCGACCATTTGGAATAATCGCACACAATGGAGATGCAGCGGAGTACAGCGTAGGCGCTGATCCCAAGAAGCGCCCATCGAATTTGCTGCCGCTGCTCGCTCAATTCCGTCCTTTTCAGCGTGCGCATCATGGCGAGCACGCCGATGACCATGAAACAGACGAAATAGGCCTGATAAATCTGGCCTTGGAGGAAAAGCAGCAGTGGAAGGCAGGCGATGAGCCCGACGACGCGCCACGACAGATTTCCGTGCGGGAACAGCATGATTCCGGTGAGGAGGAAGATATTCCCAAGGTCGTAGATCGCGACGTTGACCGGCCGCGGGACTCCGATTGTCGCCAGGAATACGGACGAGGGCTGCTCCGCAGCAATGCTCAGGAGCACGGCGAGAGAGAAGAGCGAGCTCACCACGTCGCGCGAATTGCGGCGGTGCAGCAGCCAGGCGGCCCACAGAAGGAAGGGATAGAAAACCACATGGAGGAGGTCGATGAAGCTCAAGAGCCTGGGCGAGACCCGAAGCGCCTTCGCGCCCGCGTCGATGTGGTGGTCGCTCGTAGTTACGGTCACGTCTCGAACGCGGCCGTTCGGATCGCGGACGGTCAGCGGGACTTCGAACTCGTCAGTGCCGAAGAGGAGATTGCCCATCGCAATATAGGCTGGGTCGTTCGCGTGATCGGCCAGGGTCTCTTCATTCACCGGCATGGTACGGGGCAAAGGCAGTCCGTAGATCGCGAGGATGTGGTCTCCCGGCACGATTCCGGCGGTCTCGGCCTGCGGCCCGACGGTGAACCGCACCGTCGTTGCGTCTCGCGGCGACACGGCGAAGCCGGCGCGGCTACCGAGCAACAGTTGAGAATTGTTCGGCTTTTCGGTGTAGCGATAATTAAATCCGAGAACCGGTCCGGCGATCGCGAGCAGCAGCGCGAGCACCCATACGGCCGTGAACAGCCAATAGCCGCGCGTGCTGAATTCCGGCACCACGGGCGGCAGCCGGAAACCGCCTTTCAGCGACTGATTATTCCTGGGCAAGGCAAGCTGCATCCCCATCGGCTCCGGCCGCGATTAGCTCGATATTATCGCGATTAGCTTGATATTATCATGAAAGGCGCGAGCCCGGGGTGCAATCGCTAACTGCTTGAGGCGTCCTCGCTTTCGATGCCTTGCTCGCCGTAGCGCGATTTGATGAACCTGCCTTGGGTCTCGAAGGCCGCCATGTCCTGACGGGCGAGTTGCTGTGAGACGTCGCCAAGCGCTGCACGGGCGGCGGCGAGGCTCTCGATGAGCCGCTCGTCGACCGTCTTTCCTTCGCCGTCCTGTTCCTCGCGGTAGGCGGCGGGCACGTTTGCGTAGCGCTCGATGAGGCCCGGCAAATGGATCGACATCAGCCGGCGCGCGTCCTGGGCAGTCGGGTCGAGGGTATCGACGCGTTCTAGCGTCTGCTTGAGCGATGGAAGAATTGCACTGATTCCATCAAGCTGCGCCTGAGCCGGAGCGGGCAGCAGCCGGCGGACCCTGTAGATGTAGGAATCGAACCCGTCGACCATCGCTCCATTGGGGAGGTCGGTCGATGGGGCAGGGGCGGTCACGGTTTGTCGGCTGCCCCGCGCGATCAGTGCGCCGGCGATGACAACGGTCGCGATCAATGCGGCGAGGAAACCGAAGACGCCGATCGGCTTCACAAGGCCGATGACCACGGTCGCGAGCCAGATGAGCACGACGGCACTGGCGACCTTCGCCGCCGTCCGCCCGAACCCGGCATTGAGCCGCAGGCGCTCCCGGCGCGCAGCCGCTTGCACCGGCCCGTCACGTTGATCGAGCTGGTGGGTGACCCGATCGAAGCGCGCGATCGCGCGTTCAACTTTGTCGGTGACGTCGCTCACTTGGCCTCAATTGGCGTCAGCGGAGATGCAGCTGCGCTCTCCAGCTTGGCCTGGTTCACCCCTTCAGCGCGGGCGATGTAGCCCTTCGATTTCTCGACTTCCTTGCCGAGCGTGTCGACCGTCTGCTTCATGTTGCCGAGCGCTTCAAGCTTGAATCGATCGATCTGGTCCATCGTGTCGTAGATGTTCTGGAAGGCGCGCTGCAGAGTCTCGAGCGGTATGGTCGAGCTTGCGGCCTGCTGGTGGATTGCGCCGGTTTGGGTGCGCAGCATCTCGCCGGTTGAATCGATCATTCCCGCAGTGGTCGTGTTCAATGCGCCAATCTGCTCGAGCACGAGCTTCTGGTTCGTCATCGCCTGGGCGACGGTAACGGCCGTCCTCAGCGCCGATACCGTGGTCGTCGACGCCCGGTCGACGCCCTTTACCAGTTCGACATTGTTCTTCTTGACGAGATCGAGCGCGAGATAGCCCTGAACCGTGACTGCCATCTGCGTCAGAAGGTCGGTCGTGCGCTGGCGAGCATAGAAGAGAGCAGTCTCCCGGATCGCTTTTGCCTTGCCAGGATCCGTCGCGTCGAGCTCATTCGATTTGTCTTCGAGCTGCTGGTCCAGGGTCTTGGAAATGTGCACCATTTGCTCGAGCTTGTGCATCGTCTTCCACAAGTTCGCGCGCTCGGTGTCGATCGCGGCATTGTCCATCAGGAGCTCATCCTTGCCATTGGCGAGGCTGCTGAGGATTTTTGAAATGTGCGTTTGTGAGCTCCGGTACTTGTCGAAATAGCGGTCGACGCGGTTTCCAAACGGGATGATCCCAAGAAGCTTTCGCGTCTTGGTCGCTTCCTTTGGATCGAGCGCTTCAACCGTGCGTCGAAGCTCGGTGAGATCTGCGCCGATCCCGCTATCCTTGTCGATCGCTTTGACCAGTCGAGTCCAGGAAGCGGTTGGACGCGCCCGCCGCTTCCGTGATTTCCCTGCGGCCCATCGCGGTCAGCTGATCGACTTTCTTGCCGAACTCGGGGCTGTTCGCATCGAGCGCCGCAAGCTCGTCGACGAATTGGGACACGCGCTTGTCGAGCTCGCTCGTTTCCTCCTGCTTCAGGGGAACCAATCCAGCAGCCTCGGCCGGCTGAACGGGCTGGAGCGCGCCGGGCGGGGTGAGATTGAGCTTCGTCTTCGTCGCGGTTTCGGTCTCTGGCGCCGGTTCGGTGGCCATGGCTCAAAATCCTTTCTCGCGCTCTTGTGCGGCGCGCCGGAGAGCCGGTCGACGTCGCACAGGCCTTTCAGTGTATTATAAGTGTCAAGACGCGTGAAACAAGCGAAGGCCTCCGCCTGGCATGGTGAAGCGCCGTTAACCAAGGCCCTGAACCCTTCGCTTACCTTGCTCGGGTACATGCGCTGTCCAAGCGCGCAACGAGACAGGGAAACGGCCGATGATCGCGTTCATCAGGAAGCTCATCGGCGACCGGCGCGGGAACGCACTCGTTATCGTCGCCGCATGCCTGCCACTGATAGTCGGCGCTGCGGGCCTTGCGACCGACACGATCCAGTGGACCTTGTGGAAGCGCCAGCTACAGCGGGCAGCGGATTCTGCGGCACTCGCTGGGGTCTACGACCGACAGTCCTCGGCCGGCTCGACCTCCACAGTGCAGGCGACCGTAAGCCACGATCTTTCGCTCAATCGGCACACCTGGATGTCGCTCTTGAGCGGCTATCCACAGCTCGTCTATCCCGCCAATTCCGGCGTTAAGACCGACCAGGTGCAAGTCACCCTTGAGATCCAGCAGCGCCTTTCGTTCAGTTCGATGTTTATGTCGTCCCCACCCATCATCATCGCGACGGCCACGGCTGCAAGTCTCCCGGCAGGCGGAAGCGCGTGCATCGAGGCGCTCGACACCACTTCTGCAACAGGTGTCAGCTTCAGCGGCAATACCGCAATTGAAATGCCGAATTGCGACATCTTCAGTAATACGTCTGGAACCAATTCAGCGGTGGGTAAGGGCAGCTCGTCCGTCCTCGCCAATTCCGTTGGCGGCGTCGGCGGCGTCCAGCAGTCCAACAATTTCACGGTGAACGCCTACCGGCCTTATTCGCCGGCGCTGGCCGATCCGTTCGCCGGGGTAAACATAGATACCAGCGACATGAAGTGCGCGGTTAGCGCCACCACCAAGAAGGGTGTCACCACCTACACGCCGCTCGCGCTGACCGATGGCATGGACATCACCACCATGAAGGACCAGAGCGGCAATCAGGCCAATTGCTTCACCTCGCTGTCCGTCGGGTCAAACAGGACGCTGACGATCCCGAATACCTACACGGGCCCCATTTATATTAATGCCGGTGACGCGACGTTTCAGGGCACCTTCAGCTGCGCGGCGTGCACGATCGTCTTGACCAACAGCAGCAACGCAACGAGTCCGACGATCGGCACCGTCAAGACGAACGCTGGCGCGAACGTGAACATTACTGCACCGACGACCGGCAATTTTTCAGGGATCGCGTTCTACCAGGATCGCCGCGCGGCGAGCTGCACAGGCAACTGCAACACGATCAATGGAAACTCCGGTTCGATCATCACGGGGGCGGTTTACTTTCCGAGCCAGGAGGTGTGGTACAATGGCACCGGCACCACGAGCGCGACCTGCACCATGTTCGTCGCGAAGCGGATCACCTTCACTGGAAACAGCGGTGTCAGCAACAAGTTCAAGAGCCTCGCCGACTGCGTCTCCGTAGGGCTGCCGAACAATTCGACCATTCGAATGGTGAGGCTCGTCGCCTGATGCGCTTCCTCATGCTCAATCCGCTTGGCGACAATCGCGGAGCCGCGATCATTGAGCTGGCGCTAGTTGCACCGGTGTTGGCGCTTACCGTCATCGGTATTGTCGACATGAGCAATGCTTACAGCCGGAAGCTGGCTCTTGAGCAGGGCGCACAGCGCGCGATCGAAAAGATCATGCAAACGACGGAGGTCAGCACCGTCCAGGACACGCTCACCACAGAAGCGCTGTGCCAGGTCAACGGTTCGAACGCGGACGGCACCTGCAAGTCGAGCCCGATCACTTCGTCTAACGTCACGGTCACCTTCCGGCTTGAGTGCCTGAACTCGGCGGGCACCACCACCTCGACCCAGACGTCGACGGACGCAGACACCTTCGACACTTACACCTGCGGGTCCGGAACGGCGAAGGAGAGGAAATACATCTCGATCAATCTGACCGACAAATACTCTCCGATGTTCCCGATCCATTTCAGCGCATTGAACGCGGACAACACATACCACCTGTCGGCCACTGCCGGTGTGAGGACCGAATGAAGTTCTGCCGCCACCTTGCCCAGGACAGTAGGGGCGCCGCCGTCGTCGAGATGGCGTTCGCATTCCCAATCCTGATTGCGATGATCTACATGTTCACGCAGCTGGCGCAGGTCTATCGCGCGGCCGCCGGCATTCAGCAGGCACTCGGCGAAGGCGCGCGCTACGCGACCCTTTGCCTGAACCCGACAACGAGCGGATGCACCACGCCAACCGCGACCCAGATCTCGACCAGGATCAACGCCAGCGTTTACGGCATCGGGCCGGGCACGTTTACGGTTCCGACGCCGACGAAGAGTACACAGGGCACTGGATCCTATTACGATCTTACGGTGAACTATACTCAGCCCACGAACCTGCTGTTTGTCCCGGGACCCACGATCACGGTGAGCCGGTCCAAGCGAGTCTGGGTTGCCGGCTCCTGATTTTCTCAAAAATTGGGCTTCCGTTTCTCGAAAAAGGCGCTGATCGCTTCCTTCACTTCCGGTAACTCGAGGCGTCCGGCGAAGACATCGCCTTCGAGCTGCATTCGCTCGAGGATCTCCTGGCGCGCGCCGCGACGCAGCAGTCGCTGAGTCTCGCGAAGCGCTTCAGGAGGCTTGGCGAGCAGATTTTCGACTATGCCGCCGAGCGAGGAGTCTTCAGGTCGCCCGCCGAGGCGCGGTGGCTGACAAGCCCGACCATTTCTGCCTCATCCACTCCGAACGCTTCGCCGAGAAGGAGGTAGCGGGCAGCCAGTCTTCGTCCGGCCATCCGAGGCAATAGCAGCGAGCTCGCGGCTTCCGGCACAAGCCCGAGATCGACGAACGGCAAGGAGAAGCGCGTGCCGGCCTCGGCCACAACCAGGTCGCAGTGAAGGAGCATCGTCGTACCGATCCCGACGCAATTGCCGTGCACAGCAGCGACCAGCGGAGTGTCGCAGGCCGCGAGCGCGCGCAGGAAGCGCCAGACGGCGATCTCGTCGCCGTCGCGATTGGACGCATCGAGGAAGTCAGCGAGGTCGTTGCCGGCGGCGAAGTCCTGGCCTTCCCCGCGAAAGGTGACGACCCGGATCGAGGCGTCGGCCGTCGCCCTTTCGATCGCATCAGCCAGCGTAGCGTACATGGCCACCGTGATTGCATTGCGGCGTTCCGGCCGCGCCAGCGTCACCGAGAGGACGGCGCCCTCTTTCTCCACCCGGATGTGCTCGCTCATCGGCTGCTCCCGAATCTGGTGACGCGCCGGGCCCTACCGGCTATGGCCGATCCATCCACCAAAGCCGGGACCTACGCAAACCGTCATGAAATTCTTCGCTGACACCGCCGAAATCTCCGAAATCCGCGAGCTCGCCGACACCGGTCTGCTCGACGGTGTCACCACTAACCCGTCGCTCATCCACAAGTCCGGCCGCAACTTCCTCGAAGTCGTTGGCGAGATCGCTTCCCTCGTCAGCGGGCCTGTCTCGGCCGAGGTCGTCGCGCTCGATTATGAAGGGATGATGCGCGAGGCGGCAGTACTTCGGAAGATAGCCGACAATATCGCGATCAAGGTGCCGCTGACACCGGCCGGCCTGAAGGCGTGTAAGGTGCTGACAGGTGACGGCGCGATGGTGAACGTTACCCTGTGCTTTTCAGCCGCCCAGGCGCTGCTCGCGGCCAAGGCAGGCGCAACGTTCATTTCACCCTTCGTTGGTCGCCATGACGACGTCGGCTTCAACGGCATGGAGCTGATCGCAGACATACGTCTCATCTACGATAATTATGATTTCCCCACCCAGATACTGGTGGCTTCGGTTCGGCATCCGATGCACGTGGTCGAGGCGGCGAAGATCGGCGCGGACGTGATGACCGCTCCGCCCAAGATCATCTGGCAGTTGTTCAGGCAACCGCTCACCGATCTGGGCATCGCGAGTTTCCTCAAGGATTGGGAAGCCACCGGACAAAAAATCGTTTGAAATAAATTACATAGCTCTTGTGATTAATCTGTCGGCAACCCTCCGGCGTAAGAGTTTCTCAAGCCTCCAGCGGTAAATTCAATGCATCCTGCGAAGTGGACCCGCAGGTCGAGGCGCAAAGCGCCTCTGCACTTGGAACCAAGGAGCGAAGACCATGAGCAAGCTTCTGAAGCTCATTAAAAATAACAAGGGTGCGACTGCCATCGAGTACGGCCTTATCGCCGCTCTCATCGCCGTTGCGGCGATTGGCGCTATGCAGGGCATCGGCAACAAGTTGAACACCACGTTCAACAACGTGTCGAACCACCTGAACTAAGACGCGCTCTAGTTCGTGAGTTTCGGGCGGCGGTGCCGAAAGGCGCCGCCGCCCTTGTTTTAGGCTGCCGGGGGCCGCACGATGTCCCGTTGTAGGAAATTAACTGCTGCGAGCGTATTCTCGCACCCGATGGCGACGGTGATCCCCTTCGAAGAGCGCGCGGTGGCGCATCTGCGCGACCGGCTGGGCGCGGTCGAAGAGGCCAATGAGGATTTGATCGCCTTTGCGCGTGGCCATTCGGGCGCAGTCGCTTCCATTCATGAGGCAGTGCTTGCCGCAATCGAGGCGGAGGGCGTCGAAGGCCTGTTGCACGTCGTTACTCAGGAATGGCCGCTGATCCTCTGCATCGACGCCGTCGCATTATCGCTGATCGTTGCGGACAAAGGATTTCGGGCCGACGGCAGCGGAGTTCAGCAGGTCGAGCCCTCGATCCTTCGCCGCGCGATCGAGGCGGTGAATGGGGTAGAGATGCGCAAGGTCGAACGCGGCCATGCCCTGTTCGGCCCGGCATGCGATCTGATCCGGGCCGAGGCGCTGATCCGTATCGAATGCGAGCCTGCCATACCCGGCCGGACTCCTGGCGCTCGGCCAGCGCGCCGAGCTCAGTCTCGACGGTCGCCATGGTTCCGAACTACTGATGTTCCTTGGCCGGACTCTTGCGGTTATGATCCGCAAGTGGCTGACACACCCGCAGCTTTAGTTCATCCCGCCGCGGCGCTCGCCGCGCAGCTGGGCTCCTATCTGCAGCACGACCGCCGCCGTTCGTCGCACACCGTCCGCGCCTATGTCGCGACTGCGCATCGGCTGATCGAATTTCTCGGACGATATCGCGGAGAGGAAATCGGTCCCGCCGGGCTGACAGGCCTTAGCGCCGCCGACCTCCGCGCCTTCCTTGCCGACCGGCGTGGGCACGGGCTCGGTGCCTCGTCGGCCGCTCGTGAGCTTTCCGGCGTCCGGGCGCTTCCTGAACTATGCGGCCGAGCAGCAAGGGCATCACGCGCAGCTTCCGCGCACGCGTGCGCCGAAGCGGCCCCGAACGCTGCCGAGGCCGGCCGCGCCCGACGAAGCGATGGAGCTCGCCGAGAATGCAGCCGAGGCGGCGAGCGCACCGTGGATCGGTGCGCGCGACCTGGCGATCCTGCTGCTGCTCTATGGCGCAGGACTACGCGTCGCCGAGGCGTTGTCGCTGACCGCGACGATCGCTGCCGATTGGCAAGACGCTCCGGGTCACCGGCAAGAGGTCGAAAACTCGCGTGGTGCCGATCGTACCGGCGGTCCGCGAGGCGATCGAGGAGCTATGTGCAGCAATGCCCGTATCCGCTTCGCGGCGACGCGCCGCTGTTCGTCGGAGCGCGCGGCGGGCCGCTCAATCCCGACCTCGTGCGGCGCGCGGTCGCGGCGGCGCGCCGACGGCTCGGACTGCCCGACACGCTGACACCGCACGCGCTGCGCCATAGCTTCGCAACGCATCTGCTGGCGCGCGGGCGCCGACTTGCGCGCGCTCCAGGAATTGCTCGGCCATGCGAGCCTGTCATCGACGCAGATCTATACGGCGGTGGATGCGGCGCGCCTGCTCGACGTCTATCGCCACGCCCATCCGCGCGCCTGAGCGGGCTCGGCTAACCGAGCTCGCGACCGGTAAAGCCGAAATGACCGTAAAATATCTTTTGGGATGAACGTCTTGACTGTGCCCCCGAAGCACGGCCGCGCAAACGAATCCTAGTTCTGGCGTTCGGCGAGACGGCTGTCGATCGCCTCCCAAATCAGCGCCGGGGTATCGGTGCCGTTGAACGAATCGATGGCGACGATCCCGGTCGGCGAGGTGACGTTGATCTCGGTCAGCCACTGGCCGCCGATGACGTCGATACCGACGAAGATGCAGACCCCGCTTTCTGCAGTTCGGGACCGAGGCTGCGCAGATTTCTTCCTCGCGTCGCGGTCAGCTCGGTTTTCGCGGCCTTGCCGCCGACCGCGAGGTTCGAGCGAATCTCGCCCTCGCCCGGCACCCGGTTGATCGCGCCAGCGACCTCGCCATCGACCAGCACGATGCGCTTGTCGCCCTCGGCGATCTCCGGGATGAACTTCTGCAGGACGTGCGGCTCGCGATAGGTGCGGTTGAACAGCTCCGATCAACGAGGCGAGGTTGCGGCCGTCGCTGCCGATCCGGAAGACCGAGCCGCCGGCAAAGCCGTGAAGCGGCTTGACGACGATCTCGCCATGCTCGGCGAGGAACTTGCGCGCGAGGCCGAGCGAGCGCGTGACCGCGGTCGGCGGCATGAACTCGGGAAAATCGAGCACCCACACCTTTTCGGGCGCGTTGCGAACGCTCGCCGGGTCGTTGACCACCAGCGTTTCGCCTCGGATCCGCTCGAGCAGATGCGTTGCGGTGATGTATCCAAGGTCGAACGGCGGATCCTGCCGCATCAGCACGACGTCGACGTCCCTGCCGAGATCGAGGATGCGCGGCTCGCCGAAACTCGAATGTTCGCCCTCCACGCGCTGGACGGTCACGGGATAGCCCATCGTCCAGAGACGGCCTTCAGCGAAGCTCAGGTCCTCTGGCGTGTACCAAAAGAGCTCATGCCCGAGTTCCTGCGCCTTCAGCATGATCGCGAAGGTGGAATCCCCCGCGATATTGATCCGGTCGAGCGGGTCCATCTGCACGGCGACGCGAAGGCTCATACCGAAGCGCCTCTAGTAAGCGCGCCTGCCGCTGTCACCCTGCGGCACATTTGGCGAGGTGCCGCGGCCAGCCATTCACATGAGCTACGGGGAAATGCAGATGTCTTCGTCGCAGTGCCCGCGGTTTTTCCGCGGCCCAAAGGGTTCATTTGGAGCGCTCGAGCGCGCGGGCGTAGGCGCGTTTGCGCGGCATGCCGAGGCGCTCTGCTACCTCCGCCGCGGCGCGCGAAGGCGAAAGGCGCTGAAGGGCCTCGTCCAGCGCGGCATCAAGTTGTTCGTCACTAGCTGCTGGGCTTTCCGGAGGCGGCCCGATTACGATCACGATCTCGCCCTTGGGCGCTCTCTCGGCATAGCGCTGGGAGAGGTCCAGGAGCGATCCAGTGATGCACTCCTCGTGAAGCTTGCTGATTTCCCGAACAACGGCGGCATCTCGAGAGCCCAAGCCGTGCGCCAGGGCCACTAGCGCATCGCCCAACCGCGGGCCACTTTCGTACAGCACGAGCGTTGCGCGGATGCCCGCCACCTCGGTGATCGCATCTTCGCGCGCCTTCGCCTTGGCCGGCAGGAAGCCGAGGAATAGAAAACGGTCCGTCGGAAGCCCGGCGAGCGTCAGCGCGGCAACCGCAGCTGACGGTCCAGGAACCGTATGCACTCGATGTCCGGCGGCCCGCGCCGCCCGCACGAGCTTGTATCCGGGGTCCGAGATTAGGGGCGTTCCAGCATCGCTTACGAGCGCGATTGCATGGTCGGCCAGCTCTCCGACGATCGTATCGCGCGCCTGTTCGCTCGAATGATCATCGTAGCGGTTCATCGGGACCTTCGACCCAATGTGCTGAAGCAGCTTGGCGGTGACACGCGTGTCTTCGGCGAGAATCCTGTCCGCCCTGCGCAGGGTCTCGGCCGCGCGTGCAGACAAGTCACCGAGATTTCCGATCGGCGTTGCAACGATGTGCAGCCCCGGCGAGAGACGCTCACTCATGGGGTTCGATTAACCTCTTCCAATTGAACCGGAAAAGAGTCATCGTCCGGAAATCCCATCATCGACCTGGGGAGAGGTTGGATGATCGCATTACTTGGTGGTTCCGCGCTTATTCTGGCGGCGCTTCAGGCGTCGATCGCCGCGCCGACGAGCGCATTCCGGGGCTGCCTTCATGATGCGACCGCGAAAGCTACGAATGAAAAGGTCGGCGTGGACGCGATCGAGACGTATCTGCGCAGCGCGTGCACGGTCCAGATGGGATCCCTGAGGAATGCCTTGGTCGCATTTCGCATCAAGAATGGCATGACGAAAAAGGCTGCCGCTGACGATGCCGAGATGACGATCGAGGACTATGTTGCGACGCCCGCCGACAATTACAAATTCTTCGCCCAGCAAAACGCGCCCGCCAAGCCGCAGCCTGCCGCTGCTCCGGCGGTGAAGCCCGCTGCCCAGCCGACTAGCCCGCAATAGCGAGAACCCTGGGCTTCACGGCGGCAATTTCGCCGAGGATGTGATCGAGTAGAAGCCGCCCAGCGGAGGTCAGCTTGATTCGCGCGCCGTCGCGCTGGACGTGGCCTGACGCGACGAGCCGCTCGACGCGCTCCCAATCGACAATCGACATCAGCCCGAACCTTTTTTCTATTGCGGCAGCATCGATCCCTTCGCGTAGCCGCAGGCCCATGACCAGGGCTTCATCGGCACCTTCAGACGGGGAAAGCGGCGCTTCCTCAACGATGCCGTGGCCATTGCGCGAAATGGAGGAGAGAAAGTTTTCGGGTTTTCGATGACGAGCGGTGCGCATCCCCAGCCGACGTCCGTGCGCGCCAGGACCGGTGCCCGCATAGTCGCCGCAGCGCCAGTAGGTCAGATTGTGCCTGCTCTCCTGACCGCGCCTCGCATAATTGCTGATCTCGTAAGCGGGCATCCCGGCTTGCGACGTCATGGCGTCGGTCAGTTCGTAAAGCGCTGCGGCCGGATTGGGATCGAGCGGCCGGAACTGGTGCTTGGCGACCATGCTCGCGAAGCGTGTGCCCGGCTCGATCGTCAGTTGGTAGAGCGATAGGTGCTTCGTGCCGAGTGAAAGAGCCTGGGCGAGGGTCGCCGACCAGCTCGTCTCGGTGTCGCCTGGAAGTGCATAGATCAGATCGAAGCTAACTCGACGGAAGTTCCTCTGCGCGATCTCGAGAGCGCGAAACCCTTCCCGAGCCGAGTGGGCGCGGCCGAGGAAGAGCAACCCCTCGTCGCCGAAGCTCTGCAGGCCGAGCGACAGCCGATTGACGCCCGCATGGGCAAGATCCGCGAAGCGGTCCGCCTCGACGGAGTTCGGGTTCGCCTCGAGGGTGATCTCGATATCCGAGGCCGGAGCCCAGTGACTTGCTGCGGCGACGATTATCGCGTCGACGGTCGCGGGATCCATCAACGATGGCGTCCCCCCGCCGAAGAAGATCGAGGTCAGCTGTCGCCCGGGCAGAAGCCGCGCCTCGTGCGCGAGGTCAGCCAGCAGCGCGTCGCGCCATATGTCCTGATCAATGATCGCCCGGACGTGGCTGTTGAAGTCGCAATAAGGACATTTGCTGACGCAGAACGGCCAGTGGACGTAGAGCGCGAGCGGTTCTGCGCTCATTCGTTCAATGCCGCCAGCAGCTTGCGGAACGCACGCGCCCGGTGGCTGATTTCATCCTTCAGCCCTGGGTCCAGCTCGCCGAAGGTCGCCTCATGGCCGACGGGCACAAACATCGGATCATAGCCGAAGCCCCGGTCGCCCCGCGGCGGCCAGACGAGGATTCCATCGGCACGGCCATCGAAGGTTTCGGCCTGCCCGTCGTTCGGCCAGGCGATCGCAAGCGAGCAGGCAAAATGAGCGGCGGGAGCGGCGTCAGGCTCCGTCGCCTCGACCTCGCGCCAAACCTTCTCCATCGCGCGCATCCAGTCCCGATTGCCTTGGGCATCCTCGGCCCAGCGCGCCGAGAAGATCCCGGGGCGGCCGTGCAGCGCGTCGACGCAAAGTCCACTGTCGTCAGCCAGCGCCGGCAGACCGGAAAGGTCCGCCGCCTCGCGCGCCTTTAGGTCGGCATTGTCCGCAAAGCTGTTACCGATTTCCTCCGGTTCAGGCAGCCCAAGCTCGTCCGCGCCGACACAGGCTATGCCGAGCGGCCCCACAAGCGCCGCGATTTCGCGCAGCTTGCCCGCATTGTGTGTCGCAATGACCAGCTTGTCGCCGATCGGCCTCATCCGCCCACCGCCTTCAGCTGAGTCTGGAAAATTTCCGAGCAGCCGATGCGCGCGAGGCGCAATAGCCTCAGCAGCCCTTCCTCATCATAGCATTCGCCTTCGGCGGTGACCTGCGCCTCCACGATCAAACCCTCTGCCGTGAGCACGAAATTGCCGTCACATCCGGCCTGGCTGTCCTCGTCATAATCGAGGTCGAGCACCGCTGCACCGTTGTGAATGCCGCAGCTGACCGCAGCCACCTGCGTGCGGATCGGATCGGCGGGGATCGCCTTCGCTTCAAGAAGCTTGTTTATTGCAATCCGCAGCGCAACCCAGCCGCCGGAGATCGATGCCGTACGCGTGCCGCCGTCCGCCTGAATGACGTCGCAGTCGACGATGACCTGCCGTTCGCCGAGCTTGGGCAGGTCGACTACGGCGCGCAGTGACCGACCGATCAGCCGCTGTATTTCCTGTGTACGGCCCGATTGCTTGCCTTTCGCGGCCTCGCGGCTGCCACGTGTGTGAGTTGCCCTCGGAAGCATCCCATATTCGGCCGTAACCCAGCCCTGCGCCTTGCCGCGCAGAAAAGGCGGTACCTTCTCTTCGACGCTGGCGGTGCAGAGCACGCGCGTATCGCCGAAGCTGACGAGGCAAGAACCCTCGGCATGACGGGTGAAGCCGGGCTCGAACCTCAATTCACGCATTTGGTCGGGGGCGCGTCCGGAGGGGCGCATATGGGTTTTTCTCCTTATACTTGTACGGCGCGTCCCTAGACCGCTGTTGCGGCCAATCCTAGATGAGTCGGCATGACCCAGCCGATCGGTGAACTGACTGACCGCATGCGGGAGATTTTCGGCCTAGTGGTCGAATCCTATCTCGCCCGCGGCCTGCCCGTAGGCTCGAAGGTGCTCGCGGGTTCCGTCAGCCTCTCTCCGGCATCGGTTCGAGGAGTGATGCAGGAGCTCGAGGAGCGAGGGCTTCTCACCCATCCTCACACCTCCGCCGGGCGTATTCCGACCGAAAGTGGGCTTCGCCTCTTCGTCGACGGTATCATGCAGGCCGCGGCACCTGATCCTCGCGAGAAGCGCGAGATCGAGCGCCAGATCGTCCGCGACCAGCCCATCGAGGATGCGCTCGCTGCTGCGTCTGCAGCGCTGTCGGGTCTCAGCCATGCGGCGGGGGTGGTGCTCGCACCAAAGCGGGAATTAAGGCTGAGGCAGCTGAACTTCGTGCAGCTCAGCCCAGCGCGTGCGCTTGCGATACTGGTCGGGGCCGATGGAAGCGTCGAGAATTGTATCGTCTCGCTCGACGGCGGCACCACGGCGCACGCGCTGGGCGAGGTCAGCAACTTCATCAACGCCCGCCTTGGCGGCCTGACGCTGGGAGAGGCCGAAGCACGATTGCGCGCGGAGGTCCGCGAGCGCAAGGAACTGGTCGACGCCGCCGCGGCCGAACTCGTCGCTTCGGGCCTCGCTGCCTGGAAGTCAGGATCACGCGCGCCGCCCCGTGCTCATCGTTCGTGGTCACGCTTATCTCCTCGACCCGACCGCCGCCGAAGACTTGGAACGGGTCCGAAGACTGCTTGATGAGCTCGAGGAGGCGCAGGAGATCGCGCGGCTGCTCGAAGGCGCTCGTGACGCGCCCGGGTGTCGGATCTTCATCGGCTCGGAGAACCGAATGTTCGCTTTGTCGGGTTCTTCCGTTATTGCCGCTCCCTATCGCGGGAGCCAGGGCGAGGTAGTCGGCGTTGTCGGCGTGATCGGCCCGAACTCGGTTGAACTATGCCCGCGTGGTCCCCATGGTGGATTTCACAGCGAAAGCACTCACGAGATTGATGACATGATGGCGAAGGACGAAGGCGAAATGCACGACGAGGCCGAGGAGCTTCGCAAGGAGACGGCGCAAGGCGCTCCCGAGGTCGCCGAGCACGATCATGTGGCGGAACTCGAGAAACAACTGGAGGAAGCGCGGGCGAACGCCCTTTATGCAGCGGCCGAAATCCAGAACGTGCGTCGCCGCATGGAAAAGGAAGTTTCGGACGCGCGGGCCTATTCGGCGTCGAACTTCGCGCGCGACATGCTCGCGATCAAGGACCATCTCGACCGCGCGCTCGCCGCGGTCGGCGAGGACCTTAGGGCTGACAAGACGGCGAGCCAGTTCCTCGCCGGCATAGAATCCACCGCGCGCGAACTTGAATCAGTCTTCCAGCGCAACGGCATCGAACGTGTGAAGTCGGTCGGCGAAGCGCTCGATCCGCACCGCCATCAGGCAATGATGGAAATTCCGACGGCAGAGGCGAAGCCTGGTACAATCGTCGATGAAATGCAGGCTGGTTACCTGATGAAGGGCCGATTGCTGAGACCTGCGCTCGTGGGAGTCGCCAAGAAGCCCGATTAATGCACTTCGCGGTGGTGCACCTCGCTCTTTGTAGCGAGACTGAATCGCGGTTCGGGTTTGACTGAACCGAGGAGCCGGCCGGCGGCATAGCGGCCGACCTCCGGGCCATGCTTGAAGCCGTGACCTGACCCGCCGCCGACCAGCAGCACGTTTTCCAATCGCGGATGGAAGTCGACCAGGAAGTCGCCGTTGGAGCTGTTTTCGTACTGGCAGACTTCGGCGCCGATCAGTTGCGCGCCCTTTAGCGCGGGAAAACGGTGATCGCGAAAGGCGACAACCTCGGCGAGAGCCTCGGGCGTCGGGCGTCGGTCCTGCGTGTCGGGATCAACTGCAATGCCGTGCTGGTCGTGCGCGAATTTGACGCCGCGCGTCTCAAGGTCCGGAAAGCCGTAGAAAATATCCCCGCCGTTGAAGTCCGCCCATCCCGGCATCGTTTCGGGAAGGAAGCGACGATCGCCGGGCGGCGTTGCAAAATAAAATACCTCCTGCCGCGTCGGCAGGATTTTCGGGCCGATCACGTCGGGGAAGAGTTTCGGTAGCCATGGGCCGAGTGCATAGACGAACCGGTCGGCGGCAATCCGCTCGCCCGAGGAGAGCCGAAGCTCATTGAGCCGAACGCCGGTTGCGCTCGGCGCCAGCGCAGCACCCTTCATGTAAGTCCCGCCGTCGCGAACGAACCGGTCGACGAGCGTGAGGACGGCGCGCCTTGCCATCAGTGCTCCAAATCCGGGCTCGTGGAGACCGACCGTGATCCCCTCGAAGTCGATCATCGGGAAGCGCCCCGCCATCTCGGCCCGGTCTAACACCGCGGTGGGAAGCCCGAGGCTCCTGTGGGCGGTGATGCTGTCCTCGACGTAAGGCTCTTCGGTCGGGAAGAAGAAAAGAATTCCGCAGGGCACCAGGATAGGCAGGCCCGAGACGGCGCTAAGGGCCTTCCACTGCGGAAGCGAGTCCCTCGCCATGCGCGTATAGATCGCGTCCTTGCCATAGGCCGCTCGAGTAAGGCGCGATTCTCCACCCGATGATGCCCGGCTGTGAGCTGGACCCCATGCGTCGACGAGAGTCACGCGGTGATCGTGCTGCTGAAGGTGATGGGCCGTCCACGCGCCGAAGACGCCCGCGCCGATCACCGCGACATGGTCTTTCATGCCGCTCTTGTAGGTTGTCGCGAGGGCCGGCGAAATGGCTGCGCCGCCCGCCCCGATGAGGAGCGAGCGGCGCGTTACTTCAGAACTCATGCCCGCTTGGTCAGCCACGTTCTCCCCGCTCAACCGGCGCTGGCGGCGGCGGTGGTGGCGGTGGAGGAGGAGGAGGCGGCGGCGGAGCAGCTTCCGGCGGCGGTGGCGGCGGCGGTGGCGGCGGCGGCGGCGGCTCACTCGGCCCGCCAAAGCTCTTGCGGATCGTCAGCCCAATGGTTCGCGGCTGGCCGACCTCATAGCCGATGCGGGCCCGAAGGCCGCGTTCGCGATCGAGCGACAGCTTCGGGTCGACGTCAAAGATGTTCTTTACATAAGCGACTAGCTCGAGACCGTTGTCCCACCTCAGGCCCACCGACGCATTGACGAGCGTATATGCCGGAAGCGTGAAGGTGCCGAGCGGGGTCGGGACCACGCCGGACAAGCCGGTCGCCGGATCAAAGTAGGTAAGATTGATAATGCCAGCGGGCTCCTGGTCGCTCGGCTGCGTGTAGCGATCTCCGATACGCATGACGCTGGCGTTCACGTTCCAATCGGAGTTGGAGTTGAACCGCGACGTGTAATTGGCCGTCGCGGCCAATTGATACTTCGGTACCGTCGGCAGGCGGTTGCCTTGGCGTATACCTTCGACGACCGCACCGTTGCTGATGACCGAGGACCCGAATTTCGAATTGAGCAGGCTGCCTGCGAACGACAGGTCGAGCCCGACGAGCGGGTGGACCGAGAGTTCGGCTTCAATGCCCTCGGCATGCGCCTTCGGCACGTTGAACACGATACGCGAGGAACAGCTGCCCGCGTCGAGCGTGACCTGCAGGTTCTTGATATCATTGTAGAACGCAGCGGCATTGAAGGTCACGCCGTGCTTCGAATATTTGAAGCCCGCTTCATAATTCCAGAGCGTCTCGTCCTTGTACGTCTGGAATCCTCCGAAGGTCTGGATGTCGCTGCCCGAGCAAAGTGGGATGTTCAACGGATCGTTGACGCCGCCGAGGCGGAATCCCTTCGCCGCCTGCACGTTGAGGCTGAAGCTCCGGTTTGGCTCCCAGCTGATGATCCCGCGTGGGCTGACGCCGTTGGACTTCGTCGTGTCGGTGCGGTCATCGTCGGCTGAGAACAGGCCGCCGGAATGGAAGCGGCGCTTTTCATGGAAGTCATACCAGCGGCCGCCAGCGGTCAGCTTGAACTGGCTGAACTTGTAGCTCGCCTCTCCGAACAGCGCCTTTTGCGTGTCGGTGTATGGCAGGTCGGAATGGTACGGATTGTCGACAAGGCCGAAGCCGTTGTCCACGGCGGCGGAAGTGCCGGCGCCAAATGCAGCGTCAACGAACGCGTCATAGCCAGGCGTCGGCAGGCGTTGCTTATAATCGCGGTTCACATGGGCGTAGAAGCCGCCGAACACCCATTGGAACGGCCCTGCGCCGGTTGAGGCGACCCGCAACTCCTGGGTGAATTGCTTGAGCTTCGTCGAGTCTCGAAGGTTCGAGGGCAGATTGATTGCTGCCGGCGGGAAGCCGAGGTCGACGCTGACTGAACCGGTTAGCGCCGAAGCGTCGCGGCTGACGAGGATGTCGCGGTTCATGTACGAGCTCACCGAGGTCAGTTCGGCTGGCCCGAAATCATAGCTTGCGACGAGATCGCCGAGCCAGGTCTTGTCGCGGAACTCTTCGCCAAGTTTCAGATATTGCTCGCGACCACCCTTCTTTAGGTCGTCCTGGGTCGTGAACTGGTTATCGTAGAGGTTGTAGAATTCCTCGCGGTTGAAGCCGTTCGCCTTTGAGTCCTGATAGACGAAGCGCGGCGTGATTTTCAGCTCGGGCGTCGGTTCCCACAGGACAGAGATTCGAGTGCCGTAGCGACTCCCGTCGTTCACATTCTTGCCGTGATGTGGTCCAACCGAGTCGATAAAACCGCCGAAACGAGTGCCATATCCGACGATACGTGCTGCAGCAGTTGAGCCGAGCGGCACGTTGACGGCGCCTTTCAGGCCGTATCCGATTGAGCCGCCGGCAAGGAAGTTGACGTCACCTTCGACTTCACCCTCGGTGGTGTTCAGCTTCGGCTGGTTGGTGATGTAGCGGATCGTGCCGCCCACGGATCCGGCGCCGAACAGCGTTCCTTGAGGCCCGCGCAAGGTCTCGACGCGGTTCAGGTCGAACAGGTCGAAGTCCGGCGTGAACAGCGACATCGAAACGACGCTTTCGTCGAGATAGACGCCGACCTGCTCCTTGACGCCCGGCTGGTCGCGGACGACTGGCCGGCCGAAACGCCGCGGATCGAGACCTGGCTTTGCCCCGGACCGAGATTCTGGACGGTGAGGTCGGCGACGTTGTGGCTGATGTCCTCGAGCGTCTTGGCATTCGCGCGCCGGATGTCTTCCTGCGTCTGCGCGTTCACGGAGAAGGGCACGTCCTGCACCGTTGATGCACGCTTTGTCGCAGTGACGATAATCTCACCTTCCATCACGTTTCGCGGCATGGGTGCCGCGCTCGGCGACGGATTTGCCGCTTGCGCACTCGATTCCTGTTGCGTTTGAGCGGCGGCCTGGCTTGCAACCGCAGCCATGGACGTGCCGATCAGCAGAAGTGCCGTGAACCGCATGAGATCCCCCTGTTGGTCGCCTGTCGACCAACCGGCACTATGCCTGAAATAGCTGCTGAGGCGGAAGGGCATGGGGACCCGCGCGCAACTTTCGTGGCCAATCTGTTGCGCTACCGTTACAGATTGACGAAAGTTAGCATCAAGACCTCAATCGAAGCATATGAGACTGCGGGGAGGGACGACAGGCATTGCGACGCCGCGAAGCGCGAGAAAGTAGTGCCGGACCATCTCCGCCTGCTGTTCGAGCCCGTAGCGGTGAAACGGCTTCCCGGGCTTCAGCGCGTAGGAATAGCGACAGAAGGGATGCCGCATCAGCGGAAGATAGAGCGGACCGCCGCGCTGCGCCTGCCAGACATCGTCATTTCGTGGATGAAAAATCCCTGGCGCGAGACTAGCTCTTTCGAGAAGTCCTCGGACCATCCGCCGGCATGCGGATGAAAGTATATGTATCCGTTCGGTGCCATGGCTGCGTTGCGCGGCTGGAACGGCCACCACTTGCCTTTGACGAGGCGTACTTTCGAATAATCAATTGCGTCGCCGAAGATCGGGCGGGCGGCCGTGATCTCGCCGGGCGTAAGGGATCGGCGTTCCATGCGCTAAGAGAGCTAGCGTTCTGCGCCCCGCTACGCCACTTGCAGCGGTTCAGCGGCATCGCTAGGGCTGCGCAAAAGCAATTAATGGAGGAAGCCTTCCCATGAGCGAGACAGCCGATCGGGTGAAGAAGATCGTCGTCGAACATCTCGGCGTCGAGCCGGACAAGGTGACTGAAGACGCAAGCTTCATCGACGATCTCGGCGCGGACAGCCTCGACATTGTCGAGCTCGTCATGGCCTTCGAAGAGGAATTCGGGGTCGAGATTCCAGATGACGCCGCGGAGAAGATCACGACGGTTCGCGACGCGATCGACTATATCGACCAGAACAAGGGCTGAGCGGGGTACCGATTCTGCCGCTCCAGTTACGCCTCGAAAGGCGGTACGAACGGCCTCCCGAACAATACGGGAGGCCGTTTGTTTTGGTGGAATTGACGGAGTTATGATGATGCGCCGTGTCGTTGTGACAGGTCTCGGACTAGTGACGCCGCTCGGCGGTGACGTCGAGACGAGCTGGAAGAATATCCTCGCGTCGAAGAGCGGCGCTGGTCCGATCACGAAGTTCGACGCGAGTGACCAGAAATGCCGCATCGCCTGCGAGGTGAAGCCGGCCGATCACGAATATGGATTCGATCCGAGCAAGCGGGTCGAGTTCAAGACGCAGCGTCAGGTAGACCCGTTCATTGTCTTCGGGATCGACGCCGCCGGGCAAGCGATCGAGGATGCTGGCCTGGTCGACATGGATGAACAGACCCAGCTACGCGCCGGCGTTTCAATTGGTTCGGGAATTGGCGGGCTGCCGGGAATCGAGACCGAGAGCATCGTGCTCCACGAGAAAGGACCGGGCCGCGTTAGCCCGCACTTCGTTCACGGTAGGCTGATCAATCTCGTTTCTGGTCAGGTGTCGATCAAATATGGGCTGATGGGCCCGAACCATGCCGTAGTTACCGCCTGCTCCACGGGTGCTCACTCGATCGGGGATGCGGCACGCATGATCGCTATGGACGATGCCGACATCATGCTTGCCGGCGGATCCGAGATCTGCCGATCTGCCCACTTGGCATTGCAGGTTTCGCGCAGGCTCGGGCGCTGAGCACCCACTTCAACGACCAGCCCGAAAAGGCGAGTCGGCCGTACGACAAGGATCGTGACGGCTTTGTGATGGGCGAGGGTGCAGGTGTGGTCGTTCTCGAGGAATATGAGCACGCAAAGGCCCGCGGCGCGAAGATTTATGCCGAAGTAGTCGGCTATGGCCTTTCCGGCGACGCCCATCACGTAACAGCGCCGCATCCCGAAGGCTCGGGCGCCTATCGCTCGATGGAGATGGCCCTCCGCAAGTCGGGCCTCCAGCCGTCCGACATCGACTATATCAACGCGCACGGTACATCGACGCCGCTCGGTGACGAACTTGAGCTCGGCGCTGTCCGGCGTCTCTTCGGCAATGCGATCGGATCGCTGTCGATGAGCTCTACCAAGTCCGCGATCGGCCACCTGCTTGGCGGCGCGGGCGCCGTCGAGAGCATTTTCTGCATCCTTGCGATGCGCGACCAGATCGTCCCCCCGACACTCAATCTCGACAATCCCGAGGAGATCTGTTCCGGCGTCGATCTCGTGCCGTACAAGGCCAAAGAGCGGCAGGTCCGCGCTGTGCTCAATAACAGCTTCGGCTTCGGCGGGACCAACGCCAGCCTGGTTATGAAGGCCGTGTGAAGCGGCTGCTGTTGGTGGGTGCGGCGGCGCTGGTCCTCGCCGCGCTCGCGGGCATCTACATTTTCTGGTGGGCTCAGGGTCCGAGGCACGGGCCGCACGACATCATCGTCAAAGAGGGAACGACCCTTGGCGCGGTTTCGCGCCAGCTCGCCAATAAGGGTGCGATCCCGGGCAGCGCGCGAACCTATTACATCATGGCCCGGATGTTCGGGTCGCATGATCCAATTCAGGCTGGTGAATTCCAGATCCCCAAAGGAATGAGCGGTGCGGCCATCCTGGACCTGCTCCAGCACGGCAAGCCGCGCCAACGGTTGATCACCGTAACCGAAGGCATGCCCTCGATCATCGTGACCGAAAAGCTGACCGCCAGCCAGTATCTTTCCGGGACGACGCCGGACATTCCGGAAGGATCGGTGCTCCCCGACAGCTATGGCTTCGAACGCGGTGACGCCCGCTCCGCGCTGGCCAAGCGGATGCAGGAGGCAATGACCAAAATTCTGACGCAGCTTTGGCCCAAGCGCAGCCTCGATTGCCCGGTGGCGACGCCGGACCAGGCCGTAATCCTCGCCTCGATCGTCGAAAAGGAAACGGGAAAGGCTGCAGAGCGGCCGATGGTGGCGGGAGTTTATTGCAACCGGCTGAGGATCGGTATGAAACTCGATGCCGATCCAACCGTAATCTACCCCGTGACCAAGGGTAAACCGCTGGGGCGGCGTATTCTTCGCTCCGAGCTTAATGCCGACAACGGATACAACACATACAGACGCGCCGGCTTGCCTGAAGGGCCGATCGCCAACCCGGGCAAGGAGAGCATCGAGGCGGTGCTCCACCCGGCGCAGACCAAGGCCCTCTACTTCGTGGCGGACGGTACCGGCGGGCATGTGTTCGCGGACACGCTCGCCGAGCAGAATGCGAATGTCGCGAAGTGGTACGCCCTTCGCCGCCAGCGAGGTCAGATGTGAGAAATCGAGGGATTGGCCGCGCCCGGATGTTCGTGGGCACAATGCTCCTCTTCGCCGCAGTGATCGCCTGGGGAACCTCCTTCCTGATGAGCCCCCATGGCGAAACGGTCGCGCAAGGCACCGAGCATGTCCGAACGACGGTGGCCGTCTTCATGCGCAAGAGTGCGATTGGAACGCTGATCCTCTGTGCGCTCGCAGGCTGGTTGCTGTTCCCGACGCGCCGGCCGCGATGGCCGCAGCGCGATTATGCGATCCTTGGCGTCATTGCGCTGCTCGTCGTCAGCAGCGTCTACAACCTGATCTGGCTGCAGATCTCAATTTTTCATTGAGGCGCCAGCACAACCGTCGGAACATAACCGACGCGGCGCTCTTCGCCGGCATAGCCCCATGCCCAACCAAGGCTATCGTCGAGCATTAGAAATGGCTCGCCAGCTTTAAGCCCGATCAGTGCTTCGGCGTCGATCGATGGACTTGCACGCAGCGTCGCCGATGCGTTGAGCCGCCGCTCCACCGGCTCTGCGTAGTGCGAAGCGACCACGCGGCTGGCGAGCGCGACATCGGCGAGGTCCTTGCGATAGGCGTTGAACTGAGGGTCTGGCAGGTCGGACGGGCCGGCGAGCGCGAACTCGTCAGCGCTGGTGGGCGTACGCCGGCGCCTGGCCGATGACTGGCCGGTGTGCCGCGGAGCCGTCGTCCTCGCGGAGGTTGCGTTTGAACCCTTCAAGAAATTCCGCCCCGCTGCTCGTGCGGACGACGAACACATTGCGCCGGTCGTCCTGGTCCCTCTCACGGCGCAGATAGCCGAGCGCACCGAGCGTATTCAAGGCGCGAGTGACGACAGGCTTCGATACGCTCAGCACCCGGGCGAGCCCGCGCACGGTGTGCGGTCCGGGCGTCAGATAGACCAGCATCAGCAAGGACATCTGCCGGTTGGTGAGGTCCGGTTCGCCTGAGCGGACATAGGCGATCAGGGCCTTCATCCACCCCGTAAGCGAAACTTCGCTCATTGCTGGTACTCTCCGTACTCGTGTCGCGTAGCTGTTCCATAAACCGGTAAGCCGCCGAAATGTTGCAGGCTCGTGACCCAAAATGCCCGGTTTTTCCAAAAGTTGGCGGGTCAGGCGCGCGAATAACGCTCCTCCAGCGCAGCAAAAACGGCACGAAGTCCAAGGGCTTCGCCGCCCTTTGGGCGGCCGGGCTTGGCCGCTTCGCGCCAGGCCCAGGTGTCGAGGTGAGCCCAGGGGATTTCGTCAGGAACGAAACGCCGCAAGAAGAGCGCGGCATAGACCGCGCCCGCCATCGCATTGCCGGACGTGTTTGATAGATCGGCGACATCGCTCTTCAATTGCTCGTCATAAGGATCCCAGAGCGGCATCCGCCACAGCGGATCGTGGACGTCACGCGCGGCGGCTTCGAGTGAGCCGGCGAGTTCGTCCTGGTTGACGAAGGTTGCGGGAGGTCGGGACCCAAGGCGACCCGTGCGGCGCCGGTCAGCGTGGCGAAGTCGATGATGAGCTGAGGCTTGCCCTCTGCTGCTTTCGCTAATGCATCGGCAAGGATCAACCGGCCTTCTGCATCGGTGTTGTCGATTTCGACGAACAAGCCCTTGCGCGACTTCACGATGTCGCCAGGGCGGTAGGAAGCGCCCGATACGGCATTCTCGACAGCCGGAATGATCAGGTGGAGCCGGATGGGCAGCGACGTTCAATGATGAGCTGTGCGAGCGCCAATGCGTGCGCAGCGCCGCCCATGTCCTTCTTCATGATGCGCATCCCGGACGCGGTCTTGAGATCTAGGCCTCCACTGTCGAAACATACGCCCTTACCGACGATGGCGACGCGTGGATCGTCCGGCTTGCCCCATTCGAGTTCGATCAGGCGCGGTGCCCGTTCAGGCGTTGCGCCTCCACCGACAGCCGCGATCAACGGATAGCCTTCGACGAGAGCGGCACCGCTCGTGACCGTCAGCTGCGCAGGCGAGCGGCTTGCGGCGTCGGCGACTGCCTGCTCGAGCTGCGCCGGACCGAGGTCAGCAGCGGGCGTGTTGACGAGGTCTCTAACAAGCGCGGTCGCCTGCGCCATTCCCACCATTTCATCGACCTTTGCCGCCTCGCCCGTGACGAGGATCCGTGGTCCGCGTGGGTTGTCGTCCTTCTTCGAGCGATAGGTGTCGAATCGATGCTGTGCGAGAAGCCAGCCCAGCGCGGCTTTTCGAGGCTCGCCGTGCGCAAGCTTGTAGCTGCCTTCCGGAAGCCTTTCGGCAAGCGCTGCAAGGCACCAAGGCGAAAGCTCGTTCATCTTCTTGACGGCGCTCACCACCTCGAAGTCGCCGCCGCGCGGCAGGATCACGAAGGCATGGGTCTTCTTCCCGTCGAACTGTTGCGCCTCAAGCAACGCGCGGTCGTCTGCCGGGCGCTTCTTGAGCCATCCGGCGAGACCGTCCTTGTCGACGAGATGGATCAGCCGCGACCTTTGGCCGCGGTCGGGAACGAGGAGCGATGCGAAGTCGGTCATGCGCTCGGCTCTAAGGTCGCCTCGCCGCGCTCGCAATCGGCATCACTGACGGGGTAAGGTGCGGCGGCGCCGCTTCAGCCGCGACGTGACGACGCGTGCCGGGCAGGTGCAGGTTGGTTGATGGGACTGGGCGGGTAAGCCTCCAGCCAAAGGATGCCGGCGAAGAGGATGGCAGCGCCCGCGGCATAGCCCGCGAGCACGTCCGTGACCCAATGGACGCCGAGATAAATGCGCGAAAGGCCGATCAGCAGCGCGAGGATCAGCGCTGCTGTGTTTACCCATCCTTTCAGTCTGGGCTCCAGGCGGCCGATTACGGCCGCCATCATTCCATAATTTGCGACCGCCGCCATCGAGTGGCCACTTGGGAAGCTGTAGCTGTGTAATGTCGAAATTTCCTCGAACAGGTTCGGCCTAGGCCTGTCGAAAATATTCTTGAGGATGCGGTTCAGGGTCTCGTCAACGGCGATGACGCCAAGCAGCCCCGCAAATGCTCCGACATCCTTGCTGCGCCAGCTCCAGGTCAGGACGAATACGGCGACGTACATGAGCACCGGAAATGATCCGACATCGCTGATGACTTGCATGATCTTGTCGAGCGCCTGGGTATCGAATTGGTGAATCCAAAGGCTAACCACCCGGTCGATCCGAGAAGATTCGTGATGGATTACATCCTCAGCGATCTTGCCGAAGAGCGCTGCACTTCCTGCCGCAAAAAAGCCGAGCGCGAATAGACGCCTGTTCCATGCCGCGGGTAGAAATCTATCGACACGGCGCCCGAGGGACGAGTTGAGTCGAAGAAGCAGCACCGCGACGCCGTTCGCGACAAGCGCACCGAAAAAAAGACCCGCGTCAGCCGCAGTTCCAACCAGCAACTCTGTAAGCACTCCGAGCAGCGAGCCGAGAAGTACAACAGAAATCAATAAGTAGCGGTTGCGAGCCAAGAACGAGGCACTCATCCTGAACGATGTCACAACTACGCCTCCACTCTGGCGCGCGAAGATGACAAACGATTCCGCTTTGAACAAGCGACAGATTTCTCGAGGTTCTTATCCGGTCGCGACCCGAATCATCCGATGGGCGGCGGCACCATCGCTCCATCGCTGATCTGCTGCGAGTGCATGAACGTGATGCGTCCCTTGGTCGCATCTTCAATCAATCGCTCATATTCGGCGGCGAGCTGCTCATGGATCTTGCGGGCCACGTCCGAGCCAGCGGTTTCAGCGCGGCTTCTTTCCGTCTGTTGCCGAAGGAACAGGTAATTGATGTCCACGTCTGCCTCCGCTCTTCGATCCGCCCCTGTCGAAGTGACCCAAGGCCCCGCCCGGTGAACGGCAGCTTACGAAGAGTCGGCCAGTCGACTAACGGTTGTTTGACGTCGGTGAGCGGTCGGCGGCACGTGCACCGGAACTCGAGCAGGCAGTTTGCGTTTCACGCGCGATGAGCGACGATTCCTATGCGCGCTATTTTGCCGAACGCGAGCTGTTCGAGCGTGAGATGAGCGAGCGGGCGAAGCGGGTCGCCGAAGTGCACAGCGAAATGGCGGAACGCTACGAGGCCCTGGCCAAAGTCTTCGGCGCGAAGCGCGACGCTGGGCCCCTCACTCGGGCATAATCAAGAACTGTTCCCATCGACCGTTTGCGCCTGATTCGGCGTAGGTGACGAGCGTCAGCTTTTTCCCGCCCGCGTAATTGATCGTGTAATTTCGATTCACGAATCCGCCGCGCAGGCGCGGCGAGCGGTTGATGGTGATCGACGTCGGCGCGCCCAGCTGCGTCAGGCTCGAGCGGTAATCGCCAAGCGTCGTCTGGTCGAAATAGTAATTGAGGTTGGGTGTGAACTTCGAGTGGTCGACCTGGCCACTGGCGAGCGTGTCATAGACCGCGCGAACATCCGCTAGGCGATCGCCCTCGCCCGAAAGGGCCGGTTCGGGGCTGTCGAGCACAATCTTCTCGATGCCGGAGGTGAGCGTGTCCGTCGCCCCGGAGAAATCGGCGTTTGTGAACACGATGATCGCGTCCTTCGTGTCCGGATAGACGGTGTTCTGCGTCAGGAAGCCGACCGCCTCTCCGCCGTGATCGATAATGTGCCGCTCACGCGCATAGTGATTGTAGACGCCGAGGCCGTAGCCGTTAGTCCGGCCGTCGGTTCGCAACACCGGCGTTTCCTGCTCCGCCCAGTCGCGGGGGGGAACGAGGGTGCGATTCATGCGCGCGATGTCCCATTTCGCAAGGTCGGCCGCGGTCATGGACAGCTCTCCCGCTGCATAGAGCCAGCCGCGCGCCGGCGGCTGCGCCACGCGTACGGGCCCCAGCGCGAAGCGGTGATAACCGGCGGGGAAGGCCGGCGTGTTCGTATTGTCCTGGTCGAGCGGGTGCATGCCGAGCGGGCCAAAGATCCGCTGATTGAGGAAGGCGAGGAGCGGCTGTCCGCTGACCTTCTCGGCGATCATGCCGGCAACCACGTAACCGGTGTTGCTGTACTGCCAGCGACCGCCGGGTTCAAAATCGAGCTGCTTCTTCGCCCATTTGTCGACGATGTGCTCGGGCGTCGTCGGCACCGTCATGTCCGAGAACAAGTAATCCTGCGGCCAGAAGTCTTGCAGGCCGGAGGTGTGGGAGATCAGCTCACGAATGGTGATCTTATCGCCCGCCGTGATGCCCGGGACGTACTTGGAGACCGGATCGTCGAGGCTCAGCTTCTTTTCATCTCGGAGCAGAAGCAGGGCCATCGCAGTGAACTGCTTGGAATTTGACGCGATTTGATAGGGCAGGCCGGGGGTGGCCTGAAGGCCCTCGTTTGCCTTGCCGTAGGCCTTGGTGAGGACGAGCTCGCCATTGCGGACGATCGCGATTTCGGCCGATGGCACGCCGGTGTCGGCGAGCGTTCTGGTGACCAGCTGGTCGATCTGCTCGATCTTCGTGGAGGCGAGCGGCTGGGCGGTGACGGGGACGGCGAGGAGCGCAACGAGCGCGGCGGATATGCGAAGCATGCTCTGACCTTAAAGGCAGCTATTAGCCGGTAAAGCCCCTCCCAATCCTAAGGTGCGCAATTCCCCGACATTGACGCAGGATAATTCATGGAACGCCGCCGTTCGGCGCGCCGTTAACTCGTCGCGACGCGAAGGGAGATTGCCATGAGAGGCGGCTGGGCTGCGACCATTCTTGCTATCGTGATGGCAATCATCGGCATCGTGCTTACAATCGGCGGCGCCTGGCTCGTCGTTCTTGGCGGGTCGCTCTACTACCTTATCGCTGGCATCGGGCTGCTGGTTTCAGCTTGGTTCCTATTGCGCGGCCGGCTCCTCGGCGCTTGGATTTATGTCGGGCTGTTCATCCTGACAGCGATATGGGGCTTCTCAGAATCGCGTGGGAACGCCTGGGCAATGGTGCCGTGGCTGGTTGCCCCGCTTGTGATCCTCATCTGGACCCTGCTCGTGATGCCGACGCTCGCGCCGCGCGGGGGCAGGCATTGGGGGGCTGCATGGGGCGGGATCGTTGTTGCGATAATCTTTGTCGCGGCGAGTTTCGGCATTCTCGGCAAGGCGGGCGACACCTCAACCACCGCTTTGCCATCGCAGAGCTCACCCGGCTTTGCAGATCCCTCGGGCATCGCCACCGGCGCTGACTGGCCGGCCTATGGCGGAACCAACGCCGCCTGGCGCTTCACGCCGCTGACCCAGATCACGCCCGAAAATGTCGGGAAGCTCAGGAGGGTTTGGGAGGTTCACGTCGATGGCCAGCCAAACAATCCTGACTACGTGAAGCTCTACGGAACCGAGAACACGCCGCTGAAAGTAGGCAATCTCCTCTACACCTGCACCGCAAAGAACGTCATCGTCGCACTCGACGCCGCCACCGGGAAGCCGGTGTGGCGGGTTAACCCGCAGGTGCCGGACAAATGGATTCCTTACACGACCGCATGTCGGGGCGTTTCCTACTATGCCGTCCCCGGCGCAGTTCCGAACACGCCCTGCGCTGCCAGGATCATCGAGGGAACAATCGATTCCCGACTGATCGCGGTCGACGCGCTGACGGGCAAACCTTGCGCCGAGTTCAACGGGAGCGGACAGCAGGACACGAAGATCGGCATGGGGTGGGTGCCGCCGGCGTCGGCAGGCATCAACTCGCCGCCGACGATCGTCCGCGGCATCATCGTTGTCGGGCACCAGGTCCTTGACGGCCAATGCCGGTGCGCGCCCTCGGGGGTGATCCAGGGCTTCGACGCGCGGACCGGCAAGCTCGCCTGGGCTTGGGACATGCAGCATCCGGAATGGAGCGGCTATCCGCCCAAGGGCCGGATGTGGATGCGAGGGACCCCGAATAGCTGGTCGATCAGCGCAGGGGACGAAAAGCTGGGGCTCGTGTTCGTGCCGACCGGCAATGTTGCGGACGACTATATTTCGGCGGGCCGAACTCCGGAAGAAAATGCTTACTCCAGTTCAATTGTCGCCATCGACGTAACGAGCGGCAAGCCGCGCTGGAGCTTCCAGACGGTCAAGAAGGACGTCTGGGACTATGACATTGGCAGCCAGCCAAGTCTCATCGATTACAAGGGAACGCCGGCGCTTCTCGCCACCTCGAAGCAGGGCGATCTCTACGTTCTCGACCGCGCGACTGGCCGTCCGCTGACACCGATCGGCTCGATCCAGGCGCCGCCTGGTGGGGTCGAGGCCTGGCTTGCGATCGCCGACGCAGATCGTGTCCTTGTGGAATACTCTGAGAAAGCCGGATCTCGAGGAAGTCCGATATGTGGGGTATGTCGCCGATCGACCAGATGATCTGCCGGATCCAATATCACCAGGCGGACTATCGCGGCGTCTACACCCCGCCGAGGGCCGACAGATCTACAGTCCAATATCCGGGCTATAACGGTGGAAGCGATTGGGGCAGCCTGTCAATCGATCCGGTGCGCGGCGTCATCATCGCCAATTACAACGACATGCCGAACTACGTGAGGCTGGTCCCTCGCGCGGTAGCCAACAGGCAGGGCATCGTTCCCCGCTTCGCGACGAGCACTCCGCCGAGCAAGCCGCACCAGATCGATCCGCAATGGGGCGTGCCATATGCGGTCAACGTGAATGCCGGCTGGCGCATGCCGTTCACCAAGCTCATGTGCAAGCGCCCGCCCTACGGTGGTATCCGGGCGATCGACGCTGCCACCGGCAAGACCTTGTGGGACAGACCGCTCGGAACAGCGCGGAAAAATGGACCCTTCAAGCTGCCGACCTACCTGCCGTTCACCATTGGAACGCCGAACAATGGCGGCGCCGTCACGACTGCGAGTGGCGTGATCTTCATCGCCGCGGCAACGGACGATCTGTTGCGCGCGATCGACGAGCGGAGCGGCAAGGTGCTGTGGTCGGTGCCGTTACCGGCAGGCGGGCAGGCGACGCCGGTGGTTTATGAGCAGAATGGACGCGAATATCTCGTGATCTTTGCTGGCGGACACCATTTCATGGAGACTCCGATTGGCGACAGCCTCATTGCCTACGCCCTACCGAGCTGAGCCTTACGGCATCGGGCAGTCGAGCGGCTCTTTAAGGGTTTCGGCGTCACGCGGATCGAGCTTTATATTGAGCGGCTTCGCAGCCTCGACGAACTGCTGCGCGCCAAGGTTCATCGAGTGCGTGAGTGAACGCAGCTGCGACACGGTTTCCACGAACCGGTCGCGTGACGTCTCCGTGAAGGGCCGCTGCCGCCGATAAGTATTGATGGTCGCCCAGAGCTCCTGCTGCCGAAGGTTCATGTCGCGGAATACGCGCACGAAGCTGAACAATTGCGCATAGGTATTGCGGGTATCGTGAGGCATGTGAGCGATGGATCCCGAAGCAACGGCTGCATCCCACGCAGCAGAGCCCCACACGCGGTTTCTCGATACGGGGGTGTTGCGAATGCCGAGCTTGCCATGGCTCTTGTCGGCGAGGTCGTCGAGCGCATCGAGGGTCTGACGCTGGCACTCGGTAATCTTGATCCGCTCCTCGGCCGCGAACAAAGAATCGGCGAGCTCGTCGTTGAGGCTGTCTTCGACGATGGCAACTTCCTTGTGCCAGTTCCAAGCATCGACCGCCTGATCGGCTGCGAGCGCGATCATGACGCCGATGAAGATCGTTCCCACCTCCTTGAGGAAGTCTTCCCAGTTGCGGATCGCCTTATGGTCGGGGGCATCGACGTGATGAGCCATGTCCGGCATGCTGCCCGCGGCGTGCGAGCAAGTCTACAGTCGTTACGCTTGTGGGGAGCCTTCAGCCGAGGCGGTCTTCGTGGTGATGGTGGTGCCTGGTTAAAATGTGGACGTCGGCCGCAAGAACGGCGAGCCAGACGGCAATCACCGGCACGGCGCCGTTGAAGCCCCGTTATTCGGGTGAAGGCGGCGTTTCGGACTGGGGGCAGCTGCAGGAGCGCCGCCCAGCCCGCTAGGCCGGAACCGCGTAAAGGTCGTGCTCGTCGGAATCTTCCACGCGAACCGCGACTATGTCGCCCGTTTTGAGGCCGCCAGCGTCGCGCAGATGAACTTCACCGTCGATCTCTGGCGCGTCGGCCTTCGACCGGCCGGTGGCGCCGCCAGTCTCGTCGTCAACGGCGTCGATCAGGACCTCGATGGTCGAGCCCACCTTTGCGGCAAGCTTCTCCGCCGAAATGCGCGCGGAGAGCGCCATGATAGCCTCGTAGCGCTCCTCCTTCAGCTCTTTGGGAACCTGCTCGTCCATCGAGGTAGCAGGGGCGCCCTCGACGGCTTCAAACTTGAAGGCCCCGACGCGATCGAGCTGTGCTTCCTCGAGCCAGCCGAGAAGATAGGCGAAATCTTCCTCCGTCTCGCCGGGGAAGCCGACGACGAAGCTTGACCGGATCGCGAGTTCGGGCACCAACGCGCGCCACGAGCGGATGCGCTCGAGCACCTTCGCGTCATTGGCGGGGCGGCGCATGCGGCGCAGGACGCTCGGGCTAGCGTGCTGGAACGGGATGTCGAGATAGGGGAGGACCAGACCTTCCGCCATCAGCGGGATCACGTTGTTCACGTGCGGGTAGGGATAGACATAGTGAAGGCGCACCCACGCGCCGAGCCTGCCGAGCTCCAGCGTGAGGTCGGTCATGTGGGCGCGGACTTCCTCACCCTTCCAAGGCCAGGCCTTGTGGCGCAGGTCTACGCCATAGGCGCTGGTGTCCTGGCTGATGACCAGCAATTCCCTTGTGCCCGCCGCGATAAGCTTCTCCGCCTCGCGCAGGATCGCGTCCGGGCGGCGGCTGACGAGGTCACCGCGCAGGTGCGGGATGATGCAGAAGGCGCAGCGGTGATTACAGCCCTCGGAAATCTTCAAATAGCTGTAATGTCGCGGGGTTAGCTTCAGGCCCGCTTCCGGCACCAGGTCGATGAAAGGCGAGGGAACGGGCGGTGCCGCCTCGTGAACCGCGGCGACAACATCTTCATATTGCTGCGGTCCGGTGATCGCGAGCACGTCGGGAAAGCGCTCGCGGATGACATCCGCTTCCTTGCCCATGCACCCGGTTACGACCACGCGGCCGTTCTCGGCGATGGCTTCGCCGATCGCGTCGAGGCTTTCCTCCTTGGCCGAATCGAGGAAGCCGCAGGTGTTGACCAGCACCACGTCGGCACCGGCGTAATCGGGCGACATCTCGTACCCATCAGCGCGTAGCTTGGTCATGATGCGCTCGCTGTCGACCAGGGCCTTGGGACAGCCGAGCGAGACCAGCCCGACGCGCGGGGGCTTGGGGAGTATTGTGACGTTCATCGGAAGGGCCGCGCCAATATAGGAAGTTTTCGGCGAAAACTAGGCGTTTAGCTGACTTGCTTGTTCATGCAGTCGCTGCGCGGCTAAGAGCCGCAGCAAATCTTCTGAAAACAGGGAGTAGGCATGCGTATCGCGATGATCGGCACCGGTTACGTGGGCCTCGTCTCGGGCGCCTGCTTTGCGGACTTCGGTCACGATGTCTGCTGCGTCGACAAGGACGCGGGCAAGATCGACGGCCTCAACTCGGGCCTGATGCCGATCTGGGAACCGGGTCTCGAATCCCTGGTCAAGGCGAATGCCGAGCGTGGACGGCTGACCTTCACCACGAGCCTGCCCGACGGGGTGAAGAACTCGGAGGCCGTGTTCATCGCGGTCGGAACGCCGGCTCGGCGAGGCGACGGCCATGCCGACCTGACCTTCGTGTTCGAAGCGGTGCGCGAGCTCGCAAAGGTCATCGGACCCGGTACGGTTGTGGTGACCAAGTCGACCGTTCCCGTCGGTACTGGAGATCGGATCGAGGAAATTCTGCGCGAGGAGGGGGTAACCGACGTTTCGGTGGCCTCGAACCCGGAGTTCCTGCGCGAAGGCGCGGCGATCGCCGACTTCAAGCACCCCGATCGGATCGTCGTAGGCGCCGACGACGAGCGAGCGCAGGACGTGCTCAAGGATATCTATCGGCCTTTGTTCCTCAATCGGGCGCCGATCCTATTCACTGGCCGCCGCACCGCCGAGCTGACCAAATATGCCGCGAATGCCTTCCTTGCGGTCAAAATCAGTTTCATCAACGAGATCGCAGATCTCTGCGAGGCGGTCGACGCCGACGTTCAGGATGTGGCCCGCGGCATCGGTCTCGATAACCGCATCGGACCCAAGTTTCTGCATGCCGGGCCAGGCTATGGCGGCAGCTGTTTCCCAAAGGACACGCTGGCCCTGCTCCAAACCGCCGACAAGTTCGGCGTCAACCAGCGCATCGTTCGCACTACCGTCGAGGTGAATGACGACCGCAAGGCGAGCATGGTCGAGCGGGTGGCAAGTGCCGTCGGCGATCTTCGCGGAAAGCGGGTCGCTGTCCTCGGCCTAGCGTTCAAGCCGAATACCGACGACATGCGTGAAGCTCCCTCGATCCCGTTGATCAACGCATTGGTCGAGCGCGGTGCTAAGGTGAGCGCCTTCGATCCCGTCGCGCGCGACCAGGCGGAGAAGGTTTTCACCGGCATCGAGTTCGCATCGGACGCCTATGCGGCGGCCACCGACGCGGACGCGTTGGTGATCGTCACCGAATGGGACGAGTTCCGCGCGCTCGACCTCGACAAGATTGCGGCAGCGCTGCGTGGCAATGTGTTGGTCGACCTAAGGAATGTCTACGACCGCGACGAGGCGAAGGAAGCGGGGCTTGCTTATTTTGGCGTGGGTCGGGGACGACCAGAAACTGCCTGAGCGAGGCTGGGTTTCGCCCGGGGTTGCCTGCTAGATCGAAGCTACGTCAACGGTTCAGCCGTGCCGGCGCCGTCTCGCAAATCGTAAGGAAGACGGGCAGCACGCACAAAGCGACGAGCGCGATCATCGCTCCGGGCGCCATGTGCCAACCGGTGCGCTCGACGAGCCATTGCGCAGCCCAGGGAGTGAAGCCGCCGAAGATCGCAGTGGCCATCGTGGCGCCGAGCGCGAGGCCCGTAATCCGCGCTTCGCCGCGAAACTGTTCGGCGGTCGCGACGGCGCCGACCGCGCTGACCCCGCCCGCAACGGCGGCGAGCATGACTGCGCCGAATAGCGCGCGAGCCTGCGAACCGCTCGCCATCAGCGCGAACATGGTCGTCGGTAGGATCGCGCTCGCGGCGCAGAGCGTGAGCAGTACGGGGCGCCGGCCACTAGAGTCTGACCACCAGCCAACGAGCGGCGTCACGAGGATCACCGCGATGGCGGCGATGGTCGAGAGCCACAAGGCTGTCCGCTCATTAAGTGCCCCCGCCGATGTGAGGAAGGCCGGCACATAAGTGATGCCCACATAATAAGTGATCGAACCAAGCGCGGAGATTGAAAAGCCGCGTATGATGCCTGTGCGATGGTGCTTCAGCGCGTAGAGGAGCGGCTCCTCTGGAACAGTGCCCTCCGCCTGCTGGCGTCGGAACTCGGGCAATTCACGCATCGTCGAACGCGCAATCCATACGCTCGCTGCCAGTGCCGCTCCGACGAAGAAGGGGATGCGCCAGCCCCATGTCTCGAGCTCTACGCTGCTCGTGTTACTGACCGTGAACGCCGAAATTCCAACGGCGAGCAGCGCCCCGACTTCGCTCGCGGCAGATGCGATTGAGGTGATCAAGTCCGCGGCGCCGAGGCGGAGAGCCTTCGAGCAGGTATGCAACGACGCCCGTATACTCGCCGCCAACGGAGAAGCCCATTACGCAGCGAAGGGCAAGAAGCAGCCAGCCTGCGGCTGGCCCGACCGCCATCCGTGTCGGAAGAAGGGCCGTCGCGAGCATCGCCGCGGTCATCATCGCCACTGACATCAGCATCATGCGCCGTCGTCCGCGGCGGTCACCGATATGGGCGAAGAAGAGGGCACCCAGCGGCCGCATCAAATAGGCAATCGCGAAGCCGCCGAGTGTCAGCAGGAGCGAACCCCTGCCGCCGCCATAAAATACTCGCGACAGGACCGTCGCGAAATAGAGATAGAGCGTGAAGTCGTACCATTCGACGATGGTCGAAAAAGCCGCCACGGCGAGCGAGTGCGGGGGGAGGATCGCGTGTCGTTTTTCATCGAAACTTTGAACGTCCATCGCCGCGACACTGCCAGACCGCACGGCGTCTGTCGCCCGCCGCGGCTCGGTCAGTTCCGGCTTGTTGGAGCGCTGGCGACGATTGCTGTCCCGGGTAGAAGCGGAAGAATGCCGAGGTGCCCACTGATCTCGGCAAGCCTGGAACGCATGCTGGCAGGTCCGGCGCCGGCCTATCCTTTGCCGGCCAGAGAATTCAACAAGATGCCGATGCCGTCTTCCGCGATAACAAGATGAATTGCGGAGCGAGTTGGGCAAGGTAGGAAAACCCTTTGCGCTTCCGCCATCAGGTCCTGGATCACCTTGGCGACGCGGACCGGTTCCTCATTCGCCGACTGGCGTTTGAGATTGCCCAGGTGCAAACCGGCGGCGACCAATGATCAGCTGCTGTCGATCAGCGGTCGGAGAATTCATGAATTTCTAGCCGAGATCGAACGGATCTAACCGAATATAAACCATGCGGGCCTAGGACTTTCCGCGCGTGGGACATTCTCGAGTAGAAAGCATAAGGCGCATCCTTAGGAGCGGCGGCAGTTCGCCTCAGGAAGAGGCGCCGCCCCAATCTGCGCGCGCCGAAGCGCTGATCCAAGAGTTCGAGAGCAGCGGCAAGGGCTGGTTCTGGGAAACGGGCCGGGAGGGGAACCTTTCGTACATCAGCGACAGCGTCGCCCAAGCCTTGGGACGCGAACCAACCGACCTGCTCGAGCGCCCATTCACTGACCTCATCTCAACGGAAGCCGCCGACGGAAGCGCAACGTCGGAGCGGACGCTTGGCTTCTATCTCTCTTCCCACGTCGCATTCCAGGACCTGATCGTCCGCGCCAAGACGAAGACGGAAATCTGGTGGTCTATCAGTGGCCGGCCGGTCCATGACGAGGTAGGCCGTTTCTTCGGCTTTCGGGGCTTCGCCTCGGACCTCACCAAGATGCGCCAGTCGGAAGTCGAGCTCGACCGGCTAGCGCGCCAGGACTCGCTAACGGGACTTGCCAACCGCGAGGCGCTTCGCCGGGCGCTCGATGATGCACTGGTGAGCGCAGTTCGCCGCAAGCACCGCTGTTCGGTCTTTCTCCTTGATCTCGATCGCTTCAAGGCCGTCAACGATACGCTCGGGCACCCGGCTGGCGACACGCTCTTGCGGCTCGTCTCGCTCCGATTGCGCGAGGTCATCGGCGAAGCGGGACAGGTGGGCCGTCTCGGCGGTGACGAGTTCGAAATCGTGCTTCCAGCAACTTCCTCGAAAGACGATCTGTCGAGCCTCGCCCAAGGCATTATCGACAGTCTTTCGCGGCCCTACACCATAAACGGCACCGCGGTGTCGATCGGTGCATCGGTCGGCATTGTCACCTCGGACTATGACGACCGAACTTCCGACGACCTGATGCGCGATGCGGACCTTGCGCTTTACGCCGCAAAGGCAGCCGGCAAGGGCTGTTTCCGCTTCTTCGCGGCGGAAATGCACGAAGCCGCGCGCGAGCGGCAGTTGATGCGAGTCCGACCTTCGGGTCGCACTTGAGAAGGATCAGCTGAAGCTCGTCTTCCAGCCTTGCGTCGACGCCTCCAGCGAGGCGGTAACCGGCTTCGAGGCCTTGATCCGCTGGCATCGCTCGGAACATGGACCGGTCAGTCCCGCGATGTTCATCCCGCTTGCGGAGGAGATCGGCCTTATCAACGAGATCGGCGAGTGGGTGCTTAGGACCGCCTGCGAGGAGGCGGCGAAATGGCCTGAGCAGGTGTCTGTCGCGGTCAACCTTTCGCCGGTCCAGTTCAAGCTTCCGTCGTTGCCGGCTACAGTCCGGGCCATTCTCGCAGAGACAGGCCTGCCTGCGAAGCGGCTGGAGCTCGAGATCACCGAAGGCGTGTTCCTAAGTAACGATGAGCATGTCCACGAGATGATCGCCAGCCTGAAGGCGATCGGGCTCAAGCTCGCGCTTGACGACTTCGGTACAGGCTATTCGAGCCTCAGCTATCTGCAGCGCGTTCCATTCGACAAGATCAAGATCGATCAGTCCTTTGTGCGCGGTGCGTCGGATCCCGAAAGCCGCAACGCGGCGCTGATCAGGGCGATGGTCGGGCTTGCATCCGACCTCAGCATGCAGACGACGGCCGAGGGAGTCGAAACCAACGAAGAGCTGATGCTGGTGAGGAAACTCGGCTGCTCACTCGTCCAGGGGTACATTTTCGGCAAGCCCATGCCACCGGAAGAGGCGGCGCTGCTTGCAGCCAAGGGTGCCGCAACCCGGCCCGACGCTCATCTGACGCCGCGCGAGCCGCGCATCCGCATCATCCGCGCAACGCTGCTGCACTTCGAGGGTCGAGTGATCGGAGCGCGCCTCAGGAACATCTCCAGTGGCGGGGCCTTAGTCGAATGCCGCGAGGAAATGCCGGTCGGCGCGCAGGTCCAACTCGATTTCGCGGCCGGCGGGCTGGTCGACGCCGAGGTCCGGTGGACCAAGGGCACGCAATTCGGGGTTCAGTTCAAGGAGAAGTTCAACCTGAAGCTGCTTCAGCCCGCCAAGCCAACCACCAATGCGGCGACGGTGATGGCGCCGGCCTATCTGACGGCGAAAGACGACGCTGTGGGGGACAAGTAGCCTTTTCTTCGATCTCTTGAGCCGAACGACCGTAGTTGCGAACCGATATATCGGGACGCGAGCGGAAAAGTCGGCGTCCGTCTCTCGCCCGAGTAGGATGGAATCTTTCTTCTCGTCACCAATCGATCCTTCCCGCTGCTGACCTTCGCGAGAGCAGTCTCGCGTTGGCGCGGCTGCTCCGCTACGTTGAGCCGGAACTAGGCGTCTTCTGGGGGGCCGCCGATGATGGCAGTCATATTCGCGGCGATATCGGTGGCGCTGGTCACCGGCTGGTTTGGCCGCCGATCGTTAGCGATTCTCCTGGTCGCGGCTGCCCTCGTGCTAGCGGTTCACCTGTTCCTGTGGGAAATCCACAGTCCCGATTATGGTTTCCGCATGCCGTGGATCCAGACATGACGCGCAGCGCCCGGGCCCGTCTCGAAAGCCTGCGCTTCGTCATGAACGAAGTCTACACGCTTGGCATGATGGCGGTGATCGCTGCGGTGCTGACCGCGGCGATGGTCATGCAATATGCATATGGCGAACTGCCTTGCCCACTTTGCCTTCTTCAGCGCGTGGCAATGCTTGGCGTCTGCTTTGGGCTGATGCAGAACTTCCGAAGCGGTTTTTCCGACCGAAACCTTGGCTACAGCCTTCTCTTCTCCGTCTTCCTCCTCGTCGTTTCGATCAGGCAAACCTTGCTCGACATCTATCCCCGGCCGGGTCACGGATATGTCGGAAGTGCAGTACTGGGGCTGCACATGCCGGTGTGGTCGATCCTCATCGCAATGGCACTGATCACCGCATTCGCCATCAAGCTCTGCGTGATTGGAACGGAGGACGGCGCGAAGCCGCCAGACCGGAAGTCGCTGTTCGGCCGCATTGCAATGCTTCTTAGCCTGTATGTCATCGCGATAGCGCTGGTGAACTTTTGTTCGGTCGTCGTGCAATGCGGTCTCGGTCAGTGTCACACCACGGGCTACGCCTTGCTGAAATAGCGCGGTCGTCGACGTGGGCCCAAAACAACTGTAGTTTGTTAAGAGAAGCATCATTCCCCGGGCGCTGCTCGGCAGGGGAGCATGATGAAGATGGTCGTGACCATTGCTGTAATATGCTGGCTGATTAGCGGACTAGCCGGCTCGTGGATGCTCGAGGGCAACGACATGCACCTCAAGACCATCGCGCGCGGACCAATCTCCCTCGTAAAGGGCTTCAACGACACGCCGCCGCAATATCCGGGTCAGTGACCTCCGGCTCAGCCCGCCCTTGCAAGTTGAAAGATTGACACCCCCCTCACGCTCGACCTTCAATCGTGTTAGATTCCGCTTTGCTCGGGCCAGGGTCATGATCCAATTTGCCGGGCTTGCAGTGGGGATCGCGATGAAGGCGTTCGTCGTGTTTGGGGTATTCGTTTGGCTCCTCTGCGGGTTCGTCGGCGCGTGGAGGCTGGAGGGTCTTGGCGAACTTCACTTCAAGACAATCGCGAAGGGTCCGATTACGCTCGTCAAGGCCTTCAACGACAATCCGGTCAACTACCCCGGCCCGGGCTGAGGAAAGCCTTCCCTCCCCAAGGTGAAGCCCCCTTCCTGCGCGGCCAAAGGAGGAACGGCTTCTGGGGAGGGCCGTTGGTTGGCGGAGCGAGCGTTTGTCGCTCCAACCGATGTGGCGCGCCGCGCAATCAGCGTCAGGCTCAGGGGGCCACAGCAACCAAAAGGACCCCAGAATGACACGCAAGATGTGCCTCCTCATGGCGGCCGGTGCGATTGCTGTTGCGCCCGCCGTCGTCGTGGCCACCCCGCCGAGTGGCGGCGGCACCGGAAACCACGGCTCGAACTCCCCGGTCGCCGCGACCCCGAATTCCACCACCGGCAATGGCGGCGGCTACAACCATTTGAACTCGCCGCAGCACGCGACCGGACAGCCGAACCAGTCCTGCGAAACGACCGGCTCTCCTCCGGGCAATAGTGCAAGCGCACCCGGATCGGCGTTCAACCCAAATGGTAACGCCGGTACGAAATATGCCGGAGAACAGCCTCAGAACTCTCGTAACACCGCATCGGTGTCGCAGTACGACCAGGCCTGCGCCAACCAGCCGCACTAACAATATGGACCAATGGGGATGGCGCTCGCTGCGATAAGCGGCGAGCGCCATCCCTCGTCAGTGGAAATGCATCGAAGCGCGGAAAGGCTTACCTGTCCTCGGCTGAGATCGGGCCAGGTTCGAAAAGGCGTGTCAGGACGGCCTTGCGGAATAATCGATGGCCAAGGCTGCAAACCTAAAGGCGACACAAAGGCCCACCGAGGAAAGCAGCCGCAGCGATCGCGACGAGCTTCCCGAGTGAAGCCGCTCGCCCGCTCGTGTTGGCTCGTTCAAACTGCTGTATGGGTGAACTTCCTCCGACCCGGAGGGGACGAACCGCTACGAGACCGCACCAGTGCCGCTTAGATATCTCACCCCGTTTGCCTTCCTGGCACTTCTGCCGATCGGCGGTTGGCTGGGTGGCGCCTGGACGTTCACGGCCGCCGCCGCGACGCCGCTGTTCCTGGCGGGCCTGGACTCGGTGCTTGGCGAAGAGACGGGGCACGAATGCCGCGGCGACGTCCCGCGCTGGGTGCCGCGATTTTACGTCCTGCTCCAGCTCGCAGCGATGGCCTGGGCAAGTGCGTGGGTATTGCGACCCGAAACCAGCTTCCTCGAAGCGACCGGGCTCGCGGTGTCGGCAGGGGTGACGATGGGCGTGTTCGGCTTTCTCGCGGCACACGAAATGATCCACAGCCGCGATCAGCGCGAGCGGGCGCTCGGCCTCCTCCTGCTCGCGACCGTCTTCTACATGCACTTCCGCATCGCCCATGTGTACGGGCACCATCGGCGGGCGGCGACGGCGGAGGATCCGGCGAGCGCGCGGCTAGGTGAGGGGCTGTACGCTTTTTTGGTGCGCTCGATCGGGGGGCAGGTCCGCGAGGCGTGGGTCTTCGAGCTGGAGCGGCTCCGGCGGCGGGAGCGGCCCGTGCTGAGCCTTGGCAATCGCATGATCGCCTATTTCGCGGCCGAGACGATCCTCCTGCTCGCGCTCATCCTCGTCGGCTGGCGGGCTGCGGTTTTCGTGGTGGTGGTGGCAGCGCTCGCCGTCGTCCTGCTGGAGGCCTTTAACTACATCGCGCACTACGGGCTCAGCCGCGCAGTATCAGCCGGCGGACGCGCCGAGCGGCTTGCGCCGCATCATTCTTGGAACAGTGGGAAGCGGATGAACAACGCCGCGCTGTTCAACATGGGCCGGCACAGCAACCACCATTCGCAGCCGGCGCAGCGATATGAGCGGCTCGTCCCGATCTCCGGCGAAGCCGAGCTGCCGTTTGGATATGCCGGCGCGCTGCTGACGGCGCTGGTGCCGCCGCTTTGGCGCCGCGTCATGGATCGGCGTGTGATATTGCAGACCTCCTAGACTATCCGGGGTCTCACCCAGGCTCCGCACTAGCGGGATCGCCGATCGCGGATATCGACATTTGAAAGCCCGGGCCGCTGCCTTGCGGACGCCTGTCGCTCATGGAACAACCGTAGGGCGCGTATTTGCCTCACGGTCCCGAACTTGGCGGAGCGGACTGATGGTCGATTTTTTCTACGGTTTGCCGGTTTGGGCTGCGACGATCCTGATTTTAGGAGTTTCGCTGGCCGTCGGACTGGCAAGCAGCTTCGGACTTCGGAAGGCTCTGCGACTCCAATCGTCAGAAGAAGATCGGGAGCATGCGGTCAGCCTGATGCAGGTCGTTGCGGCTTACATCGGCATCCTGATCGCGTTCGCCGGCGTCCAGGTGTGGCAGGACTTTTCGGATGCGCAGAATGGAGTCCACCGGGAAGCGGCTGCGGCGGCCGAGCTCTATCGCGACCTCAATACCTACGGGATCGAGACGCAGCCACAGAAAGCGGCACTCAGGGCCTATATGGAGAGCATCGTCAGGGACGAGTGGCCACTGCTCGCGGAAGGAAAAGGCAGTCCTCGCACGGAGATCGCCTTATCCCGATTGTTTCACCGCATGGGAGAGATCCGGCCCAAGGATGATCGCGACAGCACAATTTATGCCGAAGCATTCTCGAACCTGAACGATCTGGTCGGCCTGCGGCGCGACAGGCTCATCCACAGTACGTCGGGAATGCCGATGATCCTGTGGATCGTGGGGCTGGTAGGCTCGGTCCTGATCGTCGCCTACACCTCGACATTCAAGCCGAGCCCAACCAACGTACTGATGATCTCCGGGATTTCGCTAGCCCTCGGCCTGATCTTCCTGTTCATCCTGATCGTCGACCGCCCGTACAAGGGCGCATTTAGCGTCGACAGTAGCGAAATGTCGTCATTGCCGGCGAAGTTCGGCATGCTCGATCGCCTCGCCGCGGAGGAGGACAAGGCGGAAGCGCAAGTCCAATCGGTTCGTGGGTCCGCGACCGATCGCAGAGCGCCGGCGCTGCCGACGCGATAAGACTAGGCATCAATCTCTTGCTCATCAATCGCGCTCGCCCGCGACTGAATGAACTCGAACCTCGGCGCGGGGTCGCGGCCCATCAGGCGCTCGACCAGGTCTTTGATCGGCTGGCGGTCTTCGTAGGCGCCGGGCAACGTCACCTTCAGGAGTGAGCGCGTCGCCGGGTCCATCGTCGTTTCCTTGAGCTGGCCCGGGTTCATCTCGCCCAAGCCCTTGAAGCGGCTGACTTCTACCTTCTTGCCCTTGAACTCGGTAGCTTCGAGCTCGCCGCGGTGAGCGTCGTCACGAGCATAGAGTGTCTTGGCGCCGGCCGTCAGACGATAAAGCGGCGGCTGGGCAAGGAAGAGATGCCCGCGCCGCACCAGCTCAGGCATTTCCTGGAAGAAAAAGGTCATCAGGAGCGTCGCGATGTGGGCACCGTCGACGTCGGCGTCCGTCATAATGATGATGCGCTCGTAGCGGAGCGCTTCCTCGCTCCACTTGTCGCGCATACCGCAGCCTAGAGCGAGCTGGAGGTCGGCGATCTCCTGGTTGGCGCGGATCTTGTCTGCCGTCGCTGAGGCGACGTTGAGGATCTTGCCGCGGATGGGCAGGATGGCCTGTGTCTTTCGGTCACGCGCCTGCTTGGCCGAGCCGCCGGCACTGTCGCCTTCGACGATGAAGAGTTCGGTGCCGCCGGCATCGTCGTTGGCGCAGTCGGTGAGCTTGCCGGGCAGGCGGAGCTTGCGTGCGGAGGTTGCGGTCTTGCGCTGCACCTCGCGTTCGGCGCGGCGGCGGAGGCGTTCCTCCATCCGTTCCGTGATCGCGCTCAAAAGCGCCCGGCCGCGGTCCATGTTGTCGGCCAGATAATGATCGAAATGGTCGCGCACGGCGGCCTCTACGAAGCGCGCGGCCTCGAGGCTCGTGAGCCGGTCCTTGGTCTGGCTCTGGAAATGCGGGTTGCGGATGAAGACGCTCAGCATCAGCTCGACGCCGTTGAAGACGTCGTCGGGCGTAATGTCCTTCGCCTTCTTGTTGCCGACCAGCTCGCCGAACGCGCGAATGCCCTTGCTGAGCGCAGCGCGAAGGCCAGCCTCGTGCGTGCCGCCGTCGGGCGTCGGGATGGTGTTGCAGTAATAGCTCTGCACGCCTTCGGAGAAGAGCGGCCAGCCCACCGCCCATTCGGCGGTGCCCTGGCCGTCGGGAAAGTCCTGGCGGCCGGTAAAGGGCTCGTTGGTGACAGTCGGACGCTCGCCGAGCTGTTCCTTGAGATGATCGGCAAGACCGCCAGGAAACTGGAATACGGCCTGCTCGGGGACTTCGGCAGACGCAAGCGTGGGGTCGCAGCGCCAGCGGATCTCGACGCCGGCGAAGAGATAGGCCTTGGAGCGGGCGAGCTTATAGAGACGGTCGGCGCTGAATTGCCCCTCAGCGCCGAAGATCTCAGGGTCGGGCGTGAAGCTGACAGTCGTGCCGCGGCGGTTGGGGGCAGCGCCGACTTCCTCGAGCTTGGAGGTGGCATGGCCCCTGGCGAAGGTTTGGCGGTACAGCTTCTTGTCGCGCGCCACCTCGACGGTGGTTTCGGTAGAGAGCGCGTTGACGACGCTCACGCCGACGCCGTGCAATCCGCCGGAGGTGGAATAGGCCTTGCCATCGAACTTCCCGCCCGAGTGAAGGGTGGTCATGATGACCTCGAGGGCCGACTTGCCGGGATATTTCGGATGTTCCTCGACCGGGATACCGCGGCCGTTGTCGGCAACGGTGAGGCGATTATCCTTCTCTAGCGTGACCTCAATGCGGCTTGCGCAACCGGCGACCGCTTCGTCCATCGAATTGTCGATGACCTCGGCCGCGAGGTGGTGCAGCGCCCGGGCGTCGGTCCCGCCGATATACATGCCGGGACGGCGGCGAACGGGTTCGAGGCCTTCGAGGACCTCGATCGCGCTCGCGTCGTAATTGTCTGACGAAGGATTGGCGGGGGACGAAAACAGGTCGGACATTTGGCTCTAGCTATAGGCGGCCGAGTCCGGCGGGCAAGGTGGCCGGCGCAACGGCCTGTGGATATCAAGACTTGCCCACACTAGGCTCGCGACCCCGACCGAGGGGGCCCGATGAGGACAGACCCGGCCGACCTCTATGTCGTCATCGCCTCGATGTCTCGTCCCCATAGCGAGAACTCTTGAATCCAGGAGGGTCAGCTCCAAATGAATTCATGCCGGGCGCCATCCGGGTCCGGCGACGGGGCGGCCATGCTCCCAACACGCACATGTCCGCCCCGCCAGTCGCTCAAACAAGAGGACATGACATATGCGTAGTGCTTTCGACTTTGCGCCGTTCCGGCGTTCGACCGTGGGCTTTGACCGCCTGTTCGACATGCTCGAGAATAGCAACCTGGGGCAGCCCCAGGAAAACTACCCGCCCTTCGACCTGATCAAGAAGGGTGAGAATGATTATTCCATCCAGCTCGCCGTCGCGGGCTTTACACCTGACGAGATCGACATCGTGGCGCAGCAGAACGTGCTGCTGGTCTCCGGCCGCAAATCAGAGGAGAGCGACGAGAAGGGCGACGACTTCATCTATCGCGGCATCGCCAACCGCTCGTTCGAGCGGCGCTTCGCGCTTGCCGACCACATCCAGGTCAAGGGTGCCGACCTGAAGGACGGACTGCTCTCGATCGAACTGGTTCGCGAGATCCCCGAGGCGATGAAGCCGCGGAAGATCGACATCGGCGGTGGCGAGAAGCTGGCGTCGCAACAGACCGTCGACGCCGAGGTGGAGAAAGCCTAACCGATCCGGTGATGGTGACAAACGAAAGCCCCGGAGTTCGCTTCTCCGGGGCTTTTGTGCATCTGCGATTTGAAGAAGAACAGGCCGAGCAGTCCAAGATCGATCGCGAGCGCTTGCCAGAACGGCCGGCCTGGCGTTCCGCCGAGCCTCGCTGGGGTGAGGAGTTCCAGCGATGATACCGACGGCATAGACGAACATTCCGAGGAGCACGCCGTAGCTCGCAATGCCGTAGAGAAGTGCGGCAGTTCCCGACTTCGATAAATTCGAGTGATCCATGGTTCTTCTCCGTGATGGAGGAAGTCCGAGAGCGTCGGCAGGCGCGCTTACCAGAGGCGCGTCGCCTCAATCTCGGCCCGGGCGACGAGCGACAGTAGCGGGTCCGAAAGTGCATCCTCCGCTGCGCCGTGGTTGTCGTTGGCGCAGGAAGAAGACTTCACGTCATCGCATGCCTCGTTGCTGGCCCATTCGCCGACGATGTCGGGGAAGGCCGGGTCCATCAGCAAATGTCTCACGTGCAATTCCTTTCATGGGATCCCCCGGGCGCGTTCGGCTGGGGGAGGGGGAGGGTGCCCGCGCCCGGGGGATTTGGTTCAGCCGAGACTGAGCGTTCCGGTGACCCGGACCGGCCGGCTGATGTTGAAGTAGTTAGGTGAGGTCCTCATCACCGTCTGGTGGATTTCTTCGAAGTCCCGGGGAGCGCCATCACCCTTGATGCGCACCTCATATTCGATTTTCTCGTAGCCGGGCGCGACCTGGTCGCTGAGGCCGAGGAAGCCGCGCAGGTCGAGCTGACCGCGAGTCTCTGATCTCGAGCGTGTCGAGCTTGATTCCCTTCAGTGATGCGCCGGCGACATAGCCCACGGTGATGCAGGCATTGAATGCCGCCATCAGCAGCTCCTGCGGATTGGCTGAGCTGTCGCCGCCCAGAAGCTCGGCCGGTTCGTCGGCCACGATCGTGTGGGAGCGTCCGATGCGCTCGCCACCGAGCGTATAGCCATCGACGATGGTCTCGCTGCGGGTCTGTCCGGTCCATCGCGTCGTCACGTCGAACGCGACGAGCGCCTTGCTGGGGTCCGCCTCGATCGCTTCGAGGGTCTCTCCGAGTGCGTTGAGGTCGATGCCGTTGACGCGGCTCTTCACGGTATCAAGCATTGCTGTTCTCCTGGGTTCAGTGGGGTCGTGGGATGAGTTGGTTCAGGCGAAGTGGGGCGCCGCGTCGGCGATGCGCCAAGCGGCAAAGGGCGAGAGGGACTTCGATCGAATCACTGAAGCGATCGTGCACCATGCCGGAGCCGATATAGGTCCAGCGTGCGGCCTGGTGCTGCAGGGTGACGATCGCATCGCGGTTATCGACCTTTCGGCCGATCGCTCGTTCGAGGGCGTCGAGGTTGAAGCCAGCCTGCGTCTTCAGTCCTTCGTCGAGAAAGGCACCGATCTCGAAAAACTCGTCGATCGCCTTTTCGAACTGCTCCTCGGAGCGGCCCTTGGCGAGCGTTTCGACGATGAGCGTATCGAGCTTCGCGTGCTGCGCTTCCTCCATCCAATGGTGCTTCATCAGGCTCTTGAAGAGCGGCTCGAGGTCGCCGTCGTCGCGGATCGAGCCGAGATAATGCTGCTGCGTCATCCACTCGATCATCAGGATCAGCAGGGCTACCGCGAGCGGATCGTGGCGCAGCACTTCTGAACTGATCGCCTTCGACGGACCAATCACTTGGCACTCGACGGGAAATCCGCGGACGAAGGCGGCATGGAAGCGCTTGAACAAATGGATGTGCTTGGCTTCCTCGCCAGCGAAGTTGAGCAAGGCACGGATGCGCCAGTCATCCTCCCGTACCACCTGCCGGGCATGGTCGAGCAGGAAGGGGAGAATGAACTCTTCGATGATGCCGAAGATACTCAGGTACTGATGCGCGCTGATCTGGTTCAGGATCCGCTGCTCGACCGGATTGAGCGAGCCCAGCGCGGCAGTCCGCGCCAGGCTCTCCGGCATGAAGTTGCGGGCAAAATCGAGGTCCTCGTCCTCACGCAACACGTCGTCGAGCATCCACTGCGCCCGAAGGGACGAAGCCAGCGTCCGCTCATAGTTGAAATCGTGGTACATGATCCTTGACCCCTGTGGTTCAGTTACCGATGACGAACGGAAGCAATGCGGTCGCTATCGCGGCCGTGCTCGAAAGTGCCGTGAACAAGATGACCGCGGCACTCCCGGATCGAAGCTCATTTTTTTCGTTGTTCATGCAGACTTTCTCCGTTTTTGTTCGAGCGAGTTCTCACCGTTGTCGGAAGAAGAACTTCCGACTTGGCGATTTCCGTCACGAATTGACGTGAACAGTATCTAGGGAACTTCGGTGTTTGCCAAAATGATTACGCTGCCGGATAAATTGACCGAAACGCCGCATACGTATGCGGGGCGGGGCCTTCCGAATGGACGTGCTTGATGAGATCCTGAGCTCGCTGCGGCTGGCCGGCGGCGTTGTCGTAGACGGCGAGTTCAGCGGCGACTTCTGCGTCGCGGCGGAGTTCACGCCTGGCCATTTCGCGCCCTTCTATCCGGTCCCGGACAAGCTGATCAGTTATCACTACGTCCGCTCGGGCAAGCTGATCGTCGAGGTCGACGGGATGGCGCCAGTCACGCTCGAAGCGGGCTCGGTCGCCATTCTGCCGCGCAACGATCCGCATCGGCTGGCGAGCCGTGTCGGAATTCCTCCGGCCGATCCGAGCGAGATCAGCAAGATCACTGCCGGCGGCGTGCACCAGGTCTCCACAGGGACTGTGGGCGACAAGGCAGAGGTCTGGTGCGGCTTCCTTGAGACCGCGAATATCAGCGACCACCCGCTACTCGATGCGCTGCCGCCGCTCCTCACGCTGAAGGTTGTCGGCGGCGAGGCGGAATGGCTGGACATGTCGATGCGCTTCCTCGCCGAGCAGCAGCCCTCGTCCGAGGTCGTCGCCAAGCTCGCGGAACTGTTCGTCTCACAGGCGGTGCGAGAATATGTCGACCACTTACCCTCCGGCGCGAACGGATGGTTACGCGGCCTCACTGATCCGGCCGTGACGAAGGCGCTATCGATCATCCACACGCGCTATTCCGAGGAGCTCGACGTCGAGGGACTAGCGCGCGAGGCGGGGGTGTCGCGTACAATTCTGGGCGAGAAATTCGCCGAGCTCATCGGCGAACCTCCGATGCGCTATTGCGCGCGCTGGCGGATGCGCATGGCCGCCAACATGCTGCGCGACGGGAGGCAGTCGACCGCAAACATCGCATATTCGGTTGGCTTCAACAGCGAGGCTGCGTTCAACCGGGCGTTCAAGCGGGAATATGGCGTGCCGCCGGCGGCTTGGCGAAAGCGCGAAGAAGCGCATCGCCTGGCAACGTCCGCACCCGTTCTGCCGCTCCCGGCGCAGGACGTGCAATTTACTGTCGCCGCGGACGGAACGAGGCTTGCCTGGTCAGAGGTCGGCGACGGGCCGCCGCTGGTGAAAACCGCGAACTGGCTCAATCACCTTCAGTTCGATTTCGAAAGCCCGATCTGGCAGGGCTGGATCAAGGAACTTGCCGCTGACTTCCGGCTCATCCGATATGACGAACGTGGCAATGGGCTGAGCGACTGGAACGCGCCGGAGCTAAGCCTCGACGCATTCGTCGACGATCTCGCCTGCGTGGTCGATGCCGCGGGAGTTAGGAAGTTCGACCTTCTGGCGATCAGCCAGGGCGCGGCCGTGGCCATTGCTTATTCACTTAAATATCCGGAACGGGTCCGGCGGATCGTATTACTCGGCGGATACGCCTGCGGCTGGCGTGCGCGCGGCGACAATGAGGAGATCGCTCGGCGCGAGGCGATGCTGACGCTCACCGAGCTGGGCTGGGGCAAGGATAATCCCGCGTACCGACAGATCTTCACGAGCTTTTATGTTCCAGGCGCGAACGCCGAACAGGCGGGGTGGTTCAATGAGCTGCAGCAGCGCTCCACCTCGCCGGAAATTGCGGTCAAGCTGATGCGCGTGCTTTCGACGATCGACGTTAGGCACCTGCTGGAATTAGTGCGCCATCCAACCCTCGTGCTGCATGCGCGCGGTGACCAGGCCATTCCATTCGAGCAAGGCGAGATGTTGGCGCGCGGCATTCCGGGAGCGCGCTTCGTGCCGCTCGACAGCGACAACCATATCCTTCTCGAAAACGAGCCGGCCTTCGGCAGGTTCTTGGATGAGCTTCGGGATTTCCTGGGAGAGGAGGAACCGAAGATCGAAGCCGCTGCTGCCGCGCGCCCCGCCAAGGAGTCGGGCGACGAGATCCGCGCATGCTCCGCGCGAGACGGCACGAGGATCGCTTATGCGATGAGCGGCTCAGGCTTTCCGCTGGTGAAGGCGCAGAACTGGATCACTAACCTCCACACCGACCGCACCAATCCCTCCTATCGTCACTGGATCGCGGAAGGATCGCGCAACAATCGGTTCGTTCGTTCGGACATGAGGGGCTTTGGAATGTCGGAGCTCGAACCGCCGGCATTTACCTTTGAATCGATGGTCGGCGACCTTGCCGCTATAGTGGATGACGCCGGGTTCGATCAGTGCGATTTGCTGGGCGTTGCCCATGGCGCGCCGATCGCAATGGCCTATGCCGCTCGCCATCCCGAGCGCGTTCGAAAATTGGTCCTCGTGAACAGCTTCGCCGCCGGTTGGCGCGTGCGGGCCGATCCGGAAGAGATTGCCTGGCGAAACTCCCTCATGGAGATGAACCAGCGCGAATGGGCGTTCCGGCGCAGCCTGCTCGGCGAGATGTTCCTGACACTCTACTTTCCAACCGCCGACCAGGAACTAATCGATTGGCACAACCGGCATTTCGACGAGCTTGGGCCGGTGCCGCGGCTCCAGCAGATGATAGAAGTGGCCGCCGACATCGATGTCCGCGGCGAACTTGCGAAGATCAGGGCAAAGACGCTGGTCTGTCATGCCAAGCAGGATGGCAATGCGCCTCCGCTCGCAGGCCATGCCGTCGCCGACGGCATCGCCGATGCGCGCTTCGTCGAACTAGACAGTGCAAACCACATCCTGCTCGGCAACGAGCCAGCGTGGCCGGTGTTCGTCGGCGAAATGCGCGCCTTCCTCGGCGGCCGCGAACCTATGGCCTTAGCGCACTCTGGGGCCGCCGAAGGGTAGCGGCGGGGGAGGTCGGCGGTCGCGGCGCGGGAGCTGCGCCTGATAGGCTACGCCGCAATGCACGACGCAATAGGGGAAGCCGGGGTTCGCCTGCTCGCCGCAGAAATGGAAGTCGGGCTCACCCGGGTGCCCGATCGGCCACTTGCAGATGCGATCATTGAGGTCGAGCAGGCTGGTCTTGTCGGCGACCTCGGGGCTCGGCTTGGCCGGGACGAGGCGGCGCGGCGGCGCGGGCGGAATCGGCGCCTGCTGCTCGCCCGGACCCTGGCGGATGAAGCCACCGGGCCCGATCGAGCGATACTGCAATTCCTGGGGACTGAGGCGCTGCGCCGGCGCGGCCGGCGCCGACTGAGGCCCGGCCGGGGTGGCTGCTGCCGGCGCGGCCTTCAGGGAGTCGGTCTTCGCTGCGATTTTCGGGCCGGCAGCGACCGGCCCGGAGGCGGCCGACGCCTTCTTGGCTTCCTTCTCCTCGCCCGGCTTCACGGGCGAGGGCCGCTGCTCGAGGCCAAGCCGGTGGGCCTTGCCGATCACCGCGTTGCGGCTGACGCCGCCGAGCTCTTCGGCAATCTGGCTAGCGGTGGCGCCGTCGTGCCACATCTTCTTCAGGCGCTCGATGCGCTCTTCGGTCCAGGACATCTTAAATCTTCACTCCAAACTTGCCCGGCTGTTCACCAGCCGATAGGCGCCTCATCCGTGAACGACCAAGCCAGCAACTGGGTACGCTTCGCGCCGGGTAAACCGGTGCTGAAGGGCGTCAATTGGGAAGGCCTCAAGACCCTTTATATCAAGGAGGTACGCCGTTTCTTCAAGGTCCAGATGCAGACGGTCTGGGCGCCGGCGGTCACGACGTTGTTATATCTCGCGATCTTCACGGTCGCGCTCGGCCGCGCGGGCCGAACCGTCATGGGCATCCCCTTCGCGGATTTCATTGCGCCTGGCCTGATCGTGATGGCGATGATGCAAAACGCTTTTGCAAACTCGAGCTTCTCGCTGCTGGTCGGCAAGATCCAGGGGAATATCGTCGATTATCTGATGCCGCCGCTTTCAACCGGCGAGCTGATCGCCGGCCTGGTGGGGGCGGCGGTGACCCGGGCGTTTCTGGTCGGATTTGCGGTGTGGTTGGCGATGCTGCTGTGGCCGGGTGTGTCGGTCGACGTCCGCCATCTTGAGGTGGTCTTCTGGTTCGGGCTGATGGGCGCCTTGCTGCTGAGCTTCCTGGGGCTATTGACGTCGCTGTGGGCGGAGAAGTTCGATCACGCGGCCGCGGTGACGAACTTCGTCGTGACCCCGCTCTCTCTCTTGAGCGGCACTTTCTACTCTGTTCGCCAGCTTGCGCCGACTTTCCAGGCGATCAGCCATGCCAATCCGTTCTTTTATGTGATCTCTGGCTTTCGCGCGGGTTTCCTCGGAATCGGCGATTCCCCGCTATGGATCGGCGCCGTCGGATTACTCGCGCTCAACGTCGCGTTATGGGCGATTTGCTACGTGCTTCTGAAGAGCGGCTGGAAGATCAAGAACTGAGCTGAACAAGACATTACGGCTGTTAAACAAGTTGAATGGCGACTGACGAATGTGTTCAGTCGCGCCTCAACCAAATCAGGCCAAAAGAAGCGCATCAATTGCTCACTGGGAGAGCGAATATGCGTAAGTTCCTGATTCCGATCGTTGCAGCCGCATCGGCGCTCGCCGTTGCCGCCCCCGCCTCTGCGCAGTGGGCGCCGCCCTCGTACCGCTACCAGCAGTACCATGACGGCTATGGCGACAACGGCTTCAATTTCGCGCGGTCGATGGAAGCGCGCGTCCAGCGCATCCGCGGTGACATTCGCGAGATGCAGGCGCGCCGGATCCTGTCGTGGAACGAGGCCCGCGGCCTCGAGAACGAGGCGGCGTCTGTTCAGCGCCGAATCTACAGTGCGTCGCGTAACGGCATCCAGCCGGGCGAGGCCAGGAACGTAGAGAACCGCATCCAGCGGCTCGAGTACCGCGTCTCGCGCGAAGCGAGCGACTGGAACGGCCGGTCGGGGCGCTACGGCCACTATTACTGATCGCACGCGCGTATCGCGTGAGGAAGGCGCGCCGGGCCCCTGTCCGGCGCGCCTTTTCCTTTTCGGAGCGCTCCAGTTATAGCGGCGGCATCAATTCACAGGAGCTGACGACCGATGGCTATTACGCCGCTCATGCCCGTTTACCCGCGTTCTCCGGTCCGGCCGGTGCGGGGCGAGGGAGCCTATCTCTTCGGCGAGCAGGGGGAGCGGTATCTCGACTTCGCGTCAGGCATTGCGGTGAACCTGCTGGGCCACGGCCATCCTTATTATACACAGAAGCTTCAGGAGCAGGTCGCGACACTGATGCACGTGTCGAACCTCTATGGGTCACCCCAAGGCGAGGCATTCGCGCAGCGGCTGGTCGACCTCACTTTTGCCGACACCGTCTTCTTTACAAATTCGGGCGCGGAAGCGGTCGAGTGCGCGATCAAAACGGCGCGCCGCTATCATTATGCGAAGGGCAATGCCCACAAGCACAACCTCATCACCTTCTCGAACGCCTTCCATGGCCGGACGATGGCGACGATCAGCGCGACCGACCAGGCGAAGCTTCGCGATCGCTTCGCGCCGCTCTTGACGGGCTTCAGGGTGGTCGAGTTCAATGACCTCGACGCCGCGCTTGCTGCGATCGACGAAAATACGGCAGGCTTCCTGGTCGAGCCCATCCAGGGCGAGGGCGGAATCCGCCCTGCGAGCCATGAATTCATCTCGGGACTGCGCGCGGCATGCGATGAGCATGACCTGATGCTCGTGTTCGATGAGGTCCAGTGCGGCGTCGCGCGGACTGGCTACCTCTACGCCTATCAATATTACAATGTGGCACCGGATATCATGGCCTCCGCGAAGGGTATCGGCGGCGGCTTCCCGATGGGCGCTTGCCTGGCGAGCGAAAAGGCCGCGGCGGGGATGGTCATCGGTACGCACGGATCGACCTTCGGTGGCAACCCCCTGGCGATGGCGGCCGGGCAGGCGGTGTTCGACGTGGTCGCCAACGACGAGTTCCTTGCCCTTGTCCGCCAGACAGGCGAGCGACTGCGGGCCGCGCTCGAGCAGATGATTCCGAACCACGACCATCTTTTTGAAAGCGTGCGCGGCGTGGGGCTGATGCTCGGCGTCAGGCTGAAGACCGACAGCCGCGCATTTGTGAACTATCTCCGCACGAAGGGATTGCTGACGGTTGCGGCCGGCGACAATGTCATGCGCGTCCTACCGCCGCTGACGATCGAGGAGAGCCACATTCGCGAGTTCGTCGACACGCTCTCGGCGGCTGCGGCTGAGTACGAGGTGTCGGCGGCTGCCGCCTAGGCGGTTGAGGGTCCGCCTTCGGCATCCTATCTTCTCCTCATGCCGACAGTTCAGCTCAATACCGACGTCGCGCTCGGCGTCGCCATCCCTTCGCGCAATGCGCGGGGCAGGATCGCGCGGCTCGGGCCCGTCGTCGATTCGATCCTTGCTGCCCATCAGTATCCGCCGGTCGTCGAGAACCTCCTCGCCGAAGCACTGACGCTCACGGCGCTGCTCGGATCGCTCCTCAAGGAGCCCCAGGGGCAGCTGACGCTCCAGGCGCAGACCGAGGGCGGCGCGATCGATCTGCTCGTCTGTGACTATCTGGGCGGCGAGCTTCGCGGTTACGTGCGCCACGCTCCTGATAAGCTCGGAGCGCTTCCGGCCGACCCTTCGCTGCAGCAACTGTTCGGTAAGGGTTATCTCGCAATCACCTTCGACCAACCTGTGTCCGACGAACGCTACCAGGGCATCGTCCCGCTCGAGGGCAAGAACCTTGGAGATGCGGCGCAGAGCTATTTCGCCCAATCGGAGCAGATTCCGAGCCTGGTTCGCCTCGCAGCGGAGAAGCGCGGCGAGCATTGGTTCGCCGGCGGCCTGCTGCTCCAGCACCTCCCGGAGGGCGAAGAGGGGCGCGAGCGGCTGCACACGCGGCTTGATCATCCCGACTGGCCTCACATCGCGATCCTCGGCGGCTCGGTGAAGGCGGAGGAGCTGACCGATGCGGACTTGCCGCTCGACGATTTAATCTGGCGGCTGTTCCACGAGGAAGACGAGGTCCGGACGCTCGCGGCGATCAGTCTCAGCCGCGGCTGCCGCTGCGACCCCGCTTATGTTCGATCGGTGATCGCTCGGTTCCCGGCCGATGAGCGCGAGGCAATGGTCGGCGATGACGGCCTCATCACAGTCGACTGCGCGTTCTGCTCGTCGAGCTTTGCGATCGAGCCCCAAGAGCTGAACCAATAGTCGGCGACCGAGCAATTCATTTTCAACTGTTAACCGCCGCATGTTAAATGGCGCGTCATGCGGGTCAGAGTGATTCTTGCCTTCGTGAGCATCCTGCCGGCGACCGCCCTGCTCGCGGCGCAGCCGTCGGCGCTCGCCAGTGTCGCCGGAGGCTTATGGGAGATCAGCGGCGCGCCCGGCACGCACGGGCCGGTTCGGCAGTGCGTCGGGAACGTCCTTGCGCTCGCGCAATATGAGCACCGGGGGCGGAATTGCTCGCGTAGCGTGATCAGCGACAATGAAAGCGCGACCAAGATTAACTACAAATGTGGGGCGGCCGGCTTCGGCGAGACGGAGATCGAGGTAATCACGCCGCGCTCGCTGCAAATCAGCACGCAAGGAATCTCCGACCAGCTGCCTTTCAATTATGTGCTGCAGGCACGCCGCATCGGCGAATGCACGAAACCTCTGATATCCACGCCTCATTAAGGCGCCGTTTAACCATTTTGCGGTACCGATGCGCCGTGCCGGATTTGGCACGCTTTCCTCCCATCGGGTGAAAGCCCGATAACTGGGCCGCCCTTCTTCGGATCGGCGGCCCTTCTTTTCGGCCTGCCCAGCGCCTAAGTGGCGCGCCGTGAAAAAGGCGATCGTCCTACTTTCCGGCGGGCTCAACTCGATGGTTTGCGCAGGCATTGCGCGTGAGAGGGCTTTCTCGGTCATCGCGCTGACGGTCGATTACGGCCAGCGACATCGGGTCGAACTGGACGCTGCGTCGACAATCGCGAACATAGTGTCCGAGCGGCACGTCGTTCTTCCGCTCGATCTCCGGGCGTTCGGCGGGTCGGCGCTGACCGGTGACATCGACGTTCCCAAGGGAGGTGTCGGGGAAGGTATTCCGGTGACCTATGTCCCGGCGCGCAACACAATCTTCCTCAGCCTCGCGCTTGGTCTCGGCGAGGCTTCCGGCGCTCGCGACATTTTCATCGGTGTCAATGCGCTGGACTATTCGGGCTACCCCGACTGTCGGCCTCAGTTCATCGAGGAATTCGAGCGGCTCGCCAACCTTGCCACCAAGGCCGGGGTCGAGGGCGACCGATTCACTATCCACGCGCCGCTCCAGCAGATGAGCAAGGCCGATATCGCTCGCGAGGCGGTGCGGCTTGGCCTCGACGCCGCTCTCAGCCACAGCTGCTATGACCCATCGCCCGAAGGGCGCGCGTGCGGGAGCTGCGATGCATGCCGGCTGCGCGCCAAGGGTTTCGCCGACGCGGGATTGAAAGATCCGACGGTTTACGCATGACCTACGCCGTCAAGGAATGTTTCCTGACGCTCCAAGGCGAGGGCGTGCAATCGGGGAGCCGGGCGGTCTTCCTGCGCTTTGCCGGTTGCAACCTCTGGTCCGGCCGGGAACAGGACCGGACGGGTGCCCAGTGCACCTTCTGCGACACCGATTTCGTGGGCACCGACGGGGAGGGCGGCGGCAAGTTTGCTACCGCCGACGACCTTGCGGTCCATATCGAAGGTCGATGGGGCGAGGGGTTGGACAACAGGCTCGCGGTGATTACCGGCGGAGAGCCGATGCTTCAGCTCGACCCTGCGCTTGTCGACGCATTGCACGAGCGCCGCTTCCGAATAGCCGTCGAAACGAACGGGACCCTCTCCGCAACGCCCGGAATCGACTGGATCTGTGTCAGTCCGAAAGCCGGGACCGAGGTCATACAGCGGTCGGGAAATGAGCTGAAGCTGGTCTGGCCGCAGCACGGCATCGAGCCAGCCGATCTCGAGACCTGGTCATTCGACCATTTCCTGGTCCAGCCCATGGACTGCGCCGGCCACGAACAGGCTCTCGATGCCGCGATCCGGCTGGCGATGGAGCGACCGAAATGGCGCCTGACGCTTCAGGCGCACAAAGTTATCGGACTGCCCTGATTATTCCGCCGAATTGCCGGCGGTGTTGCCCCCTTTGCTGGTCGTGGGCTCGTCAGGAACCGCGGGCTTGGCCGGACGCCGGGCAGTAGACTTGGCCGGCGAGCTCATGTTCGAGGAGTTGATCACGTTCGGCGCGCCGATGTCGTTGATATCCGATTCCGCAGCCATGTTCGCTGCATCGCCGGTTACTGCATCGATCGCGGTCACGTCATTCGAGACTATGTTCTCAGCGGTCAAATTCTCGTCGACATTCTGTGTGTTATCGGTCTGGTCGTTGTTCCCGCAGGCAGCGAGGGCCAGGGCACCGGCAATCAGGATCAAGAGGCGCATCGAAAACTCCAGCAGCATGCAAAAAAAGAGGCTGCCGGACGTACCGGCAGCCTCTTGAAAAGCCAACGCCCCCAATAAGCGGGGGCGTAATTAGCTTACATCGCGTTGTTGGTCGTCGCGTTCATGTCCGTGGCGTTGCCGCCAGCGTTCATGTCGGTCGCGTTCATGTCCGTCGCGTTCATGTCCGTGGCGTTCATATCTACCGCGTTCATGTCCGTCGCGTTCATGTCCGTCGTCGTGAGGTTCTCATCGACGTTCATGGTGTTGTTGGCGTTATCGTTGCTGCTGCAAGCCGCAACCGCCAGGGCCGCGCCAGCGACCAGGATAAGAGCACGCATTCAAGACTCCCTATTTATTGCGATCTGCAAGGGTCTCCCCAGGCGCAAATCGCGCGAACCATAGTCTGAAGCAGGAGCATCCTTCAAGACTCTTTGCACGCCCGTTCCAAACTCTTGAGAAACGACAAGAAACTCCGCTCCAAGGCGCTATCAACCCCCGCGAGCGGTATTTGTTTCCCAAGTTCCGCGAGGCTGGTGACCCCAAAATCTGCAATTCCGCACGGTACGATGCCGCTAAAATGCGACAAGTCGGGCGCGACGTTGATGGCGAATCCGTGAAGTGTAACCCATCGCTTCACCCGAACCCCAATCGCTCCGATCTTGGCTTCCCCCGGGCCTTTTCCGACCCAGATCCCGATGCGGCCTGGCGCGCGGTGCGCCTCGACTCCAAGCTCGGCGAGCGTATCGATCATCCAGCCCTCGAGCGAATGGACGAAGCGGCGGATGTCCTTCCCGCGCTTTTCGATGTCCAGCATCAGATATCCGACACGCTGACCGGGGCCGTGATATGTGTAGCGGCCTCCGCGGCCCGCCTCATAGACCGGGAACTCGTGCGGGTTGAACAGCTCGGCGGGATCGGCGCTGGTGCCAGCGGTGAATATGGACGGATGCTCGAGCAGCCAGACGCATTCACGCGCCGATCCGTCGCGAATAGCGGCGGCACGCTCCTCCATGAAGCGAAGAGCTTCTTCATAGGGAACGGATGCGTCGCTTACGCGCCATTCAATCTCATCAATGACGTCCATCTGGCGTCTTGACATGGGCGCGCCGGGTGAGACGGGCAAGCGTTGCGCGATCGTAGATGCGTCCGCATAAGGTTCGCCAAAGGCAGTAGGGGAAGTTCATGTCGAAACTGTCGCTCTCCAGGGCATGGGAGGAGACCACTTCGGTCCTCGCTCGCGACGGGCGCCTGTTCGTTGCGGTCGCGCTGGCCTTGTTCGTCCTCCCCGGCCTTGTCCTCAATGCCAGCATGCCGGAAGCGCAGCCCGGCGAATTCCCGGCAGCCGGGCCGTGGATTGCGGTCGCGGTGATAGCCGCGCTCATATCACTCGTCGGTCAGCTGGCGGTGATCCGCCTGGCGATGGAGCCGCACGTTGCGGTCGGCGAGGCCATATCGCACGCTCTGAAGCGAATTTTGCCTTACATCGTCGCGGTTCTGATTTGGCTCGTGCCGATCCTGATCGTGGGTTCGGCGCTGTACAAATTTCTGGAGGTGAACCAGGACCAAGCCTCTCTCGGCGTGGCAATCTCCCTCCTGGCACTCAGCCTTGTCGGTATGTTCCTTGCAGTCCGGCTGATGCTTTCGTCGGCCGTCGCGAGCGCCGAGAATGAAGGCCCGTTCGCGATCCTTCGCCGCAGCTGGGAGCTGTCCAAGGGCAATTGGTGGCGCCTCTTCTGCTTTCTCGTGCTGTTCGGGATCGGCGCGATCGTCCTTCTCTGGGCGATCGAAAGCGTCGTCGGCCTGCTCGTGCGCATGGCGTTCGACGTGTCGGGGCCGTTGACCGTCGGGAACCTCTTGATCGCGATCGTCAGTCAGCTGGTGAGCGCGGTCCTTTCAGTGATCTTCTTCGTGCTTCTGGCGAGGATTTACGTGCAGCGCTCCGGCAGTGGTACGGTTCAAGCTTCGGTGCCGAGCAGCGGGATCTGAGGAGCGCAGTCCTTTGGGAGAATGCCCAGAAGGCGCGGGTCGGGGAAGCGCTCGACCGAGCGTTTGTAGGGGGTGAATCCGGCGCGTCGGTAAGCGGTCAGCGCAGCGGGGTGGTCCAGCGAGCAGGTATGAACGTGGACTCGGCTGACGCCTTCGCGCCAGGCCCGGCTGACGGCTTCGGCGAGCAGCCAGCGGCCGTGACCGAGGCCCGAGAGATCTGGAACCAGGCCGACGAAGGCGAGCTCGCACTGGCCTTGCTCGCGCAAATCCAGCTCAAGGATTCCGACGTCGCGCCCGTTTCCGTCGAGTGCCGCGAAAAGCTCGACACCGGGGTCTCCGATGACTGCACCGAGCTTGTCGTCGTCTAGAATGAGCCGCGAGAACCAGAGCCAGGGCGCACCGACCAGACGGAATAACTCCCGGTATCGTTCCGCGGTCGGGTTCGAAATGCGTTGCAAGTCGAGCGTAGAGGGCGGCACTTCGGTTTCAGGGCGCGTCCGCATTTCGAGATAGGTGACGACAGCGGCGAGTTCGTTGTCCGCGACTAACTCATAGCTCATCCGGTCATCTCCATTTCGCCAGCGGCGGCAGGCTCATGAGGATTGCGTCGACATTGCCGCCGGTCTTGAGGCCGAAGAGCGTGCCGCGGTCATAGAGAAGGTTGAATTCAACGTAGCGGCCGCGGAATTCGAGCAGGCGCTCCACCTCCTCGTCGCCGAAGGGTAAGTTCATGCGCCTGCGGACAATTTGCGGGACGATGTCGAGGAAGGCTTCGCCGACGTCCCTGGTGAACGCGAAGTGGGCGTCGAAATGGTCCTCCAGATAATCATAGAAGATGCCCCCGACGCCGCGCGAGACGCCGCGGTGGGGAAGCCAGAAATATTCGTCGGCCCACTTGGAGAAGCGCGGATAGAAGGTTGGGTCGTGCGCCGCGCAGGCCGCCCGCAAGCGGGCGTGGAACGCCTCACTATCCTCCTCGTAGGGAATCGGCGGATTGAGGTCGGCGCCGCCGCCGAACCAGCGTTTGGCCGTGGTGAGGAAGCGCGTGTTCATGTGGACAGCGGGCACATGCGGGTTCGCCATGTGGGCGACGATGCTGATTCCGGTGGCGAAGAAGCTTGGGTCTTCGCCGGCGCCCGGGATGTTCTTCGCGAACTCGGAGCTGAACTCGCCTCCGACGGTAGAGACGTTGACTCCGACCTTTTCAAAGACCTTGCCTGCCATCTGGCCACGGACGCCGCCGCCGCCAGGGCGGCCGCCCGCGTCCGTGCGGTCCCACGGCGTGTAGACGAAGCAGGCATCGCTACCGGCCTCGCGCTCGATCTCTTCGAACGCGGTGCAGATCCGATCTCGCAGCGATTCGAACCAATCGCGCGCGCTCTGCTGCTGATCGTCGAGTTCGAGCATGGGGCCTCATTGCTGCACGGCCGTAAAGAGGCAAGCGGCGACGGGGACGAGATGTAATCTTCTATAAACCTGCGGTTCACCAGCCGATGGGCAACTCCGCGCATACAGGGGGCCCAACCGCTTCGGCGGCATTTCAAAGGACATAGCAGGCATGAATAACTTGCTTGCCACTATCGCGCTTGGCGCGGCGATCATCTCGACCCAGGCGTTTGCGCAGGACGATCATGGCGATCGGGCCGGATGGACGCAAAGGGACATGACCCGCCAGCAGGCGCAGCAGATGGCGGACGACATGTTCCAGCGCTTCGACTCCAACCACGACGGCGTGCTGACGCGGCAGGAGGCCGAGCAGGCGGCGGCGCAGTTCGGCGGCAGCGGCCGCGCCGAAAAGATGATCGGCCGTATGTTCGGCGATTCGCAGTCGCTGACGCTGCAGCAGGCTGAGGCGCAAGCCTTGTCGCGTTTCGACCGTGATGATCTCAACCATGACGGGACAGTGACCGGTGGACGAGCGCAAGCAGGCGCGCGCTGCCCTCAAGGCGCAGCGAGCTCGACAGCCATCAGCAGCGCCGCGGTCGGCGCCTCCACCGCCGCCGGGTCAATAAGCCCGGCGCTGGGCCGAGACGAGCATCCGGAGCAGCATGGCGACAGGGCGGGGCACCCCAACCTTGCCCTCGAGCCACAGGCTGACGGCCGAGCGCGAGACTCCGATCGCTTGGGCAAGGTCGTTCTGAGTGCGGTAGCCGAGGCTGCGCATCGCCGATCGAAGCTCATCGGGCGACATGGAGGCAAGCATTTCGCGGTTGTCGCTCATCTAGATTGCGTCGGCTCCCCGGTCGCCGGTCCGGATTCGGACCGCTTGCTCCACGTCGAGAACGAAGATCTTTCCGTCGCCGATGCGGCCGGTCCGCGCGGCATTCTCGATCGCCTCAACTACATTTTCGACGAGCGAATCTTCGACCACCACCTCGACCTTCACCTTGGGGAGAAAGTCGATCACATATTCGGCGCCGCGGTAAAGCTCGGTATGCCCCTTCTGCCGGCCGAAGCCCTTGACCTCGGTGACCGTGATGCCCGAACTCCAACGTCGTGCAGGGCATCCTTCACATCGTCTAGCTTGAACGGCTTGATGATCGCTTCGATCTTCTTCACGGCAGCCCCGCTGTAACGATTGCAAATTCGTAATGCCCAATCGACGCCGCATTTGGAAGGCAGGGCCGCGATCGAAATGAAGGCGATCATCCTTTCCGCAGGCCAGGGCTCGCGCCTCGGCCATCTGGTCGACGAGCGGCCCAAGTGCCTGATCGATTTCAACGGCGGACTTTGCTCGACCGTCAGCTCGATATGCTGGAGGCGAATGGCATTCACGAGGCGGTGGTCGTCACGGGGTTTCACGATGAACTGGTCAATCAGGCGATCGACCGGCGGAGCTGTGGGCCGAACGTCCGGACTATCTACAACCCCTTTTACAAGGTCGCCGACAATACCGGCTCTTTGTTCATGGCGCGCGAGGAGCTGACCGACGATTGCCTCCGTGTGGAACGGCGATACGCTGGTCTCGAAGGCGCTGATGGGGCGCGTTGTCGCCAACGAGCAGACCGGCATTTGCGTGACGATCGACCGAAAGGATATTTACGACGAGGACGACATGAAGGTCGTCGAAGCGGAAGGTCGTTTAAAAGCAATCGGCAAGCGGCTCGATCTCAGAACGGTCAACGCCAAGTCGATTGGGCTGCTCGCTTTCCGGTCTGGTGGAGCGGGGCAGTTTCGTGAGGCGATCGAGAAGGCGATCCGAACGGCCGAGGGCACGACCATCTGGTACCTGCGGGTGATCCACCAGATTGCTCAATCTGCCGATGTCTGGACGCTCGATATTCGTGGCCAGGAATGGGGCGAGGTCGACTTCCCCGAGGACGTCGAGACCGCGCGCGCGCTGACGGCTCGCTGGGACGCGGAGTCGAAGCTCGCGGCCGCTTGAGATGGACGAGCTCAAGATCCGCGTTGGCGAGGAGAGCGTTTCGGGGCTGCTGATCCGCCCGAGCGACGCCAAGGCGCTCTACCTGTTTGCCCACGGAGCCGGAGTTGGGATGACCCACCGGAGCATGGTCTCGAACGCGGAAGGCTTGGCGACGAGGGGGATCGCTACGCTTCGCTACCAATTCCCGTACATGGAGAAGGGGACGGGACGACCAGACCCGCCGAGAATCGCTCACGCAGCGGTTCGCGCCGCGACTGCAGCGGCGATGCAACTGGCGCCGGACCTGCCGCTCTTCGCTGGCGGGAGGTCATTTGGCGGACGCATGACGTCTCAGGCGCAGGCCGAAGCGCCGCTTCAGGCCGTTCGCGGCCTCGCCTTCCTGGGCTTCCCGCTTCATCCCGCCGGCAAGCCTGGCATCGAGCGCGCGGAGCATCTCGCGCGGGTCCAAATCCCGATGCTGTTCGTGTCGGGCAGTCGCGACGCGCTCGCCGAGTTAAGCTTGCTTGGGCCGGTCGTTGCCGACCTCGGGGACCGCGCGACCCTCCAGGTGGTCGCCGGCGCGGACCACAGCCTCAAGGTGCCGGCGAAAAGCGGTCGGACGGCCGAGGACGCAGAGGCCGAAGCGCTGGACGCGTTAGCGGATTGGATGAGCCAGATAGGCTGATGCTCCTACCGGTTCCAAGAATCAGCAACGTCCTGCCTCCATTCGTCGACGCTGCATCCAACGGCGCGCTGTACGTACTTCTCGCGACTCAGTCGGGAGATTTGCGAGAATAGACGAGCGAATTCACCCTAGCGAAGGACGGTGCGGAAAAAGCGCGAGCCCCTTCGACTTTCTCGGCGATCGCTTCGGCGTGGTCCATGTCCTCGAGAAAGGCTGGCCGGAGTTAGGTGATCTCATGCCTGAGCGCGATCCACAGGTGCTGCGCGACGGCGCGGGGAGGGGCAACGCTTTCCAATAGCCGACCACCGCTTCCTGCACCCACGAGGCGGGACGGCGAATATCCGTCAGCTCGCAGTCACCTCCTTCACATTGTCGTCGCTGTTCCGGTCGATGTAGAAATTATAGGGATCGATGCCCGCGAATGCCGGCTTTGCCTTGCTGCGGACGACGATCTGTTGGGTTCCGCTCGAAATCGGGCGGCGTTCCATTACGATTACGTCCTTGGACGAGAAGGCGCCGAGGCCCGGGCGCGCAGTGAACAGTCCGATTTCGATCGGCTCGGCGAGCTTCGTCTTGGTCTCAACGCCCTTGCCGCTCGCGTAGAATTTGTCCGCCTTGACCGTGAGCGTCGTCGTCCAGCCGTCGCCGTCCTTGCGGGTTTTCGCATCCGCGACCTTTAGATCATAAAGCGTGATCTTCTCGAAAAGGTCGGTGATCAGCTGCTGCTGCTCGGGCGTCTTCGCTTCCTTGCGGAACTCGCCGACCAGGTCGAGAGAACGAAGGTAGGGCGGGCCCTTGAAGCGCCACTTGGCGTCGAACCGGGCGAGCGCGCGGTCGACTGCATCTTCGCCGAGCCGCTCCTGCAGCAGGTATAGCGCCACTGCACCCTTGCGGTAATGGATGTAGGCCTGGTTCTCGACGCGTTCGAGCGGCACTTCCTCGATCGCCTCCGACTGGCGGCTGCGCAGGTAATTATCGAGCTCGTACTTAAGGAAGCGTCGGATCTTGTCCGGACCGTAGAGGTGTTTCATCACCATCAGCGCAGAATATTGGGCGAGTGTTTCGCTGGTCAGTGTGCCGCCCTGCATGTCGGCGCCGATGACCTGGTGCGCCCAATATTGGTGCGCCATCTCATGGCTGACGACGTAGGTGGTGAAGTCGATCTTTTCTGGATCGTCCGTGTTGGCGTTGAACCCGATCGATTCCGAATAAGGCATGGTTCCAGCGAACGCCTGGGCGAAGCTTGAATAGCCGGGGAATTCGATGATCCGCGCATAGTTGAACTGATACGGCCCGAAGTGGGCGCGGTAATAATCGAGTGCGGTGCCCATCGCCTTCAGCATCTTGGGCACATTCCAGTCGTGACCGGCGTGATAGAAGACCGAGAGTTTGATCCCATTATGCTCCTCGGACGCGACCTTGTAGTCGGCAGATTGGATCGAGAAGAAGTTGAGGATCGGTGCCGTGCTGAGGAAGTGCGCCGTCCTTCGCCCGTTCGCCGTGGTGTCCGAAACGCGCGCGCCAGGGGCGATTGGCGTCTGGCCGGCATCGGTGGTCAGGCGGATGTCCGAAGTCACCCAGTCCGAGCCGATATAATTGCGGTTCGTCGCCGACATGTCCTCGAGTTTCGCCATGCGCAGCTCGGGCGGAAGGTGCTGGCGACGGCGCTTTGCGCGGTCGCTGAGCAGGTTGTTGCGGTCCATTCCGATGATCGGCGCGAACTCGCTGTTGTTCGCGAAGGTGCCGTTTTCGATGACGTCCGTCTGGGGGTTGAAGGCTGGGAAGCCCCGTCTCCAAAGGCGTGATCTGAAGGTCACGGCGGTGGTGGCCCCCGGGCCGAGCGGCTGGTTAAACCGGTAAATTCGATAGCCGAATTTCTTGTCGTCGCTGACGAGGTGGGCGCCGGCGACGTCGAGCTTCAGCCACTCGATGCTATCGCTGCCTTTACGGATATGAATGTCGTTGATCGGCGTGTTCGTCTTGTTGACGAGATCGTAGCGCCCGTCGACGAGCAGCAGGCGCTTCTTGGGATAGAGCTGGACGTCGAGCGTGACGCGGGTGATTGCCGGCTGCGGCAGCTTTTCATAGCTCAGATACTTGCGCTCGTAGTCGGCGCTGAACTTCTCGGCCTCGTCGCTCGTCTGGTACCGGTTGAGGACCTTGATATTGTAATATGCGTAGGCGCCGGTCGCGGCCATTGCGACGGCCGCCACTCCCGCGATCGCGAGCGCGGGAAAGCTCGCGAAATACGGCATTCTCTTAAGTCGGCTCCTTACCGACAGGTCGGTGCCGCGCGGCCACAGCATATGCGCGACCACGGCGAGGATCACGGCGAAGCAAAGCCAGTAAAATTGCAGGACCGCCGCGCCCTTCCAGAAGCTGCCCGCTCCAACGAAATCGCTCAGCGGAACGTTTGGCGTATTGTCGTAGGTGTAGAGCGGGTTCGAATAGCCCATGTTGTTCAGGAAGATGGAACCGACGAACCAGACGAAGAGGATGCCCCAACCGACATATTTGTTCGGGCTGAGCACCTGGACGAAAACGGCAAGCGTCGCGATCAGCAGGCCGTCGATCGCGGCAGGGATCATGAACCAGCCGAGATATTGTGGGATGCCGAGAAAATGGGCGCCCTGAACGAGCTGGTAGAATAGGCCCGTCACCATCGCCGCGACGTTGACGGCGAGCAGGACGACGAAAATGGCCAGCATCTTCGGCACGGTGATGACCCAGCTCGGCACTGGCGTTGAATCGATGAGCTCGTTGAGCTGGCGGTCGCGCTCGCGCCAAACGAGTTCGCCGCCGTAGAAGGCAGCGATCATCAAAAGGACGACCTGGAAGTTGCCGCGGACTCCGGTGACCGTAGCGGCGAGGGTGGGATGGTCGGTCGTGCCGTAAGCAGATCGTGCGAACCACATGAACGCCGCCGTGTTTCCGATGGCGAACAGGGTGAGGACGATGGTGCCGGGGCTCGTCAGCACCAGCCGGACTTCGATCCGGAGCCGTACGAGAAATTGCTCGAGCCGCGAGGGATGGGCATCGCGTGCGATGATCCGACCGCCGCCCCCCTCGGGCTCGACAGCAGCGATGCGTGCCGCTTTCGACTCCCGCTTGGCAAGCCTGCGGAGCCGGCGCTTCGAGGGCGCGCGTTCCGTCATCGTGTAACGCCACAGCGTGAAGCCGAGGAACAGCAGCGCGAGGATGATCGCCCAGATTCGGTTGAACAGCAGCGTGCCGGTGAGGTCGACCAACCGGCTGTTCATCTCGCTCTGGGTCCAATAGCGAGTCGCTTCGCGTAGCGCCCCGTTGCCAAGGGGCTCCCAGCGCGCGAAGGCCTCGCGATACTCGATCTTCTGGCCCAGAATGCTGACCGTGACGAGATAGCCCATCACGAGAAGGACGGCGCCGATGTAGGCCGCCATCATCGAGCGGAGCACCGTCGCTACTGCGAATAGGATCGCGCAGGTCAGCAGAACGTTCGGGAGCGCGAAGACCGCGAAGTTCCAGGCGTAATAGGCAATCTTTTGTGGCCCGACTGTTTCGGGATCGACCCAGGGCATGGCGGCGCCGATCGCCATTCCGAGCGGAACCGCGAGATAGCCGAGCCAGGCGATGATCAGCCCGCCCGAAAAGCGTCCGATAACGATCTGGCGAGCGCTGACCGAGGTTGCTCGGACGATTGGCGCGAAGCCGCTGCTGTCATCCCGGACGATCGCGTTTGCGACGAATGCTGTAACGATGAAGAGGTAGAAGAGGCTGAGAATCGCAGTGGTGACAGCGATCGCATAGGGTGCGTTTTCGTGGACGGCGCCTGGTGTTCCGACGCTGACATTCTCACTCGCGGTAATGCCGAAGCCCAGCAGGAAGAAGATCGCGATTGCGACCCAGAAAACCGGGTTGCGCAGCTGGTAGCGGATTTCGAATCCGGTGATTCCGAAGATCATCGGCTCTCTCCCTCAGGCCGCGCGGCGAAGCGTGGAGAGGGTCGAAAAATAGACGTCTTCAAGTCCGCCCTCGACCGACTCGAAGCCCTGCGGCTGCTCGTCAGCGAGGACGTGGATGACCGAATTGCCCGCGAACAGGCGGGTCGAAATTACCTCGTAGCGGCCCTGGTAATCTTCGAGGTCATCCCGATCGATGACCTTCTTCCAGATCTTGCCGCGGGTTGCGGTGATGAGATCGCCCGGCTTGCCTTCGAGCTGCACCCGGCCGTTGGCGAGCACTGCCATGCGTGGGCAAAGGTCGGCGACATCATCGACGATGTGCGTCGAGAGGATGACGACGACATTGTCACCGATCTCGGCGAGCAGGTTGAGGAAGCGGTTGCGCTCCTCGGGGTCAAGGCCGGCGGTTGGCTCGTCGACGATGATCAATTCGGGATTTCCGATCAGCGCCTGGGCGATACCGAAGCGCTGCCGCATGCCGCCTGAGAAGCCGGCAATCGACTTGTTGCGCACGGACCAGAGGTTGGTCTGGGCAAGCAGGGTTTCGACGACGGCCTTGCGGCTCGAGCGGCTGGTGATGCCCTTGAGGACCGCGAGCTGATCGAGCATCGCATAGGCCGAGACGCGTGGGTACACGCCGAAATCCTGGGGCAGATAGCCAAGGGTCCGGCGAAGGCGTTCCGGATCGGCGAGCACGTCGATTTCGCCGAACTGGATCGAGCCGGCGGTCGGCTCCTGCAGCGTCGCGACCGTCCGCATGAGCGTCGATTTCCCGGCGCCGTTGGGCCCTAGCAGTCCGTACATGCCGCGTGGGACCGACAGGCTAACATCATCGAGAGCGACGGTGCCGTTGCCATAAGTGTGCGAAGAATTCTTGATTTCGAGCATTGATCCCCCCGGGAATTCGCCTGATTGATCAAAGGCGTGAGCGTCTCCGTCAAGTATGCGTCGAAGCCTTTTCGACAGGCCGACAAACGGCGGGCCCATCGCTTCTCAACATATTCAGTCCGTGGTAGCATATTAATACGGTAATGCTCATCAGGGCGAGAAACGTTGCCAATGATGTTCGGCCTCTACCTACTGCTGAACCTTGCGGTGCTGTGGGCCGTCGCTCGCGCGTCGCCGGCACGCGGATGGCGGCTCGCCGCGATGCTGTTCGTGCTCGCCTGGGTGGTCGGCTCCGGAAACAGCCTCATCGAGGCAATCTTCTTTCGAGTTCCTGACGCCCCGTGCGGCACTGGCGCCGGCCTTCTTTGCCGCGATCCTCTTCGCTATCCTGTCGCCGGTCGCAGTCCTCCTCGCCGGCCGGTGGCGCGAAGGGGCCATTTCGAACGACACAGCCGATTTCACGCCGCTGAGGCTAATCGGCGTGGTCGCGGCCTATGAGCTCCTCTACTGGAGCGCTGGAACACTCGTCTTTCCATACATTGCGCACTTCTACGAAACCCGTTCACTCCCGCCTGTCTATGCGGTGGCGGCCGTGCAAGTCGTGCGATCGTTGATATTCGCCGCCGCCGCCTACCCGTTACTGAAGAGCGGCCTGCGCGGGGCGCCTCTCAGGCTGGCATTCGTCTACGGCATAATCGGCGGAGTGGCGCCGCTCCTCCTGGACAATCCGTACATGCCGCCTGACATTCGCTTCTACCACGCGATCGAAACGACTTCGTCGAACTTCATTTTCGGCCTGGTTGTGGGATTTCTCTTCGCTCGGCCGCGCCAAGCTCGCAAAGAGCGAGTTGCAGCCTGACCGACCGAACCTCGTGTAGCGAAAACGTCAGTAAGGCGGCCGGTCGAATCCCATCGGAGACTTCGTGAAGATCTCGCAGCCTTCCTCGGTGATACCGATTGAATGTTCGAACTGCGCCGACAGCGAGCGGTCGCGCGTCACTGCGGTCCAGCCATCATCGAGAACCTTCACGTCGGGGCGGCCGATGTTGATCATCGGCTCGACGGTGAAGATCATGCCGGGCCGGAGTTCAGGGCCAGTGCCTGGGCGTCCGGCATGGACGACCTCGGGGCTGTCGTGGAAGAGGCGTCCGACGCCGTGGCCGCAGAAGTCACGGACCACGCTGTAGCGGTGGGATTCGGCGTGGTGCTGGATGGCGTTGGCAATGTCGCCAAGGTGATTGCCGGCCTTCGCCTCCGCGAGACCGAGCATCAGGCTTTCGTAAGTAACATCGACGAGTTTGCGCGCTTTGATGGCCACGTCGCCGACAAGGTACATGCGGCTGGTGTCGCCGTGCCAGCCGTCGACGATCGGCGTGACGTCGATGTTGACGATGTCGCCTTCCTTGAGTGCGCGCTCGGCGGGGATGCCATGGCAAACGACGTGATTGATCGAAATGCAGCAGCTCTTCGTATAGCCACGATAACCCAGCGTCGCCGGAACGCCGCCGCCCTCGAGCGTCATGCGATAGACGATTGCGTCGAGGTCCTGCGTCGTCACGCCGGGAACGACATGCGGTGCGAGCGCATCCAGGATTTCGGCGGCGAGCCTCCCCGCCCGGCGCATGCCCTCGAACGCCTCGGGACCGTGGAGCTTGATCACGCCGTTGCGTGATTCCACGCGATCGTCGGCGGCAACACTAATGTACTGGGTCATCGTGCCTAGTTAGTCCTCAACTTCGCGATTTGCACCCCGTCAGCGAAGGACTTGCATTGCATCGAGGGTGCGTATGTCCTGCATCATATCAAGATAAGCGTCCAAATAGCCCTTGTGGCGGACGCCGACGATGACAAGCATGCCCGCGTCCGGCTTGTTGGCGAATGCCGGGATAGCCTTCGGCAAAGGCCCGTGCAGCGGGGGCGACCTGCAGCGACATGGTCAGCGTCCTTGAACAGATCCGCTGTATTATATTCATATGTCACCTGCGCAAGCGGGTTGCGCTGCGCCGCCGTCCGGCTAGGGCGCGCTCATGACTTCGGACCGCACATGGACGGCGGCCCTCGTCGTGATCGGCGACGAGATCCTCTCCGGCCGAACCCAGGACAAGAATGTCGCGCAAGTCGCCACCTGGCTGAACGAGCAGGGGATCAGGTTCGAAGAGGTACGTGTCGTTCCCGATAATAGCGACCGGATTGGGGAGGCGGTAAACGCCCTTCGCACGAAGCACGACTACCTATTCACGACCGGCGGGATCGGGCCGACGCACGACGACATCACGGTGGATGCAGTCGCGGCGGCGTTCGGCGTTCCGGTAGTCCTCCATCCCGAGGCACGGCAGATCCTGGTTGATTATTATCGCGACCGTCCGGGCGGCCTGACCGAGGCGCGTCTGCGGATGGCTCGGGTGCCCGAAGGGGCGGAACTGCTCCGCAATCCAAGCTCTGGCGCTCCGGGCATCAGGATGGACAATGTCTATATCCTCGCTGGTGTTCCAAGCATCGCCGCCAGTATGCTCGAAGCGCTGGCCGGCGAGCTCCAGGGAGGGCGCCCGGTCGTTTCGGTTACCGTCGGCGCCCGCGCTCCGGAAAGTGATGTCGCTGACCTGCTGCGCGAGACCGAAGAAGCACATCCGGGCGTCGCAATCGGCAGCTATCCCTTTTTCAAGGAGGGCGGGTACGGCTCGAACTTCGTAATTCGCTCCGAGGATGGCGAGTTGGCGAGGGTGACTGGCAACGAGCTCAGCGAGCGCCTGAGGGCGGCCGGGTTCGAACCTGTCGAGGGGGGCATCTAGCCGATCTCCAGAGCCGGAACTGGTCCGATTTCTGCACCGCCTACTCGTTGACTGCAATTTGCGGCCAACCTAACTGACGCCCCGCAGGCGGGTATGATGTAATGGTAGCCTGTCAGCTTCCCAAGCTGAACGCACGGGTTCGATTCCCGTTACCCGCTCCAGCCCGGCAAGTCCGGGACACTGGCCTCTAGCTGGACCATCCGATAGGCGGAACGGGCGCCGCCAGCGTCAACCAACCTCGTTCTGATATTCGAACAGGTGATGCTCGCGATACAGGCCGGCGCGCTGGAAAGGACTGTTGGCGACCAGAGCTTTTGCCGCTTCAAGGTTGTCGGCCTCGAAGATCATCATCATTCCCGCGCGTTTGCCTGCGCCATCGCGAAGAGCGCCTGCCGCCGTGATCGTGAGGTAGGGCTGTTGGAGGAAGGACGTCGTCTCGATCTGGATCTGCTGGTCCGGCTCCGCGCCTTCGTTCAGGAAGCCCAGCCACACGAAAACCATCGGCGATCTCCCGCGACTCCGCCCGGAAGAGGCAATCGATGCTCCGTGCATCCCGGGTCGTCAACGTAGCGAAACAACAGGAACGAATGTTGGTCCCGAAGAGTTGCTTAATATAAGCAGGCTTACTATATCCGTTTTGCGACGCAACGGGATTCGAACAAAAGTGGAAACGCTTCCTTTCAAGATCGGAGAGACTGCGCATGCGCTGCGCAAGGCGTTCGATCGCCGAGCGGTCGGCCTGGGCGTCACGCGCGCGCAGTGGAAAGTGCTCTTCCGTCTGGATCGGCAGCCGGGTCTGCGCCAGATAGAGCTCGCCGACATGCTCGATATCGAGCCGATCACGCTTTCGCGTATCGTCGATCGTCTCGAAGAATCGGCATTGGTCGAGCGCCGCCCTGATCCAGCCGACCGGCGCGCATGGCGGATTCACGTCACCGCGCAGGCGCAGCCACTTATCGCGAAGTTGAAGGCGGTGGCCGCCGATCTTGCCGCCGACGCGTTTTCTGGAATTGATCCTAAGGACATCGAAACGGCCACCCAGGTGCTCGAGCGCATGCGAGAAAATGCCTGCAGGGCCAATGCTTTGAACAGGGTATCGAACGAATGAATAAGATGGCGACTGAACCAATGACCGCAACGGCGGCTGCTGAAGCGCCGAAGGTCAGGCGGAAAGTCAAACTTCCGGCAGGAAAGGGCGCGTTGCGCACGATTCTTCTGTTGATCGTGCCCGCGCTGCTGATCATTGGCGGCGCCTATTACTGGTTGACCAGTGGTGGGAGCGTGTCGACCGACGACGCGCAGGTGAAGCAAGACATCGTTTCGGTGAGCGCCCAGGTGAACGGGCCCATCGTGCAGGTGTTCGTCAAGGACGGCGCGCATGTGAAGCGCGGCGATGTCCTGTTCCGCATCGATCCTCAGCCGTACCGAGTGGCGCTCGAGCAGGCCGAAGCGCAGCTTGCCAACGCACAGCTGCAGACTACGCAGCTCAGGACGCAGGCGGCCGGCACCGGTGCTGATATCGTGGGTGAGCAAGCGAACCTCGCGATTAAACAAAATGCGCTTAGTCGGCAGCAGGCGCTCCTGAAGCAGGGTTTCACGACGCGCGCTGATTATGAGGACGCGCTCAACGAGGTGAAGACGGCCGAAAAGGACCTTGCAGATGCCAAGGCGCGTGCCGCCAATGCCCATGCCGCGCTTTCGCCCGGAGAGCAGCCGCAGATCGCACAGGCGATGGCTGCGGTCGACAAGGCGCGGCTCGACCTCGAACGCACGACAGTCCGGGCGCCGATGGACGGTATCGTCGAGAATGCCGACAATCTGCAGATAGGCCAGATGGCTGTGACCGGACTTGGCATGCTCTCGATCGTGCACAGCGCCACAGCCTGGGTCGAAGCGAACTTCAAGGAAAAGGACGTCGGTCGGATGGTTCCGGGCCAGCGTGCCGAGATCACGGTCGATGCCTATCCCGGCCAGAAGTTCGCAGCGCACGTTCAGAGCGTCGGTGCGGGCACCGGAAGCGAATTCTCGCTGCTTCCCGCGCAGAACGCCAACGGCAATTGGGTGAAGGTCACCCAGCGCGTTCCTGTGAGAATCGCTTTCAACGGGACTCCTTCGAAGCCGATGATCGCCGGGCTTTCCGTCACCGCGACCGTCTATTTCGACGACAGCAAGAAGAAATAGGGCTTCCGTTGATGGCCGAAACTCCAGGCCATATTGCAACTCACCCCCTGCCGACGACCGATCGGCTGATCGTCACCGTCGGGGTGATGTCGGCCGTGCTCCTGCAGGTGCTCGACACCACGATTGCCAACGTGGCGTTACCTCATATGCAGGCGAGTCTCAGCGCGACCCAGGATACGATCAACTGGGTCCTGACCAGCTACATCGTCGCCTCGGCGATCGCTTTGCCGATCAGCGGCTGGTTGGCCGACAAGGTTGGGCGCAAGAGGTTGCTGCTGATCTCAGTGGTGGTGTTCACGTTTGCTTCCGTGCTCTGTGCGACAGCGACTTCCCTTCCCGAAATGGTGCTTTTCCGGGCGCTGCAGGGGATCGGCGGTGCGTTCATCGTCCCGCTGGCGCAGGCGACTTTGTTCGATATCAACCCGCGCGAGAAGCATGGTTCGGCGATGGCGCTGTTCGGCGGCGGCGTGATGATCGGTCCGATCCTTGGTCCGGTGCTCGGCGGCTGGCTTACCGACAATTATAACTGGCGCTGGGTGTTCCTGGTGAACCTGCCGGTCGGGATCCTGTGCATTCTTATCATGATGCGCTTCATGCCGAAGACCGAAACCCATGATCGCAAGTTCGACATGTTCGGCTTCGCGCTGCTGGCGATTGCCCTCGCGTCGTTGCAATTCTGCCTCGACCGCGGCGAACAGAACGATTGGTTCTCCAGCTGGGAGACGATCGTCGAGGCGGGCCTCGCGATCGGCGCCGGCTGGATGTTCCTCGTCCATATGTTCACCGCCAAGCAGCCGCTGTTCGACCGGGAGATTTTCACTGATCGCAATTTTGCGACCAGCGTCCTGTTCATGGCGGTAACCGGCGTATTGCTGCTCGGCGGCCTCGCACTGCTCCCGCCGCTGTTGCAGAATTTGTACGGCTATTCGGTGCTGCAGTCAGGGTTCTTGACGGCGCCGCGCGGCGTCGGGACCCTGTTCTCGATGCTCATCGCTGGCCGCATGACCGGCAAGATCGACGCACGTTTGCTCGTCGGGATCGGCATCGTCCTGATGGGCGTATCCCTCTACATGATGACGGGCTTTGCGATCGATCAGCCGTCGCGGCCGGTCATCGTCAGCGGCGTCGTTCAGGGTCTTGGACTTGGACTCATCTTCGTGCCGCTTCAGACGCTCGCGTTCGAGACGCTCGCCACGCGTTTTAGGACGACGGGTGCGGCGCTTCTCAACCTTTCGCGGAATATCGGCGGTTCGGTCGGCATTTCCGTCGTCAGCACGCAGCTGGTGCGGATGACCCAGGTCGCGCACGCCGACATGGCAACGCACATCACCCAGCACACGATGGCCACGATCAGCTCGACCCAGATCGAAACGGCCATTCCGACGGCAGGACCGCTCGCTCTGGCGGTGATCAACGGGGAGATCACGCGGCAGGCGCTTTTCATTGCCTATCTCGACGACTTCAAATTGATGATGATGGTGACCTTCGTCATCCTGCCGCTGCTGTTCTTCATGAAGCGCGGGAACAAGGCCGGCAGCGGTGAGCCGCCGGTTCACATGGATTGACGAACCTCCTTCCGATCAGGGTGACACCGCGCTCCGCCAGGCCGGGCATCGGCGGCTGGAGAAGTGAGCCGGGCCGCCGTGATGAGCTCGAGATCAGGGTTGGCGAAGCGCCCACTGAAGGGGCCGCTAATGAGGCGGTGGTGAGACTGATTGCCAAGGCGCTCGGGATCAGCCGTTCAGAAGTGAAGATAGTCTCGGGCGGGGCATCTCGTCACAAGCGCCTCGCAATCCCATTTGACATAAGCGAAGCGCGCCGACGGCTCGGCTCGTGAAAAGGGAGAAAGTGATGTTCGGAATTCGAGAAGAGGCGGCTCGGCCGCAATGGACCGGAAGTGTCTGCGATCGGTCTTGGATGCATGGGCATGAGCGAATTCTACGTCGGCGGTAGCGAGACGGAATCCGTCGCGACCATCCACCACGCGCTCGACCGGGGCGTGACCTTTCTCGACACCGCCGACATGTACGGCTGGGGCAGCAACGAGGAACTCGTCGGGCGGGCAATCGCTGGCCGGCGGCAGGAGGTCTTCCTCGCGACCAAGTTCGGCAACGTTCGCGGGCCGAACGGCGAATTCCTGGGTGTCCGCGGTGATCCCGAATATGTCCGCTCCGCTTGCGAAGCTAGCCTGAGGCGGCTGAACGTCGAAGTGATCGACCTTTATTACCAGCACCGCGTCGACACGAGCGTGCCGATCGAAGACACGGTCGGAGAGATGGATCGCCTGAAGAATGAGGGAAAAATCCGTTTCCTCGGACTGTCCGAAGCAGCTCCGCGGACGATCCGGGCCGCCCACGCGACCTCACCGATCACCGCCGTCCAGACGGAGCTGTCGCTGTGGAGCCGCGATGCGGAAGCGGAGGTACTGCCGACCGTGCGCGAGCTTGGCATCGGCTATGTCGCTTATTCACCGCTCGGGCGCGGGTTCCTGACCGGCCAGTTCAAATCTCCGGATGATTTCCCCGAAGGCGATTTCCGCGCAAACCATCCGCGCTTCCAAGGCGAGAATTTCCAGAGGAACCTCGACCTGGTGAAGGAAGTCGAAAAGATGGCGGAGGAGAAGGGCTGCACCACCGCGCAGCTGGCGCTCGCGTGGGTGCTCGCGCAGGGCGATGACATAGTGCCGATCCCCGGCACCAAGCACGTCAAATATCTCGACGAAAATATTGGGGCGCTGGACGTGAAGCTGACCGACGATGACCTGAAACGGCTGGACGAGATCCTACCGCCGGGCGCGGCAGCGGGCGAACGCTACCACGCGCGCGGAATGGAGACGGTCAACCGGTAACTGGCGCTGCGCGGCGGCTGTTTGAACCAAGCTGCGCGCCTGCAAGGGAGACGAGCAAAGCAGCGCTTAGCCCCAAAAGGGGGCTTGAACATGTACCAGGTCGACTATGGACCGAATGCCGCGCGCGGCGATTCTCCGGCAACGACCCAGCCGCTCGTGATGCAGCCAATCACGAGTGGCCGGGCTCACGCTCGCTCGTCGATCAGACTCTATGCAGGTGACTCCGGCTTCGGCCTTTTGAAGTTCCGTCACGTCGACTTCGATGACGTGGAAGCCGCGCTCTCTCAGGAGCGCAGCGGTGCGCGGATTGCCGGCGGGAAGGATCAAGCGTTTGCCTGCCCTGACGCAGTTGGCCGCGGCCGGCTCGAGCACGGCAAGGGGCTCGACGCCGGCGAATTGGGCTGGGTCGACGGAGCCTTCGTTGTAGATCAGCACCGGGACGCCCGCTGCGTCTTTGCCGGCGAAGGTTGCCCCGGTTTTGAGATGAAGGCAGTCGCGGAGCTCGGCTTCGGTCACTTGATAGCCGAGAGGCGCGACGAGGTCCGACAAGCTGTTGATGCCGTGGCGATCGGTGCGGCTCGACAGACCAACGTAGAGCATGCGTCCGATGCGGAGCACGTCGCCGCCGTCGAGGAAGCCGGATTGGATGCGATGCAGCTCGAAGTCTTCCGAGAGCCCGGCGGCGGTCGACTGGGTTTCGCCTATGCGCGACGCGGCGCCTGGTCGGGTGATCACCGCGTGCTTGCCGAGCAGGAGTGCAGTGTCTTCAACGAAGACCGCGTCGGGATCGTCGCTGAGCTCAGGTAGGCGGACGATCTCGAATCCGGCCTCGGCCAATGCGCGTTCGTAGGCCGAATGCTGCTCGGCAGCTTTGGCCGCATCGATCGGGACGTGCTGCAGATGCGTCAGCTGGCATTCGGGCAAGTGTGGACTGACCGCGCGAGTGAAAGCTTTCATCTCAGCCCCAGTGCTTGCGCATCCACAGCGAGAAGAGGTCGGGCCAGCGTGAGCCCGAATCGTCTCGCGGCAGGTGAAAGCCGAAGCCGTGCCCGCCCTCGGCGAACAGGTGCGCCTCGACATTCGCCTTGGAGCGGCGGCACGCGTCGATCCATTGTAAGCTGTTCGAGATAAGCACCAGAGGGTCGTCGAATGCCGCGACGACAAAGCTCGGCGGCGTTTCGGCGGTGACCTGCAAGGACGGCGAACGAGCCGAGACGTAGCTCTCCGAGCAGGCTTCACTCCCAGGAGGTTCGGCGTGGAGTTCGCCCAATGTGGTCTGCGGATCGAGGCTGATAACCGGATAGACGAGGCCGACGAAGGCGGGCCGAGCGGAGATCGTGTCCGCTGAATCGATCGGCGCGTAAGTGCGCGCGCCGTGCGAAACCGCAAGGTCGGCTGCGAGATGGCCGCCGGCGGAAAAACCGAGCACGCCAACCCGCGCAGGATCGATCCGGAATTCGTCCGCGCGCGAACGGATGAGGCGTATCGCACGCTGCGCATCCTGCAGCGGCACCAGTGACCGATCCACCCAACCCTCGACTGGAAGACGATAAGTCAGAATGAAAACGGTCGTGCGATCGGCATTGAACCGTTCGGCAGCGTCGATGCCTTCGTTCTGGACCGACAAGAACTCATAGCCACCGCCCGGAAGCGCTAGCAGCGCGGAGCCATCGGGTTTTGCAGCGCGAAAGACGTGCACCTCCGGCATTTCAACACCTCTGATCCAAAGCTCGCGGTTCGGCGGCGCATTGTTCATCGTCCAGTTGGGCTGGATCTTTGCCTTGGGCGCACCCGGCGGCTTACCGGGCCACAGAGGGAAGCTTTCCTTCGGCGGCCAGAAAGGGGCGCTCGGGTCGCCGGCGAATGGGCCGGGTGCGCTCTGTGCGGATGCGGCGCCCGAGATCAGCGCCATGCTGCCGCCGAGGAAGGTGCGTCGCTCCATGTCCACGCCTATTGCTTCCTGACAATCTGGCCGCCCTTCATGACGAGCCGCACCGCTTCGACCGCGGCGACATCGCGGGTCGGGTCGCCGTCGACCGCGACGAGGTCAGCGAGCAAACCGACCCTTATCTGACCGCGATCGCTGAGGTGGAAAATCCGGGCATTGCCGGAGGTCGCGGCGATCATCACCTGGGCGGCAGGCATTCCGGCGCGCTGCATCGCTTCCATCTCGAGCCAGTTCTCCCCATGCGCGTAGACGCCGACGTCGCCGCCCATGCAGATCGGCACTCCGGCCTGCACGGCGAGACGGAAAGAGCGACGATTGTCCTGCACGCTCTCGGGCGCAGGCTCCTTGCCGTTCCAATGCTCGAAATAGCGGGCGTATGCCTCAGAGGCCGCGATGGTCGGACAGAGCGCAATACCCTTGGAGGCCATCAGCTTGAAGACCTCCGGCGTGCCCTCATAGCCATGTTCAATCGTATCGACGCCGGCGAGCGCGGCTCGGCGCATTCCTTCCGCCGTGGTGGCGTGCGCCGCGGCAAGGCGGCCCGCATCGTGCGCAACCGCGACGCCGGCCGCCAATTCGGCTTCGGTCATTGTGGGACGGCTCGGCTCGTGCGGCTGGTAATGGTAGTCGGCGTACATCTTGATGACGTCTGCGCCGGCGGCGATCTGATCGCGCGCTGCCCTTGTCATCTCGTCGGCGCCACTGATCTCTTCTGCTCCTTGCGGAATCCTCACGCCCGGCTCGAACCCCTTGGGCCCATAGGCGCCGCGGGCGACGTTGGCCTTGGTTGAAACGAGCAGGCGAGGGCCGGGGATGATGCCCTGGTCGATCGCCTTTTTCAGGCCGACGTCGGCGTAACCAGCCCCCTCGGTGCCGAGGTCGCGCTCCGTAGTGAACCCGGCCATCAGCGTCTTTTCAGCATGGACAACGGCGCGAACCGTGCGGAGGGCCAGAGGCTCGTGGAGCACCTGATCGTCCCACAACGTCTCGTTGTACGGATGGAGGAACAGATGCGAGTGGCCCTCAATCATGCCCGGGATCAGGGTCGTTCCGGGTAGATCGATCACGGTTGCGCCGGCGGGCGCGGCAAGGTTCGGGCCGATCGCGGTGATCCGGTCGCCATCGACGAGAACGGACCAGCCGGGGTGGGGATGTGGATCGACCCCGTCGAATATTTGAGCGGGACGAATGAGGACCGGCTCCGCGAGGGCCGGGGGGACGATCAGTAAACTCAGCACGAACAGGATCAGGCGGCGCATGAACATCTCCCCGTCGCCCTCTTCCTAATCTCGGCGTCAAGCGCCGTGAAGAGTGGCATCTTGACTCGACGTCTCTTCTGACTGATATTTCTGTTATGACAGAAATTACCACGATTGCGTTGCTCCCGATGGCGGTTCAGCGCTTCATCCTGCATTGGGGCGAGATGGGCGACCAGTGGGGAGTTAATCGCTCCGTCGCGCAGATTCACGCGTTGCTCTATCTGTCGGAGCGCCCGCTGACGGCGGAATATATTTCCGAAACGCTCAAAATGGCCCGGTCGAATGTGTCAAACAGCCTCAAGGAATTGATCGGCTGGAAGCTCGTCCGCCGCGTGCCGGTGCTCGGCGACAGGCGCGACCACTTTGAAGCGGAAACCGACCTCTTGGAGATGGTTCGTCGCATTGCCCAGGGCCGCAAGGAGCGCGAGATTGACCCGGCCGCAACTGCCCTGCGGGCCTGCGTAGCCGAAGCACAATGCGATCCACGAGTGAGCCGCGTCGCGCGCGAACGCCTGTCGGAGATGCAGGGCTTCGTCGATACTCTGAACCGCTGGTATGATCAGATGCTCGGCGTTCAACCGGCGAAGATCATGTCGCTGGTCAAGATGGGTTCGCGGGTCGTTAACCTTCTCAATCTCAATCGAAAAGAGGGCCGGGCGGAGGGGCGTGACTGAGCTTCATTTAACCAGTCGTTTCTTTCTTTCCAGAAATAACAGACACCGGGGAGCCGTTATGCCGGACGTCGCGTTAGTTGCGAGAATCCTCCCGCTGAGGCCCCGTCGCGGCGGCACGGCCGACGGTGTGGACTTGCGTTTCCGCACGCTGCTTGGGGAACGAGCGTGGGCATCGCTGCCCCCAGCAACACGCGCCCGGTTCGGCAAGAGGATCGGGGAGGGGCAGAGCACCGCTTATGAAGGGGAGATCCTTGAATGCCGGATCAGCCGCGCGGGCTGGCTCCTGGCACACGCACTCACGGTAATTGGCGCGCCGCTCCCCCTTTGGCGCGATGACGGGGTGCCGGCGGCCGTTCTCGTGACTGAGGACAAGTCATGCGGCGGCCAGTTCTGGACTCGGATTTATTGTCGTCAGCGCGGCTTTCCCCAGGTCATCCACTCGAGCAAGAGGTTTACAGGCCCAACGGGTATCGAGGAATATGTCGGCTGCGGCCTCGGCATCGCGCTAAGGTGCGAGGTCGCCGATGAAGCGCTGCATTTCGTCAGCGACCACTATTTCATCACTGTTTTGGGACTGCGGCTGCGGATCCCGCACTGTCTCGAGCCCGGCCGTCTGCGCGTCAGTCACATCGACTGCAACCATGGCTGGTTCGCCTTTGTGCTTCTTCTCGAGCATCGCTGGCTGGGAGAATTCATGCGCCAGACCGTCATGTTCCATGACCTGAAGGACGCTCTATGAGCCGCCTTCTCATTCTTGGAGGCTACGGCGGGTTCGGCGCGAGGCTGTCGAGGCGTCTTGTGGCTCACGAGGTTATCGTGGCCGGGCGTAGCCTCGAAGAGGCCGAACGCTTCTGTCGCGGGCTTCCCCACACGAAGCCGGCGCGCATTGATCGAACGGGCGACCTTGTTCCGATTTCTTCGCAAGCTTGGCCCCGATATCGTCATTGATGCCGCGGGACCGTTCCAGAATTGCAGTTCCGCGGTGCCGCAAGCATGCATCGATGCCGGCGTCTCCTACCTCGACCTCGCAGATGCGCGCGATTTCGTTTGCGGCATCGGCGAACTTCATGGGGCAGCGCGCAAAGCGGGAGTCGTGGTGATCAGCGGAGCTTCCAGTGTGCCAGCGCTTTCAGGCGCGGTCGCTCGGCGGCTGGCCGAAGGCCTGGACCGCGTCTCGCAGGTCGAAATCGCGATCAGTGCTTCAACCCGGTCGACGGCTTCGCGATCGGTGACGGGCGCGATCCTGAGCTACGCGGGACGTGGCGTGAGGCTGCGTCGCGGAGGGCGCTGGACCGTCAGTTTCGGCGCGAGCGAACTTCAGCGCGCGCGCTTCGAAGTTGCAGGCGCAAAGCCCTTGCAGCGACGGTGGTTGGCACTTTGCGAGGTGCCGGACCTGGAACTCCTGCCGGCGATGCTGCCTGGTGAGCCGGCCGTCATTTTTCGCGCCGGTTCAGATCAAGCGCCGCAGATCCTCGGGCTTTGGCTGGTTAGCTGGCTGGTGCGCTTCGGCGTCGTGAGTTCGCTTAGGAGCCTCGCGGGCATCTTCCTGCGGCTCCAGCGGGCAACCCTCTGGGTCGGCAGCGACCGTTCGGCAATGGCCGTGGTCCTGCACGGATGGCTCGACGGCGAACGAATTGAGCGCCGTTGGACCCTGATTGCGGAGGGCGGTTCCGGTCCTGAAGTGCCAACGCTCGCCGCAGCTTTGTTGGTCGACCGGATTGCTTCTGGCTGTAGTGAAGCGGGTGCCCGAGACGCATCGGAAGAGCTGACGATCTCCGACTTCGAACAGGTCCTTGCCGGATTGCCGGTGCGCCAGGAAATCGCTGAAGCGAGTGCTTGAGCCGACGCTTTATCGCCGAGTGATGGGCGACAGGTTCGATCAGCTTCCGCCCATCGTTCAGCAGCTTCATGAGGTGAATGGCGACGCGGGTGCGACGGGCCGGGCCGTCGTGTCCAGGGGTGCTGGATTCTGGACCGGCCTGTTCTGTCGCCTGATGCGCTTTCCGCCTTCGGGGAGCTATCCGCTTCATGTAAGTTTCGCCGAGCACTCCGGCCGCGAGCGGTGGACGCGCAACTTCGGCGGCTACTGCTTCTCGAGCGAGCTTGCGGCACGGGACAATCGCATAACGGAACGCTTCGGTCCGATCCGCTTGACGTTCGAGCTCGTATCAGAGCCGGACGGGCTCAAAATGGTGCTGCGCGGCTGGACCTTCGGACTGCCGTTGCCGCTGGCCCTTGGCCCTCGGATCGACGCCCGCGAATGGGAAGAAGACGGCTGGTTTCGCTTCCGCGTTGCCGCTGCTCTCCCCTTGCTAGGAGAAATGATCCGTTACTCCGGGCGACTGAGACCCGTTGGATGGGATGCGCATGAAGAAAGGGCGGCTCGGAAAAGCCGAGCCGCCCTTTGACAAACTGATCCGACGCTCAGCGCTTCGAGAACTGGAAACTGCGACGGGCCTTGGCGCGGCCGTACTTCTTGCGCTCGACGACGCGCGGGTCGCGGGTCAGGAAGCCGGCCTGCTTGACGACGCCACGTAGTGCGGGCTCGAAGCGGGTCAGCGCCTGCGCAATTCCGTGCTTGACGGCACCGGCTTGGCCCGAGAGGCCGCCGCCGACGACGGTCGCGACCACGTCATACTGGCCTTCGCGGCCGGCGACGCCGAACGGCTGATTGATGACAAGGCGCAGCGTCGGGCGGGCGAAATAGACTTCCTGCTCGCGGCCGTTGATGACGATCTTGCCTGAGCCCGGCTTCAGCCAGACGCGCGCGATGGCGTCTTTGCGGCGGCCAGTCGCATAGGCACGGCCGTACTTGTCGAGCTGCTGCTCGCGAAGCGGAGCGGCCTCGTGCGGGCGGCGGAGCGGCCTCGGGCGCGGCGGCGGCCGGAGCTTCA